>JAVZMA010000008.1:0-62066 GCA_038883475.1 Bathyarchaeia archaeon
AGTCTCACGGGGATTTTTTCCACCATGTCCTTGACTGCGTGAACCCTTTTGAACCTCCGCATTAAATGTTGGAAGGAAACTGGATAGCCAAACGAGTCCACAGCGACAACTTCACCCTCCAAAATCGCCTCCTCCGCCTTTATGTTTTGTTTTGCCAACTCAACAACGTCTGGCAGACTTTCAGTTACGTCAGTTAGTCTGCGGCTGAAAACCCTAACTTCACCGTCAAGCTTATGAATCTGCACTCTAGCGCCGTCTAATTTGTATTCAAAAGCCGTTTTTCCACCATGCTCTTTTAAAGCTTCGCCAACATCGTCAGCCATCTGAGCCAACATCAACTTTACGGGTCTAAAAACTTTGAAACCTATTTTTAATAGACCTTCCTCGCCTTCTCTTTTGGCTGCAGCTGCAACTTCACCTATATCTCCCAAGGTCATGTTTGCTTTTTGGACCATTTCTAAGGAAATTCCAAAGGCTTTGGAAACCGCTTGCTCCATTAAGCCCTCGTGAAAACCAGTTCGCATTTCGCCTATGAAAATTTTAACGAGATATTTCGCTTCGACTGGCGATGCCATGCTCAATAGAGTTTCTGTTAAGCGCTCTTTTCTTTCTCTTGAGCCTGTTCCTGTTGCCTCGGCTATGGCTTCTAAATTGCGTCTAACCTCCTCTATCGTTAACGCTTTCTCGATGAGCGTTGTCTGTTTTCTGATTTTGCTTTTTTCAAAAATGGTTTTTGTGGCTGAGCCTATGTCGCCAGTTTTGCTGAAAGCTTCCATGAAGATGCCCCAGCTGACTCCTGTTATGCGCTTTATTATCTCGCTTAGAGTTGCCCAACTTACTTCAAGTGTTTTCTGGCTCCATTTTGGAAAAGCTCTGCCGAGAATCATAGTAACGGCTGGCTCAATCTCTTGAATTTCCAAATTCTTCAGCATCTCCGCCACAAGACGGATCATGATGAGCCTTTTACTTGTCATTTCCAATTTTTCACATAATTCGGCTAATGTTCGGAAAGGCGTCGGCATAACACTAACCTTTAAACGCTTCAACTTCCAATTAGGATGTTACATAACTGGAAGATATAACACGTTTGGATGGTGAAAAAGGCTTGACTGTTGGGGGAGCTGAAGAACTTAAAAAGACCGTTTTGAACCAGAACTTGTGCACCTCTTGCGGGGCATGTGCAAACCTTTGCCCCTACATAGACATTGCTGGGGGAAGAGCTGTCATAATAGAGTTTTGCGGGCTTAAAGAAGGGAAATGCTACGCCTTTTGCCCAAGAACATACTTGGATGTCTTCTCGCTTGACCAGAGAATTTTCGGCTCTCAAAGAAAAGACTATGTGTTGGGATTCAACAGAATGATATTAAAGGGAAGGGCGAAAAACCCGGAAATTTATTCTGTTGCACAATATGGCGGAGTAGTTTCGGCTCTAATAGCATATGCTTTAGAAATTGGCGAGATAGATGCGGCTGTTCTCGCAAAATCCAATGATGGAGTCAATCCTCAACCAACCATAGTTAGGAAAAGGGATGAAGTGCTTGAATGCGCCCGCTCCAAGTATCTAGCATGCCCAACAATTTCAGTTGTTCTTGAGGCTATAAAGCGTGAAAAGGGGAAAGTGGGCTTTGTTGGAACACCTTGTCAAGTAACAGCAGTGCGCAAGATGCAAGCTTCGGAATTGAAGCCTGAAGCGAACAAAATAAAGTTTATAATAGGACTGTTTTGCACATGGGCACTTCAGCCATCAGCCTACGGGTTTATCAGAGAAAAAACGGGTGGAGCAAAAATTTTAAAGCTGGATGTGCCTCCGCCACCAGCCAACATCTTCGTTATACAAACTGAAAGAGGGAAGCTTGAAATCCCATTAGATGAACTTAGAAAATTCATAATGCCATCATGCAATATATGCTTCGACATGACAAACGAGTTCGCAGACGTTTCTGTTGGCACTGTTGAAGGCGAAGAAGACTGGAACACAATTATTGCACGGACAGACGAGGGAGAAAAGATTTTGCAGAAAGCAATAGACAATGGAGTTCTGGAGACAAGACCGCTGGAAAAAGAGAGGCTTGAACACCTATGTGAGGCGTCGTTGATGCGGAAAAAACGGGTACTCACGGAAACGTCATCTGAAAAGGTGGCTTACTTGCTTTTGAACGAAGAATACAAGTTAAAAATCATAAAAGGAGGGGGAAATGCATAAAATGTCTCTTTTTGAACTGGATGAACCCGGCAAAAAAATATTGCTTATGGGAAACGAGGCAATAGCAAGAGGAGCCCTAGAAGCTGGAGTGAACTTCTGCTCTGGTTATCCGGGAAATCCCGCCTCGGAAGTCGTGGAAGCCTTGGCTAGGGCAGCGAAAAAGTTCGGCATCTACGTCGAGTGGTCGGTGAACGAGATTGTAGCTCTCGAAGCAGCGGGAGCTGCAGCGGCCGCGGGTTTAAGGTCTCTGACGGCTATGAAAAATCTTGGGGCTGATGTCTGCTCGGATTTTCTCATGACCGTTAACCTTTCTGGAACAAAAGGCGGTTTTGTGATGGTTACTGGAGACGACCCGTTTGCGCATTCAACAACCACGGAGCTTGACACGCGCAACTACGCTAGGTTTGCAGACATCCCGCTTTTTGAGCCTTCAACAGCGCAAGAGGCAAAAGACATGGCAAAGTTCGCTTTTGAGCTTTCCGAAGAGTTAGGAGTTATATGCATGATTCGAACAGTAACTAGGCTTTCTCACGCCAGAGGAGTGGTAACGCTTGGGCAAATACCTAAAGAAAAAAGAACCGCCGCCTTCAGCTCACAAGAAATGTGGACTTCAGGCTCATCATCAATAGCATGCATGTTCCACGGAATCCTCCATGAAAAAATGGACAGAGCCCAAAGAAAATTTGAGGAATCGGAATTTAACAAATACGTGGGCAGAGAAAACGCTGACTTCATAATCATCACTTCTGGAACAGGATGGCCATACTCGCTTGAAGCCATAAAACTATTGGGGCTCCAAGACAAAGTGGGAATATTGAAGCTTGGCACAACATGGCCTCTTCCCGAAAAACTTGTTGCCAAACACCTAAAACACGCAAAAGAAGTTTTGTTCGTTGAGGAAATAGATCCGTTTCTCGAGCAGAACGTGAAGATGCTTGCAGCTGACCTATTGGCTGAAGGAGTTGCGCCCATAAAGTTTTATGGCAAAAAGTCAGGTCACGTCCGCAGTGAGTATGGCGCTGGAACAGGTGAGATAGACGTTGACACTGTGATAAGGGCTTTGACAGAAATAAAGGGGTTGGAATATCTTCCACGAGAAAAAGGGTATTCTGAAAAGGCTTCGATGGTTGTTGGCTCTCTTGTCCCAGCTAGGACACTGGGTCTTTGCGCTGGATGTCCCCACAGGGCTTCGTTCTGGGCGATAAAGAAGGCCTTACAGTGGGATGGACGGGATGGAATCGTGACAGGCGACATCGGATGCTACAGTTTAGGGCTTCTTCCAACAGGCTTTTCAGTCGCAAAAACCTTGCATTGCATGGGCGCAGGCATAGGAACAGCAAACGGGTTTGGAAAACTAGCTCAGTTTGGCTTGGACAAGCCAGTAATAGCCATCTCAGGCGACTCAACATTTTATCACGCTTGTATACCAGCATTAATAAATGCAAAGTGGCACAACGCCAACATCCTCTACGTAATCCTAGACAACAACACAACAGCCATGACTGGACACCAACCGCACCCGGGCACGGGAACAGACGCCTTAGGAAATCCCGTTCAAAAAATCCCAATAGAAGACATCTGCAAGGGAATAGGCGTTGAAGTGAGAGTGCAAGACCCTTTTAACATTGAGGACGCTGTTCAAAACCTGTACGAAATGCTCCAGACAAAAGGAACAAAAGTCATAATATTCCGCCACGAATGCCCCCTAACAGAGACTAGAAAAAGGGAGAAGAAACCTAAAGTCTACGTCAACCAAGACAAGTGTATAGGCGACGAATGCGGATGCGTAAGGTTCTGCACACGCGTTTTCAAATGTCCAGGAAACATATGGGATTCGGCTAAGGGAAAAGCAAAGATAGATGAAGCTGTTTGCACTGGATGCGGCCTCTGCGCCGACCTTTGCCCAGCCGAAGCCATTGTAGTTGAAGAGGTGAGTTAGGGATGAGGGAAGACCCCTTAAACATAATCATAACTGGTGTTGGAGGACAAGGAAACATTCAAGCCTCCTACATAATAGCCTCAGCAGCCGTTCGAGAAGGGTTTCACGTTTCAGTTGGAGAAACCTACGGTGCAGCCCAGAGAGGAGGAAGCGTTATGAGCCACATAAGACTTTCAGAGGAAACCCAATATGGACCGCTGATACCGAAAGGAAGAGCCCATATAATAGTGGGCTTCGAGCCTGTTGAGTGCTTACGCACGATAGGCGAGTTTGGCAACAGAGAAACCAAGGTAATAGTTAATCCGAGGCCAGTTTACCCAATAGATGTTTTGTCAGGTGAGGCAACATACCCCGCAATGGACAAAATCTTGAATGCTATGAAAGAACTTGTCCATAGTGTGCATGTTGTTGAAGCAACAGAGTTGGCTAAGGAAGCAGGAGACACCATCGTCCAAAACATTGTAATGGTTGGATGCTTGGCAGCTTCAAAGTTTACCCCGATAAAACCAGAGACTTTTAGGTCGATGATAACTGAGCTTTTTGCAGAGAAAAATCTTGAGTTAAATTTGAAGGCTTTCGATTTAGGAGCAGAAGAATTCAGAAAGACAAAGCCTCTTTAGAAAATTTTGCCAGGGTTAAGGATGTTATTTGGGTCGAAAGCCTTCTTAATCCTCTTCATAAGCTCTATCTTCGCTTTATCCTCCAATTCAAGGAAGAGCTCCCTCTTTTCTAAACCTATGCCGTGCTCTGCTGAAATCGTGCCTCCAAGCGCTTTTCCAACGGCATAAATTTCCTTTAAAACCGAAGAGAGCTTATTCAAATCTGGTTCTATTATGGCTAAGTGGATGTTTCCGTCACCCGCGTGTCCAGCGCCTGTTATTACCGTCTCGTATTTTGCTGACATTTCCTTCACTTGATCCATAAATTTTGGTATTTCGCTGCGGGGAACAACCACATCCACTAGGTATGTTGCGCCCGCGTCTCTCGCAGCATAAAACGATTTCTCCCTCAGTTCGAGAAGGTCTCTTCCAGCCCTTTCTGTGGGTGGAACAAGGACATCGATTGCCCCGTTTTTCATGCAAACATCGCCGATAAGCTCGGCGTCTCCATATACCCCTTCCTGACTTTCACCTTCCAAAACTATGAGGAGAAAGGCTTCCGCTTCATTGCGCACACGTTCGCTTATTGGAACTTTTATTCCAGTGTAATTTTCCATTCCGCCTAGCCCGAATTTGTCGATAAACTCAATTATTAGAGGGGTTCTTCCAGACTTCAGTATTAAGGGAACAGCTTTAACCCCGTCTCTGAGGGTTTTGAAAGCGACAAAAAGGGTTAGTCTAGCTTTTGGGCGGGGAATAAGCTTCAATATAACTTTGGTTACCACAGCTAAGGTTCCCTCAGAACCGATAATCAACTGTGTTAAGTCATAGCCAGTTGAAGCCTTCACATATTTTCCTCCGGTTTTAATAATTTCCCCTGTTGGCAAAACAGCCTCTAACCCTAAAACAAAATGTCTCGTGACCCCATACTTGACTGCCATCATTCCCCCGGCATTTGTGGCGACATTGCCGCCGATTGTTGCACTTTCTTCTCCTGGATAAATTGGATAACATAGTCCACGTGCTTCAACAGCCTTGTAAAGGTCTGAGAGGACGACGCCCGCTTCGACAACCGCCACGTGATTTTCTTCGTCTATCTCTATTATCCTGTTCATTCTTTCAAGGGATAGAAGAATACCTCCAGAAGATGCAACGCAACCGCCGCATAAACCAGTTCCCCCGCCTCTGGGCGTGACTGGAATACATTTTTCGTTTGCTAGGCGTAGTATGCTTGCAACTTCTTCGGCGCTCCCGGGTTTGACTACGACGTCGGGTAGACAATGTTTTACCGTGAGCGCCTCGTCACATGCGTATTCCTCGTTTATGTCGTCGCCGACAAGGATGTTTTCGTCTCCAACAATTTTTCTAAGTTTAGCTATAACTTCTCTGTCCATAAGCGTCAACCACATTGTTTAGTAATTGTTAAACGCTTAAGATTATATGCCTTTAACTTAGCAAATAGTTTAGGCTGTTCAAACATTAACTGTGAGGTAGGCAAATCATGGAGGTTTCTGTTCCACAAATGGCATGGTTTGGAGACACTGAACTGAAACTTTGGTTTCCAGACGAATGGAGTGTCAATGTCCAAGTTATGCAAGGTCAAGGTAAAAAGGCAATAGGCAGAGAGGAGATAATTGACGCTTTGAGAAAACCGTTAGGAACCAAGCCGTTAAGCAAACTTGCCGAAGGAAAAAAAGAGGTTGTTGTAATTTTTGATGACATGACGAGACCGACAAAGGTGTATGAAATTGCGCCCCACATTTTGAATGAACTTCACAAGGCTGGTATAAAGAACGATAATGTAAGGTTTATATGCGCCAACGGAAGCCACGGAGTGTTTGATAAGGAAGATTTCGTCAAAAAGCTAGGCAAAGACACAGTTGAAAATTATCCGGTTTTTAATCATAACCCATATGCAAATCTAGCTTATGTGGGACGCACCACATATGGCACTCCAGTGGAGGTTAACGCTGAAGTCATGGCTTGCGACCTAAAAATTGCCGTTGGCTGCATTCTCCCACATCCACAATTCGGATACAGCGGCGGAGCAAAAATAGTTCTTCCAGGAGTTGCTGGAATACGGAGCATATGCTATAACCATGGGGATTTGGGCGGTTTTTCAACAGCACAAGCGCATAGGCAAGTTCATCCTTCATGTGAAATGGCGTATGGGAGAGTGAACGAGGAGAATTTGCTTAGACTGGATGCTGAAGAGGCAGCTAAAATTGTTGGTTTAGACATGGTTGTAAACGTCCTCGTAGATTTGAATAGAAACTCCACAGACATATTTGCTGGTGATGTAATCGAAGCCCAAAGAGAAGGCGTAAAAGTCGCCGCGGAACACTATCGCACCCCTATAGTTCCAGAAGCAGACATTGTAGTGTCAAATGCCTACTCAAAAGCCAACGAAGCCGCCATAGCCTCATGGCCCGTTATAACGCTGAAAAAGGATGGAGATTTTGTCCTCATAGTCAATGCCCCAAAAGGTCAAGTAACACATTATATTCATGGGAGATGGGGGACAAAGCTTTTCGGTGACTTGTATTTGGCTCCCCCGGATATTTTGAACGGAGCTGGAAGAATCATATTGTATTCTGAGCATTTTGAGCGGCAGCCTTGGCTTGAGCTTGTACCTCGCGAGAAGACTATTAGGGTTAAAACATGGGATGAAGTTATTGAGGAGTTAAGGAATAGGCATGGAGGAAAAGCGAAGGTTGCTGTTTACCCTGATGCCACCATTCAGAAGCCTTTCTGAGAAAATTTGGGAAAAGAATAAGATTATGCTAGAAAGAAGATTCCAGTTTTGTTTTGACTTCCTTTATCTTATTCTCCAGTTCTTCAACTTTTTCTTTGTTTTCAACAGCCCTATAACAGTCTCTCGCATATTCTAATGCGCTAAGCCCAAACCTATCAAAGCCTTTTTGGAAGCATAGCTCGGCGGATTTCATGAAATATTCAACGGCGTCCTCATAATTTTTCAGTGCGTACGCGGATTCGCCAGCCTTGTAGAGCATTGTTGCCGCGTCGAAAAAGTTTTGCACTTTGCGGTACAATTCTGCTGCTTTCAAGAAAACCTCAATAGCCTCCTTATATTTGCCAGTTTCGAAAAGCGTGTTTGCATCCTTATGCAGTTTAACTGGATCTTCTTTTTCTTTGCTTATGCTCATGGCGTTCAACTCGCAACTTGCTATTTTATCACATAACACTCACATTTAGGTTTTCCCGTCTCAAAAGCCGCAAATTGGAAGAGCTGCAAAATAATTAGAAAGATTTAATGTTAGAATAGGAAACATTTAAGTCGGGAAGTTCATGGAAGAATCTAAGCCTTCGCGTTTTTGGCGATACAAATCATTGCTTCCACCAGTGAAGCATATGGTAAGTCTTGGCGAGGGGGGGACGCCGCTACATAGGGCGGAGAGACTTGCAAAAGCAGTTGGTTTAAAAAACTTGTATTTGAAAGACGAAACAAGAAACCCGACAAATTCTTACAGGGACCGCGCAGCAGCGCTTCTAACGTCAAATGCAATAGACCTTAAATATGACACTTTAATCTGCGCAACAAACGGAAACCTCGGCGCTTCTCTCGCGGCTTACTCTGCGAAGGCTGGGTTGGTTTGCCACGCTATTGTGCCCAAAAATGTTGATGTTGGGAAATTGGCTCAAATGCTTGTATATGACGCTGTTATAGAAGAGTTCGGTGAAATCCTTGACGACTCAATAAAGCGGGCGGAGACACTTGCAAAAGAGATGGGCTGGTACCAAGCAACTGCGGAGTTAAACCCCTTAGTGATTGAAGCCCAGAAAACAATTTCCTACGAAGTTTACGAGCAGTTTGGCGTTCCAGACTGGTTTATAGTTTCTATGGGAAGCGGTGGTACAATTTACTCAATCTGGAAGGGGTTTAAGGAACTTCAAGAACTTGGAAAAACAAAGGCTCTGCCAAAAATGGTTGGTGTTCAACCTGAAGGATGTGCGCCCATAGTTAAGGCAATAGCGGAAAACGCGCAAAAGTTTACCAAAATTCAAAAGCCATACACCCGTGCGCTTGCTGTTTTGGTTGCGGAGCCCTTACAAGGCGCGTTAGCAATGGAAGCCTTAAAAGAGTCGAAGGGTTTAGGTTTAGCTGTTTCTGATTCTGAAATTCTCTCAGCAGAGTTCCAACTGGCAAAACTAGAAGGAATTTTTGCGGAACCAGCAAGCTCCGCGACAATCGCCGCACTGAGAAAGCTTGTAAAAGAGGGGAGGATAGACGAAAAAGACAGTGTAGCCTGCCTAATAACTGGAAGCGGACTGAAAGCCACAGACATATTGCAAGCCCTAACCAAAAAACAGAAGACAGCGGTTCTGGGCTTAGAGCTTAGCACAAAAGAAAAAATATTGCGCATCCTAACCAAAAAGGATACTTACGGCTATGATTTATGGAAAAAACTTGGAAAAACCATGACAAGGGCAGCCATATATCAACATCTAAACGAACTATCGGAAAAGGGCCTAATAGTGGGTTATGACAAAAATGGAAGAATCTTCTTTAAGATAACAGAACGTGGAGAAAAGGTCCTCCGCGCAATCGATGAACTGAAAGCTATAATGTGATGCGAAAAGCTAAAATATAGTATAGTTTTAACTATACTATTATGTTCAGAACAAAACCGAAGGTTGATTCTGCTAAAGCAACTTTGCAGCTTGCAATCGCAACGGCTTTCGCTGCGTTGGTATGCATCGCCACCTTAGCACTCACGGTAAGCGTCCCAGCGACAACAGGGTACTTTAATGTCGGCGAAACAGTAATTTATGTTGCTGCATTACTCTTTGGACCCTTTGTAGGCGCCTTTGCCGGTGGAGTAGGTGCGGCAATCGCAGATATGCTGGTAGCTCCGCAGTTTGCTCCAGGCACTTTCATAACAAAAAGTTTGGAAGGAGCTATAGTAGGTTTTTTAAGCAAGAAGCTCCTCGCGCAAACTGCAAAATCTAAATGGAAAATCTTTACCGCGATATTAGGGGTTGTTGTAGGCATGTTACTTGCAGCGACTGGTGCCATATATTATAGTGGAAATGTGGATTTATACGTGGGTTATCCTCAGCCACAAAGCCCCACTCTCAGCGGGTTTGTTCCAGCAGAGCTTTGGTATTTCCTTGGCGGCGCTGTCGCTTTGCTAATTGTCTTTGCTGGTTTTAGAGTTGAGCCAGAAGTTGGATGTTCCGTTTTCTCTATGCTCGTTGGAGGCTTAGAAATGGTTGCTGGATATTTCCTTTACGAACAGTTTATACTCAGCAAGCCAGCGGCTATAGTTGAAATCCCCGTAAATATTGGACAGATGCTTGTTGGATTAATCGTTGCAATACCCATTGTGAAAATTGTTCTTAACAGTCTTCCACAACTTAAAAGCTAAAACAGAATTATGTTCAATAGAGGGTCATTATGAGACTGCCATTTGGAAAAATTCCCATAAATATCCTAGAGGACGTCATCTTCAAAAATTTGGGCATTAAACGTGAAGAGGTTGTTTTGGGTCCTTCAGCAGGTTTTGATGGTGCGATAATAGACGTCGGCGACAAGTCTATAATTGCTTCCATGGACCCAATTACTGGAGCAATAGAGCGAATAGGATGGCTTGCAGTTAACATTAACGCCAATGACGTCGCCACCTTCGGCGTTGAACCAGCATTTCTTTTCTCATGCATTTTGCTCCCAGAAGGAGCAGACCGGAAGACTATTGAAACAATTTCCGTTCAGATGAATGAAGCCGCAAAAAATTTGGGCATAGCTATCGCTGGTGGACATTGCGAAGTAACTCCCAAACTTGTTAATCCCATAGTCGTTGGATGTATGCTGGGATTAACGGAAAAGGGAAAATATGTAACCGCTGGAGGAGCAAAACCTGGCGACAAACTAATTTTGACTAAAAGCGCCGGAATTGAGGGAACAGCAATTTTAGCTTCAGACAGAGAAGAACATTTGAAAGGGGCGATAGATGCTGAAACATTGCAGAATGCGAAGGAATTCTACAACCAAATAAGCATCGTCAAAGACGCAATAACAGCCTTCAAAACAGGCGGTGTCAACGCAATGCACGACCCAACCGAAGGAGGCATTGCCGGAGGAATTCATGAAATGGCAGACGCATCAAACTTGGGAGTGAAAATTTTTGAAGAGAAAATTCAAATCCAATCGGAGACTCTGAAAATATGCGATTTTTTCAAAATAGACCCCTTACAACTGATAAGCTCCGGCGCCCTACTGATCGCGGCTAAGCCGGAGTTTGCAGAAAAAATAATCAAACGTTTGAAAATGAAACACATTCACGCCTCTATCATCGGCGAGTTTCTAGACGACCCGCATAAGCGCTTACTATTAACAAAAAATGGAAAAGCAGAAAATTTGCCTAGGCCTGTAACTGACCATCTTTGGATTGCCCTCACGAAATAGTTAACCTTTAAAGTTTTTGTTTAGAACTTGTATAAGCCAATTAAGCGTTAAAAGTGGGTAGTAAAGTGCGTACTTGTAAATGTGGGAGTATATTAAACCGCATTTTATCTCAGTTGCAGCCAGCGATACACTCTCCTTAAGAGTGTAATATTGTGTCGGTCTATAGTGCAAGCAGTAAATATCTTCGCCAACCACAACCTTATACCCTTTCTTCTTTATCCAGTTCGTAATGTATGCATCTTCATAGGCGTGTAACCGTTCAGGGATTTTGATGCCATCCAAAATTTCACGCCGAATTAGCGTGTCATGCATCCCACCACGAAGGTTGAAACATCCGCTTGCAACGAGCGCAAGAAGTCTCAGAAAACGCTTGCTTCTTAAATTTGGAGTGACATCAAAATTTAATCCCCAGACTGCGCCGACATCCTCTCCAACATATTTAATAGCCTTCCTAAACCAGTCTTCACAGAGGATTACGTCGCTGTCAACAAACATAAACCAGTCCGTATCCACTTTTTCTATGCCCCTCTGCCTTGCTCTAGCCCTCGAACCTTTTTCAGTTAGAAAAACGATGTTTCCATATTTTCTGTTAAATTCGCTTATTATTTGGTATGTTCGATCGGTTGAAGATGCGTCCAAAACAATTAAACGACTCACGGGAACATTTTCGTAGACGGATTTGAGGCATTCTCGAAGTATTTTTTCGCTGTTCTTTGTCAACATGACAACGTCTATTTGCTTATTGAGGGACATTTTTCTTCCTACTTTTTAATTAGTATTCTAGCGTCTAACCCGAAATAGGGTATTTTAAACGACCTAAAAAATAAGAGTTTATCTGCAACCCTCAAACCAGCATCGAAGAAAAGCTCAACTTTAACGAAACTACACCTTAAATTTTCTCTTATCAGCCTCTCCCAATCCCATGAAGCTCTGACGTTTATATGAGTTTCATCCACATTTCTTAAAACCCGTTTAACAGGTTTTTCAACAACCACGTTTGGCGTAGTGCAAATAATCACATCCTTACAAACGTCAAACATGCTTTTAAGGGCATGCAAAGGTCGTGTAAGGTGTTCCAAAACTCCGATACATGTAATTAAGTTGAAAGAGCACTCCTTAAACGGTAAGTTTTCTTGGACATCGCAAATGACAAAGTCAGCAGTTTGATTCTTTTTGGCTTGTTTTAAGCCGTATTTTGAAATATCAACGCCGTAAGCTTGATAACCCAAATATTTTAAAACTTTAACTGCATATCCATAGGCACAACCCACGTCTAACGCTGTTTTTTCCTTCCCGATTAAAAGGTTAGAATTTGAAACTTTCGACGCCCATTTAAGAACATCCAAAAAATGCTGTCCTATCAGCCTTCTTCTACTCGAGTACCTCAAATATTTGAAGTATTCCCTTTCGAATTCCGATGACTCCTTCTCTTGACTCAAGTTTTTGGACACATCCTCAAGCTAATGTAGCTTTTTGTTATTACTTTAATATGGGTTTTCGTGAGGGTCACGCTAGCTTTATGTAGCCTTTCAATCTACATTGCAAGCAAAATGGAGAAAAAGGCACTGCAATGGAAACCTTAAAGGTTTCAGTTGTCATTCCTACCTTCCAAGAGGAAAAGTATATAGAAAAAACTTTGTCCAAACTTGCTGGTATAAAACCTCCAATAGAAATTATCGTAGTAGACGGAGGGAGCAAAGATAACACAGTTGAAATTGCAAGACGTTATGCAAGTGCCGTTTATCAAATAAACATGCGAGGAATATCTAGGGCTAGGAACTACGGAGCCAAGAAAGCCAAAGGAGACATTATAGTTTTTTTGGATGCAGATGTGTGTACGCCCCCAGATTTTGTGGATAAAGTCCTCAAAACCTTTAAGAATAAGAATGTGGTGGGGGCAACCTGCTATATAATGCCCGTCAACCCGACCCTTGCTGAAGCTGCGTTCTTTCACTTTTACAATTTCCTCATTCGCGCCATTTTTAAAATCAGACCCCACGCGAGAGGGGAATTCTTTGCTGTAAGAAGAAGCACGTTTTTGGCTGCTCATGGATTTGACGAGAATATGCCCTGCATCGAAGATCATGACCTTGCCAACAGACTTTCCAAACTAGGGAAGTTTGTATTTATTAAAGACTTGACGGTTTATGAATCCTTGAGAAGATTTAGAAAGTTAGGGCTCTTTAAAGTTGTGAGTGTGTGGTTTGTGGATTATCTTTTTTTCGTGCTCAGGGGAAGACCATTTTCAAAGATTTGGCAGCCAGCACGCTAGTTTATTGTTAAATGAAAAGGCTTCTAGTTGAAAAGGAGTAAAATCCCTCTCTTATTAACATTGGATTGAGAATAGATTGTGCAAGAATGGAAGGTTCGCGGAAACAAGTTGTTAAACATTCGTTGCATTTCACATTCTTAAGAAAACGGGGTTCCCTATCATGGAGCGCACTGAACAACTTTTCCTTTACAAAGCAAGGATATACATCTCCTCGACAATCAACGAAAATCACGTCTTCCCCGCCCTTGCAATAGACATGAGGAGGCTTCTTCTCATGAAACCTTATTATGTCTTCGATGCATGTACCTAAGTTGGCAATGGCGCTTCCATTTCTTTTGAGGAACAAAATTGTTTCTATAGTTTTTTGTAAATTCTGGAAAAGTATGCTTTCTTCAGGAAGTTTTCCGCCCAAGGGGTAAGCATCAGTACTGTTCTTCACTGGATAACAAAAGCCTATGGGAACGCCTAACTGCTTGTTTACGTATTCTATCATATTTTCAATGCCGTCCCTTATAACATAGGAGTTCAAAAATGTCAAGGCGTAGGTCTTTAGCGACGCTTCTTTACAGTTTTTAATGG
This sequence comes from Bathyarchaeia archaeon, assembly GCA_038883475.1. Classification (GTDB taxonomy): domain Archaea; phylum Thermoproteota; class Bathyarchaeia; order Bathyarchaeales; family Bathycorpusculaceae; genus JAVZLH01. Next base: position 14,020 of record JAVZMA010000008.1, read on the forward strand.
TTTCCTCCTGTTTGCGTTTGATGTCCTTATGCCGCCTAATCTTTTCACATAAATCTGCGTCCCAATGGTCTAGGGACACGCTTAGAAGATATAACCCGGCCTCTTTCAATTTCAGAACCGTTTCCTTTGAGCATGTCCCATTTGTTGTCATTGAGGTTGCAAGTCCCAAACTGTTTGCATATTTCACAATTTCAACAACATCTGGATGAAGAGTTGGTTCACCACCAGTGAAGTACACTATTAGAAATTTGTTGGCCGCGAGAAAATCTAAAATTTTCTCGGCATCTCGTAAACTGATAAGCTCTGGGGGCTTTTCATATATGTCGCACATTATACATCGGCAATTGCATTGCGTAGTTATGGCGAAGACTGCCGTTCTCCTACAACCCGCAAGATACCTTTTTGCAATTCCCTTAACGTTAACCGTGGCAACGCCACCCAGAGCTTGCTCTTTTATAATGCTGTTTGGTTCTTTGGTTCCCTTTAAATATTTCCAAAATCCACATTTATTTGCACGCAGAATATCTGTAAAAGTTTATGTTTCCATGTTTGGCAGTATGGCTATGATTTCTACTATTCTGCGGACAATTTTTTTGTTCAATTTATACTGCTCCTCTTCGATGTTTACAAGAGGGATGCTCGCTTCTGTTGGATGGTACTGCACGGTGCCGAATTTCTCGATTATTCTTGGTCCTGCGTCTTTAGGTCGTTTCAGTTCAAGAATTGCTGGCAGGAGCATGATGAAGATGAATGTTGAGACTCCTAGAAAAAGCATAAGCACTGTTGGAGTCGGATTCGGAGTCATCCTTACCTTTTAAACAATTGCCACCGTTCACAATATAACAATTTCCATTTCCAGAGTGAAGAGTTTTACTCCAGCAGTTACTATTTCTTTTAAAGATTTTAGAAAATGACACATCAACAAACGCTATTAGGCATATGCACATGTTGTATACAAACATGAAAACCATTAATGGAATTAACCATTGAGCTCTTCTTCGGTTGTCTAGATAAGCGCCAATTCCAACTTCAAAAAAGGGTGCAAAGTTACCTACAAAACTATATAGAAAAACAGGGACGGAAGTCCAAAGTGCTGTTAGCCATTGAGATGATTTCAAAAGTAAAAGCGGGATTCCTACAATCCAAGAAAGCATGACTAGAATTGGCATAAAATAGACATTTAACAGGAGTAAACCGTCAATTTTCTCTTTAAGTTTTAGGTTGCTGCTCCTTAAAACTTTAAACGAATGCTTTATTGCGCATTGCATATGACCTTTAGCCCATCTGTACCTTTGCCTCCAGTAGGCGCGCCAGTTTTCAACAGCCTCTTCATAGCATTCGGCATCGTTAACATATCGAATCTTATAGCCAGCAAGACAAACACGAAAAGTTAAGTCAGTATCCTCAGCCAAAACGCATTCGTCCCATCCCCCTAAAGACTCCAATAGGTCGTGTCTGAAGCCTCCAACTGTTCCGCCGAACTGCGGTATAAGTCCGAGAATATCCCGCGCATTTTGGTCAACAAGATATCCGCCTATCCTTTCAAGCGCCACAAGTCTTGTCACCACGTTTTGGGGTTCATTTAACACAATAACTCTGCCTTGAACAGCTCCGACTTTTGGGTCTGCAAACTCTCTAGTGAGTTTTTCTAAAATGTCTCTTTGCGGGTAATAGTCCGCGTCGAAACATATCATGATTTCATGTTTAGCGTATTTAAGTCCAGCATTAAGTGCAGATGCCTTACCTCGTCCTCCCTCATGTTGACGTCTATGCACCACATTGATGAATCTATATTCCTTTGAGTATTCTTCTGCAATCTGCCCAGTAGCATCTGTTGAAGCATCATTGATGACTATGACCTGTAGTTTGTCTTTCGGGTACGTTAGCTCAGTCATCCTTTGAAGAATTCTTCCAATAACTTTTTCCTCGTTCCGCGCAGGAATTAAAATGGAAACGGTGGGCTGATAGACATCGCCTACAACTTTAACAGCCCTTTTATTTTTACCTGCGTTTTTAATGACCGCCATCGTGAAAATGTAGTGTCTGACGAGATAGGCTACCATTAAGGCTACTAAAATGGCGAATGCTGCTTCTAAAAATTCAATGAGCATACTTATGCCTCAGATTCTCGCCTTGAAACGGCAAAAATGGTTAGACTCGTAGACCAAAAGGAGACAACCCATATGAGATTTAAAAAAGGATTGAGAATTATGTATAGCACTTCGAAAGAGCCATTAAAATATTCGGCTGCGGCGATAGCGAACAGAAGAAAGAGGCTATTCCAAATCAAGCAAATAACATTTCCCAATAACAACATGCACAGTTTCTTCGTTAATACTCCATCAAGAGGGAATGTGAGAAAAGTGTAAAGGATGTTGAAGATTAAGAGCATGGATGCCAATTCGGTGTTTGCGTGAAAGAAAAATGAGAGTGCGAACGAAGCCATTATTCCAACCAAAATACCAAACACCAAATGGTCTGTTCTGAAACCGCCTTTCTCCCTTTTCATTTGCAACACGACTTTTAGAGTTTATTATAGAAGATTGATATAGAAAAAGCTTCTATAGAAGCTTTAAAATTTACGCAAAAATACGTGAACCAAAATTTTAAGTTGATTCCGATTTAAACACGATGTTATCTATCACTTTGCATAGGACTTGAAAAACTTCTTCTGTTGTCAGGTTGTCAGTGTCCAAAATGAAGTGAAAGGGCGCAAAATCTTCCCCAAGGGCGAAGCCGTAAAGCTTTTTGTAAATGGTTTTTGTTCCCTCCTCCTTTCTCTTTATGGCTTCTAAGGCTTCTTGAAAGGTTATTTTATCCCTTTTAGCTATTCTCTCTGCTCTCTTCTGGAGAGAAGCCTCAAGCCATATTTTGAAGCTTTCTTTTAGAAGCCACGGCATAGTCCAACTATCCAAAATGACGTTTCCCTGCTGTGCTAGTTCCATGAGTTTTTTGTCAACAGCCTCATCAAATCTGGGGTCATTTTCCCTTTCTTTTATGAAACGTATGCCTTCTTCGCTTTCCCACCATCCGCGTTTAAAGGGTTTGTGGCCTTTTTCTGCGGCTAGTTCTTTTAGCGCTTCTCCACCAGAATAATACTTTAATCCGTATCTTTCTGCAAGTTTCTTTGCTACGGTGCTTTTTCCGCTTCCAGCCATTCCTGAAACACATATAACAACTGGTTCTTTGGTTGCTTTTCCGGATTTTCTATCCATAGTCATTGGTGTTCCTCAATGTTTTTACATTGTTCTTGCCGTTTGCTTTAAAGCGTTTTTTAGGCAGCTGTGGCAAACTTGTCCGGCATAGGGCCGCCAAACTCTTTTTCTGCTTCGATTTTGCTTGCCTATTTCTGAGGAGGTTAAACGTGGAATTCCTGCTATTGGCTTGCCGCACAGGAAACATGAAGGACCTTTTGGTTTTTCCTTCTTTAAGTGGATTTTATTTTTCCCTCCGGGCAAGGATTTTTCTATTCGCTTTCTGCTTCTTGTACGTAAATGAGGTTGCGGCACGCCCTTATCCTCCTACTCTATTGGCATAGTACCCAAAAGTCTAGAGGAAAGTACCCCAAAAAGCAAGGAGCAAATCATGTACCAGTAAATGAAGGATATTCCGCCAATTCCAGGGATGTAGGCAACATTTCCACTATATATGGGCATTAGTATCGGCCAGATGAAGAAGTAAATGAATGAAAGCCCGAATAAAACTAGTTGAGGTTTAAGCAGTTTCTTCTGCATATTCATAATTTGCGGTTCTTTCTTTTTTATTTTCTCCATGAGTTTCTTGTCTTTTGTACGAAGCGCTTTGGATGCTTGGGCTTGGTATTCGGCGATTTCTTTCTGCATTACCCTGTACTGTTTCCAGCCGACAAGTTTGCTTATCAAAATGCGGTTAATGGAGGATATTGAAAATGAGAGGGTTAAGCTGATTAACATCACTTCTATTGTAGCCATCAGCATCTCCGCAGTCTCCTGTTCTTAAGCATTCAAACTTGCTTAATTGCTTTTGTTTAAGTCCAGTTAATAACTATTTTTGCTTTTAAGCTTGTGATTTTATTCTCCAAATATTCTTCGGAAGGCTGGATACATCTCAGCGGCTCTTTCTCTAACCAAAATTTCGTAATACTGGTATATTATTCCGACAGAAAGCAGAATACCCATTCCCGAACCAAAAACTCCAAGGAAATCTGAAATGCCAGCGATTAACCCCACGATTATTCCGCCGAGAACCGTAACTGCTGGAATGTAACGCTTAAGAATGGATTCAATAGCCTTTTCAGAGCGTCTATATCCTGGAATTTGCATGCCAGCATCAACCAGTTGCTTAGCCACGGTTGATGGCCCTAAACCGCCAACCTCAAGCCAAGTGAGCGAGAAAACAACACAGAAAGCAACGAGGATACCCAAATAGCCGAAGGCCCTGTCGGGGCGGGCTGCGACGTCAGCGAGGCTGTGAGGCGCAGTAACGTAGTAAACCAACCCACCTATCGGCTCTAGGGATGCTGGAGTCACATTAGTGTTCCATCTAAACTGCCCCAAGAGGTTGAGCCATAGGCTCGCGTTTTCAGGCGTGGGCTGACCACTCATGCTCCAGAAGAGCTGTGAGAAGATATATATGTTGGCGAAGAGAGCTGACGCGAATATTACTGGCAGGTTAGACACGTATAGAAGTTTTATTGGATATCGGCTTCGGAAACCCTTGTAACCAGCATAGGACAATGGCAATTCCACTCTTATTCCTTCCATGTAAATTATAACCAAGAAGGCTGCTATCGTGGCTATAAAACCTATCAAGGAGGGATACGCGCCGAATCCAACGATCCAATCTGTTATTGGCCTGTTTCCTGACAAGACAACGGAGAGAGCTCCCACAAATAGTCCTGTTCCAGGACTGAAGCATTGCCAGAGTATTTGCTGCGCAACACCAGCCATTATGAAAAGGCTTATTCCGCTGCCGAAGCCCCATCCCTTCTGGACAAGTTCATCCAGTAACTGCACAATTATGCCAGTCGCCATAAGCTGTAGGAAAACTATTATCCTTGTTGCGCTAGACAAATCACCGTACATTCCGCTGATTATGTAGGCTGTTGCCTGAACTCCCGTGAGAATTATGGCAAGAGCCTTGCTCGCTGTCGTGAATAGGCTTCTGTCTTCTGGACGTGACATATCGCATTCTATCATTGCTGAGCCGACTAAAAGCTGCAGTATTAATCCAGCCGTAACTATGGGGCCTATTCCCAACTCCATTAGGGTGCCGTGGCTTGAAGCCCAAATTATTCTTAGAGCACTAAACCTTTCCTCCGTTGCTCGAGGGATACCATAGAGGGGTGTCACAGCCATTACAAGGTATACAATTACGACAAGGGCCGTCCAAAACAGTTTTTCGTTAAATCGTACTCTCCGTTCTGGAGCCTTCACTTCTGGTAGGACTCTTGCAATTGGTTTAAACAGATTTAGGAATCTGCCAGCCATTGGTTATTTTTTACTCTCCCTCTTCTGTTAATTCTTCCACTTCTTCCGTTAAAATTTCTCCGCCAGCCTCTTTTATTTTTTCAGCCGCAGATTTCGAGCAGGAGGCAACTTTCACTGCTAATGGTTTTGTAATTTTGCCTGCGCCAAGAAGTTTCGTGTAGCCGAGGCTTGTTAGGTCGATAGGAAACTTTCCGTTTTCTTTTTTAACAGAGAGCTTCTCAGCAATCTCGTCAAGTTTTCCAACATTTATAGTCTTCACTTTTCCTCTTAGACTTTTAGGAGAGGTGAACCCCTTTTTCCCAAAGTATTCCGGTTCATACCTTATGACGTACGACCATAAATGCTTGTGGCGTCCGGCTTTCCGATAACCCTTCGACCCCGTCTTTCTATGTTGACCTACTCTACCGTAACCTTGAGTTCTTGAACCCCGCTTTTTTCTGATTTTCCTTAGTTTATGAGGCATTTTTTAACCAGCTATTTTGTCTAATGGTTTCTCTTCAACAGCCCTTTTTAACCTTATTTCAAGCACACCATTCTTATATGTTGTGCGCATCGTGCTTGGAACAACTTTCCCCGGAAGGTTTAAGCTTTTGCGGTATTTGTGGTCTACAGCTTCAGCGGATAATATCAACTGTTTATGCTCTGCATGAACCTTAAGGTCTTCTCTTCTGAAACCAGCCAATCCGGCAACAACAACAATTTCATCCTTGTCTTCAAGAATATCTATAAGAGGTTCCATCCACCTGTACTCTTTCACAGCAAGGCTTTTGGGAGCGAGATACTTGTATGGATAAACTTGCCATTTACCCTTGGAATTCTTAGCTCGAAATATTCTAGAAAAGTTCTTTTCGCGGGTTCCGCTGCGTCTCGTTACAACACTAAATCGCTTCCGCGGTCTCTTGTTTCTACGCCATCTCGCGCTCAATCAACTCTCCCCTCGGATACAATGGCATTTCAAAAGTGGCTATAAAATGTATCGGATAGAAAAATGTTAAATCTTAAATCATCCGCTTTATGAGCTCGTTAACTTTTTCTCCCCGATACCCAAGCTCGCCGCCCATGCCATAATTCTTCTTTATTTTTCCCTTAAAGCCCTTCGTTGGCGGGTGAAGCCTAAAAACTGGTTTAATGTTCGGCAGCTTCCAGTATTCAGCACGGCAGCCGAAAACATCGTCTGCAAGCTCTTCTAAGGATTTGTAACTAATCTTCTGAGCGTACTCGTCTGTTAACCTCTTGTTTCCGACGAGTTCTCCTCTTTCCTTTATCAGCATGTGCACCGTTTCTTTCGATGCTTCCCCCCATGTTATGAAACTCTGCGCGGTTTTCAGCATTCCAAGAAATGACGGCCTATTATCAATCAGTATGGCATAGTTGTTTCTTGTTAAATGGAGCATTCTTAGGGTTTCCCTAACCTCTTTTGAGGCGCTTATGGTTCCGCGAACTCTTACAACCGCCAAGCATTTGCGTTCTTCTATTTTCTCACTCAATTATCTCACCCAGTCTACTGGAGTTATTAGGCTGTAGGTCTTCTTCAACGCATCAAAGACGGCATATGCAAATGAGGGAACAGTCCTTGTTGAACCATAACTTCTAGTCCAGCAGTCCTTGATTCCAGCCAAGCCTAAAATTACTTTTGCAACCTCACTTGCAACTAGACCCAAGCCTCTTGGTCCAGGAACCATGACTATTCTTACACCGCCACATTTGCCTTCAACTTGGAAGGGCACCGAATGAGGTTTACCACAACCGCACTCCCAACTTCCACAACCACGCCTAACAGGAACTATGTTTAGGCGAGCATCTGCAGCAGCCTTCTCTATGGCTGTTCGCACTTGGCTTGCTTTCCCAGACCCTAAACCTATGTAACCATCCCTGTTTCCAACAGCCACAATCGCCTTAAACCTTGACTTCTCGCCAGCATCTGTTTGTTTTTGAACTAAGTTTATGTTTATAACTTCCTCTTGAATATCCGGAAGTAGAGCGTCAACAATTTGGGGCTCACGGATTTTAAAACCGCCCAAAAAGATTTCTTCTATTGATGTTATTTTGCCTTCTTGAATCATTTTTCCAATACGGGTTTTGGGAACCCAGTGCTCCAAACTTTCAGCTGTTCTACTTTCTGTTGTCAACTCTTTTTACCTCCGCTCTCAAACTCGGCGATTATAGCCTTTTTGACTTCTTCAAAATGTTCTGGAAGACTTTCTGGTTGAAGCTTATTTTCCAAATATTTGGAGAATCGAAGATTGTATTCTGAGGGGTTAGAAGCGAGAATTTTTGCATATTGGGCGATGTGTTCCCCTTTAACCCTCTTTTCATCAGGAAGTTTCTCCTCACTATGGGGGATGTTCATTCCAGCGTCTAAAGCCCCCTTTAGCGCTGTCAGAACCCTTGAGCCCTTAGAAGGGAAGTGCAGCCCGATGTCCAAAATTGCCTCATTTATGCCTTTAGCCTTAGCCTTTAACCCGCATAGAAAACCAGTTAAATAGGCGGTTGGAGTGTTTCCTCTATGGGCCTTCCATCCATACTTTCGTGTTAGCTCTCTGCTATGCGCCGAAACCAAAACCTCGTCCCCGTAGGGTTTAGCGACAACAATTTGGGCAATTATGTTGTTTAATGTTTTACGCACAACGAGACGGGGCTTACCTGAAAGCGTTAATGCCTTTCTTTTCCTGTAATCTGTTTTTCCCTCTCTTCTCCGCCGAAATGGAACACAATAGCGTGCGTTCCGAGCCATCAGCGTTTCCTCCAGAGCCCTTGCGCTTTTAAGTGACGTTCTAAATCAGCGACGGACGCGAATCTTCCGCTGCTTGCCATCTTGTAGAGCTTCCGATAAGTTGCTTCTGTAATGATTTTATCCGCCTTTAGTTCACGAAGCCTCTTCCTTAGAGCCCTAATCTTAGCCATCCAAGCGTCTTTCTTTGAAATCTTTGCGTGATGCGCACCGCTTCTGCTACCTGGTCCACGTCGTCTTCCAACTTTCTTTTTTAAGTGCACTGTTCGGGCTCTTGCTCGACTTATACCTTCCTCTGGCAGCGGTTTGATAACGCCTTCATGGATTAGTTTGCGAATCTCCTCTCTTGTTATTGCGGTTTCAACATCATCTATCCTTTCAGGGTCTATCCAAACTCTGTTTTGTCCAACCTTTAAAATGTTGGCTGCAAGACGCCGCTGACTCTTTAAGCTCGTCATCCTTCTTTAGCACCGCCCTCACTTTTTCTTGTCCTTTTCCGCCTCGCTTTCGGCTTCTCCTCTTCAGCCTTCTTTTCTTCCTCCGTCTCTATCTTTTTTGTCTCCTCTTCCAGTTTCTCCTCCTTCTCTTCAACTTTTTCCTTGACTTCTTTGAGATTGACTATGGTAATTTTCTTCTTTCTTGCCTCAGCAATGATTCTAGTCCTTTTTCTCTTTCCAACTGCACGGGCAATGCGCACAACTTGAGTTTTAGGGTCAACTTCCTTGAGCTCATCGAGGTTATGCACTAAAACCTCCTCATAGCCCGAAGGATGAAGTCCTCTAGCAACTTTTGGTCCCCTATAGCCAACGTTTACTTTCGGCGGCCAACCCTTGGTTTTCCTTCGCATTTTGTTATCTATGCCTTTTGGCTTGCGCCAGTTCTCTTTTAAACGCATGTAACGCCAGCTTTCTTGCCTCACAAATTTTGGTTTTTTCTTTTTGATGCGTTCCCGTATTTTAAGGGCTTTTTGCTCCATCATGATTCCATCCCCTCGCTGTGCTCATACACGTATATGCCGTCCAAGAAAACCCTTGGGTCTTTCCTTTTCACTTTAGTGGCTTGCTCGATGTTTGCCGCTGTTTGGCTTACGTCTTCAATGTTTACGCCTTGAACTATTATGTCTTCGCTTTGAACCTTAACTTGTACGTCTCCAATGATTTTAGCTTTCCTCGGATTCCGTTCGCCTGTGAAATTTTCTATTAAAACCACTTTATCCTTAACCTTGACCGAAATTGGAAAATGAGAGAAAACTATCTTAAGCTTATACGAGAAACCCTTCCTAACGCCCGTGATCATGTTTTGGATATGAGAACAAACCGTGCCTACGAGAGAAGCCTCTTTTTTGCGGGGCCACTCAGCCCAAACTCGTATTGTTTTCCCATCAACCTCGATTGAAACTGGAGCTTGGGAAAAGTCGCGGGTTAACGTTCCCTTTGCTCCTTTAACAGTTACCTTCCTCCCTTCAACCGTCACTTCCACATCTTCTGGAACTTGAATTGTTCTTGAGATTTCAACAGCCCGCATAAAATGACACCTTTCTAATAGACAAAGGCTAGTAGTCTGCCTCCCACACGCTTTTCCTTAGCCTCTCTATGAGACACTACTCCTTTAGGAGTTGAAACAATTAAGATGCCAATGTCCCTTGACGGAAGAAACTTTTTCTCCCATTCTTCAAATTCTTCCAGTCTAACGGGAAAACGCGGCTTTATTGCTCCACACTTATTTATTCTTCCCAAAAGCTGAACCTTAAATTTCCCAGAACGCCCATCATCAATGAACTCGAACTCTCCAATGTAACCGTTTAACTGCATAATCCTCAGCACCCGCCCCAAAAGTTTAGAGGCTGGACTAATCACGCATTCGCGCTTGTTTCGCATCTCGTTGTTTATGATTGTTGTTAGACCATTTGTCAAAGTATCCATGAGGCTTTCCTCGCTACTCATATTTTTTGAACCCGAGTTTTTTAGCTACTTCCCTAAAACAATGCCGACATAAATATAAATTGTAACGCCTAATGACGGGTCCATAAGACCCGCATCTGCTGCATGGCCTAGCGCCCTTGCCATACTTTCTTTCTTTTTTAGGCTTATGCTTAGCCATATTATATCCCCTTCTAAACAATTTCCACTCCAATGGTGTCTTTCACAAAAACTTTAGCTTCTTCAGGTGTCAAAATATGCCTTGAACCAACATTCGCTTTCTCAATTCGCCGCTCTTTCACGCGGTACCCGGGGCGGCTGAGGGTGACGCAGACATCCATCCCAAATATGCCAATATCAGGGTCATATTTTACACCTGCTATTTCTATGTGTTCCTTTATGCCAAAGGAGAAGTTGCCGTGCTTGTCAAAACTTTCCTCTGGAATTTTGTTATCGATTACTTGTAAAACCTTTCTTAAGAAATCCATTGCTTTTTGCTTTCTAAGCGTAACTATGCATGCTATCGGTTCACCTTTTCTAATTCCGAAATCTCTAATTGTCTTCTTTGCCTTCCGTTTACAAGGTGTTTGCCCTGTCAAATCCTTTAAAACCTTTGCAGCCTTTTCTAGCGGCTCTCCAGATTTCCCAACGCTGATGTTAACGACGACTTTTTCAATTCTTGGTTTCAGCATAGGATGCTCTTCCCATTTCTTGCGGATTTCGTCCTCAGACAACAGCAGCCACCTCCGGTATTGATATAAGCGGTTTTGTCTCACCTAACGCGAAAACAAAGTTCAGTATTGTCTGGTAACGATTACCCTTCTCGTCTTCAATTACCACTAAGGCGTTTCTCCGTCTCTCGCCTTTCGCCCTTTTAATCTCCACTATTTTACCGTATTTCCCAATGTTTTTTCCACCAGTTATCATTGCGAAAACATTTTCTTTTATCTTTACATGTTCCACAACCCGCCTATCTGGAAGGCTTATCTTCAAAGTGTCTAAAGTTTCATAAACATCCTCCTGTGGATTTTTGGGATCTGCAACTTTCACTAATATGTTTGAACCGTCATGAAGACCAAGTTGCACATGGCCCTTTTTGATGCGGGTCTTATTTTCTATTCGACACAGTTTAAAACTTGTTTCCTCTTTGTCAATTTTGTGAAGGATGAAGCCTTTATGGGAAGGCAAAACGCGGAAGAAAGCGTTTGCTTCCGGTATTGCAATTACGTCCATAAGACCCACGGGGAAATCGTCTTTTCTTCTAACTTTACCATCAACGTAGACTTTACCTTGCGAAACTATAAGTTTAGCTTCCTTTCTTGTTTCAGCAAACCCTAAAATGTCACGTAACACTATGGCTAGGGGCAAGCAATTTTTAAGGGAATGCGGTCCTGGAGAAGGTTTTACAGCCCATACAAACTCCTTTCTTGGAATGGGCCAGAATTTTGGAGCGGGTTTCCGCTTTAACCCCGTTGATCCACCCTTTTTACCCAAAGTTTATTCCTCTCCTTCTTTTTTCTGGGCGGTTTTACGTTTTGCCCTCGGCCTTTTTGCTTTAGGCTCTTTTTCTTCGGCTTTCTCGGCTTTTGTCTTCTTTTTCACAGGCTTTTTTGCAGCTTCTTTTTTTCTTTTCATCGGTTTCTTTTCTAGAGATTTCACTTCTTCAGCGGCTATTTTTTCTTCAACGACCTCCTCTTTCACTTCAACGGCTTTTTCCAATTTTTTGCGAGCCTCCCTTTTTCTCTCCAGAGTTGCCTTCCGCCATTTGTCATCGAGGTTTAGGCGTGTAATCATGACTTTGGATGGATGAATTGGAACAAATATTGTTGTTCCATCAACCTTTTCCCTCGTCAGACCTTCCACGTATAATCGGAATTTCTTTTTGTCTACGCGCGTGATTTTTCCTTCAAATCCCTTATGATCGCCACGCATAACGCGAACCGTGTCGCCGCTTCTCACAGGTACAGCGTTTACCCCATATTCGGCTTTTAGCTCAGGCGAAAGTGGCGCAGCGAAAAGTTTGTGGCGTAAGTGATCTGGCGCTTGATGCAGCATTTTTCTTTGTTTTGACGGCTTTGTCGTTGGTTTTAGTGCTTGCATGTATTTTCACCCTATACTATTATGCTGGCGGCACTAGCTATCCTTGGCCATCTTTCCGCAGCCTCTCTTGCTACTGGACCGCGAATCTCTGAACCCTTCATTTCCCCGTCTGGAGTTATTATCACAGCAGCGTTATCTTCGAACTGAACCCAAACACCGTCAGCTCTTCTGTAGGGTTTTCTTTGCCTCACGATGACAGCTTGGAAAATTTTCTTCCTCATGTCCGGGGTTCCATGTCTTACCGAGACAACAACCCTGTCACCAACAGCAGCAGATGGATAGCGCCTCAACCTCCCCTTATAACCCATAACTTGGACTAAACGTAGTTCTCTGGCGCCAGTGTTATCAGCACATCTTAACATCGAACCCATAGGCAACCCCCTAGATATTTTTGGTCCATGCCCAAGCATTCCCTTCGCAACTAGAGCCCCTCTCTGTTTGGCTTTCGCTGCCATGCTATTCTTCCTCTCCGTGTTTTTCTACAACGACAAACGATACGGTTTTGCTTATTGGGCGGCATTCCGCTATCGTAACGCGGTCTCCTTCTTTTGCGTTTATGCATGGAGGGTTATGGGATGGTATGCGGCTATACCTTCGCTCGTATCTAAGAAATTTTGGAACGTAATGAAGGTATTCGCGTTTCACTATAACTGTTTTGTCCATTTTTGAGCTTACAACAACTCCTTCCAAGATACGACCTCTTACCGGTAGGTCGCCGTGGAATGGACAGTTCCTGTCGGTGCATGACTCTTTAGGTTTTTTGAACATTAAAGACATCACCATAACCTCCTAATGTGCTTCTTAAGGCGGTCTTCAGGTCTGCCTACAAGAAGTTTACCATCAATTTCAACGATTGTTCCGTCAGAAAAATTGAAGTGAAAAACTGCTGCCTCTTTCATGACTGTTTTTCTCTTTCCTTTGTGCAAGATTGTGAAAGTGTTTTTTGTTTCATCTATAACTTTGCCGTGTATTCCAATGTAACCCGAATGTTTGCTTTTAGCAACTGCAGCCTCTGTTCCGATAAACTCGTATCGAACTATGTCTGGCGTCACCTTCATTTCCTCTTCCCCGCCACCGTTGCCTTCCCACGTCCAAGCTTTTGTTCATGTTCTATTGTTAGGATTCGTGCAATGGTTCTGCGCAGTTCTTTTATTCTTCCAGGATTTTCTACGGTGCCACCTGCTTTAATCATGGTTTTTAACCTGAGAAGCTCGGTTCTTAACTCGTTTAGTTTCTTTAATCGTTCCTCAGAGGGCATGTCTCGAATCTCTTTAATTCGCAGTATGGGCATCCTATTCCTCTGCCTCCCCCTCTTCTTCTTTCAACTCTTCCGCTTTTTCTTCAGTAACATTTTCTTCTGGCGGAATCTCCTCAACTATTTCGAGTTTGTCTGGAAACTTTGCATCTGGGGGCATTATCCTAACTCTCACGCCAAATATACCGGGTTTTAGTTGAACGTGAACCTCGGCTTTCCGCATGTACTTTAAGGCTGGGTCTCCACATTTCGGCAGATATCCAGCCCGGAACTTCTCGTACCTTGCCCTTTCAGTTCTCAGTTTTCCGCTTATGATTATTTCCGCTCCGAGGGCGCCTGCTTCCATAACCTGATTTAGAGCCCAAAAACCGGCACGTCTAAAATGTACTCCTCTTTGCAGTGCCGCTGCAACCCGCGATGCTACGACGTAAGCGTTCAGTTCAGGAACTTCTATTTCGGAAACGGAAATTTGTGGGTTTGAAACCTTAAAATTCTCTTCCAAAATGTTTGCAAGTTCCCTTATTGTTTCCCCTCCGCGCCCTATTACTAAGCCTGGGCGCATTGCATAAATTACAATGTGGGTGCCCAAGGGAGTTTTTGAGATAGTTACTCCGCCATATCCTGCTCTTTCAAGCTTCTTCTGCAAGAATTCGTCTATCTCCGCCTTCTTTATGGATTCTGTTATAAAACGTTTGACTATGGACATTATGCCTCTTCCCCTGTTTCTGGCTGCTCTTCTAAAGCTATTTCAATGTGGCAGAGTGTTTCAAATTCAGGCGTTGTCCTTCCAAAAGCTCTTGGCGTGTATCGTTTGACTTTCATTCCGGGGTAAGCGGAGGCATGGATTATACGAAGTCTTTCTGCGTCTAAGCCCTTATATTCTGCGTTTGCTTCTGCGCCCTCAAGCACTCTTAAAATGTGCTTGGCTGCCTTTACAGGGTATCTGCCCGCATAAGCTTTTTCAAGTCCGTGACGGTGCCCAGCTTTCTTTTTGAACCTTCTAAAGGGAACAGCCGTCTTTTTTGCCATGACATCTTTTAAAAATTGTTTTGCTTGAGTCAGCATCATCCCTTTAATTGTTTTACATATTTCCCGTGCTGATTTGGGGGATACTCTAACCTCTCGTCCGCTAGCCTTTACGGTTTTCTCAGGGTCTAATTCCTCTTCTGCTATGGAGTATCCCCATTTTGGCACTTTTATGCGCGCTCCAACTGTGCAATTGAACAGCGTCATAGCGATTTATATGGTTTTCCTTCGGTTGAAGCGCTTTTCAGACAGAACTAAGCCTTATAAAACCTTAATTTTAGTAAGAACATCTTCGTTATGTACTAGAAACATGAGAGAAGCGGCTTCAATTATCTTTTATTTCTGATTTATGGAAGAGTAAAAGTATCCCGGTTAAGGAAAGCGCTACGCCTACGAGTTGCGGATACTCGAAAGTTTCTCCAAGAATAACGGCAGAGAATGCTGCCGCAGACAAGGGTTCTATAATAGAGAGTACGCTTCCCTTAGCAGATTCAACGTACTTTAACGCGTAAGAAAAAAGAAGGTAAGCCGTCAAAGATGGAAACCACGCTATGACAAGTATAAGGTACCAAAGATGCAGCGGATAGTTCACAATCTGGGAAGAAGAATGGAAAAGCGCTGGAATCAGAGCAATTGCACCTATCCCGTCGCCATAAACTAGTAAAGTCCAGTTGGTATAGCGTTCCCTCAACCTTTTAACCATTAAAAAGTAAAGGGTGAAAAGTGTGCTTGTTAACATTCCAAACGCCAAACCCAAAATGTTAGCATTTAACTTTGAGACGTCATAGGCTCTTACAACAAGTGCAACGCCTAAAAAAGCCAGTATTATGGCAATTATGGTTGATGGCGTTGTTTTTTCCTTTAGGAAAATTGAGGCATAAGCTGTTACAAAGATGGGATAGGTGTAAAACATTATGGCCGCTATTGTGGCGGTTGTCAAATCAACTGTGTAGAAGTAGGCTATCCTTTGGAGAGCGACGGCGAACATGCCGAAAACTACTAGTTGTGGTAAGTCTTTCCTTTTGATTTTAAGCAGATTTCTCTTAAAAAGAACCATTGGAATCAGCACAGTGGCGGAAGAGATCGAAATTCTAAGTGCGGTTAATGTGACAGGGTTAACGCCTTGGGCGAAGGCGAATTTTCCAAAAATACCCATTGTTCCCCAGAGGATAGATGCTGCAGCAATTAGGAGATAGCCCTTCTCTTGTTCCATGGTTTAGTAACAACTGTCTTCAATTTAAATAGTTGATGGGTAGCCTTTTGCGTGTTTTGCGATTCGTTTATGTCTAACCTTTAGAGTTAAGGTTATTCGGAGTTAAAGCGAGGGCAGAGAATTGACTGTCAAAAATGAGCATATAACCATGTTGCATGGTGCCGGCGGAACAGTCATGCATGACCTTGTCAAAAATTACATCGTGAAATATTTTGGCAACGCAGCTAATTTTGAGGTGCCACTCGAAGCCTTGGACGATGCAGCTGTTGTTGGTGATGTAGTTCTTAAAAGCGACTCGCACGCTGTTAAACCCATTTTCTTTCCCGGAGGGGATATTGGACGCTTAGCTGTTTCTGGCACCGTGAATGACATTGCAGTTTTGGGAGCTGAGCCTTATGCTCTGGCTTGCGGTTTTGTTTTGGAGGAAGGCTTAGCCATGGCTGATTTTGAAAGAATTTTGGCTAGTATGCAGCAAACATGTAAGGAAGCTGGTGTTAGCATAGTTACTGGCGACACCAAAGTTGTGGAAAAAGGAAGCCTCGGCGGCTGCATAATAAACGTCTCCGGGATTGGGAAAAGAACAGCTGCCTTAGAAAGGAACATTGAAGTTGTTAGGCGTTTCAGAAGCAACTTTAAGGCACGTTGGGTTTTGGACTCAAACTTGCGCGCTGGCGACAAAATAATTCTTTCAGGAACCATTGGCGACCATGGACTAGCGGTTTTGTCCGCCCAAGAGGGGTTAAGCTTCGGAAGTGGCATAAAATCAGATGTGAAGCCTCTAAATCGCTTAATCCAAAGTTTACTCTCCGAAGTGGGCGGGGTAATCGCTATGAAAGACCCGACACGGGGCGGTTTAGCTGACGCCCTAAACGAGTTCAGCGAGAAATCCCAAGTAGGCATACTAATTCACGAAGACAAAATTCCCATAAGAGAAGATGTGCGAGCCGCATGCGAGATGCTTGGTTTAGACCCGCTTGAAGTTGGAAACGAAGGAAAAATAATCATAGGAGTTGTTAAAGAAAAAGCGACTGAAGTCTTGAAATTTCTTAGGGAGACAAGCGAGGGAAAAGAAGCGGAAATCATAGGTGAAGCTACTGCAGATTTTAGCGGTGTGGCTATGCAAACTGTTGTAGGCGGCAAAAGAATTATTTCTAGACCCTTAGGAGACCCTGTTCCGAGAATCTGCTGAAAAACTCTGTTATTTTGAGCTTTTCCATAAATCTGAGACGCGACCAGCCTTTACAAGCTTCCACTTGCCGAAAAAGTCCTTCTTATAAAAATGGTACAAGCCGCAGCGGGTGCACTGCATAATTCGTCTATTCTTCTCAAAATCAACCTCGTACAGTACCAAAGGCGAACCGCAATCAACACACACGCCAGCGTAAGTTCTGTCATTTTGAGCGCTCATTTTCAGCAATCCTCCATCCTAAGTGGGACATACTATTGTTTAAACTTTAACATGTAAAGTAAAGAAAAAGTAGGGTGACTGTTTGGTTTATGGCGGGGGCGATGGAGCCTGCGTCGCGGTTGGTTGAGTAACTGTTGCTTTGATAGAGAAGAACCCGACAGCGATAAGTATCCATGAAATCCAAATAAGTACAAAGCCCACTAAGATTATTGTTAGCACAGCGCCTATCAGCCAAAGCAGCCCCGCAGTTCCAAAAATTTTTTCACCAGATCTTGTTGAAAGGCTGTCCAATGATTTTCTGACGAACACTGCTGAAACAACGACGAATATGAAAAGTATGACAAAGGCTACGAGAATGGATCCGATAAATGTCCAGAGGTTGCCTATATCCATGAAATAATTTTGAATTGCAAGCGGGTCTGATATGTCCAGTCCGGAAATCGCCATCATAACCATTGCCATTAACACTGCAAAAAATGCTACCACGCCCACTATTAGTGCGATGAACCCATAGAGGGCATTGTTGAATATGCCGCTTTCTTGATAGTGGTCTGCAAAGCCCTTCAAAGCAATTAAAACCAGTATAATGCCGACGAGACATAAGACAATTGCAGGACCTGCCGCGAAGAAACCGAGAAAACCGATAACCAGCAATATAGCACCTACGCCGCCTAATGTCTTGCTCGATTCGATACTCATCTAATAAACCTCGATGATTGGTTTTTGCATCTTTTTACATAAAAAGCTTTTCCACAAAGCTTTAGTTCACTTCTTTAAAGCGAGTTTCCTTTAAGTTCACATTTACTTTGTTGCCTTTGCCCATATTCTGCATGTGCCTTCTACGCTTACCATGCACGCGCCCCTTGGCTTTTGCGGAGTACACACCTTCATAAAAAGCGGACATTCTGTTGGCTTAATCTTGCCAATCATAACTAAGTGGCATTGGCACCCGGGCAACAGGTCTCTGCCAAACTTGACTTTGACATCGAACTTTTCTCGTGCATCGTAATAGGCAAATCCTTTTTTAAGTTTCAGCGCAGAGTTCGGCAATACACCTAAACCCCGCCAGCCTCCGTCAACGGTTTCAAAAGCCTCCTTCATGAGTTGCTGTGCTTTCAAATTTCCTTCCGAGTTGACTGCACGTGTGTATTCATTTTCTAGGCGTGCTTTTCCTTCCTTGAACTGTTTAAGAATCAGGTATATGGCGAATAATACGTCTAATGGTTCGAATCCAGCTATGACCGTTGGCATACGGTAAGTCTTCGGAAAAACCTCGTAAGGCTTCAAACCTATAATAGTGCTTACGTGACCAGGAGCAATAAAACCGTCAATGTGCAAGTCGCCTATCCCTAAAAGAAGCTCCATAGCCGGGGGGATAAGCCTATGCGAAACCAGAAAACTGAGGTTTAAGGGCGGCTTGTGCAAGACCTCAGCCGCCGTGGACGGAGCAGTGGTTTCGAAGCCAATGGCGAAAAACGCAAATTCCTTGTTTGGTTCTTGCCTAGCCATTTTAACCGCGTCACCAACGCCGTAAACAACTCGAACATCAGCCCCATCAGCTTTAGCGTCTAACAGAGAACCTTCAGAACCGGGAACCCGCAGCACATCACCAAAACATGCGACTGTAACGCCTTTTTTGGCTAGCTGGATCGCCTCGTCAATTTCAGAGGCTGGAGTCACACAGACTGGGCAGCCTGGTCCAGCGATGACTTCGACAGTTTCGGGTAGGAGGCTTCTTATGCCGAAATGTGTTATGGTCCATTCGTGTGTGCCGCAGACATGGCATATTTTCACAGTTTCTTTTTTCGGAGCGATTTCCCGAATTTTTTCTGTTACACGTTTCGCTGTTTCCGGATCTCTAAATCTTAACTTTTCAGTCATTCCCGTCAACTGTCTCTTTTTTGTTCGATTTCAGCGGAGGCTTCAAGGATTTCGCTCCACAATTTCAACGTTTCATGCGCTTCTTCTTCACTTAAAACTTGGATTGCGTAACCTGCGTGGACAAGAACGTAGTCGCCTACTTTAGCGTCCACAAGCGTCACATTCACCTCTCTTAAAACGCCTTCTCCGAAATCCACCTGAGCCTTATCATCTTTTAGGCTTACGACCTTCGCTGGAATCGCCAAACACATTGCCCATCAAAAGAATGCAGAATTTTACGGCAATAAATCAGTTATGGTTCAAAACTGGAAAAATCCACCTACAACCGCTTGACCAAAGGATAAACCGCCGTCGCCGGGTGGAACAACTTTATGGGCAATAAATCTTAAACCAGCTTCTTCCACAGTTTTCCGCATATGGAAAGCCAGTATTTCGTTACATGCCGCCCCGCCAGAAAAACCAACAGTCTTAACGTTGTTTTCTGATGCTTTTTCTATAGCTAGAGTGGCTAAGCCTTTAGCCAGATAAGCATGAGCGGAGTAAGCCAAATCGGCCACACGATGCCTTTTTTTGTTTTCAAATATTTCTAGGAGCAACTGCGTGGTGTCTAATGTGTCGCTTTTTATTATGGGGTTTAGCTTCAAAATGTCTTTGCCCTTTAAGGCGGCTGATTCAAGTTTCATGGCTGGCTCGCCCTCATACGTGCGTTCATAGCATATGCCTAACACGGCGGAAACAGCATCCAAAACCCTTCCACAACTGGTTGTTTCAATAAGGTTATGGCGGTTTTCAAGTTGGTGGAGAATCACTTGGATTTCGCTTTCGCCATGCGGAAAACGCTGTTTATTCTGCAACAGCCAGTCCATCACGTCTACTTTTTTGTGGAGTATTCCAGCCGCTATCCTTAGTGGATAACGTGTAGCCAGATCTCCGCCTATTAGAGGTTGTTTTTCAAGGTGGGCTAAACGCTTGAAACTTGAGGATTCACTTGTGCAGAGGAGGATTTCTCCACCCCATGCTCCGCCGTCGGCGCCGTATCCGTAACCGTCACAGCAAATGCCCACAATCTCCTCCACGTCGTGCTCAACCATCAAGGCGGCTATGTGAGCGTAATGGTGCTGCACTTGGATTAGTTGCCAACCGTTTTCTTTCGCCAAATCTTGAGCAAGCTTAGTGGTTGTAAATTTCGGGTGCAAATCGCAAGCAATCATTTCCACCTTGCTGTTTGTCAAGCGTATAAGATGTTTTGTCGCGTTTTCTAAGAATTCTCTTGTTTCGATGTTTTCAACATCGCCTATATGCTGGGATATGAACGCTTTGTTTCCAAGCAAAACGCAAGCGGTGTTGTTCAGCTCTCCACCCAAACCAACAACACAACGCATGGCTTTTTTCTTAAGCATAATTGGTGCTGGCGCGTAGCCTCTAGAACGTCTAATAAAAACCGTGTCTTCGCCGTGCATCCGCAGAACAGAGTCGTCGCATCTGTGGGCTATTTTTCGGTTGTGGAAGAGGAAGTAGTCAACGGTGTCTCCAAGCGTTTTTAACGCTTCTTCGTTTTCCTTTAATATGGGCTGGTTTGGTGGGTTGGCGCTTGTCATTACGAAGGCGGGGTCTTCCACTTTGTCAAAAAGCATGTAATGTAAGCCCGTGTAAGGCAACATAACGCCTACATTATGTAGTTCAGGAGCAATCAAGTCTGAAAGATAATGGTCTTCACTTTTGTTGAGCAGAACTATTGGGCGCGTATAGGAAACCAGCAACTCTTCTTCTTGTCTGCTTACTTCAGCGAACGTTTTTACCGCTTCCAAGCTTCGAGCCATAATGGCGAAGGGCTTTTGTTTTCTATGCTTCACCCGTCTAAGCCTAGCAAGAGGCTCGTCCTTTATGGTTGAGGCGGCAACATGGAAGCCTCCGTAACCCTTAACAGCCACTATGAATCCTTCTGAAAGAAGTTTGCCAGCCTCCCGAACGGGGTCAACGCCCTCAATTAACTCGCCTTTCCTTGTTGTTAAGTAAACTTTGGGACCGCATTTTGGGCAAGCAACGGTTTGCGCATGGAAACGCCTGTTTAATGGGTCTGTGTATTCCTTTTTGCAGAAGTTACACATTGGAAACTCTCGCATTGTCGTGTTTTCACGGTCATACGGCAATTTCTCAATGATTGTGAACCTTGGACCGCAGTCGGTGCATGTGATGAAGAAGTACTCGTATCTCGGGTCTTTTGGGTTTCTGATTTCTTTTAGGCATTCGTTGCATATTGCTATGTCTGGAGGAATAACAGAGCCCGAAAGTTCTGCTTCATTTGAACTCTTGTAAATCGTGAACTTTTCATATTTCTCTTCTCCAATGACTTCTGTTGTTATAATGTCATAAATTTGGGCAAGAGGCGGCTTTTTCTCCTTCAAATCACGCATAAAACTTTTAATGCCATTTTCTTCGCCTTCAACGAGAATTTCAACTCCCGCATCGCCCCTGTTCCTCACATAACCCCTAAGCCCGTTTTTTACGGCTATGCGATAGATGAAGGGGCGGAACCCCACTCCTTGAACTATGCCAGCAACTTTAATCTTTAATTGCAAACGTTTCCATCTCTTAACGATTTAGAAACAGAACTTTTCACTTATACGTTTCGAGAAAATGAAAAACTTTGCGCCATCCAATTTTGGAAATAAAAAGAGAAAGAAAGAAGGGCTAGGCTTTTTGTCCACGAACTTCGATGATTTTGTTTTTAAGCACTGGCACAATCTTAAACATGTCTTCAACTACGCCATAATCCGAAAAGCTGAATATTGGCGCTTTCGGGTCTTTGTTTACGGCTATGATTAGATCCGAGTTTTTCATCCCCAAGACATGCTGGAAGGCTCCGCTTATGCCGAGAGCTATGTAAAGCTTAGGTTTCACAGTTTTCCCAGATGAGCCCACTTGACGGTCTGCTGGAAGCCAACCCTTATCCACTATTGGACGAGAACACGCAAGCACCGCACCCAACGTTTTTGCAAGGTCTTCAACCACGGGCACATTAGCTTGGTCCTTTATTCCGCGGCCTATGCCAACAAGCTTCTCTGCGGCTGTTATGTCCACTCCGCCTGGTGGTGGAAGAACATATTGTATGAAGCGTTTTGTTGTTATTTCTTCGGTCAAGGGAGATGGAACTTCTATTATTTGGCCGTTTGCTGGTGATGATGGCTTTTGGGCTGTGAAGGCTGCTTGGCGCACAGTCACTATGTAGCTTTCGGATTTGCGAAGTTTTGCTTTTACATTCACTTTTCCACCGTACATTTGCCTTGTCACAACAAAACTATCGTCTTCAAAGGCTAGGTCTATGCAGTCCGTTGCGAGGGGAAGGTTTAAGGAAGCCGCAAGTCTCGGAGCTAGCTCCACACCATAAGAAGTATGTCCAATCATTGTTAAGCGCGGCTTATGCTCCTTAATCAGTGTCGCAAGCACTTTTTGGTAAGCGTCAGAGTTGAAGTTCTCAAGCTTCGCGTCTTCAACCAGCAAGACTTTTTTGGCGTACTCAGACAAGGTCTTGGCGTGTTCTTTGACGCCTTTGCCAAGCAAAACAGCAGTCAGTTCTGCGCCAGTTTTTTCCGCCATTTCTCTTGCTTTGGTCAACATTTCAAAGGTTGTGTCCCGCATTTGCCCCTGCCTATGTTCAGCCAAAACAAAAAGTTCTGCCATTTTAAATCAGCCCCCTAGCTTTTAGAATTTCAACAATTTTAGCTGCGATTTCATCTGGACTTCCTTTGATAAACTCTGCCTGCTTTTCAACTGGTGGAACATACATTTTCTCTATGCTAAGCCATGAACCAGCCACGCCAACATCATTCTCTGTTAAGCCAACATCCGCTAAACCCATCACCTTTATCTCTTTCTGCATAGCCTTTCTAATGCCCATAATCGAAACGTAACGGGGCTCATTTATACCCGTTTGAACAGCGAACAATGCTGGAAGCTTAACCTCTAACTGTTCTTCAAGTCCGCCTTCGAGTTCGCGGTTAACTTTAGCTAATCCAGTGCCTAACTCGATTTTTTTAACCATAGTCACGTGCGGTATGCCCAACAGCTCCGCCAAGATTGGGCCTACCATGGCGCTGCCATCGTCGCCTGCCTGTGCTCCAGTCAGTATTAGGTCAAAGTGCAGAGTTTTTATTGCGCCCCAGAGGATTTTCGCGGTTGCAAAGGCGTCTGAACCCTCAAACTTCGGGTCCATTAAGTGTATGGCTGTGTCTGCGCCGCGGGCGAGGCACTTTCTTAATGTGGAGTCTGCGTCTTTTGGGCCTATTGTTATGGCTGTAACTGTTCCACCAACTTTCTCTTTTATTCGCACAGCCTCTTCCAAAGCATAGTCGTCCCACTCGTTAATGTCGAAGACAAGCCCGCCTTTGTCTATGGATTTTCCGCTGGCGTCGATTTTCAGTTCTGCTTCTGCTGTTTCTGGAACGTGCTTAACACAAACGATTATGTCCAAACCTGGCTCACTCTCCAAGCGATTGAAAACTTGATTAACAATTCGTCATCATATAGTTTTTGCTTTGCAACCACGCTTTTGAATGTAACAAGCTTAAAGGAACATTTTCCAGTGAAAACCTTAACAGTGAATTATAATTTTTCAAAACATGAAAGATAGAAACTTGATTTTTACAGTATCATTAGGTCCAGCGGCGTTAGTTTTCCTGTTACTGGGTCTACTCTCAAGCCCAGCAGCTCTAAGGTTGTCACGCCCAAAACTATGGGGGTCTTCTCATCCGCTATAGCCACAACAGAGGTTACGCCTTCCCCATTGATGATTATGTAAGCCTCAGAAACCGGATATTCTACAACATCGCCATTAGCCATCTTAAACCTTCTCCTACCAGTCTCCTTCAACTTCAGCTTATCAGCAACACTCTTTGGAATAACCGTGTAAATCGCACCAGTATCCACAATAAACTCTAGCTCTACTCTTAAATTACGGTCAGACGGATTAGCAACTGTTCCACGAACCCGCACGTCACCCACACGTCACCCACAACAATCGCCAAACAAAATAATATAAAGATAAAAAATAACAATAAAAACATTAACAGTGAATTACGATTTTATCTAGAGGTAGGGTGTTATTGGCTTATTTTTTATTCATTAGATATTGGTGGATGGCTCTTGCTGCTTTCTTGCCAGCGCCCATAGCACTTATCACCGTGGCTTCGCCCGTCACGATGTCGCCTCCAGCGTAAACTCCCTCAAGGCTTGTTTGTCCGTTTTCATCCGCCACAATCGTACCCCACTTTGTAACTTCTAAGCCCTCCGTAGTGCGCTGAATTATCGGATTTGGAGTCCGCCCAATGGCTATGATAACTGTGTCAGCGTCCACAAGAAACTCTGAACCTTTAACTGGCACTGGTCTACGCCTTCCAGACTCGTCTGGAGGACCAAGTTCCATGCGAATGCATTCCATCTGCTTAACCCAACCCTTCTCGTCGCCGATAAACCGTGTGGGCGTGGATAGGAACTTGAAGATTATTCCCTCTTCCTCAGCGTTTTCAACCTCTTCCTTCCGCGCTGGCATCTCCTCCCTCGAACGCCTATAAACTACGCAGACATCTTCAGCGCCGAGGCGCAATGCAGAACGCGCAGAGTCCATTGCAACGTTGCCGCCGCCTATGACGGCTACATGCTTGCCAATCCTTATCGGCGTATCATACTCTGGAAAAGCGTAAGCCTTCATCAAGTTAACCCTAATCAAAAACTCGTTAGCAGAATAAATTCCGCCGAGGTTCTCGCCGGGCAAACCCATGAACTGAGGTAGACCAGCCCCCGTACCAATAAAAACAGCGTCAAAACCCCTTTCCTTTAACAGTTCCGGAATCGTGTATGTCCTACCAATCAGATAGCCAAGATTAAGCTTTACTCCCAGCTTTTGAATGTACTCAACTTCAGCCTGAACTATGCTTTTTGGCAAACGAAACTCGGGGATTCCGTAAACAAGAACGCCCCCTGGAAGATGCAAAGCTTCGAATATGACGACTTCGTGTCCAAGCTTTGCAAGGTCAGCTGCAACTGTCAGCCCAGCTGGTCCAGCGCCTATCACCGCGACTTTCTTTCCGGTTGGCGGTGCTTTCTCGGGTATTGTGAAGCCGCGGGCTCTTTCCCAGTCAGCTAAAAACCTTTCTAATCTGCCTATGCTAACTGGGTCGCCAGCCTTCCCCATGACACAGTTTTTTTGGCATTGTTCTTCTTGGGGACAGACGCGTCCGCAGATTGCTGGTAAACTGTTCTTTTCCTTAATCTTTTTTATAGCTTCTTCATACTTCTTTTCACGCAAAAGTTTAATAAAGGCTGGAATTTCGATTTCCACGGGGCAGCCTTGCACGCATTGGGGTTTTGGACACTGCAAGCAGCGGCTTGCCTCTTCTAGGGCTTGTTCTTCCGTGTAGCCTAAGGCGACTTCGTTAAAGTTTCGTTTGCGAACTTCTGGAGGCTGTTTTGGAATGGGTACAGCCTCTTTCTTTATCTTTGGTTTAGGTTTACTTTCTGCCACAACTGCAACCTCCTTTAAGCTCCCATAGGAGCGCGCTTAAACGCTCTTCTGGGAGGAACAAGCGTTGACGCTTAATTAATTCGTCAAAATCCACCATGTGACCGTCAAACTCTGGTCCGTCGACGCATCCGAACTTCATTTTTCCGCCGACGCTTACTCTGCATACACCGCACATTCCCATGCCATCAACCATTATGGGAGTTAAAGTCACAACTGTGGGGATGCCGAACGGTTTTGTAATTTCGCAAACATTCTTCATCATGACAACAGGACCCATGGCGACGCAACGGTCAAATTTTTCTTTAGCTAGGACATCCTTCAAAAAGTCCAATCCCTTATAGCCTACTGAACCATCATCCGTTGCCACGTAAAGTTTTTGGCTTAAAGCCTTCATCTCCTCAACAAAGAAAAGCAGCTCCTTTATTCTTGCTCCGACAACTGTTATAACAGTGTTTCCAGCTTCCCTCAACGCTTTAACTTGCAAGAGCATGGGCGCAATCATGACGCCCCCGCCAACGCAAAGAACATTGCCAAACTTCTTGATTTCAGATGGATTTCCGAGGGGGCCAGTTATGTTAAGTATGTAGTCTCCTTCTTTTAGGAGACCAAGTTGCTTCGTTGTTTTGCCAACTTCATTGAAGACAAATGTTATTGTTCCCTTTTTTGCATCGTATCCGGCTATGGTGAGCGGTATCCTCTCGCCCTTCTCGTCAATAACCACTATTATGAATTGTCCGGGTTTGGCTTTCTCAGCCATCTCTGGAGCGTAGACTTCAAAAAGCTTAATTTTTGGAGCCAATTCTTTTTTGGTTAAGATTTTATACATTTTACTTTGCCTCCCTTTTAACTGGTTTTAAAGGTTTCATTGCGGCGATTTTCTTTAAGAAAGCGTTAAATTTCTGTTCAAAGGCTCCTGTGCATCGCGGAGAATTTTCAAAAAGTTCAAAGCGTTCTAGCAGATTTGCTTTTTTTAGATAATCTTTTAGCACGGTTATGTTTCTTTCAGCCGTGTCTCTGCCCTCTTGAAGTTTACAGTCCTCCGCTGGACAGACAACAGCCATAACGCCATCAAACCCACTCTGTAAGGCGTTCACCACATGCACTGGATCAAGAGCCTTAAAACACGGAACTTCTAGGGTTACAGCGTTCTTTTTGAGAAGGACGCTTTCTGGGTTGTCCAAAGCTTGAAACTCAGACCATTGACAGCAAAAGACTAAAATCACGGGAGACTTGCCCTCAGCCTTTAGCTTGTATGCCGATTCCCAATATCGCTTTAGCACGTTTTCAAATTCGAAGCCCTTAAGTTGGATTGCATGGTGTGGACAGACAAGCGCACATGCTCCACAGCCCATGCAATAGTCGTAAA
This sequence comes from Bathyarchaeia archaeon, assembly GCA_038883475.1. Classification (GTDB taxonomy): domain Archaea; phylum Thermoproteota; class Bathyarchaeia; order Bathyarchaeales; family Bathycorpusculaceae; genus JAVZLH01. The sequence continues at coordinate 40,907 of JAVZMA010000008.1, forward strand.
GTATTTTTGGTGTTGCAAAAGCCTCAGCTTCTATGGCGGCGTAGGGGCATATGAAAACGCATTTGTCGCAGCCGACGCATTTCGTGGTGTCGTAAACAACCTTTCTAGAGTATTTCACCACTCTAACGGCGTCTTTACTGAAACCTAACTGTTCAAGAACTTTTTTGCCTAAGAAAAGCCTTCGGGTGTTAATTTTTGTGCCTTCTTTGAAGCGGCAGAAGGCATCCTCGCATTGAATTGAAACAATGTTTTTTATGCCAGACCCTAAAACCTTGAAGACGAACTCCGTGGGTACACGCCCAGAACACGGCAAGCGTAGTGGAATATAGTTCTTTATGCTTAAGCCTTGTTCGGTTAGGATTTCCTCAACCTCTAATGTTGATGGGGAATTGCCCCTACACATTAGAACAAGAGTTTCGCTCCCCAATTTTTTCCGCGTTTTCTCAACGTAATCCAACAGGTCGCGGTAATTGTAGTAGGCAATTTCTATCGCGAAAACTGGGCACGCGCTATAGCATATTCCACAAAGCTGACATTTCTGCACATCTATTTCGACTTTCCCAGTTTCGGCATCTCTATTTATAGCCTCATAAGGACAAATTGAATAACATATCGAACATTTGCTGCAGTAATCTTGGTTAATGCTTATTACAGCCACACATTCCTCTTCCATCCGACATTTCTCCCTAAAGCCTTTAACGCTTCATGTTTATCGGCGCATCAGCTAATGTTTAGAAATTCTGAGAATACACTTGGAGTGATATAATATTTTTGGAGAATCTTTCACCTTTTATAATATGGTCTCCTAATAAAACCATAAGCCTCCAAAGCCGCCGTTATGCCTTGCCCCACAGCTGTTCCAACTTGCTTAACAGGATGATTTGTAACGTCCCCAGCAGCGTAAACTCCAGGAATATTGGTTCGCTGAAAAACATCCACCTTAATGTAACCTTTTTCGTCAACCTCAACACCAGCATCCTTAGCCAATTGACTGTTTGGAACCTCTCCAACCTGAACGAAAACGCCATCCACATTTAATTCTGCGGTTTCGCCAGTTTTGTTGTTGAAAACAACCACTTTTTCAACAACCTTTTCGCCCCGTATCTCCTTCACCTCAGTGTTCCACAAAATTTCCACGTTCGCCTTTTTCCTCAAATCTTTCACTAATGCCTCTTCGGCGCGGAACGCATCTCTACGATGGGCAATTTTCACTTCTGAAACTATCCCAGCCAAGTATAGAGCAGTTATTACCGCCGAGTTCCCCCCTCCAACAACGAGAACCCGTTTACCCTTAAATAAGGGACCATCACAAATTCCGCAGTAGCTTACTCCTCTCCCGCGAAATTCCTTCTCGCCTGGCACTCCAATTTCGCGATAATGCGAACCGGACGCAATTACAACAGCCTTTGCTTCATAAACCTCACGGTTTGTTTTCACAATTTTTTTCTCACCCTTCAAATCCAAACTTGCCACCGCTTCAAATTCGTGGATAGTTGCACCTGAGCTTCTGCATTGAGCCACCATCTTCTGAGCAAGTTCCACTCCAGTTATGCTTTGAAAACCAGGATAGTTTTCGATTATTGGCGCGTCGGCGGTTGTGCCTCCCGCCAGCTTTTCATCTAGAACTAAGGTTTTTAGTCCGCTTCTTGCACCGTAAATTCCAGAGGCTAAACCAGCAGCGCCTGCACCAATAATTATCATCTCCCAATTCTCCATTTACCAGCCCAACTAAATCAATAACTAAATGTGAGTTAAAATGAACATATGTAATTGTTTAGGTTTACTTAAATAGTTTTTCTTCCTCTTCGTCTCTAATGCGTAAGCTGCCGAAAACGGCTATTATCCCGGCCACAATAAAGTCTACTAACAACAGTACAATGGCTATGCTTTGCATTCTAAGTATTAAAGATAGACATAATGCAGCAACTATTATTGTAGTGAAGATTATTACAAAGATTTTTTCCAGCGTTGAGAACCTAACCAAGCGCTTCATCTCCACCTAGTTTTGGGCGGTTGTCTTATACTAATCAATGTAACGTATAAATTTTGCCCCGAAATTGTTCATTAAATCTTTGCTGATCGTTTCAACGCAATCATACACTGCGCCGATAACCAAAACTTTTACTTTATGTTTGCACATTCCTTCAAACTCGCTTCGCTTGAAGGAGCACTCCCAAATATCAAAAACTTCCCTTTTGTCTTTTAAATTCCCACATGGGAAAAATGGCAGCACCGTGTCTATGTCTTTTTCCATTAACTATTATCAGGCCAAAGCTCATCTCATCAATTCTAGCCACAAACTCCCCCAAAAAAAGCACGTTTAGAAAATTTTCCGATTTAGGTTTTTCCGGTAACGAGCACTCACGTTAACATTTCCAATTATTATTTGGGCGTTTTACCGCAAAATTTTCTTATACCCTAAATAACATACCATTGCCCATTTTATGGAGGCTATGCATATGAAAAGTGAAGATGTTAAAGTGATTGGGGTTGTTGGCGCAGGAATTATGGGTCGCGGAATCGCTCAAACATGCGCTCAGACAGGCTACTTCGTTCATCTCATAGATGTTGAAAGGGAACTCCTAGAAAAAGCATTAAAATCCATAAAAGAAGGCCCTTTTGGACTTATGATGCTGGTTGAAAAGGAAAAACTCAAAGAGAATCAAAACGAAATCATAAACAAAATCAAAACAACTACAGATTACAAAGAGTTTTGTAAAGATGTCGACCTTGTCATCGAAGCCGTGCCAGAAGATGCGGAACTGAAAAAGAAAATCTTCAAACTTTTAGATGGAAAATGTCCGGAAAAAACGGTTTTTGCCTCTAACACTTCTGGTATAATGATAGCAGAACTCGCTGCAGCCGTTAAACGCAAGGACAAATTCGTTGGGATGCACTGGTTTAACCCAGCGCCAGCAATGCCGTTAATCGAAGTTATCAGAGGACCCTTAACATCAGAAGAAACCTTAAACCTAATAATCGCGCTATCCAAGAAACTTGGAAAAACACCAATAGAAGTCAAAGACGGCCCAGGCTTCTACACAACACGCTTCATAACTGCATACCTTTTCGAAGCAATAAGGCTCTTTGAAGCAGGAATAGCCGATATAGAAGGAATAGATGAAATGACGAAACTTGCTTTTAGACATCCTATGGGACCCTTCGAACTCATGGACCTTATAGGGTTAGACACGATGCTTCACATAGGCGAATACATTTACAACATAACAAAAGAACCACACTATAAACCACCCATAGCACTAAGAAAGTTAGTGCTCAGCGAATACATCGGAGACCCAAAATACAAGCTGGGAAGCAAAGGCGGATGGCGAACCTACTACGGAGGCAGCCAAAAGTGAAGTACGAAAGGATAATTGTAGAGGAAGACGCAGAAGACAAAAGACTCCTTTGGATAAAACTGAATTACCCCGAAAAACTAAACATCTTACACTTGAAAATGCTGAACGAACTCTACAAAGCCCTAGTAAAAGCAGACAAAAACAACAAAGTTCAAGCAATCCTAATCACGGGCGTCGGCAAAGCCTTCTCCGCCGGCGCGGATATAAAAGAGTTAATGAAAGGCAACTTCGAAAAAGGCCTAAGATGGCTAAAAGCCTACTTAAGAGCCATCGAAGTGATAAGAGATACTGGAAAACCCGTGATAGCCGCCGTCAACGGAAACTGCGTGGCGGGCGGACACGAAATTACAATGGCTTGCGACTTGGTTGTTGCAGGCAAATCCGCTAGGCTTGGACAACCAGAAGTCCTTGTTGGCTCAACAGCCATGGGACTCGGCGTTCAGCTTCTACCCTTAATAGTTGGCGAAAAAAGAGCCAGAGAAATGCTTTTCACTGGCAGACTCTTATCCGCCGAAGAAGCCTACAATTTTGGACTAGTAAACAAAGTTGTTGACGACGAAAAAGTACATGAAGAAGCAAGAAAAATGGCAACTCAAATAATTGAAAATGCCAGCCCACAAGCCTTTAGAGTGATGAAGTCAGGTTTAAAATTCTGGACAGATTTGGCAATGTTGAACATGATGATGGCAAGAGACATAACAGCAATGGTGTGGGCTTCTAAAGAATTCAGAGAAAGATGCAAAGATTTTCTGGAAAAAAGAAAAATGAAACCGAGAAAATTCACCGGGACAATGCCATAACTTCTCTAAGTTTCAGCCCACTTAGGCGGTCTTTTCTCAACAAAGGCTTTGTGCCCCTCTTTTCCCTCTTCAGTCTGCACGATGGCAATTAACTCCTCAACAGACTGCTTCAACTTCTCAGGGTCAAACTGTTGACCCATCAACTTCTTAATAGCTTTAATTGAAGAAGGCGCAGCCCTCATAGTAGCCTTCGCAAGCCTCTCAGCAGCCGACAACAACTCATCTGGAGTAACAACTTCATTCACAAGCCCAATACGCTTCGCCTCCTCAGCCGTTATAGGTTCACCAGTCAACATCATTTTACTCACATTAAGCTTCCCAACAACATAAGCACCCACCACAGCTGCCACCGGCGGAATAGCTCCTATAAGAGCCTCTGGAACAGCAAATAATGCGTTTTGAGACGCCACAACCAAATCGCAGAGCATCGCAATCTCACATCCACCTCCATAAGCAAGCCCGTTTACCGCCGCAATCACGGGCTTGGGCACTGAAACAATTTTCGTTATAGCTGGTGCAGCAAACTCTAGAAAGAAAGTTTTCGCTTCCTCAGGAGTTTTTAAACTGAAAACTTCTTTTATGTCGTCGCCAGCGCAAAAGGCTCTACCCGCACCCGTGATAACAATCGCTCTAACCTCTTCACTTTTCTCGGCGCGGTCAAGATTCTCGTAAATTTCGCGCCACAACCGCTTATTCAAAGCGTTAAGCACTTCTGGACGATTCAACGTTACCCAAGCAACAGCATCCTTCTCCTCATACAAAGTACACTCAAGCGCAGATGCCCCGCTACCCCTCATCCCCAACCACCTTCACCTTGGATATTGCTCTTACGTGTGCATGCTTTGACAAGTAAATAGTGACCATTATGAAAATAGCAGCAGAAAATACAGCGACGTATGCCAAGTTTTGGATAATCTGCCCCTGCATGGAGTAAATGGACAAAAGTTGCTGATAGGAGGCATTTAAATTATCAAGACTTTCTCGAAGCACAGCATAACCCTCTGAAAGAGCAAGGTAGTTACTCAAAAGGTCATCATAGCTCTGATTCAAAGCGTTGTATCTAGCAAGCAGTTCATAGTAAAGGCGCAGCGTTTCGGAAGAAATTATTGAAACTTGAGCGTTTTCCAGATGAGTTAAAACTACGCGAGTATACAACTCAGAAGCGTTAAAGTCTGCAAGAATTAAACTAGTACCGTTAAGTAATACAATGTAAGGGTAATTCATTAATTCAACAGGGATTGACAGCCTGCAAAAACCAGAACCATTTTTTGAAAACACAGTAAAATGCATTATCTTATTTCCAGTTTCGTTGCCAACTTCGAAGTTTAAATTTGAGATAAACAAATCGGAAATAACATTGACATAATAGGTCTTTTCCCATACATCTATGGGGAAGCTGAAGACTGTGCCCATCAAGGGGAAGCTATCCATATTACGTGTGCCAATTATATACGGGCTATCCCCGATTCCATCTCCGTTTAAATCGCTTCCAGCATAATCGCTCCAGTAGTTCCCTTCACCTTCATAACTCCAAATATCTGAGGAATCGCTTGACACTTGGAAGATCGAGTTGTTAAAGTTGTTACAGTAAATAACGTTTTTTTCACAAGAGGTTAATGTTATTCCTCTATAGTTGCTATAAACCGTATTATAGCAAACATCATTAGTTTTTGAATATTCAAAAGTTATTCCTGTAACGTCGTTATGCGAAATATCATTGCGCGAGATAACATTTGCTGTAGAGTAGTATAAGCAAACACCAAATGCGTTAAACGTGATTGCGTTACTTGAAATCGTACTATTAGTCATGGAGCTAGCGAAGATTCCATTAAAGTTGTTTGAAATGATATTACCGATTATTGTATTATTACTAGCGGAATGTATGCTGATTCCATCATAATTATCAATAATTTTGTTATCATGTACTAAACAATTAGACGCAATCCCAATGAATATTCCACTGCCTGGATACTTACTTTTCTCTATAGTGAAGCCGCTAATGCGCACTCTGTCAGCAGTAACTGAGATGACATTATCTGTTCTGTTGCCATCTATAACCGTGAAATCTTTATGCTCCCCTATTAACGTGATGCTTTTGTTGATAAGGATGTTTTCATGGTAGGTTCCGTTATGCACAACAATTGTGTCTCCTGGATCTGCGGCGTTTATGGCTTCTTGGATGCTTGTGAAATTGCCTTGTCCTGGGACGGGGTCCACTATCCACGTTGTTGGACTCGCCTTTACGGATACCTCATAATTTTTTAGGGTTAGGGAGAATAAACATAGGACTATTAACAGTGCTAAAGTTGTTCTTTTCAATTATAATCACCTTTTTCTTCAGTAAATGGTGTAATCTATTAAGTGTTAAGGTTTACGGATCATTATCTTCGAGAGAGGATTTTGCCTATGATTATTGAGCATGCAACTGCTATGGAAAAGGCTGGAATGAATATCGCAGGGTTTACGTTGGATTGCATAAAATCCCAAAGGATGACCAAGTAAGAAGCTATTAGAATAAATGTCAACGTGTAGATTTTTATGCGGGTTTTGCCAGTTTCGACTGGGCTTATTTGCTGTTGGTTTAGTGCGGAACGAAGAAGGTTTTGGCTTTCTTTTATTTGTTCCTCTGTGGCAAAAGTTACGAGGTTTTTGTCGCTGTCTCTAAACTTGAAGCATGTGAGGGCGTATCTCTGCAGTTCCCAAGGTCTACTTTTTGGCAGTATTCTGACGACGTTGCTTTTCTCCATTTTTTTCAATATTGTTTGGATTTTACGGATGAACTGGACATCGTTGACTTTATCTTCCCCGTAGAATTTTCCCACAAGCTCTTTTATGTCAGGGAAGTGCAGTTCCAACTGGAAGGATGCTATTGCTTTTGCGAGGTCATACTGGTATTCGCCTTCGCGGAGGCGTATGTTGCCATCTTTGCAATCTGAGTTTAAGGCTTCTTGCAGGATTTGTATTTCGGTGCGTGTTAGTTTATGTTGCGACAATGCTTTTCATCTTTTCAACAGTTTCAATTGAAATAAAAGAAAAGAAAGAAGCCTAAAAATGCTTCGTTTTCCCTCTTTTCAACAAAGTCTACTGAAAAAATTCCTAACTGTTTCAATGTTCAATCTAACTTTTGGTGTATGTCATGGCGAATTATTTGAGGGAAATTAGTTTAATTCGCTTTCATCCACAGAAGAAGTATAGGAGCTACCTGGATATTATAGCGTTGATATTGGAGGCTGTAAAGTTTGGTGATTCAAGTTTGTATTTTATAATGAAGCAGACGAACGTTAACTATCCCCAGCTTAGAAAATATTTGAAGACGCTTAATAAGCTGGGTTTTGTTGAGGCAAACGTCAAGGGAGAGAAAGTTTTTTACAGAGCCCGTGAGAAAGGCTTAGCTTTTCTTAAACAATACAATGTGTTGCGAGACATGTTATCTGATGCTGGTTTTGAAACAGGCGACATACGGTACTGCTTGCAGAAGGCAAAATAGCATTGATCGAAAAAGTCTTGAAGTGTTGAGTTTCCTCCTCTCTTTTATATCTAAAGGAAACGCATATCTATAGTGAAGCCTCAATTTTTTAGTTGCTTGATTTAGGGGATGACTTTGCCTCGAAAATTTACATATTCTCGTGCTGGTGTTGACAGAAAGGTCAGGAGGGAGTCGAAGAGGGCGTTGACTGTTTTGGAGAAAACTTATGGGTTTAGTCGTTATGGTGAGGTGGTTCGGCTTCCATACGGGAACATTTTTCCTTTTAGAGAAAACTGTTATCTGGACCTTGTTATTGAGGGAGTTGGCACAAAGGTTCTTGTGGCGCAGTTAGCGGATAAATATGATACCATTGGGATTGATGGAGTTGCCATGGCTGTTAACGATGTGATACGTTCAGGCGCCCGACCTTTAGCCGTTGCAGATAACATTCATGCCCAAGTTTCTGATCCTGTTTTGGTTCGCGAGTGGATGAAGGGTATATTGAAGGGCGCTGAAGAAGCGAATTGTGTTGTGCCAAGCGGCGAAATAGGCGACGTAAGAGATTTGATAAAAGGGTTGGTTGAGGGAAAGGGTTTTGACATGGTTTTTGCGGCGATAGGCGAAGTTGAAAGAGATAAGGTTATTTTTGGAAAGGATTTAAGGGCTGGCGATGTTGTTATAGGCTTGCGGAGTTCTGGAATCCACAGCAACGGGATTTCTCTTGCACGGAAAATTTTATTCAAACATTGGGGTGGAAAATACGAGCCTTTCGACACCGTGGAAGGCTTTCACAGAGAAATAGTTTATGAGGTTTTGGAGCCAACTAGGATTTACGTTAAGCCGCTGCTGAAAGTAGCTGATGAGGTTAAGGTGAAAGCCGCAGTGCACATCACTGGCGATGCATACTTAAAGTTTGACCGCTTAATGGCGTTTTCGAAAGGCGTGGGTTTTGAGTTTAACAATTTTAAGCCTCAGCCCATCTTTGAGTTAATTCAAAAAACTGCTTCGGAGCTTGGCGGGGTTCTTACTGATGAGGAGATGTTTAGGACTTTTAACATGGGCTGGGGTTTCGCAGTAGTTGTGGATAGAGGGAGCGCGGATAGGGCTATGGATGTTTTGGATGGGGCTGGAGTGCACGCAGAGCAGATAGGACTTGTGAATGATTCTGGGAAAATAGCAATTCGCTACAAAGATAAGCACTTTGTTTTATGTTAGGCTGTTTGCATTGTTAATGATGAAAGCGTTTAAATTTCCTAGAAATCAAACTTAGCCTATGAAATACTGTTTAAGAATAGAAGTGAGTCTAAAACCCGGGCACAGCGACCCAGAAGGCGAAACTACAGCGCGCTTACTGAAAGAGCTTGGTTACCGTGTTAATAGTGTTAATGTAGGTAAGGTTTACACTGTTGTTCTTGAAGCGGGTTCACGTGAGGAGGCTGGCGTTAAGGCTGAGGAAATGTGTAGGAGGCTTTTGGCGAATCCGACGAAGGATAATTACAAGTTTACGATTGAGGAAGTGAAATGAATCCCTACATTCGAAGGAAAACTCCTTTCCCACTCTTCGAAATAAATTTGGCTGGAGCTTCTGACGAGCAACTGTTAGAGATAAGCAAGGAGTTGGGAATAGGCTTAAACTTGCAGGAAATGAAAGCTATCCAAGAGTACTTCCGAAAACAAGGGCGAAATCCGACGGATGTTGAGCTTCAAACGATTGGACAAACATGGTCTGAACATTGTTTTCACAAAACCTTCAAAGGCAAAATAATAATGGATGGTAAGGAAATTGATAGCCTCCTCAAAACCTACATTATGAAGGCTACAGAAAAAATTAACCCAAAATGGTGTTTCTCTGTTTTCGAGGATAACGCGGGAATAATCCGTTTCGAAAGAGACTATGGAATAGCAGTTAAAGTTGAAACACACAACCATCCATCTGCAATCGAACCGTTTGGAGGCGCTGCCACAGGCGTTGGCGGCGTAATACGCGACATTCTGGGGGTTTGGGCGGACCCCATCGCGTGCACTGATGTTTTGGGTTTCGGACCGTTAGATTTTGATTATGAGAGGCTTCCGTTTGGCGTTAAACATCCGAAGTATGTCTATATGGGTGTGGTGGCGGGTATAGGAAGTTACGGCAACAACATGGGAATACCCACCGTGAACGGTGCCATATACTTTGACGAGAGCTACACGGGGAACGTCGTTGTTTACTGCGGGTGCATTGGCATATTGCCACTAAAAAAATTCAAGAAAAACGCTAAGCCAAATGATGTGATAGTTTTGGCTGGCGGAAAAACTGGGCGCGATGGTATTCACGGCGTGACCTTCGCTTCAGCGGAGCTAACTGAAAAATCGGAGGAAGTTTCAAGACCAGCGGTTCAGATTGCGAATCCCATCGAAGAGGAGAAGCTGAAAAGGGCAATAATCAAAGTTCGAGACCTCGAACTTGCCTCTGCGATAACCGATTTGGGTGGAGGCGGGCTTTCATCCGCTGTTGGCGAAACTGCCAAGAAGTTTGACTGTGGCGCTGTTGTTTGGCTTGAAAAAGTTCCCTTAAAATATGCTGGCTTAGCGCCTTGGGAAATTTACGTGTCCGAATCCCAAGAAAGAATGCTTCTCATAGTGCCCAGTGAAAACCTTGAAAAAGTTTTGGAAATCTTCAACGAAGAGGACGTGGAAGCCACAGCCATCGGAAAGTTCACCGCTGACAAGGTTTTGAGAATCTTTTACCATGATGAAAAAGTTGCTGAGGTTGACATCCCGTTCCTTTTTGAACCGCCAAAAGCCATTAGAAAAGCAGATTATAAACCATCAAGTTTTGAAGAGCCAAACTTCCTAATTCCAGAAAACCTAACTGAGACGCTTATGCAGATTTTGGCTTCGCCGGACATCGCAAGCAAAGAAAGTGTGGTGCGCACCTACGACCATGAAGTGAAGGGAAACACCGTGCTTAAGCCTTTACACGGGGAGCATGGAGGTCCGAACGATGCAGCCATTATAAAACCTCTTGATGATTCTTGGAGAGGCTTGGTTGTTTCGTGTGGAATGAACCCGCGTTATGGTAAAATTGACACTTATTGGATGGCGGCTTCCGCCATAGACGAGGCAGTGAGGAATAATGTTGCTGTCGGCGGTAGAAGAATAGCTTTGTTGGATAACTTTACTTGGGGCAACCCTGAAAAACCCGAAAGGCTTGGAAGCCTTGTTAGGGCTTGTGAGGCATGTTACGATTTTGCAACAGCTTTTGGCACGCCGTTCATCTCGGGAAAGGACAGCCTATACAACGAGTCTCCGCTGGGTCCAGTGACGCCTACGCTTTTGATTACGGCTGTTGGGATAATTCCAGATGTTCGTTTGGCGGTTTCTGTTGACGTGAAAGAACCCAACGACTTAATATATATTGTTGGCGAAACTTTCAACGAGCTCGGCGGCTCCGAATATTATAGGCTGAAGGGCTTTATAGGAAAAAATGTGCCTAAAGTCCGCCCAAAAACAGCGAAGAAAACCTTCAAGGCAATCACCAAAGCCATTGATTTGGGGCTTGTTAAGGCATGTCACGACTTGTCTGAAGGTGGGTTAGCGGTGGCTGCGGCGGAAATGGCTTGTGCTGGCGGCTACGGTTTAGAACTGGACTTGCAGAAAGTTCCTTGTGGAGCTTTAAACCGTGATGATTTCATCTTGTTTTCTGAGTCGAACAGTCGTTTTCTTGTTGAAGTTTCACCTAAAGCCAAGAAGGAATTTGAAGCTTTGATGAGGGGAAAAGCTTACGCTAATATAGGGAAAGTCGTCGAGAAACCGCGACTGCGAATTAAAGGCTTGAAAGGAAAAATTGTTGTTGACGCTTTAATCGATGATTTGCTGACAAGTTGGAAAAGAACATTAAGCAGCGGGGTTTAGCTTTGAAAACCGAAGATGTCAAAATCTGTATTTTGCGCGTAGGTGGAACAAACTGCGATGCAGAAACCAAACGTGCATGTGAAGAACTCGGCGTTCAAGCCCGCATAGTGCATGTAAACGAGTTGGTTAAGAAAAAGAACTTGCTGGAATATAACGCGTTAATTTTTCCAGGAGGCTTTTCATATGGAGATTATGTGCGGGCTGGCGCCATTTGGGCTAAGTGGATTATGGCGAAGTTGGAGAAGGAATTGAAAGCTTTTGTAGAGGAAAATCACCCCATCCTCGGAATTTGCAACGGCTTTCAAGTGCTTGTCGAAGCTGGTTTGCTTCCGGGTTTTGAGGGAATAAGCCTGTATCCAGAGGCTGCTTTAGCCACGAATGTTCCGCCGGGCTACAATTGTCGTTGGATTTACCTCAAGCACAAGAACAAAGGAAAGTGTATTTTTACATGGAAAATTTCAGAGGGCAAGGTTCTTCGCATGCCGGTTGCTCATTCAGAGGGACGCTTCATCTTCGCAAAGGAGAAGGAAAAACAGTTTTTGGAAAGGCTTTACGAGAACGACCAGCTCGTCTTCCGCTACTGCACGAAAAATGGCGAATATGCGGAAGGCAGTTACCCAGCAAATCCGAACGGTTCATTCCACGACATTGCTGGAATATGCAATCCAGAAGGAACGGTTTTTGGTTTGATGCCCCACCCAGAAAGAGCGTTTTACTGGTGGCAACAGCCAGACTGGACTAGACATAGGCAACTGCCGCAGTACGGTGATGGAAAACTAATATTCGAAAGCCTAGTTGAGCACTTAACCAAGAAATTTTAAATCTTTAAGCCGTGGAAGCCCAGGTCTAGCACCCATCTTCATTATGCAACGCGAAGCCACAAAATTGCCCAACTGTCCACACTCGTAAAGGCTTTTGCCCTTAATCAAGCCGTAAAGGAAACCGGCGCAGAAGGCGTCTCCAGCACCAGTCGTGTCGACAACCTTAACCTTGAATGTATCTATCACATGATTTTCTTGTCCATCAGTCACATAGCAGCCTCTGCTTCCAAGTTTGACAGCAACTATTTGGATGCCTTTCTCCAATAGGAGTTTTGCGCCTTCCCGATAATCGGAAACGCCAGTTAGCAATCTGAGCTCGTTCTGGTTTGGCATCAAAACAAAAGCGCGCTTCAATATGGGTTTTAACGCATCAAAACCTTTTCTTGCATAAAGCTCGCCCGGGTCTAGGCTGACTTTAACGCTTTCTGGAAGTGTACTAACAAGCTTTTTCTGGGTTTGGAAGGATTTTTCTCCAACAAAAGAGGTTAAATGCAAAAATTGCGTGTTAAAAGCATAATCCTTGTCTATTTCTTCAAATTCTATTGTGTCGTTCACGCCAGGGTCAACATATAACGCTCTTTCGCCCTTTTCGTCCACGAACCCCATGACTTTTCCGCTTCTGCCTCTTTTCGCGATGATTATCCCATCCGTGTCGACGCCTTCTCGGCGAAAATCTTGGATTAGCATTTTGCCTTCACTGTCTTTGGCAACTTTCCCTATAAAGCCAGCTTTGCAGCCTAGCCGTGCTAAACCCACTATTGTGTTGGCTGCTGAACCCCCGCATGCCTCTTTAAAATCCTTTATGAAGCCTTCTTCTTCGGCTCCAGCTATCTTATTCACCCTGAAAAGTTTGTCAACGTTTAACGCCCCAAAACCAACAACATCAAAGCTTTTCATTTTAACAGCTCACGCAAATAAATCTTGTATTCGCCAAGTTTTCCACCGTAGTTTCCAGCAGAAATTTTAACCACACCTTCGATGTTTGACGCTGCCTCTATGCCAGCCCTCATAGCCTTTTTCACAGCATCTAATGAAACGCCGTTTATCACTATTTCTGGGATAAAGCCGACGCCTTCAGGAACTTTGGATTCTTTGCCAAGCTTTTTTTTCAGCGATGGACAGTATAGGTGGTTTGTCGTCGGCCCTATCCATGGATAGCGTGTTTCGGGCTTGGAGCCAGCTGAGCATATGTCAAAGGGTGTTGTAACGCCTTCAACTTCATGTATTGCTTTTAGGGCTTTTTCACCCGCCTCTCTTAGGGCTTCTTTGGTTTTGCACATTATCCAGAAGTTGGCGCCCATAACGCCGTGGGCATAGCCTAAATAGCGTTCAATTATGAAGTCTGGAACCATTATGGGAACAACTATTACTTCGCGTCCATGCCGTTTTTCCGTCCATTCATATCCGTCTCCGCAATGCCCCACCCGTTCCATCATGTCAATTTTTCCTTCAGCTTTCGGCAACGCGTCAAAAATTGCAGTGAAGGGTTTAACAAGAATGTCTTGGCGTATTCTGTAGGAAAGCTCGATTTCAAACTTTTTAAGAGAGTCAGAGAAGCCTTTCTTCTGGTCTATTCCGCCCCAGAACTGGATTAATGCACCTTTGCGTTTATCAGGTGTTTCTTTTTCAGTTAGCCATTTTTCGATTCCGCCTTCCACTCTTCCAATAACTATGGATGGGGTTGCTGTGGCGTCTTCAGCTGCTTTCCTCAAAGTTTCTTTGTCGTCTGCCGTTACGATTACGCGGCAGTAGATTCCTTCAAAGGCTTCTGCATAAGTGTCCTCTATGAGGACTTCCTTAACCATTACCCCAGTCTCCCAATGGCTTCTCCTCTCACTTTTTTCCTGAATTCCGTGCTTTCTTTTGCCAGAACATCCATATTTTCGCTGGTTACTATTTTAAGTTTGGGCAGTTTTTGCGGGTATAACTGGAGCAGTTTTTCGCGCAAGTTCGGGTTTATTTGGCTTTTAGCCAGTGTTTCGCGGCTCCAATTTTCAACTAGCTCAAAGACTTGGTTTTTTCCAAATCTGCAGAAGATGTCTGCAACTGCTGCTGTGGTTAAGCTGGTTTCTGATAAGATGGCGATGTCAGCGTTTTTTACGGCGTATTGGTTGCCGTTGAATGAGACCGTTAAACCACCACTGTTTTTTACAAGCCTAAAGGCTTCAACATCAGTTATGCTGTCGCCAACATACATGACATCGGAAAGCTCTATGTTGACTCTCTGCGCTGCATTCTTTACAGCTTCAGCCTTTTCAAAGCCGCCGATAGGTTTAACTTCCTCTAGAATTTTTCTTGAAGCCATCACCGCCATTTCTTTCCAGAAAATCTCATCTAAACGCCTAATTGTTTCGCGGTCTCTTTCCGCAAAGTCTTCTATGGACTTCGCTCCATTTGGGATTTCGATAACTGGCATTTGCGCAATTTCCAACGCCATCTTTCTGAGTTCAATTATTTCCTTTTCTGGCAGCACATATTTGTCGATGTTGACTTTTGTGCAGTAGGTGTTTTCGTATGGGAAGCCTATTGTTTGGCAAAGCGCCCTTATATAATGCTCGTAGCTTGTGCTCACGATGAAGACGTGGGCTATGCTCTGCAAATAATCTAGCGTTTCCTTGGTGTTTGCTATTAGAACTAGGCTTTTTGCAGAAAACTCCCGCATTTTCTCGTTTGAAACATCATAAGCCTTGAGAAATGGAAGGATAAGCCTTAAAGTGTCTCCAGCTCTATAACGCGGTCTTTTGAGAATATCTGCAAGGACATCATCGTATTTGCTGATTACTGTGAAGAGTTTGTCGCCGTTTGGAACAAAGTGGGCTGTTAACTCGAAGGCATTATCGTTCTTGGATATTGGACCTTCACAGTCTGATATGAAGGCTCTCTTCACTTTTTACGCCTCAAACTTTCCATATGCCTTATACTTTTCTCTATGTGCTGTTTTGAGGCTATGTCTGTCCTATGCCAAAGCGCTCCGCCTTCTATGGCCTTTATGCCTTCTAAAGATATTTGCCTAGCCTCTTCGATGCTGCCGCCGACGCCTATCACGCCAACAGCGCGGGATTTTAGGGCATATGTTTCGCCGTTGCGCAACTCCATGGAGGCTGGATAAACGCGTATTCTATCACCATATTTTTTGGTTAATGCGTATGCTCTTGTTAAGTTGACTGGTGTTCCTATTTCGCCCTTTTTCACAAGATTTGGAAAAGCCTCTGCGTATCCACCGTAGTTTGGAGGAACTTTGTAGGTTAAAACTGTTGCCGCCTTCTCCAGTTCAATTCGCGTTAAGTTGCCTTCCAGAATCTTGTAACAAACATCAACGAAATCATCTTTCAAAATTGGCAGAATGTTTATTATTTCAGGGTCTCCCGGGCGGCTGTTGTTTTCTAAGATTTTTGGTTCTTTGCCTGTATGCATAAAAGCCACGTAGAGGGGGACGCCCCTAAAGCAAGATGGGTCTCTCGCTTTTTCTTTCCATTTTTCAAAAAGCGTGTTTACTATTTGCAGTTCCTTTTCTCTATCTGCCTTTGTCATGAACGGTAAAAATTCCTCAACATCTTTGTAGGAGCCCATCCCACCAGTGTTTGGTCCTTTGTCATCGTCAAAGGCGCGTTTATAATCTCTGGTTTCTGGTAGTGGAATTAGGTGTTTGCCATCGCAGAAGGCTTGAAAACTGGATTCTTCGCCATCTATTTTTTCTTCAATTATAACTGAGCCATATTGGAAGTTTGACAGAAAATGTTCTAGGAGTTGTTCGCGGTTTGCGAAGTGGTCTCCCCAGACGCCCACGCCTTTTCCAGCAGCAGGCTTGTCTGGTTTGACGACCGCCTCGTTTCGCAACTCGTCAAGCCAGCTGTAAACAGCTTTTTTCACGGCGTCTTCTGTTTTGTAGTGTTTTGGGTCAAATATTTTGAAACGTGGGTTAACTTCGGGGATGATTTCTTGAAAGAGCATTCGCTGCTGAACCTTGCTTGCTTCTATGGCGTATTCCTTCTTTGGACAAATTAGGGGTATGCCAGTTCTCTCTTCTACAAGGTCGCGGACGCCGTCGATTATTGGCTTTTCTGGACCAACTATGCCGAAGTCTATTTTGTCTTTGTTTGCTTCTGCAAATTTACAGATTTCTTCAATGTTTAAGTCCGGTATAACGATGTGTTTGGCGGCTCTTTCAACATTGAATGGGTTGCGTTGTTTGTCCGCGATATACAATTCCACGTCGTAGTTTTTGCTTCTTGCAAATGCGTCAACCATGGCGGCTTCTCTCGCTCCGTAAGAAACTACGAGTATGCTGACCTTCTCCATTTCAAAGCACCTTTTAAATTAAAGGATAAACGCCCAAGCCTCTAATTTAGTTTGTGAGGTTTTCGGCAAGCTCTGCCATCTCGTAAAGTCTTTCGGTTTCTTCGTACCCAGCAAGAAAGCGCTTCTTCATTTCATCCGCTATTTTCTGAGCGAAAGGCGTTGGATACTTGCCAGTAACACATCCGAGGCATAGCTGGTTCCGTTGAAAGCCCGTCGCTCTAACAAAGTTGTCTATAGACTGATAACATACGGCGTCTGCGCCTATGATTCTCGCTATTTCCTCAGCATCGTGCTTTGCACCTATTAATTGGCTATAGGTTGACATGTCAATACCATAGAAGCATGGTCCAATAATTCTTGGGAAGGTGACGAAAACGTAAACTTTTTTGGCGCCCATCCTTCGCAGTTTCTCAATTACAACTTTTGTTGTGTCGCCGCGAACTATGCTGTCGTCGGTTATTATTACACGTTTTCCCCTAACCTTTGACGAGAGAATGTTGACTTTTTTGTCTATTGTCGCGTACCGTTCTCTGTTTAGGAGTATGAAGGCGCGTTCAGTGACGTAACGGTGTCTGCGGGAAGCCCTCTCCCACTTTAACCCAGACTCTTCATGAACGCCGAAGGCTGAATCATCGCCAGTTTCAGGCATGGAAAGTATCATGTCTGCGTCCCTAATAACGTCAGGGTTTTCTCTGGCAAGATTTCTTCCAAACTCCTCACGTATTTCATAAACATATCTATCGTCAAATCTTGAGTCTGGTCTGGCGAAATACGCAAATTCAAAGGCGCAAAAAGCTTTTTGCGCTCCTTTTACAAGCTGTTCCCTTTCAAATCCTTCTCTGGAAACCTTTACAAGCTCGCCCGGTTCAAGTTCAAAATCCCTTTCTAAACTGTTTATGTCGAGACCTGCAGTTTCTGAAGAGAAGGCGTATGTGGTTCCGTCAGCGCTGTGTCCAGCGCATAATGGTCTTATTCCATGCGGGTCTTTGAAGGCGAAGAGCTCTCCTTTGTTCGTTATTCCAGCTATGGAGAAGGCTCCATCCATTTCTTGCATACAGTTTTTAACAGCTTTTGCAATGTCCTTGTTTTTTGTTAGTTCGATTAGGAGTTTGTGGCATATTAACTCTGCATCCGACTGGCATGAGTAATCCCTAAAGTGTTTGCGCATTTCCCTTTTTAGTTGAAAGACGTTGACAATGTTGCCATTGAAGGAGATGGCGAGTTTTAAACCGTTTTTGGAGGCTGTAATGGGCTGTGTGCCTTTTATTAACGATTTCTCATCCGACTTTCCAGATGTTGTATACCTAACGTTTCCTATGCCTATAGGTCCCGGTAAACGTCCAAACCATTCTTGGATTGAGCTTGTTTTTATTTTTGGGACAAGGTCTAATCCTCTGTAGACGAAAAATTTTCCTTCATTGTATGTGAGGAAACCGTGGGATTGGTGTCCTCGGTGATTTTGCGCCCTTAAACCCCAGTATATATAGGGGAATATGGGTTGGTTAGAGAAGTTTATTGCGGCGAATACTCCGCATGCGATTTTTAATTTTTCTCCCATAGTTGGCAATAAGGAGGCTTGTATTTATCAGTTTTTATGACATTTTTAACTAAAAACGCGCTTGCTCTAAGGTTAATTGCAAAGCATATTTACCATGACGTTTTCCGCGTGTCTATTCCACTTTGCTTGAGGTTATGGTTAACTCTGCGTTTGGAACCACGTGAATCCACCAGTCTAATGCTGTGAAGGAATCGTTGTAGTAGACTATGAGCCTTGCAACAGAGCCTATAGGAGCATTGCATGGAACTGTGCCTTTCCACGTCAAAGTTTTCCATTGGTTTGGTTTAAGTGTCAAGTTTTGTGGTGTTCCACTCCAAGTCCACAATTCACCTTCAAAGGCTATGTTAACAGACCATGTGCCGTCGTTTCGTCCAGTGTTTTTGAAAGAAACTTTAACAACAAATGCTTCACAAGGGGCTTTGTCGACAACGCCGCCGCTGCCGCTGCAAGCCAAACAAGTCGGTTGTTGACCATTAGAGCCAAAAGCGCCAAAACTTACCATGACAATTAACACAACCATCATCGAAGCAAATGAAACAAATTTTCTCATATTCCCACTCCCTTCAGAAATAAAATTGGAGAGTCAGCTTTATTCCTTCTGCAAGATACTTCTATAACACAAGAACAGAACAACAAACCATGAACAAAGCTGAGATTTTGGAAATGCGCTTTAGGTGCATCATTAAACGAGGATGAGAATGATTTATAAGAAAGATACATGCCATAATCGATTGCCAGCCCAGCTTAAAGGTGATTAGAGAGATGGAAGATGATGGAAATGAGCAGCCGCGACACAGAAAGCCTCACCGTTGGCGAAGTCGCAAGCTGGGCTTTGCCGAGCACTGACGAGCTTCTGAGCTTACCAGCAGATGAGCTTCTCGCTCGTTTGGGCACTTCTTTGTCTGGACTTTCCTCGGATGAAGTGGAGAGGCGTCTAAAAATTTTTGGTTACAATGAGCTTGCCAAGAGAAAGAGGAGGACTGCTATTGTTGAATTCCTTTCTCATTTTCGAAACCCCTTAGTAATTATATTACTAATTGCTGGTCTTATTTCGGGCTTTTTTGGAGAAATCCCCAGCGCCACCATCGTGTTCTCAATAGTAATCCTAAGCGTCGTACTCGACTTTTACCAAGAGTCTAAGGCTGAAAGGGCCGCTGAAATGTTGAAGGAGAGAGTGACAACCACAGCCACCGTGCTCAGAGACGGTGTCAAACGTGAAGTGAGGCTGCCGGAAATAGTTCCAGGCGATATAATATATCTTTCAGCAGGCGACATCGTGCCAGCAGACGCCAGAGTGATAAACGCAAAGGATTTGTTTGTAAACCAGTCTGCATTAACTGGCGAATCTTTTCCTGTGGAAAAAATGGTTTCGACATTAAAATCTAAGGAGACTTCTATTACAGAATGGAATAACTATCTTTTTATGGGAACATCTATTGTGAGCGGAACTGCAATTGCCGTTGTGGTGAAAACTGGAAGCCTCACGGAGTATGGGAAAATTGCGAAGAGGCTTGTCGTAAGGGAGCCTGAAACGGAGTTTGAGAGGGGAATTAAAAGTTTCGGTTACATGATAATGCAGGTAACCTTCCTACTCGTCCTATTTGTCTTTTTCATTAATGCTCTTTACATGCGTAGCGTGCTCGAATCGCTTCTTTTCGCTGTAGCTTTGGCTGTCGGCTTAACACCTGAACTTTTGCCAATGATAATTTCTGTAAACCTTTCTAAAGGCGCAGTTGCGATGGCTAAGAAAGGTGTCATTGTAAAGCGTTTAGCTTCCATTCAAAATTTCGGCAGCATGGATGTTTTATGCACGGATAAGACGGGGACGCTGACTGAGAACAAGATAAAACTAATGCTTCACGTGGATATCGATGGAGAGGAGAACGAAAAAGTGCTATTATACTCTTACTTAAACAGTTATTACCAAACGGGGTTGAAAAGCCCCCTTGATGACGCCATACTGAAGTTTAGAGAAATAGATGTGAAGGATTATCAAAAAATTGATGAGATGCCATTCGATTTTGTGCGGAAACGCCTATCCATCGTGGTTGAATACCAAGATCAACGATTTATGATCACCAAAGGGGCTCCAGAAGAGATTGCTAAAGTCTGCTCTTACTATGAAGCGAGGGAAGTTATAGCCGACATAACCGAGGAAGTTCGCAGAAAGATTGAGCAGAAATACATTGAACTAAGCACGGAAGGGCTCAGAGTATTAGGTATAGCTTACAAACGCCTAAGAGAAGAGAAGGCAGTATACGCGACCAGTGACGAAAACGACATGGTGTTTTTAGGGTTTATAGCCTTTTTGGATCCGCCGAAAGAGACGGCGAAAGAATCCTTGCAGCTTTTGAAGAATACTGGCGTAGAATTGAAAATTCTCACAGGTGACAATGAACTAGTAACTAGGAAAGTCTGCGAATATTTGGGGTTTGAAATTAAGGGAATAGTTGTTGGAAACGAGATTGCTCAGATGCATGACGATGCCCTTGTAAGGGTTGTTGAGGAAGCAAACGTCTTTTGCAGGGTCACGCCAGCCCAGAAGGACAGGATAATAAATGCTTTAAGAAATAACGGGCATGTTGTAGGCTTCATGGGAGACGGTATAAATGATGCCCCATCGCTGAGGAGCGCTGATGTTGGCATATCGGTGGACAACGCCGTGGACGTTGCAAAAGAGTCCGCTGACATCATACTTCTGCGAAACGATTTAACAGTGCTTCATGACGGGGTTCTAGAGGGTAGAAAAACCTTTGGAAACACCATGAAATACATAATGATGGGAACGAGTTCAAATTTCGGGAACATGTTCAGCGTAGCTGGGGCATCTCTATTCTTGCCATTTCTACCTATGAGTGCGACACAAATATTGCTGAATAATCTTCTCTATGACTTGTCTCAGTCAACCATACCAACGGACGAGGTTGACAAAGAGTACATTGAAAAGCCGAAGAGGTGGG
>JAVZMA010000009.1:0-57238 GCA_038883475.1 Bathyarchaeia archaeon
GGCTGACTTCTGGGTTAGCCCTCAACTTTCCTGTTATGGCGAGGATTCCGTTTTCGCGGTCAAGCCAAACCGTGCTGTAATGTTCTGGGAGAAAGGCAGAAGCGTCTTGATAAAACCCTAAAATGTATTCGCCAGCAACTATAGGCTCAAAATTCTGCTCCGCCAAGCGATTTTCTTGAAGCCTTTCAAGGATTTGGATGTTCGCCTCTGGAACGCCTGGCACCGCCACAAGGCTTAGCTCCGCGTTGTGTAAGCCGTGGGGCACTTTTCCGTCTAAGATGTCTATTGCTTCATAGTCTGCGCCTATGCTCACGTGCCTAACTAAGCCTTTTCGGATTTTGTCTGCTGTTTCCTCGTCGTATATTTCGGCTTCGTACCATAGGTTTTGTCCGTCCCACTCTGTTTTTGTGATTTTGCCTACGGCGTTGGGCACTGCAACATGCTCGACGTAGACTGGCGCAGAAACAAGCTTTTCAGCGAAGGCTTGGAGTTCTTCTGGCGTGTAAATGTTGAAGTTGCGGCTCATGCCAGCCGTAAGAGCGATGCCCTTAATGCGTAGTGGCTTGTCAACAACTTTTTCTAAAACTCTGAAGGGCACTATTGCACAAAAATGCTCTCGCCTCTTCTCGTCTTTATGGTGTTGATTAAACCATGCTTTGGCTTTCTCCAAAGTCCAGCCTTTGGCTGTGTCGAAAAGGTAGCTTTGCACCTCCATTGTATGCTTGCCCTTAGGCTTGCCAACAACCGCCTTAATCCCTTCATCCTCGCTAAGCATTATAGTGCGCAAAGTTTCGGGCTGAAACTCTTCTGGGCTTCGGTGACCGCTTCGGATGTAGTTGTCGCTTATTTCCCAAGGCAAACTTTCACCAGCCACAAAAAGAATAGCGAATAGAAAATGAAAAGGCGAATTGTACAACAAACGGGCTAGAGGAATGGACACTCTACGGGACAGCAGAAAAGCCCAACAGCAAATTTTGGCGTTTATATGAGAAGGCTTATGCTTGAAATGATGGCTTGTTTTGTTGTTAGACTATTCCTGTTATTGTTTCTTCTCTTTTCTTTTGTTTTCTTTTTAGCCATGCTTTTATGAACTCTTCTATCTCACGTCTGTTGTATGGGTCTCGCCAAGCGTTTTCTAGGGCTTGACACTCGTCATATGCGCCTATCAGCCCAAAATAGGCTGTTAACTCGTTGTACAGTTGTTCAATTTCGATTTCGCTTAGCAAAATGTTCATTTCGGCTAATATGAGGTTTAGGACTGCGCGGCTCACGGTTCTTTTTCGCCTCTTTCTTTAAGCCACTCCTCATATTTCTCCAGCACTTTTTGCACTTGTTTTTGGATGAAGTCTTCAGCGTTGGCATATGGCGTATTCATCTTTTTCACAGCCTCATTGAGCCTTTCGTAGTCTTCTCTTGGAATTTCTATATGCTCATAGGCGCTTGACTCCCAATTGAGCATGAAACGCACGGCTTGGCGTATGAACTCCTCTTTTGTTGTGTAGCCCCTATGCCTATGCGTCTGGATGAATTTTTCAACTTCGTTTAGGAGTTCAGGCGGCAGAATAACCGATTGATAAAGCATTGCCTCTATAGCGTCTTGGTAGGTTTGCATTTTGCTTGTTTGAGCCATTAACTCGCCTAATAAGGCGGTTAGTTTCTGGTGGATGTCGTCTGAAATTCTTAAAGTTTTCATTTTTCACCACTTTTTCTTGTTATATTGTTGCTGCGAAAGTCTTTTAAATGTTTCTAATATACTTAATATACAAACTATATGTGATATGCGGATTGGCGAATAAAATGCCCAAAAAACGCATAGTCAAAGTAGTCCTAAGCAAAGAACAAAAAGAAATCCTAGACGAACTCGCTAGGAGGCTGGGAACAAGCGAAAGCGAAACCATGCGAATGGCATTAATGGACTACGCCAAGGAGCTAAGCCTAATAAAGGAAAAAGTCCGCGGAACAAGAGAAAGCAAAGCCCCTTAACGCTTATAATTTTTGTTCGAATTTCAAATCAAAATCAGAATCAGCGGGATTGCTAATTAAATTTAAATCTCCATAACCGTTTTATAATACTAGATAAGAAAAAGGGATTCAGAGGAATTCAACGTGGGAACCAAAGCATTCGACAAGCTTTTACTTGAGGCAGTAGACGAAGCTTTGGCTTCCCTCGGAGACTCAGCGAAACAAGCCATATACTTCCATCTTGAAAACAAATTCAAAGTTTCGAAAGAAGAAATCCCAAGCCACGTTGATGTCTTCGCAGATGGACTTGAGAAGATTTTCGGAGCTGGAGCCAAATTCCTAGAAATTATTATTATGAAAAAGTTGTATGAGAGGATAGGCAAACCCCTAGATTGGGATTCAAGCAAAGAACTTGAATTTGTTGATTACGTGGAAGCCGCCAAACGCGCTTTCGCCAAGAAATGACGAAACGGAAAGGCATCTGCAAACCTCTAGTTAGTATGTATTTTTGATTCATAAGGGATTTTTATCTCTTCAAAAGAATTTAATGTCGCACGATTCAATACATTTGAGGAATCAAAAGTGTCAACCAAAAGTTTCCAAAAAGCCCTTCTAGAGGCAATAGACGAAGGATTATCTTCCCTTGGAGACTCTCCAAAACAAGCCATACTTTTCCACATTGAACTATCCTTCAAGGTGAAGAGGGATGAAATCCCAGAAAAATTAGCAGAGTTTTCAAAGGCTCTGGAAAAGCTTTTCGGAACAGGAGCCATATACATTGAGAAACTCATTGTGAAAAGGCTTTATAGCGTGCTAGATTTAGAATTCGAAGACACCGAATACCTAGACTTTTTAAACTGCGTTGAAAACCTGAAAAGAAGCCTCGCATCAAAAAAGGACGCGTAAAAATGGTAAACGCGTGGAAACCCGAGTACACACAGGAGAAGTTCTACATCCTTTTTGATGGATTAGATGAATTAGTATACGTTTCAGACCCAGACACTTATGAAATACTTTTCGTCAACAAGAAGATTAGGGAAAGATGCGGTAGCGAAATTTTAGGAAAAAAATGTTACAAAGCCCTCCAAAACCTAAACGAACCATGCTCTTTCTGCACAAACAAGTACATCTTCGGAGAAAACCTTGGAAAAATCCACGTGTGGGAGTTCCAAAACCTAAGAAACAAGCATTGGTATAAATGTATAGACCAAGCAATCCCGTGGGCTGGGGGAAAGCCTGTCCGCTTTGAAATGGCAATTGACATAACCAAGCGGAAAATGTTAGAAGAAGAAAAAATCCGTTTTGAAGAAAGATTTTCAACGCTGAACAAGTACTCCCAAAACTTGAGCAGAGCAAAAACCCTTGGGGAAATATTCAAATTAACCCTAAACGCCATGGAGAAAATTTTAGGCTTCGAATACGCTTCAATTTTCACTGTTGAAGGAAACATGCTTAATTTGGCAGCCTACAGAGGATACTCGAAAATTCCCTCACTTAAGTTGCCGCTTGATGGAGAGAAGGGCATAACAGTCAAAACAGCAAGAACAGGCAAACCAATCCTCGTTCCAGACGTCAGAAAGAACGAGGCTTACGTGGAGGGCGGAGAAGCCATACTCTCCGAGTTGGCAGTTCCAATAAAACTGGGAAGAAAGGTTTTAGGAGTCCTAAATGTGGAAAGCAGAAAGCTTGCAGCCTTTGGCGAAGAAGACGTAAAACTCCTAGAGACTCTAGCTTCTCACGTTGCCATCGCCATAAGTAACCATAAAAGGCAGGAAAAACTTTCAGCGCTGAACGCTTACGGCAGAAGCCTAAACAAGGCAAAGAGCATAAAGGAAATCGCAAAGTTGACGCTGAAAGCCATGGAAAAAGCTCTAGGTTACAAATTTGTCGACATCCTCTTGGTTGAAGGAAAAGAGCTTCAACTAGTAGCAACCCACAGGTTGAGGAAAAAACAAACATTCAGCCTACGATTAGATGGAAAAGAAGGCATAACAGTCAGAGCGGCTAGAACTGGCAAATCTATTATCGTCAAAGACGTAAGAAGAGAAAAAGCATACGTTCCAGCCGGCTTTAAAAGTTTACGCTCCGAGTTGGTTGTGCCAATAAAAGTGGGCGGCAAAGTTCTAGGCGTTTTAAACGCGGAAGGTGAAAGAGTTGCAGCTTTCGACGAGGAAGACAAGGAACTGCTTGAAATCCTCGCCTCCCACACAGCTATAGCCCTAACCAACTTCAGAAGAAGAGAACAGCTGAGAAAACTCTCAAAAAGAATGGAGCACTTAATGAAAAACTCAGCTAAAATTATGAACATAAAGGACATGCATCAAAGGTTAAAGGTTATTGCGGAAGCCATCCAAAAGTTCGGGTGGAGAAGAGTTGTAATCTCCCTTAGAGACGAAAACCTTGAAGGAACAGACTTCGTCGCTGTAGGACTAACAAAGAAAGAAATGGACCTGTTAATAAAGAGAAAAGCACCTGGACATGTTTGGAGAGAGCGACTAGGACCAAAATTTGAAAAATACAGGATTGGAGAGTTCTACTACCTTCCATGGAGCGACCCATGGATTCGGGAAAACGTCCACGGTGTTTCACCAGAAACACCACCAGACATGGCGACAACATCCACAGGTGTTTTCAGCAGGCTTTCAAAGGAGGATATGGTTGACTGGCATCCGCAAGACCTGCTTTATGCTCCCCTCCGCACACCTGAAGGCAGAATTGTCGGTATTCTAATCATGGACGACCCAGTGGACGGGCGCAAACCAACACGTGAAAGCCTTATTCCATTGGAACTTTTTCTGCATCAGGCAGCCATAACCATTGAAAACGCTAGGCTGATTGAAAATTTGGAGAAGACAAAGAAAGAGCTTGAGGTCTATGCCACTCAGCTTGAACAAAAAGTTGAGGAAAGAACCCGCGCACTTAAAGAATCTCAGGTACAGTTACTTAAGGCTCAGAGGATGGCGGTTATAGGCGAGTTGGCTGGGATGGTTGGGCATGACTTGCGTAACCCGTTAACGAGCATCGCTGGAGCAGCCTATTACTTGAAAAAGCGCTTGACCCCGAAAACAGACGGCAAGATAAGGGAAATGTTAGACCTTATGGAAAAGAACATAGCCTACTCGAACAAGATAATAGACGACCTCTTGGATTATTCAAGGGAGATAAAACTTGAACTGGCTGAAAGCAACCCGAAATCCATAGTTAGAGAAACATTGTCTGCCATTAAAGTTCCAAAAAACGTGCATGTTGTAAACCTAACCGAGAACAAGCCAAGAATTGAAGTTGATGTTGGAAAGTTGAAGCGCACTTTCCTGAACATAATAAGAAATGCCATAGAAGCCATGCCAAAGGGAGGAACCCTTACAATAACAAGCAGGATGGTTGGGGATAATGTGGAGTTTGTCTTTTCAGACACAGGAATAGGCATGTCAAAGAAGACTTTGAGGAACCTTTGGACGCCGCTTTTCACAACAAAAGCGAAGGGGATGGGCTTTGGCTTACCTATATGCAAACGTTTTGTGGAAGCCCATGGAGGCAGCATAAATGTGGAAAGCAATTTTAGAAAGGGAACAACCTTCACGGTAACAGTTCCGATTAAGCCGAAAATGGAAGAGGGAGGTGAAAAAATATGGGTGAAAAAGCCAGAATCCTTATTGTTGACGACGACGAAAACATAAGGAAAGTGCTCACCACAATACTGGAAGATGAAGGCTACGTCATTGAGGCAGTGGAAAACGGCAAAAGAGCCATAGAAAAAACAAAAAAGAGCTTCTACAATCTGGTGCTGATTGACATTAGACTGCCGGACATGGAAGGAACAGAACTTCTGACAAAGATGAAGGATGCCGTTCCTAAAACGCGGAAAATAATTATAACGGGTTATCCAACCCTCCAGAATGCCATAGAAGCCGTAAACAAGGGTGCAGACGCCTACATACTAAAGCCCTTTGACATGGACGATGTCCTTCAAAAAATAAGGGATCAGCTTAGGAAGCAGGAAGAGGAGAGGAAATACAGTGAAGAGAAGGTTGCGGAGTTTATAGAGGCCAGAGTGAGGGAGCTAAGTTCAGAAACTGCGAAACCCTAACACTATTTCTAGCAATTTATTTCTGCAAAACACTGCCCTTCAAAATTGATTTTAACGTGGTTAATGGAGTTTTAGTTACGAGTAGGGAAGTTTTGAACAGGTGAAGCGCCCAAAGGGCGGTGTAGATGCTTTTCAGAAGGTTTTTGTGCAGCTTAAGGTTTAGAATTTCTGTTGCAGTTAGTTCCCTTTTTGACCTCTCCTTTTCTATTATCTTCATTTTTAAAACGGTTTCCTTTGTTTTCAGGTGATTTATTAGGTTTGTTGTGTGCATCATGTTTTCACCATGACTCTATCTCGTGTATTAAGTTATAATACACTTGTTTCCGAAGAAAAATATTCCAAAACTCGACATAAATTCCCGTTCCCCAAGGAAAGTTTTAAGCGGTTTCTGAAAAGGCGCAAACTGAAGTTCTTCTTTCGAAAAAGGCGTATTTTAGTGTTATTCGTTTTCTTTAATCATGTTTACACGTAACATGTTCCTTTAGCAAGCAGACTCAGCTATTTCAATGTTGTTGTAGAAACATCTTATATAATTAAACTCTATATTTAGCGTCTACTTTGGTTAGTAAAACACTAATTTGTGAAGCACGCGCGAAAGTGAAGCGTATGAAATGCCCATACTGCGGCTCCAATGACATAAAAACCCTTGAAACAAGGGATTCGCCAGATAACACGATTAGGAGAAGGAAGGAATGCGCAGAGTGCGGAAAACGCTTCACAACATACGAGTATGTTGAAACAATAGAGCTTATGGTGAAAAAGAAAGACGGGCGTATAGAACGCTTTGACATAAACAAAATAATCCGCGGGCTTCAAAAAGCATGCGAAAAAAGACCAGTGACAATGGACCAAATTCGGGAAATAGCAGAGCGCGTAAGGCAAGATTTGATGCTTTTAGGCAAGGAAGAAGTTTCCTCGCAAGAAATCGGAGACCTCGTCATGAAACATTTGAAGAAAGTTGACCGCATAGCCTACATTCGCTTTGCATCGGTTTACCGCCAGTTCGAGGAGCCAGAAGACTTTCGCCGCGTGCTTCAAGAGGTGAAAAAATGAAGTTTGTTAGAAAACGCGATGGAAAATTAGAGGCTTTCGACCAAGAACGCATAACAAACGCCATCTGGAAAGCCGCCAGGGCTGTAGGCGGAAAAGACCGCGAACTGGCCAAAAAATTAAGCGACAAAGTTGTTGAAATCCTCAAAAAGCGTTTTGGAGAGGAAGGAGTCCCAACAGTTGAGGAAATCCAAGACCTTGTAGAAAAAGTTTTAATAGAAAACGGGCATGCGCGAACAGCAAAGGCTTACATCCTCTATAGGAAGCAGCATCAAGACCTTCGGGAGTTAGCATCCCTCTTAAGCTCCGCAGACCTCGTAGACCAATACTTGGAAATAGAAGACTGGCGGGTTAAAGAAAACTCCAACATGAGCTACTCGCTGCAGGGCTTAAACAACTACCTCTCATCAACAGTCATAGCCAAATACTGGATAACGCGGATTTACCCACCAAACATTGCAGAAGCCCACTTTTCCGGGGACATGCACATCCACGACCTAGGCGTGTTGGGACCATACTGTGTAGGCTGGGATCTACGGGATTTGCTGCTAACAGGCTTTGGAGGTGTATCTGGAAAAATCGAGAGCAAACCAGCAAAACACTTTAGAACAGCCCTAGGGCAAGTGGTGAACTTCTTTTATACGCTTCAGGGAGAAGCCGCAGGAGCCCAAGCCTTCAGCAACTTCGACACTTTGCTTGCGCCGTTCATACGCTATGATGGATTAAACCAGAAAGAGGTGGAGCAAGCCCTACAAGAATTCTTCTTCAACATGAACGTGCCAACCCGCGTTGGATTTCAAACCCCGTTCACGAATGTCACTTTGGATTTGACTGTTCCAGAATTCATGAAGAACGAGGCTGTTTTATTCGCTGGAAAGGTCATGGACGAAACTTATGGAGACTTGCAGGCTGAAATGGACATGTTTAACATGGCTTTCGCCAACGTTATGCAGCAAGGCGACGCTAGAGGAAGAGTTTTCACTTTCCCAATTCCAACCTACAACATAACCAAGGATTTCGGTTGGGAATCACCCGTTGTCCAAAAAGTTTTCGAAGTCACAGCCAAATACGGCGTTCCCTACTTTTCAAACTTCATAAACAGCGACATGAAACCCGAAGATGTTAGAAGCATGTGCTGCCGCCTAAGAATAGACAATAGGGAACTGCGCAAGCGCGGCGGAGGCTTCTTTGGAGCTAATCCGCTTACTGGTTCGATAGGCGTTGTAACGCTTAACCTGCCTAGGATTGGCTACTTGTCTAAGGATGAGGACGAGTTCTTCCAGCGTTTAGAAGCCCTCATGGAAACAGCCAAAGACAGCCTCGAAATAAAGCGGAAAGTTCTTGAAAACTTCACGGAAAACGGTTTATACCCATACTCGAGGCGTTACCTAAGAAACGTTAAAGAAGGCTTTGGAAAATATTGGAAAAACCACTTCTCAACAATAGGTTTGGTCGGCATGAACGAGGCAATCCTAAACCTCTTCGGCTTCGGCATAGCCACGCCAGAAGGAAGAGAATTCGCCGTGAAAGTGCTCATGTTTATGCGTGAAAAACTCGCCGACTTCCAAGAGGAAACTGGAAACATCTACAATTTAGAAGCAACGCCAGCAGAAGGCACATCCTACAGGTTGGCGAGGATAGATAAGCGCAAGTATCCGGACATTATTGTGGCTAATGAGAAATATTTGGCTAAGGGAGCTGAACCCTTCTACACAAATTCCACCCAGTTGCCAGTTGACCACGAATGCGACTTGTTCGAGGCTTTAGAGCACCAAGAAAGCCTTCAAACGCTATACACTGGCGGAACAGTCTTCCACATATACTTGGGTGAGAGGCTTTACTCTTGGGCTTCAGCCGCTGAACTGATAAAAAGGGCAACTTGGAACTCGCGCCTACCATACTTCACTTTGACGCCCACCTTCAGCATATGCCCAACCCACGGCTACCTAAGCGGAGAACACAAGCAATGTCCAACATGCGGAGCAAAATGCGAAGTCTACTCGCGGGTTGTTGGCTACCTACGCCCGGTAGACCAGTGGAACGACGGAAAACAGGCGGAGTTCGCCATCCGCAGAACTTTTGATAAATCGGTGACGGTTGCAACAGCAACGCCCATAATTGCTTAACAAAGCCTTCTTCGAGTGAAAACCAATGAAGTTCAGCGGACTCCAAAAAACAAGCCTCATAGACTACCCAAACAAAATAGCCTCAGTGCTCTTCACGCCAGGCTGCAATCTTCGCTGTCCTTACTGCCACAACTGGCGGATAGTCGTAGACCCAAAACCGCCGT
This sequence comes from Bathyarchaeia archaeon, assembly GCA_038883475.1. Taxonomy (GTDB): domain Archaea; phylum Thermoproteota; class Bathyarchaeia; order Bathyarchaeales; family Bathycorpusculaceae; genus JAVZLH01. Next base: position 9,390 of record JAVZMA010000009.1, read on the forward strand.
TCCTCCAAGAGCAAGCCGCCATCAAAATTCTTGAAAACCGCAGAAAATACGTGGATGCTGTTGTCGTTACAGGCGGAGAACCAACAATGCATAAGGAAATCCCGAAATTTCTAAAAAAATTGAAGGATAAGGGCTTCGCGGTTAAGCTTGACACAAACGGTTTTTATCCCCAAGTTCTTGAAGAGTGCCTACCCTACGTGGATTACGTAGCGTTGGACGTAAAAACCACAATGGATAAGTATCCGCTTCTAGGAGCAAAAGACACAACCCCCATATTCAAGACAATTGAAATTTTGAAAACTGGAAAAGTAGAGTACGAGTTTAGGACGACTGTTGTTCCAGGGTTTGTGGACGCCGCGGACATAACGCGGATAGGCGAACTTGTGAAAGACGCGAAAACCCTAGCTCTACAACAGTTCATTCCAGAAGACACCCTGGACAAAAAATACGGGTTGGTTAAGCCTTACCCGCCTGAAACCATCATCAACTTTGCAGAAAGCCTAAGGAAATATGTTGATAACGTAGTGCTTCGAATCTAAAGAAGATAAAAAGAAAGGGTTATTATCTGCACGGTTTTGCGGCTAAACCAGTTCGCCTAAGAAAAACGCGTTGGTTCCAGCAGCAACGCCGACATTGCAGTCCTTAGCGATTAGCACGCTGACATAGCCGAGCGTGCCTTTCCCATTGTAGATTTCCACAGTTTTGATGGTGCATTGGCTTGTGATAACCCATGGAATGCGCACGCCGTCCACTTTGAAGTCTATTGTTGTTGTGTTGATGTAAATTGCTGCTTCTCCGCAAATCCATTTGTGGTTGATGTTTAACCCGCCAACGCCTACGAGCATTCTGTGGCTAACCATCCACTCGTATACTGGTGCGCTGACATCATTCATGCTGTACTCGCCAGAATAAACGTCCAGATGCCCATATCCCCAAAGCACATTAACTGTTACGTCAGGGTTCGCGATTCCAGGATTGATTTTGCCATACAAGGCATAGCCAAAGCGTTCACTTTGGAAGACAAGTATTGGAACATCAATTTCAGAGTAGTGTTCGTCGAAGTCGTACGTCAAATATGGACAGTTTTTCCAGTCGATGTACGCCGTAGTTTCGAGAGCGAGCCTTGTAGGCCAGTACCTGTCAAACGTGGCGCATGTGTGTATCATAACCAGTGCGTTTCCATAGCCTCCATAAATGTTGCTGACAACACCGGCTCCCCATGCCATGTATATGGCGAATGCACACCATTCTGCAATGTTAGCCCAAGGTTTCCCGGTTATCGGGTTAATTGGAGGCTGAAGCGGAGTTCCTGGTGGGAATTCTGCGGGGGCGCCTGGATATTTGTCAGCATATTGGAATAGGAATATTCCTCCGGTGCTTCCTTCCCGGCTATGAACTTCACTGCCCCATGCACCTGTTGCATTCATTGCGTATAGCGCAGCTGGTAGGTTAAACGAATTGGTTGGATTGGGATTCTTAACTCCAACAACAGCCGCCCCGGATGCGCCTGGGTCAAGCAGTATTAATCCTTTCAGATCTTCTTTCCAGTATTTTGAGGCGTAGTTTATTGCTGCTACCCCGCCGAAGCTTTCGCCTGCCAAGTAGATTCTTTTGGCTCCTGAAACTTCTTTGGCTTTGTCAACTGCCTCTTTTATGTCGCTTATCCACTGGTCCCAACCCCAATCAAACATAAACGAAAGTTCACTGGTACTCAGATATATGGGTACAAAGTGTGTTCTGTAATCTATGGAGTAGACATCAAAGCCTCTGTTCGCCCAGTAAATGGCTTGGGTATGGGCTTCATCTTTGGTCCATGGGTCTTCAGGCGGGTTTGAAATTAGTTGTTCGCCGTTGCTCCATGTTCCCGGCAGAATAAACAGGACTCCAAGCGGCTTAATGCCTTTCTTCACCAGCCTATGCAAGCCTATCTTGTCATATGGACCGTTTGGGGGCATTATTGGAACTTTTTGCCAAACGGTTTCTTCTAGGTCTGGGTAAGCTTTTACGCTTCTCACGGCAACTTGTGTCCAACCGTCAGATGCTGCACAAGTCTCTATTGCTGGGGCAATCACTGCAAGCAAGATGACAAGCAAAACCGCTAAAGATGTTAATTTGGTCTTTTGCATCTCCCTTCTCTCTCCCTTAAAGGCTTACATTATTTACCGCTAAAGTTGCGTATAATTTTTTCGGATATCATTCAGTTTAACCCGCCCCCTCGTTGCATACAAAACAAGTCTCGGCGAAGAAGCGTTAACTGCTTATCACGTATCGCATGATTGGGCGATTTTCTGAGCGTCGCACAACCTCCACGAATCCCGCCTTTCGAAAAGTGGAAGCCAAGCCTGTGTAGGCAGATGCGCTCGGTATCGTCCCTTCTTAGGCTCGATGGGATAACCCTCAACAATTTTGCCTCCGTTTTCCTTAACATATTTTAAGGCAGCTTCTAACAACTTAGAAGTTACACCCTTCCCTCTAAAGTGTTTAGCAACGAAAAAGCAGACAACAGACTAAACTTGTTTGTCGTCAACTCGCTTGAGAACGCGCGAACGCTCCAAAGTTGGGTAAGCCTCTCTTGGGGCTACGGCACACCATCCGACTGGTTCACCGTCTGCATAGGCAAGAATCCCGGGAACCACGCCTGAATCGACAATGCTCTTCAAAGCCCGCCTGTTTCCTTCGCCTCTCTGCCTTAGAAAGTCGGAGCGTTTAAGCTTCCACCACATGCACCAGCAACCTCCACATGCTCCGTTTTTGCCAAAAAGCTTTTCAAGGTCAGCCCACCTCGCGGTTGTCAGCGGATGAAACTCTAAAGACATTAAGCCACATCTCCGCATAATCTTTAGAAAGCGCAAAGTTTAAAGGTTTAATGGCTCGTTTAGGTTTTGGAATGTTATAGGAGAAGAGGTTTAGGGTTTGAGTCTTGAAGAGGAAACAGTAGAGGAGCGCAAAGCTAAGGTTCTGATTAAACTGAGGGGTTACAAGCTCGTAAAGAAGGAGAAGCATAAGGACGCCATAAGCTACATAGTTGACATTCCAAAAGAAAAGACAAAAGCAGTGATATGGTGTATTCCCGGCGAAACAACGATAGGCATAACCACGGTGAACCGCCTCCAAAAATTCATGAAAGAAGAAGGCATAGAAAGGGGAATAATCGTCACTGAGGGAAGATACACCCAAGCAGTCAGACAAAGCGCAAAGAAAAGAAAAATTGAGCTTCTGCCAAAAACTTTTCCAGTCTTCGACATTTTTGAGCATGTCCTCGTCCCAAAACATGAAATCCTAACGGAAGAAGAAAGAAAACAGGTTCTCGCCCAGTATAGGGTTCAACCCTACCAGCTGCCGCAGATCAAAGCTTCAGACCCTGCCGTAAAGGCGATAGGGGCAAAGCCAGGCGACATTCTCCGCATAGTGAGAAAGAGCCCAACGGCGGGCGAGCATATAGCCTATAGATACGTTGTGGAATAAATTATCAAGTTTCTACAGTCTTTCTTCGACGCAGTAGCAGAACAACAGAAGATAAGGCACTAACAGCTCCTACCAGTGCAAAAGCTAAAATTGCATATTGTAAGAGGTTCCAAGTTCCTTGAGCGCGTATTAAATCAGATATGTCCGTTTGAATTTGTCCCAGCCCTGGAACAACGATTGTGGCTATGTTGCCGTTAATTTCGGTTATTGTGCCGTTTACTATGCCTATGAATGTTTGGATTTTTGCTGTTGTGCCGTTAATCTCCAGAACTTTGAGGAAAATTTCTTCGAGAGTTGGGCTTATTAGGAAGCATTGGAAGGAGGTGCCGCTTGCGTTAATGGTGCTTGTGATGTATTCGGCTGCAATCACTAAAGTGTATGTTCCATTGCTGGCATCCTCTGGTATCTGGTAGGAAATTTTGTATAAGCCCGTTGTTATAAGCTGTGCTGTGAGGCTTTTAGCCGTCCCGTTTGGCATGTATAAGACAGCGTTTAAGGCAGTTGTGTTGACAGCTTTTCCCTTAAAAGTTATTTGGGCGTAAAATTCGGCTGTTTCGCCTCTGAAATGTGTTTCACCAACATTCAATTGAACAGCTAACGGCGTAACATCCACAACAGTGAATTCCGCACCAATGTAGTCTTGGCTGTAAAACGCTTTCACTGTCTGGTTTTCCGCTAATGAAACTGGCACATTGAAGACGAAAACAAAGTTTCCAGACTCGTCTGTTACACAATCGCCAAGTATAAAATCGTTAAAAGCCACTATTATGACGTTTTCAGGCTCAAAGCCAAAGCCCATAACTGTAACCTTTGTTCCAACTGGTCCACTGGCGGGGTCTAGAATTATGGACATAACTGAAACCGTTTCTGAAACAGCATTGTTTGCAACTTCAGTTTCGCCGGGAACTGGCATCACGTAGGCTGTTAGGTTGTATGTGCCTCCGGCTGTTGGGTTCCATGATAAGTTGACGGTGGCAACGGCGTTGCTTGCCAGCTGATTGATGAATGCGGAGTCGATGATTTCATCGTTGACAAGAAGTTGCACTGTCAAATCTTGCTCGTTGCTTGTTCCAAAATTCATTACGGTAACGCTAAACAAAACAAGTTCGCCGGAACGGATACGCTCCGGCTTTGCCCAAGAAAGGATTAAAACGTCATGAGTTGGGGGAAGTTGCCCAACTGCTTTTTCCGCGTTAACCCTTCCATACCCATAATACTTATCGAAGCCCAAACTGCCCAAATCGTCAGCCGTAGACCTCAATTGGGCTCTAATCCAGTCCCGCGTTGCGTTTGGAAAGCGGCTCCAGACAAGCGCTGCCACACCAACCACATGCGGGCAAGCCATAGAAGTGCCATTCATATACGTGTAGGAATCGTTCCAAAATGTTGAATATACGTTTACCCCGGGGGCTGCAACTTCAACCCAGCTTCCAAAGCTTGTGAACCCTGCTGGAGCATCATCCGAGTCTGTTGCAGTCACGGCTATAACTTCAGGGTAGGCGGCTGGGTAAATTTTCTTGTTTGAGGCTTCGTTTCCAGCAGCTGCAACTATTAGCAAACCCATGTTGTAAGCGTATTGTATTGCTTCGTGTAAAAGCCTGCTGTCTTCATCGCCGCCCCAGCTGTTGCTTAGGATTTTCGCGCCGTTTTCAGCAGCGTGTATTATGGCTTTTGCAAGGTCGTCTTCCCAGCCATCTCCATCAGCGTTCAAAGCCTTTTCAGCCATTACACGAACCTGCGCTAGTCCAGCAACGCCTAACGCATTGTTTAATTTAGCGGCTATTATGCCAGCACAATGCGTCCCATGCCCATTGTCATCCATGGGGTCGGTGTCATTGTTCACCCAGTCGCGACCCAAAGTAACGTAGTTGGCTGCGAGGTCTGGGTGATTGTAGTCTACGCCAGTGTCTATTACGGCGACAAGGATTGAGCTGTCGCCTGTCGTTGTGTTCCAAGCCCAGTCCGCCCTAATTTTTCGAGGTCCCCACTGCAAGTTCCAATATTGGTCGTTTGGAACAAGCAAGGCTTTGAATTTCATGTTTGGCTCGATATATCTGGCTAGAGCGTTTTTGCTGGCTTTTTCTCTAAACGAGGAAACGGTGTTTAGGGGCATGTCTGCGACGAGGGCTATGACTTTGCCTTTTATTGAAATGGTGTTCACGATTCTACCTCGGTCTTCAGCGATTGCGTTAACAAGGTTTGCGTAGGCTTCAGGTTTTGAACCCTCTACTCCAATCACTATTTCAATTGAATCCTCGTCAGCACAGATGGAACTGCCATTTTTCGACCAGAAAGTATAGTCTATATTGTTTTGGATTAGGTTCAAAGCGCCAACAGTTTTCGTAGAAAACAGGGTTATTATGGCTATTACCATTAGGAGATGGTTTAATCTTTTCCTTGGCATCTTGGAAACCCCCGTTTTATTGTTTTGCTATCATGACTTCTGTTGCTTTTATGACGGCTTCAACTTCGTCTCCAACTTTTATGTCCAGTTCTTCTGCGGCTTCCCTTGAAATTAGGGCAGTCACAGTTGCCGGCGTGCTTATTTCTATTTTGACTTTGGCTGTGACATCTCCTTTTTCAACAGCCTTAACTTTTCCCTTTAAACGGTTTCTTGCACTTATTTTCAACCCAACAGCCTCCCAATACTCCGTATCAGCTAGAACCTCACCCACATAGCCCTCAACACGCCTATACTCTTCAAGTATCTGCTTGCCAAGCGCCGTTAGTTTTGCTCCGCCCCCACCAGCCTTTCCACCCTTGTAAGTTTCGATTATCGGCTCGCCTATGGTTTTCTCGATTTTTTGCAGGTAGCTCCAAACATAGCGATATGACATTCCAAGTTTTTTGGCGGCTTTTGAAATGGAGTTTTGTTTATTTATTTCCTCTAAAATTTGGGCTCCACCTTTGCCTAAGACGGGTTTTCCTTTATATTCTATCCAGATTTTGCATGAGGGCTTATGCTTTTTTTGGGTGAACATTGTATGGTTGTTATGTTTGCGTTAGATTTATAAGCTTATTCCGATGTGTTCTTGTATTCGCATCGACCGTAAAGGGAGGCGAAACATATCACAGACACGTTCCACCTTTCAGCTGGCAAAATGTCAGCGGCTGTTTTCTTCGGCTTCCTCATGGGAGCCGCCGCCGGCTTGATCGGCGTAGGCGGAGGAGAATTCAGAATCCCAATACTGCTTTACGTCATCGGTCTTCCGGTCATAACGGCAATCGCCGTAAACCTTCTAGTCGGCTTCTTAACGGTTGTTTTCTCTTTCCTAAAGCGATTCCAGCTGGGTTTACTGGATGAGAATGGCTTAAGCGTGGCACTGGTCATGTCTTTAAGCTCGATTGTCGGTGCTTATCTTGGCGCTTTGTTCACTGGAAAAATTCCTGAAAAACCTTTGAAGAAGGTTTTGGCAATATTCTTAGTCATTGTTGGATTAAAGATTGGGCTTGAACCTTTTATTCATGCTCCGCCGCTATTCAGCTTGAATCTAGGAATAGTGGAGGAAATTTTTCTCGCCGCTTTGGTGGGTGTCTTGATAGGGGCTGTTTCTGGAATGCTCGGTGTTGCTGGAGGCGAGTTTAGGATTCCAGCACTAATCTATCTTTTCAGCTTTAACATAGTTTCCGCTGGAACAATAAGCTTGCTTGTTTCCATACCAACAGTCGCCACGGGCTTCGCAAAACACAGAAACATGGGTCACACAAACCGAAGCGCTTACATAATCGCAGCAGCAATGGGAGCTGGCTCAGTTTTAGGCGCCCTAATTGGGGCATCATACGCAGGCGTTGTTGAAGAGGATTTCCTCAAAATGTTGCTTGGCGCAATTCTAATTTTGGCAACTGTTAGGATGGTTACAGAACCCTAAAAGGTTAGGTTAGGCGGACAAACCCCTCTTCTCATTTGCCAATTCATATAGGATGACGAGGGCTTCGCCTAAGGGTATCCTTAACTTGACAGCAAGCTCTTCTGGTTTTATGTCTGGCTTCTCGTGGAGCACTACTTCCCTCGTGTAAGCCTTGTGGTGAGGATACATCACGAGGGCGTGAACTGTTTCAACAAGAATTGACCAAAGCCTTTCTTTCGCGTATTCTTCAACGTTCATAACACATCAACAGCATATATTGTGCGGAAGTAGGCTATTCATTTTACTTTTACAGACTGTTATACGCAAATCATGATTGTGGGGTATGCGCAGTTCCGCTTTCGTTTTAGGCTGAGTTTGTTCATTAAACATCAATCCTTAAAACCAAACCTTATAAATTCACTGCTACAATGTAAGAACCATAGGTGAGAAATGTGATAATAGAGTTAACGAATATTGCAGCTGGTCTAATATTGGCGATGGGCATCCTGCCAAGCATACCCGCAATAGGCAAAGACTTAGCCAACGTTGTCAAATGGCTCGGCGGATTCCAAACCATAATCGGCATAATCGCCATAATACTCGGTGTGCTTGGAATCTTGGGAATGTTCGTTTAATCCCATTTTTATTCTTAATTAACTGGCTCTTGAATAAATCAGCTCATACGCCATTTCAGAATCAATAGAAACTGCGGAGAAATGTCAGATTTACCGTAGAAACTGGAAAACACTTTTAATGTTTTGTTAATGTTTCAGTAATGATATTAAAGCTACAACTACGAAGGCCACCCCAGCCCAGAAGAGGCTGCCCGTGAGAAGCCAAACTATTATGGCGATTATGGCAGCGGGAAGAACGAAAAGCAAGATTTTGACAATCACGATAATGATTATGATTCCTATAATAAGCAACAGCAAGAGCAATACTAAGTCGGTCATTAAAGGAAGTTGGGAAAGCGACGACAGCACAAAATCGCCAGCCTAATTCTCCAATCCTAACTATTTAAGCATTAAACTATGTCGAGGGTAAGATTTATCTTTGCCTAAACGTTTTAGGCTTAAACTCGAACTGGAAAGTGAAAAAAGCCATGGCGGTTAAGGCTGTCGTCTTCGACCTCGACGGAACCCTAGCAAGCTTCAACGTAGACTATAGAAGCGTTAGGGCTGAAGTTAGAAGTTTCCTAATAAGGGAAGGCTTGCCAGCCTCAACGCTGTCAACAAACGAAAGCATCTTCGAAATGCTCAAAAAAGCAGAAATCTTCTTCAAAAACAACGATAAACCAAAAAAGACTATGGAAAAAATTCGCGATGAGGCTTTGGCAATAGCTGAAAAATACGAGTTTGAAGCCGCAAAAACCACAAGCCTGTTTCCAGGAGTTGCAGAAACACTGAAAGCCTTGAAGAAGATGGGCTTGAAAATGGGCTTATGCACAATAAACAGCGAAAAATCAGCAAACTACATCCTAAAACGTTTTGGAATAGCAGACTTGTTTGACGCGGTAACTCCGCGAAACGCAGTAAAATATGTTAAGCCAAACACCGAGCATCTTGAAGCCACTTTAAAGGCTTTAGAGGTTAACCCTGAAGAAGCAGCCGTCGTCGGAGACAGCGTCATAGACATGAAATGTGCAAGAGAACTGAAGGCTTTGGCAATAGGCGTAATAGGTGGAGTTTCTCCACCAAAAGACCTAATCAACGCCGGCGCAAACTACCTAATCACCTCAATAACAGACTTACCAAACCTAATAGAACACATAAACAAAACTTCTGAATAAAGAAGACTATTAACCGTGTTCCCAAAAGAGTTTAATAAACAATAATGAAAATAAATTCAGAGAATTATCGCATCGCATGGAGAAAATTTTATGAGAGAGGAATCCCGCTGGTGGATTGAAGACGCAAAGAGATGTTTGACAAAGGCTGAAAAGTATTTGGAACTGGGTTTTTACGAAGACTGCGTCTTCAACTGCCAACAAGCCCTAGAGAAACTGTTTAAGGGCTTATCAATAACGCTTCTCAAAAAAAGACCAGTTAAAACCCATAAGCTTACAAGCCTCTACAAACCATTGGAAAAACATGTAACCCTAAACGAGGAATTAAAAGACTTCCTCTCTCTTCTATCCCCCTACTACTTCATCACCAGATACCCGGACATCGCAATGGGGTTGCCCGGAGAAATGATAACCAAGAGTTTTGCCAGCGACTGCCTAAACAAAACTAGGAGGATTTTCGATTGCTTTCAGAAGCATACATCGAAAGAGAAGTGAAACGTTACTTGAAAAGCTTACCCATCACCGTTGATTTTGCAATTTTATTCGGCTCAACAGTTTACGGCGAAAGACTAAAGGACAGCGACATCGACCTCATAATCGTCTCAGAAGATTTTGACAAAATGCCCTTTGAAAAGAGAATGCTAATCCTGCAAAAACATTGGAAACATGATATTATGCTTGAGGCTTTTGGATTCACACCAGAAGAATTTGAATCCCTCAAAGATAGAAGCATAATCATCCAAGAAGCCATAGAAAAAGGAAAAAGAATCGCGCCCCGAAAACTTAAAGGGGCTTAAAATAGTATTTTGGCCATTGGGGCCATTGCTGGGTTGCAGCGCACTCCTCAAATTCTATTGTTAGGGGCATTCCAATTTTTATTTGTTCCAATTTAGCGTTTTTAATCATGCCTGGGATTTTTAAGCCGTTTTCTAGTTGGATTATGCCTACTGCATAGGGCGTCATTGCTTGGAATTGCGGCGGCGCAACATGGATAATTGTGTATGTGAGCAGTTTTCCTTTTGTTGGAAGTTGAATCCATTCAAAATCCTTCGAGAAACAATTATCACATAAGGGTCTTGGCGGCAAATGCGTTTTTCCGCATTTTCTGCATTTTCCAGCCATGAGTTTTCTTTGGCTTATATGCTTGTAAAATTGTTCTATTGTGAACGCTGCTTGTTCGCTCATGGCTTACTCCCTCCTGTAAATGTGAACCGTCGCTGTGGCGCCTGAGCCGCCAACATTATGCGATAACCCTATTTTTGCGTCTTTCACTTGCCTTTTGTCGGCTTGTCCAGTTAACTGCAAATATATTTCATAGGCTTGAGCCGTTCCAGTCGCGCCTACCGGATGTCCCTTCGCTTTTAACCCGCCGCTCGTGTTCACTGGGATTCTTCCTCCAAGCTTTGTTTCGCCGTTCTCCGCCAGTTTTCCGCCTTCGCCGGGCTTGCAGAAGCCTAGGTCTTCGTAGGCTATTATTTCGGCTATTGTGAAGCAGTCGTGAACCTCCGCCACGTCTATGTCTTCGGGTTTAACTCCAGCCATCTCATAGGCTTTTTTGGCGGCTATTTTTGCGGCTTTAAGTGAAGTTAGGCTTTCCCGTTCATACAAACCAATTGTGTCGCTTGCTTGTCCGCTTCCAATTATGTGAATTGGCGTGTCTGTGTATTTCTTGGCTAGTTCGGGCCTTGTCAAGATTAGGCAGCTTGCACCATCTGTTATTAGCGAACAGTCAAAAAGTTTGAGAGGCCAAGCGATAACCCGCGATGACAAGGCTTGTTCCAAAGTGATTTCTTTTTGCATGTGTGCCTTCGGGTTTAGGCTTCCGTGAAAATGATTTTTAACAGCAACAGCAGCCAACTGCCCTTCCGTAGTGCCATACGTGTGCATGTGTGCCGTCGCCATTAAAGCGTATAGCCCTGGAAAGGTTATGCCATGCCACTGTTCAAAGGGGTAATCTGAAGCCATAGCCAAAAACTCTGTGACTTCCGGCGTGCTTCTATGAGTCATTTTTTCAACGCCGCCAACCATGACGACATCGCATAATCCCGAGAGAACAGCGTGGACAGCAGCCCTTAAGGCTACTCCAGAAGAGGCGCAAGCAGCTTCGGTTCTGGTGGCGGGTATATGCAGTAAACCAGCCCAGTCTGCTGCTGTGGCGCCAGTATGCCCCTGATGCTCGTAGGCTTCGCCCATGTGTCCAACAAACAAGGCTTCAATGTCCTCTTTTGGGTCTAAGTTTGGGCAGCGGTCAAACGCCTCTTTCGCTGCTTCTGCGAAGATTTCCCTAGCATATAAGCCTTCAAGCCTCCCAAATTTTGATAAGCCAGCAGAAACTATAGAAGCGAGGGGTTTACCCTTCACGTTAAATCTCTCCTTGTGACCGACGTGAAAATCGAATAGCAACAAAGAAGTATTTAAGTCTCTTCAACAATTCACAGAGCTTTTTACGGAAAGTTTTATGTAAGCACGTCTTCAGAGTGTAGGTTCTGAACTGGGAAAGAAGGAAAGCGGTATGAGTGAAATCGCCATTGTTGGTGTTGGTTGTGCTGGATTTAGACCAATTACTCCAGAGCTTTCGTATAAGGAACTGATGTATGAGGCGGCTGTTAGAGCTTACGAGGACGCTGGGATAAACCCGCGTAAAGATGTGGATGCCTTTGTGACTTGCGCTGAAGACTATTTGGAAGGCTTCAGCATTTTCGACGAGTTCGTCCCAGACCAAATTGGTGCGGCGCTGCGTCCCTTATTCACTGTTTCTGGCGACGGCATGCTTGGATTGGCAACGGCTTACATGCTTATAAAAACTGGACAGTTTGACACCGTTGTTGTGGAAGCCCACAGTAAAGCCTCTGACATTTTAACCTATATGGATATTGTTGCTTTTGCTCTTGACCCTATCCTTAATAGGCCTTTGGGCGGGCACCCCTATTACATTGCGGGGATGGAGATGAACCGTTACATGCATGAAACGGGAACAACAGCGGAACAATGCGCCCATGTTGTTGTGAAAAACAAGGAAAACGCTTTACTGAATCCTTATGCGGCTTACGGCGCGAAAACAACTTTAGGGCAAGTTTTGCGTTCTGAAACGCTTTTCCACCCACTGAAAAGGTTGGAGATAAGCACGCCCGCAGACGGCTGCATAGTTGTTGTTGTGGCTTCTGAAAGCGTTGCCGAAAAGCTAACAGACAAGCCAGTTTGGGTTAAGGGCGTTGGATGGTGCACTGAAACGCCGAATTTGGATGTCCGCGATTGGACTAAGGCTGTTTACACGCGGTTAGCGGCTGAAATGGCTTATGAAACTGCAAAAATAAAAAACCCGTGGAGGGAAATCGACTTTGCCGAAATCCACGACTTGTTCGCTTACAAGGAACTTCAACACATGGAAGCATTAAAGCTGTGCGATTACGGCGAGGCTGGAAAACTGACTGAGCAAGGAGCAACAGCCCTAGATGGCGAGTTCCCAGTGAACCCGTCTGGCGGATTGATTGGAATGGGATACGGGCTTGAAGCTTCTGGACTGCAAAAACTGTTCGAGGCAGTGTTGCAGTTGCGGGGCGAGGCAGGCGCCAGACAAGTGCCAGACGCTGAAGTTGGTTTGGCTCACGCTTGGCGTGGGATTCCAACGGCAACTGGCGCTGTGGCTGTTTTAAGCAATGTTAAGTGAGGTGAAAATGAATGTTTGGTAAAAAGAGAGTTGCAATAGTGGGCGCGGGCGTAACCCTATTTAGGAGAAATTTGAAAGAAACGGGAAAAGAACTCGCCTATCACGCGGCGAAAATGGCTCTTGACCAAGCTGGAATGGAGCTGCGCGACATCAAAAGCGTTGTCATGGGCTCTGCGCCAGACGCCTTCGACGGAGTTCACATGAAAGGCGAGTATTTAGCGGACGGAGCAGGAGCCTACTGTAAACCATACACAAGAGTTTTTGTTGGAGGAGCAACAGGCGTTTTCGCGGCTCTTGCTGGCTGGTGGCATGTTGCTTCTGGACAGTTTGACACTTGCCTAGTTGTTTGCGAAGAGAAAATGTCTTCGTGCTATCCGCATCCGCAGTACGCGTTTACAACAATATTTGACCCAATCCTTGAACGCCCGATAGGAATGAATCTAATCTGGATTTTCGCTTTGGAAATGAACCGTTACATGCACAAGCACAACATCAAAAAGGAGGACATAGCCCTAGTTTCAGTTAAAAACAAGCGAAACGCCCTAGACAACCCCATAGCCCAGTTAGCAGCAAACATAACAGTTGAAGATGTTTTAAACTCTGAAATAATGGCTTGGCCAGTCCAACGCCTAGACGTTAGCCCAACAAGCGACGGCGCAGCAGCAACAGTCCTAGTCTCAGAAGACATCGCAAAAGAAGTTACAGACAACCCGGTTTGGATTGACGGCGTCGGCTGGTGCATCGACTCTACGCATTGGACAAACCGCGACCTTTATTATCCAGACTACGTGGAATACGCGGCGCGAATGGCCTACAAAATGGCTGGAATCAAAAACCCGCCGAAAGAGATAGATGTGGCTGAACCCTACGACCCCTTCGACTATAAAGAACTCCATCACATGGAGGGCTTATTGCTATGCAAGAAGGGTGAAGCGCCAAAACTAACACGTGAAGGCGTAACCCAAAGAGACGGAGACCTACCAACATGCCCGTCAGGCGGCTTGCTTGGATGCGGTAACCCAATAGCGGCGTCTGGCTTGATGAAAGTCTCCGAAATCTTTTGGCAACTACGCGGCGAAGCAGGAAAGAGACAAGTCGCGGGAGACCCAAGAACGGGAGTGGCTCAAGCATGGGGCGATTTGATGCAGTACGGCTCGGTGATTGTGTTAAGACGCTAAAAAGGAGGAAGTGAAAACATGAGTGTAAAAATTAAGCATTTTCCCGGCGAGGAAATCGATACAAAGGATATGAAGGAAGGAAAGGTGCTGGCTGAAAAGTTTAGGCCGAAGGCTAAGTATGCGTGGGCTGCTGGCATAGCCATAAGCAGGTTTCTCGACGAACTAAAGAATGGAAAAATAATTGCGACCACATGCAGCAAATGCAGGCGGATAATTGTTCCACCGAGGATATACTGCGAAAAATGTTTTAGACCCACAGATGGCTGGACATACGTGAAGGACACTGGCGTAATTAACACTTTTTCAGTTTCGTTTTTGGCTGCTGACGCCTCGAGGCTTAAGGAACCAATTGTCGTGGCGATAATAAACTTGGACGGCGCGTCCGAAGGTATGGGAATAGTCCACCGCATAGAGGAGTACGGAGACTGGAAAGGAATCAACATTGGAATGAGGGTAAAGGCTGTTTGGAAGCCTCCGGAGGAACGGGCGGGTGCGATCACAGACATAAAATACTTTAAACCAGTAAAGGAGTGAAAAGCCATGAGTTTAGAAAAGATAACGAACCCGTTTGGAACACGCCACTGGATAGGCCATATGGAAGCAGACTACCTTTACACGCTTGGCGTTGCTGGAGAACGCTTTCTCAAGGAGATTAAGGAAAACGGCAGAATAATGGGTGCAAAATGTCCAAAATGCGGCTTAATCTTTGTTCCACCTAGGCTTTACTGTGAAAAGTGCTTTGCAAAATTCGAAGAGTGGGTTGATGTTGGCAAGAAGGGCGAAGTCTACACCTATACAATAGTCACAGTGGACATTGATGGCAAAAAACTTGAGAAGCCAGAAATATACGCGTTGATAAGGTTTGACGGAACCCAAGGCGGATTAATCCACAAAATAGGCGAGACAGACAAGGCGTATATAGGAATGAAGGTTGAGGCTGTGCTGAAACCGCCAAATGAAAGAAAGGCTTCAATAAACGACATAGCCTACTTCAAACCAGCAAAATAACAATCCAGTTCCCCATTTTTATTCTTGTATAGATTAAATTTTGTTTAGGGCTTCTTCCAAGTCAGATATTATGTCCTCTGGGTCTTCTATCCCTAAGGCTAGGCGGATTAACTGGTCTGTTATTCCCGCTTTCAGGCGTTGTTCTGGGCTTATGAAGTAATGGGATGATGTGGCTGGCTGCGTTACTAAAGTTTCTGTTCCTCCGAGGCTTGCGGCTAAAGTGCAAAGCTTAAGACTTTCAACAAATTTCACGGTTTTTTCGAAATCGCCTTTTATTTCAAAACTTACTACTCCGCCGAAGCCCCTCATCTGCTTCTTGGCAATGGAATGTTGCGGGTGGCTTGGAAGCCCTGGATAATACACTTTCTTAACTTTAGGATGCTTTTCCAAGTATTTAGCGACGAGCATCCCGTTTTTGTTGTGCCTCTCCATCCTTAAAGCAAGCGTTTTTAATCCTCGCAATAATAGCCAAGCAGCAATTGGGTCAAGCGTTCCGCCAAAGATTTTACGGGTTTTCTTCAATTTTTGAATAAAGTCCTTTGAGCCGCAGACTATTCCAGCCGTCACATCATTGTGTCCGCCTAAGTATTTGGTGGCGCTGTGGACAACTACGTCCACGCCAAACTCTATCGGTCTCAGATTGTAGGGAGAGGCCAAAGTGCTGTCAATCACGGTGGTAACGCCATTTTTCTTGGCTAAGGCTGCAATTTTATGCAGATCCACAACCTTTAACGTCGGGTTTGTCGGTGTTTCAGCATAAATAACCCTAGTGTTTCCACGAAGAGCCTTCTCGATTTCAGCGTGGCTTGCGGCTTCAACAAAACTTACAGACACACCTAATCGAGGCAAAAATTCCTGAAAGAACGTCAAGGTTCCGCCGTACAAGTCCATCGTTGAAATAACATGATCTCCAGAGGAAACCAACGTGAAAATCGTCGATGTCACTGCAGCCATACCTGAAGAGAAGGCAGCGGCATCCTCAGCCTTTTCAAGAAGCGCAACTCTCTTTTCAACAGCCCGAACTGTTGGATTATCATATCTTGTGTAAATGTACCCTTCCGCTTTCTCGTTAATAACGTCGATTAACTTCTTTGTGCTTTTAAAGGCGAAAACAGAGGTTTCATAAATCGGCGAAACAACAGCGCCTTTAGAGTCGCGAAATTCTCCGCCGTGAACAGCCTCAGTCGAAAAACCCCTACGCTTTGAAGTCATTTCACCACCTTTAAACCGGAGCCAAGTTTACATGTTACTTATTTATAAATCAAAGGCATATTTGTCTTGTCACTTGATGCTGTTTTTACGATTGTTGCTGGCGGTTTTTGGGAAATAACTTTTTAGGTTTGGCAACGATATTTTAGTCAAAACCGGTTTAGAGGAGCTTACACGGCAATGTTTGACGAGGAAAAGGTTAAAGAAATAGCTAAAGAGCGGAAGCGTTGGGGGAAGACAACTCTGCCAAACTGGGTTAAACAGTGTCCAGAAAGGCAGAAAGAGTTTCGAAACCACTCTGGCACTTTAATAAAGAACGTTTACACGCCAGAAGACATCAAAGACATAGATTACATGCGGGATTTAGGGTTTCCAGGCGAGTATCCCTTCACGCGCGGTTTACACGCGACCATGTACCGCGGGCGCCTCTGGACCATGCGGATGTTCGCCGGATACGGCACAGCCGAAGACACAAACAAGCGTTTTAAGTACTTGTTAAGCGAAGGCGAAACTGGTTTAAGCACAGCTTTTGATTACCCAACAATAATGGGTTACGACTCTGACCACCCCATGGCTAGTGGTGAGGTCGGCGTCTGCGGAGTAGCCATCTCATCCTTAAAGGATATGGAAACTCTTTTTGACGGCATACCCTTAGACAAAGTTACAACTTCCATGACAATAAATGGTCCAGCGCCAATTCTGCTCGCCATGTACGTGGCTGTGGGCGACAAACAAGGCGTGCCACGCGATAAGCTGGGTGGAACAACGCAAAATGACAATTTAAAGGAGTTTTTCGCCCAGAAACTATGCGTTTTCCCACCTAAACCTTCGCTGAAGCTTTCTACAGACGTTATTGAATATTGTGCTAGACACTTGCCTAGATGGAACCCGATAAGTATAAGCGGTTACCACATCCGCGAGGCTGGGGCGACAGCCCTCCAAGAATTAGCCTTCACCATTTATGATGGAATAGCCTACGTGGAATCCACTTTAGAAAGAGGGTTAAAGGTTGATGATTTCGCCCATCGCCTATCGTTCTTTTTCGCGTCTCATAACGATTTTTTTGAGGAAATCGCCAAGTTCCGAGCAGCCCGCAGATTATGGGCGAAAATAATGAAGGAGCGGTTCCACGCGAAAAACCCAAGGTCTATGTGGATGCGCATGCACGTTCAAACATCTGGGTGTACATTAACGGCGCAGCAGCCGCTAAACAACATTGTGCGCACGACGATACAGGCGCTTGCAGCAGTTTTAGGCGGAACGCAGTCACTGCACACAAACTCTTTTGATGAAGCTTTATGTTTGCCAACACAAGAGTCTGTGAGGGTTGCCCTAAGAACACAGCAGATAATAGCCTACGAAAGCGGAGTTACAAGCACAGTTGACCCGTTGGCTGGCTCCTATTACGTGGAAGCTTTAACAAACGAGATGGAGGAGAAAGCCATGGAATACATTCAAAAAATTGATGACTTGGGCGGAGCCATAGCCGCCATAGAAAAGGGGTTTTTCCAAAGGGAAATTGCAGAAAGTGCCTACAGGTACCAGCGGGAACTCGAGGAGAAAAAGCGAATCTTGGTGGGCGTGAATGAGTATACTGTTGAGGAGGAAGAGTGTCCAATAAAGCTTTTACGTGTTGACCCAAAAATTGAAAAGGAGCAAGTTGAGAGGCTGCAAAAACTAAAAAGGGAACGCGACAACAGAAAAGTTAAGGCAACATTGGAAAAGCTTCACTACGCCACAGAGAAAGATGAGAACCTAATGCCAACAATAATAGAGGCTGTTAAAGCCTACGCAACCCTAGGCGAAATCACAGATGTGCTAAGAAAAGTCTATGGGGAATATAAAGAACTAATCATAATTTAGGAAGGAGAAAAATGCAGAGCAAAAGAAAAATCAGAGTGCTAATAGCCAAGCCTGGTCTAGACAGCCACGATAGAGGGGCAAAGGTTGTTGCAAGAGCCTTAAGAGACGCGGGAATGGAAGTAATCTACACTGGCTTGAGGCAGACTCCAGAACAAATTGTTGAGACCGCGTTGCAGGAAGATGTTGACGTTATAGGCTTAAGCATTCTTTCAGGCGCGCACAAAGCGCTTTTCCCAAAAATAATGACGCTTCTAAAGGAGAAAGGACTAACAGACATAATGGTTTTCGCAGGCGGCATAATCCCAGAAGAAGACATGCCAGAACTGAAGAAACTTGGGATAAAGGAGATTTTTGGGCCTGGAACGCCGACGGAAAAAATAATACAGTTTGTTTTGGAAAACGTTCCGAAGAGAAAGTGAAATGGAAGAAGTGCGGGGCTTTGGCGAAAGTTGAGGAAATAACGCGGGGAGTTCTTGCTGGAGACCGTAGAAGTATAGCAAAAGCCATAACCATGGTGGAAAGCAACGCGCCCGAAGCTAAAAAGCTTGTATCGCTAATATATCCTCACACTGGAAAGGCTCATGTTATAGGGTTAACTGGTCCTGGTGGTTCTGGAAAAAGCACCCTCATTGAGAAGATGGTGCGGGAGTATAGGCGCAGAGGCAAAACCGTTGGCGTAGTAGCCGTTGACCCCACGAGTCCCTTCACCGGCGGCGCTTTTTTAGGCGACAGAATCCGCATGCAGGAACTGAGCACGGATGAAGGCGTTTTTATACGAAGCATGGCAACCAGAAACTATGCAGGCGGCATAGCCAAAACAACAAAAGACGCTGTTAAAGTTTTGGATGCAGCTGGCAAAGACGTGGTTATTGTTGAAACTGTCGGCGCTGGGCAATCAGAAGTGGAAATAGTCAAGGTTGCCCACACAATAGTCGTTGTTCACGCCCCCGGCTTGGGCGACGAGATACAAGCTATAAAGGCTGGTTTAATGGAGATAGCTGACATCTTCGTGGTGAACAAGGCTGACCGTGAAAACGCCGAAAAAGCAGTCATGGACCTTCAAGCAATGCTTCAGCTTGGCGATAAAGAAGCAGCTTGGAAAACGCCAATCCTAAAAACAACAGCCATAACAGGCGAGGGCGTCCCGCAGCTTATTGAAAAAATAGAGGAGCATAGAATTTTCCTCCAAAAAGGGCTTGGATTCAAAAGGAATTTGGGGAAAGCTGAAGCTGAACTTGTCGACGCCATAAAAGAGACTTTGGCAAACTCCATCGTTGAAGAGTTGAAAAAAGAGGGAAAGTTTGAAAAAATTCTACGAGAAATTGTTGATAGAAAAATAGACCCAGCCTCGGCGGCAGAAAAACTCCTAAACAAAAGGCTTAGGAAGACTCGTTGATGCCTAAACTTGAAAAGGGAATTGTTCAGGTTTACACTGGCAATGGGAAGGGCAAAACCTCAGCCGCCTTTGGGCTTGCCCTTAGGGCTGTGGGAAGAGGATTAAAGGTTTACATAATACAGTTCATAAAGGGCGGGTTTGACTACGGCGAACTATACGTTATTGACAAGCTCCCAAACATTACGCTTAGGGCTTTTGGAAGAGGAAAATTTGTGGTTCAGAAGCCGCCTGAAAAAGAGGATGTTAGGCTTGGTGAAGAGGCTTTCAAACTCGCTAGGGAAGTTGTTGAAAGCGAGGAATACGATTTGGTGATCCTAGACGAGGTTAACGTAGCCTTAAATTTGAAGCTAATAAGCCTCGAAGAGGTTTTGGAGCTTATAAAGAAAAAGCCAAAGCACGTGGAGCTTGTCTTAACTGGACGTTACGCTCCAAAAGAGATAATTGAAGCTGCAGATTTGGTTACTGAAATGCGGGAGGTTAAGCACCCGTTTAAAAAGGGTTTCCAAGCAAGAAAGGGAATCGAATATTGAAACGGGAAAAAACTGAAGATTCACGGAGAAAATTTTCAGAAGCCCTAAAAATTTCGTGGGTTAGGTCATCCATAATTTTAGGGTTAATCTTTTTAACTGTAGGCTTGGTTGCAATTTTTGTTCTGAAAGTTTTAAATGTCGGCAACACGCAGCTTTTCTTAGATGCGAAAACCTTTGTAAGAGACTATGGCTTTTTGGGCATTTTCTGCGTGACAATACTTGCTGGAACCATTGTGCCTCTTGGAAGCCCAGCGTTGGTGGTTGCTGCTGCCTCTTTCGGATTACAGCCCATGCTGCTTGCAGTGATTGCCACTGTTGGGTTTACAGTTGGCATGATGATAAACTATGGTTTAGCTTATCGCCTTGGAAGACCATACGTCATGAGGAAAGTCGGCGTGGATAGGCTTGAGGAAATCAAAGGTTTGTGGAGTAAGTGGGGCTGGATTATTTACACAGTTTTTGGGTTTATTCCCTTCCTACCAGTAGAACTCTTTGCATTGTTTTGTGGACTGCTGAAAACGCGCCTTGCGACTTTTCTGGTTTTAAGTTTTACACCTAGGCTTGTTGTTTTTGTAGTTTTAGCCCATTTTGGTGAGCATATAGGCGGTTGGATTGGAATAATCTAAAAAGAGACGGTAACCTAAAGAAGAGCGCATCGCTGCTTGATTCGTATTTTCTGCTTTACATGGCTATTTTCTTATTGTAGGCGGAACAGTAATCAAGGTTTGGGTTCGACGAACGCCTTTAACGCGCTGAAGCTTCTCAATTATTTTTCCAAGGTCTTCCATTTTAACGAATTCCACGTAGGCAACAGCGTCAAACTGTCCGGTCACGGCGTGCGCCATCTTTACGCCTTCAATTTTAAGTGCGGCTTCCGCAACGCTCCATATCATGCCGGGCTCCGTGTTGATTAGAATGTAGGCTTCCAACACTATCCCCGCCTAATTCTTTGTTAGGGCGAAAGCATAAAAAACTTGGGGATAGGTGCCTAAACATTATTTAGAGGTGCGCTTCTGCAAGAAGTTTCTGAGGGCGGTTCTAATCTCTTTTAATGGTAATGGTGCGCGGTGGAATTCTGGTTTGTAGGGGTGGGTTTCGCTTTCCAAAATTTCCGCGAGCCTAGCATAATAGTCTTCAAACTCTTCTAAAGTGTTGCTTTTGAACTTAAATATGGCTATGCCGCCTTTCGGCGCTTCCCAACGCTTGTCATAAGCGTAAACTGGGTGGGCGTCCCCGAACTTTTCAATGTTTCTTTCGATTAAAATATCCTTGTCAACGTTTAACATTATAAGTAAACGGTTAACTTCCCTAACCTTTGTCGTTAGGAGGAAATGGCGGGTTACGTTGTCTGGGGCTGTTGAGTCTATTACGACGCTGTAGCCGCTTTTTAATAGGGCGTCTCGCAGTTCTGCAATCATCGAATAAACTAGGAACTCGTCTCGGCATGGATAAGCCTCATAAAAGAACATCTCCCTCAACTCGTCAACGCCTATGCGGGCAAAGCGGGGATAGTCGTTAACAAGCCTTTTCGCAAGTGTGGTTTTTCCTGAACGTGGGTAGCCGCTTAAGACAATGTTCCATAAGCCTTTGGCAACTCTCATCTTGCCACGCCTCAGAGCTGTTAAACCTAAGCGTGTTTACTGGATTATTAGTGGATAAACTTCTTTTGCGATGTATTCCAAATACTTTTCCTTGTCTGTCATGTTGAATATGGTTACTGAAGCGTCACGTGTTATGCCCACAACGTAGCCGTATTCCCTTGCCCTCGCAACAACATACCATAAATCGCCGTGCTTACAGTAATCTTCGAAAAGCGAAGTGTTAATGAGGTCTGGACCATAAAGCGAAAGCTTGTTCACATTCGGAATATCCACATTGTCAAAGAAGGTGATTTTCGTGTCCTCAGGGTTTTTTAGGTGGAAATCTCTTAGGGTTTCAGGGGGAATTCGAGCTTCCACGACGCCGCCTATTTTTTCGAATAGGATTTCGCTGAGTTTGTTGGCAATAAAATTGGCTAGGCGCTTCTTCTCAACAACAGTCAAAAACGTGGAGTTCCCATGCTGAGCGAAGCTGAATAGGGCTTCAACGGTGCGCGGTAAAGGCGCAATTTTACCCCTATGGAAAACGTGAATAACATAATCGTGCGAGTAAACGCCCCTAAGCATGTCTTCTTTAGGCAGTAAGCCAACAACTTCAGAGACAAGCGTAAACTTGTAGTCTCCCTCTTCATAAGGCTCCTCTACACGGTAGCCCTCAAGCCTAGAAGCAATTTCTGTTATGGAAAGCGGCTCAGAAAGCCTAAAAACCTTTCCAGCAACAACCATGTTTCCGCCTCTGACAAGTGCTTATGTTGTTTTATTAATAACTAAAGCTTTATGCTTAAACCACATCCAATCATCTACTTTGCATTAAGTTTTATGCGATTCCACAAACAAGTTGCTCATCTAATCTACTTTTATTGATTGTTTGAATTTTTTGGAATATTGTAGCTTTGGTGACGTTTTGAAATTTAGATAATTTTATATCTTGTTGAATCAATTGTTATGAAATGATTGGATATGAGCTTAATATCGGTTAACGATTTGGTTAAAAGTTATGGCAGAGTTGTCGCTGTAGACGGGCTTTCTTTGGAGGTTAAAGAGGGCAGCATTATGGGTCTTATAGGGCCGAATGGTGCTGGAAAAACCACAACCATAAAGGTAATTTTGGGTTTGCTTAAGCCTGATAGGGGAACTGTTAGGGTTTTTGGTGAGGAGCCTTGGGACAATAATGAAATTAGGTCTAGGATAGGGGTTATTTACGAAAAGGCTTATTTCCCATCCCATCACAAAGTCATTGATTATTTGAAAAGGGTTTGCAGAATCTTCGGCAAGCCCGAGTCTCGAGCCCGCGAGGTTTTGGCTTTGGCTAAGCTTGAGGATGCCTACGATCGTCCCATAAAAGGGTTGTCGGCTGGAATGCTTCAAAAGTTCGCTATAGCCCACGCCTTAATTAACGAGCCAGCCGTTGTTGTGGCTGATGAGCCGACTGCAAACCTTGACCCAGAAGCAAGAAGCTCCATCTTAGATTTAATCCTTAAACTTCATCAAGATGAGAAGGTAACGTTTCTTATTTCTTCTCACATTCTTCCAGAACTAAGCAGAGTCTGCGAGTCCGTAGCCATAATAAACAGAGGGAAGGTTTGGGCTTCGGGTAGTTTGGCGGAACTTTCAGATAAGCTTGGAGCTAAAACCACAAGGATATCCACGGACAATCCAATGCCTCTTGCAGAATTAATAAGGAAACTTGATTACGTTAATAGGGTAGGGGTGGACAGCAGAGGAATAACAGTAGGCGTAGTCAGCGGAAAGGATGAAATGCTTTATGAAGATGTTCCGAAACTCGCAAAGCAAGCCAAGGCAAAAATTTTCGGAATAGAAAGTGGAACAGCGTCCCTTGAAGAGCTTTTTAGGCTTGCCGTTAAATCCGGCGCGGAAGGAGGCTCATAAGTGGGGAAAGGAAGACCGTTCCTTGAAGTTTTCGCTTCCGCCCTTAACGAAGACTACAGATTTCCAATATTGGAAATTTTCGCTTTCCTTTACGCTTTAGGCACGTTTGCAATCGCCAGCGGTATGACAGGAGTCCCTCAAAGCGGGGAAGCCTACGTTTATGGCTTAATTAACCTCTTATCTGGATTTCCATTTTTCATCTTTGTTATTCTCATTTTTAAAAACGTGGCTTACGGTTTGGGAAACGATTTGGAAAAGGGAGTAATTCAAACTTTGCTTTCATATCCATTGAAAAGGTGGAAAATTCTCACAGCGAAACTTCTTTCAGCACTAGGAATCTCACTGTTAATGTTCTTAGGAATTCAGATTTTTGCTCTTTTCCTTTTAGCTCCAGAAGCCATAGCCACCAACGCAAACACGGTTTTATTAGTTTATGCATGTCAAATTTGCCAAGCGCTTTTTCTATCTGGAATTGTGCTTCTTTTGGCGTTATTATTGAAGAGGGGTGGGTTAGCCATAGTCGTCGGAATAGTTCTCTATTTCGCTTTAGGAATAGTTTCTTCGATGGCGCTTTTCGTTGCTTATGCAACAGGCGTAGACTTACCTCTAAAAATATACGCTGTAATCAGCCCCAGCATAGCCTTGCAAATGTACTACATGCCATTCATTGAAGTTTGGAAACCAACTTTTTCCGAAGTTCTCACATATATAGGAGCTGGATACCTAGTTGTAGCGATCGTTTTCGTTTTAGCATACGCATATTTTGAAAGGAGGCTTGAAATATAATGTGGACAACCCTTATCGGAAGGATAGGCACAGTTTTTCTGACGATAGGGTTAGCTTTAGCCCTTGTTTCGCTCATTCCTCCAGCAACCGGATATACGACATTACAAACAGGGTGGATATCATCAGAGAAATATCAAATCATGCACTCCCAAGTTTACACACCTCAAACTGGACTTCAAATTACGGTGGGCTCGAACTGCACCGTGAAGCTTTACATTCTTGGCGTAAGCGCGTTTGAATTGATAAATTGGACGTTAAACTGGGTTAATGAAACCTATCCCAACTTAGAAGATTATCGAATATGGGATTCCATTCAAAATTTGACTGTTTTAGAATTGTTTCTACAGGCGCATCCTCCAGACATTATTCTCTGGGAATCACCTTTAGAACAGAATATTACCCGCAGCTACTTTCCGCCAACAGTCCTTAACGTTACGCTAATCGTTGCCAACCCAACTCTGAACATGGCAGAAGTTGAAGTGAAGACAGCACCAATGACAGCCTTTGCACCGAACGAGAGAGTGGCCTTGCCAGCTTTATTTCTTATTTCAACAGGCACAGTTTTAGCCATTCCTTGGATAATCAGCAAAGTGAAAAGAACACCATAACACTCCAATTTGCTGTGATGCACTTTTAACAGGCTTAACATAATTGTTTTAATAAGAGTCTTAAATCTCTATTATTTACCGCAAAAGAGGCAAACAAAACAATGCTAATCAGTGAGGTGATCCTTGAAAACTTCATGAGCTACGAATACGCTAGGGTACCGTTTAAACATGGCGTAAACGTTATTTGCGGTCCAAACGGTTCTGGAAAGTCTTCGCTTTTGCTGGCTATTTCCGTAGCCTTGGGACAGTCTTACACTGAACGTTCTAGGAAATTGAGCGATTTGATTCGTTGGGGAAGAGACCAAGCGCGCGTCACGCTTATTTTAGATAACACCAGAAAGGGTGGAAGGCGTCCAGTTCCAAAGTTTAATAAGGACCAGATTTTTTTGACGCGTGTTTTGCGTAGGGATGGACAGTACTGGTTTGAGTTGGAGAATAGGGCTGTTACAAAGAAGGATGTGGAGAGGCTTTTGTCTAGGCTGGGCGTTGACCCGGACAACATGCTTATAATAATGCATCAGAACATGGTTGAACAGTTCACAGTGCTTTCGCCAACTGAAAAACTGCGGATGGTTGAGGCTGCCGTTGGGCTTGAGGCCTACCGCGAAAACGTTTTGCAAGCCCAGAAAAAATTGACGCGGATACTAAGCCAAGAAGAATCAATAAGCAAGCTTTTGGAGTCGGCAGAGCAGACGCTTAACTATTGGAGGGAACAGTACGAGAGGCTTCAAGAGAAAAAGCAGCTGCAGACAAAGAGAAGATTTTTGGAGAGGGAGCTTGCTTGGGCTGAGGCAAACCGAAGAGAAAGCGCAGTTAAGGAATTGGAAGCCAAACGTGAAAAAATGCTTAAAAATCTAAGCCAAATTGAAGAAGAAACAAAAATAGAAAAAGAAAAGCTGGAAACTCTTAATGGGCAGCTTGAAAAGCTTAAAGGCGAATGGAAAAGGCTTTTAGAAGAACGTCTAAAGCTTGAGTTTGAAAAAGGCAAAAGCGAAGCAACAATAACACTTTGCGAGCAACTGCTAAAGGAAACCGCAGTTCTCGAAAATCCACATCTCCAGCTAACCCAACTGCTAAAAGAAAACGCGCCAGAAAAGTTCAAACTTTTAGGAAAAGAAAACTTGGAGGAAATGGCGAAAAACTCTAGGGAACATCTTCAAAAACTGAGCGAAAATATGAGTGAAAACCAAGCAAAAATGGAAAGGCTGGATAAGGAAATTGAAGATTTTGGCAACCGAGTTTTGGACAGCCGAATTAAACTGGCGCTTCTTCAATACCGCATGGAAAATGTGACAGCAGAGATTGAAAACCTCGAGAAAGAACTTAAAGATGCAAAAGCCTATTTGAGCAGCGCCGTTAAAAAGGCTGAGGAGACTGGACCAAGAATAGCTGTAATAAAAAGTGTTGGCGAAATCCTAGACGAAATTCGCGTTACAGACGGTCACTTGGCGGCTCTTTCAGACGTTTCAGAAGACATCGAACGCATGTATGAATCCTACTCAAAACTTTATTTGGAGCTTAAAGAAAAAGCGCAGCTGGTTGCTGAAAACCGAGAAAAAGCTTTGGAAGAAGTTAAGACGCGGATGCAGGCATGGCGAACAGTGATTCAAAGCCTTCTAGACCGCGTGAACCTGGAATACCAGAAAATTTTGGCTCAAGCCCAAGCTGTAGGCGAAGTTAGGCTCGTTAATGGACATGATATAGAGGCTGCTGGACTAGAAATTCTCGTCGGCTTTAAGGGTGGAAAACCGGTGCCCCTAGATGCTTATACGCAGAGCGGTGGAGAAAGAACAACAGCCACAATGAGCTTCTTGCTGGCTTTGCAGCAGCATGTCCGCTCACCCTTCCGCGCAGTTGACGAATACGACATCCATATGGACCCCAGAAACCGCGAGGTAATTGCGCAAATGTTGATTTCAACAGTTAAGGGTGCAAATGTTCAATACGTTGTGATTACGCCGAGCCAGATAACCTTCGCAAAAGAGGAAGCCAACATCATCACTGTTCAAAACGTTGAAGGAAAATCCGTTATCAGAGAGGTTGCCTAATGTCTTCAAAAAAGGAAAAGGCGAAAATTGGCAGAGAAAAACTTCAGAGAATAATTGAAATGTGCCGTTCTGTTGAGGAGCGTTCCCTAGACCCCTTCCTTCTGGATGTTGACCAAATTATCGCTGTGGTAAGAGAGTATTTTCCAGAATGGGAACTGCCAGAAGACCTATGCTTAGACGCGGAAACAATACACCGCCTAGCCTCAGTTATAAAGCTTCAAAGCGAATGGGTTAAACACCGTTCAACCTCCCTTTACACAGATCCCTTCCTTCTAGAGGAGAAGATAACACGCATGGACAAAGATGAAATGGTGAGGCTCTTTCTTAAGGCTTGGCACCCCATAGTTGAGCTTGAGCAAATATCCCTCCACAGCCTACTTGAATCCATAAAATACTGGGAAAGCCTACTGCCACTTAAAGAACGATGGAAAGAATTCGCTCAAACCGAAGTCGCTGCTGGCTCAGCAACGCGGGAAGAACTGATTAGGGAAAGAATCCTACGGGACAAAGCCTTTTCAGAAGAGTTAGAAAGTTTTTGGCAAGAGTTAAAGAACGCGGTTAACAAAAAGGGCTTGGATGGAAAAATTTGGTATTGGGATTTCGTAGGCGCGGAAACCTACGAGGAAACCGTCCACAGAGCCTTTATGACAAGCTTTCTGATAACATACGGTTATGCAACATTGGAAATCCGCCCGTTAGAAGAGGAAATATTCATAAAGCCCATGGAAAAACCAGCAAAAACCACGAAAAAACAGCTGGTTTCGATACCGATAGCGGTGACTGTGGAAGAGTGGCAAAAGTGGAGAGGCGAATCAAAATGAGCAAAAGAAAAGCCTATTATGCCAGCAAAATGAAAAGGGCAACCCACATGCTCTTTTACCGAAGACACAAAAAGCCCGGAGTGAAAGGCTGGGAACTCCGCAAAGCCTTGGGCGCAGACTATCCAAAAGTTTTAAGCATACTGGACAACTACCTTAAACCGCTTGACTTGCAAGTTAAGACTGTTTTTGAAGAGGAAAAACCAGTTGAAAAGCCAACCCTAGAACAGTTGGACAAAGCCAGATTCTACATAACCCTGAGAGGAGACTTGACGCCTAAAGAAGCGAAGATGATCGGGTGGCGAATAGATGACTTAGCAGGCTTAGCCATAACAATTGCGTACATAATATCGAAGAAGGGGAAAGCATCGCGGAAAGAAGTGGAAGAACTTTTGCGAGATAAGCTGCCCGGGTGGAAAGTAGGATTAAACATTGACCGTTACATTCGTTACGGATACCTTACACAGGACGAAAACGAACAATTATACTTGGATTGGAGAACCCGCGCGGAAGTTGACCAAAAAGCGCTTGTAGACCTGCTTTTAAAAGGCGAAACTCAAAGCGAATAAAATTTCATCTTCTTATTTTACGATAAATTAGGGCTATTATGTCCATGATTATTATAGCTGTTAAAACCAGCAGGGGACTGCCGAGAAACTGTTCCGTTAAAGATTCTTCAGAGGCGCCGACAATGTTGACAAAAGAAAGGAAAAACAACATTAACCACGAAGCTAACGCGCCTCGAGCTTTCATTTAAAATCTCCTGTTATGTTATGCTTACGTTTTGTATTTGGAAGTATCTTTTAGCCAAGAAACGTAGGCGTTCAGCGTTTCTGCCGTTCTTTCCTATGGCGACGCCTTTATCTCTTGGGTTAACAGCTACAACCGCGATTGTTTTTCCATCAGTCTTCTGGATTAAGCGAACCTCTTTAACATTGGCGGGTTTGAGGGCGTTCTTAATAAACTGAACAGGGTCTTCTGAATACTCAATTATCTCATGCTTTTTCCCAGTCATTCTCTCCAAAATTCTTATGTTTCTCCCTCCCCTTCCAATGGCGACGCCAACTTGACCTTCATTAACAACGAAGATTACGCGTCCCTGTTCCTCATCGATTATGCAGTCTTTTACGCTTGCGCCGCTCACGCTCTCAAACAAAGCGATATAACGCATTTCTGTGCCTGTAAATTTTATTCCACTAGTCATTCGCTTCCTCCGATGGATTCCTCCGCCCCAGTACTTTCCACTAATCTAAGAATTTCTGAATCGCCGGGCTCTCTTATACTTAACGCCGACACGGCAAAGGTTTTTCCACATAAAGCCGCCAAATCAATAGATGACCCTTTATAGGTTATTACTGGAATCTTCGAGAGCTTACAGTAGTATTCTATGTCTTCCTTTACCGCCTTGGGACAGTTTGAAGCCAGAATAATAATTTTAGCCCTTCCAGTTTTGGCGCTTTGTATGGCGGAGTTTGCTCCTAAAAGCACTTTCCCGGTTTTTACGGCTGTGGAAATCGCCTTGTCTACGTCTATCACTTGTTTTCCCCTCGTTGCTCAAACGTTGACATGTACAGTTCGACTAGCCCCGTGCCAATCGGTATTGACTGCCCAACTATAACATTTTCGGTTACGCCTTCCAGCGGGTCGCTTTCGCCTTTAACAGCCGCGTCCACAATGTTTGGAACAGTTATTTCAAAGGCAGCCCTAGCCAAAACGCTTGACTTTTTGCCGCTTATACCATGTCTTCCTATCTGCTGCACTTCACCAGTGGAGGTCATCATGTCAGCGACGAGCATGACGTGGCGAACATCAACATCCAACCCTTGGTCTTCCAAAACCCCTTTAGCCTCATGAATTAACGCGTTACGGGCGGCTTCTATCCCGAGGGTTTTAGCTATTTCGTGAATGTTGTTTGTCGTCGTCCTTGAAGTGTCAACTCCGCCAATCTCTAAAACTTTAGGCAAGTTTGAACCGTCTGTTCTTATAACCCATTCTCCATGTTCTTCGGTGACCAGCACCCGCTTTATGCCTTGCACTCCTTTAACGTATAATGAAGAAACTTTGTCAAGCAATTTACTTAAGGAAGCGCCTTTCTTGGGCTTTATGTGTACTTTGCTTCCCTTCAATTTTACGGAGCAGTTGGGGATTTCCAGATTTTCCTTAAGTTCGTCTATGGTTATTTGCCTGTCCTCCATCATGGTTTTGTTAAGTTCCACAACTATTTCCTCATTCACTGGATCTTCGTAGATTGCTTCTGCCAAATCCTCCATTGTCGTGTAAATTATGTTGCGCGCTATCTTGACAGCTGCCTCTCTGCTTTTCTTATATTCTTCCGTTAAATAAATTGTCATTATAGGCGTGGATGGAACTCTCCTAGCGTCAACAATTTCTATAAGCCTCGGCAAACCTAAAGTTACGTTCTGCTCCCTAACTCCAGCATAATGGAATGTTCTGAGGGTCATCTGCGTGCCTGGCTCACCTATTGATTGGGCGGTAACTATACCCACGGCTTCGCCGGGCTCCATCAAAGCGCGTTTATATTTTTCAACTGTCAATTTGATTGCTTTTTCCACGCCCTTCCTGCTTAGTTTAGCTTTTGCCAAGCCCTGTTTGAGCTCATCTATTAGTAGGGGCGTTAGTTCACTTTCAACTTCTTTCAGCTGCTTCTTAATTTCCTCGGCTGACGCCGGTTCCCCGCCTTCTTCAGCTATTTTTATCTGTTCGATGAGTCGACTTACGTTTACGGCTTTTCCATGGTCGCTTTTAGCTGGGTCAACCCCGTCTTCGCCGTATCTGAACTGGATTATGTCTCCAGCCGAATTCCTAACTGTCCCATCATACTCCAGTCTTATGTGTTCGAGGGCATTTATCAGCCTTCTCTGCATGTAGCCACTTTGTTGCGTTCTGACGGCGGTGTCCACGAGTCCTTCGCGGCCTCCCATAGCGTGGAAGAAGAATTCAACAGCATCCAACCCCTTCTCATAGGAAGAGTAGACGAAGCCTCTTGCTCTTGGGCTTGGGTCGCCAGGCTTAAAGTGGGGAAGAGCACGGCCCACATAGCCTCTTAAAATTCTTTTTCCACGAACTGACTGTTGCCCAACGCAGGCGCTCATCTGTCCGATGTTTAGGCTTGAACCCCTCGCGCCTGTCCGCGTCATCACTATGCCAGAATTCTCCAAAGTGAAGTCTTCGTCAGCGATTTTTCCAGCTTCGTCTCTTGCGTTTGCGAGTTCGTTCATGACGTAGATTTCAAACGATTCCTCAAGGGTTTGTCCAGGAAGCCTAGGTAAGGTGCCGTTGCGGTAGCTTTCTATGAGCCCCTCTATCTTCTTTTGAACTTTTTCCATCACTTTGTTTATTCTGTCTTCAGCCCTTGGCGACAAGACAAGTTCGTTGTAGGAGTATGTGAAGCCTTTCATAGTTAGGAAAAGCTTTAACAACCTTGTTATCTTGTTTAGAAAGTCGCGTCCAGCCTTTGTTCCGTAGTCCTTCACTATTCTGTGGAGGAGGCTTTCAGACTGTTCTGCGCCAATTGAACGTCTATCTATTACTCCAGAAATAAGTTCACCGTTTTTTACAACTACGTAGGCATCGTGGGGACATTTTTCTTCGAGGCATTTGGCACATCCTTGACAAATATTCGCCCTTAAAACATAGTTCATGTCCTTTGGCAGGAAAAGACTAAAAATCTGTTTGCCAGTCCAAAGAGGCTGAGGCTCCTTAATTTTAGGTTCTGGAAGTGGTCCCTCGTATCCGGCGGCGATGAGAAGCCTATTAACTTCATCCTTTGTCAAGTAGTTTGATTTTCTTGTGAAGAGGTAAGCGGCAGTTATGAAGTCGCGGATGGCGCCTATTATTGGGCCGCCGAACCTCGGCGAAAGTATTTGGTCTTGAACCTGCATTAGGAGTAAAGCCTCGGTTCTGGCTTCCTCGCTTTGCGGGATATGCAGGTTCATTTCGTCTCCATCGAAGTCAGCGTTGTATGGTGGACACACGCATAGGTGTAGACGGAAGGTTTTGTATGGAAGAACACGTACGTAATGCGCCATTATTGACATTCTGTGAAGCGAAGGCTGACGGTTAAAAATGGCTATGTCCCCATTTTTAAGGTGCCTTTCCACAATGAAACCAGGCTCCAAAGCTTCAGCAATCTTTGTTCTGTCAACCACAAACTCAAGTCTTATGCGCTTCCCATCGGGTCTAATGATGTATAATGCGCCTGGATATTTTTCAGGTCCATTTAAGACTAGGTTTCGCATTTCCTCAAGGTTCCATTCGGTGACTTTTTCTGGTACTGATAAGCGCATGGCAACATCAAGTGGAACGCCTACCTCGTTTATGTCAAGGTTTGGGTCTGGAGAAATGACTGTTCGGGCGGAGAAGTCCACTCTTTTTCCTGAAAGGTTGCTTCTGAATCGTCCCTCTTTGCCCTTCAACCTTTGAGAAAGTGTCTTTAAGGCTCTTCCAGAGCGGTGTCTTGCTGGCGGTATTCCCGAAGCCTCGTTGTTAAAGTATGTTGTTACGTGATATTGTAGTAGTTCAGACAAATCTTGGATTATAAGGGTTGGAGCGCCTGCATCCATGTTTTCTTTAAGCCTCTGGTTGATGCGGATTATGTCAACAAGTTTGTGGGTGAGGTCGTCTTCTGAACGGATGCCAGATTCAAGCGTAATTGACGGACGAACGTAGACTGGCGGGACGGGTAATACTTGGAGAACCATCCATTCTGGGCGTGCAGTTTTCGGGTTGAATCCTAAAAGTTCAAGGTCTTCGTCTGGTATGCGTTCAAGCCTTTCCCGAACCATGCTGGCCGTTAAGGGTTCGGCTCCGCTTTCTGGAATCTGCTCAGTGAATTTTGTCGGTTTTTCAAAAACTAGCTTGTACTGGATTGCTCCACAGTGGGGACACTGCTTAGTCTTTGTTTCTTGGATTACTCCCTTGTAAACTTCGTCTGGAACAACACCCAAAAGTTGGCGAATCTTAGAGATTCTGGCTTTAGTCTTCTTCACGGTTTCGTCTGGAAGAAGGATGCGCCCACAGTTTCGGCAAGTCGCCCTTAGAAGATCATAAATTATCTTTGCAAATTCAATGTGTATTATTGGAACCGCAAGTTCTATGTGACCGAAGTGCCCTGGGCAACGTGCAGCCGTGTTCCCGCATGTTTTGCATCTTTGTCTAGGTTCGAGGGTTCCAAGTCTGCCATCCATAAGTCCAGCGGTGATTGGTGCGCCATCTTCATCATAGGTGTCTGGCGTCTGGATTTCCACAACTGAAAGTCTACGTATGTCTTGCGGAGAAATTAAGCCGAAGGAGATTTCGTCAACAACTTTGTGGACAACTTCTTCCACAGACATGCTACGCTTTCTCCTTAAGTTTTAATTTTGGAGCTACACAAAGGCTCATTAGTTCTTGTAAGAGAAGCTTAAAAGCATAAGAGACTATTACGGGTGAGATTTTTGCTTTGTCCTCGCAGAGTCTACACACGTATTTTCTTTGTTTCATGTCGTAGTAGGCTATAAAACCGCAGTTTTCGCATATATAAAGCGTGTACTTGTCCGACTCCTCCAAAAGCCTGTCTCTTAGAAGCATTGCCGCTCCATGCCCAATAAGGCAGTCGCGTTCCATCTCGCCGAACCTAAGCCCGCCGCCCCTAGCTCTTCCTTCCGTGGGCTGTCTTGTCAACATTTGCACTTGTCCCCTTGCCCTAGCATGAATCTTGTCCGCGACCATGTGATGCAGTTTCTGATAATAAACTACGCCGACAAAAACGTCTGCAACGAACTTTTCGCCAGTTACACCGCTATAGAAGACTTCGCTTCCAGTGTGGCTGAAGCCCAGTTTGACGAGGACTTTTCTGATTTCTTCTGGCTTTTCGTTTACAAAGGGCGTTCCATCAACTGGTTTTCCTCGTAGAGCAGCAGCTTTTCCAGCTATAGACTCTATGAACTGTCCTATCGTCATTCTGGACGGAATCGCGTGGGGATTGATTATTATGTCTGGAACGATGCCATCTTCCGTGAAGGGCATATCTTCCTGCGGGACAATTATTCCTATAACCCCTTTCTGACCGTGGCGGGAGGCAAACTTGTCGCCTAACTCTGGAATGCGCTGGTCTCTTACTCTAACCTTTACGAGTTTGCTTCCTTCCCCAGACTCTGTTATAAAAATTGCGTCAACAATTCCTGTTTCAGAGGGGCGCATGTCGACTGAAGTGTCCCGCATTGATGGACCCCTCACCTCAAACTCCTTATATTCCTCCAAGAATCTTGGCGGGCTGATTCTTCCAACTAAGACATCTCCGCCTGAAACCGCTGCTTCCAAGCTCACTATTCCGTCGGGTTCAAGAAGCCTATAATACTGTTCGCCTCTGTATCCCCGCGTTCCAGGCTCAGGCATAGTGAATTTGTCTTTTAATCCGCCGAGGTATTGGCGGCATTCAGCCTCGTAAATTCTGTAGAAGGTTGAGCGCCCTAAACCTCTTTCTATGGAGGCTTTGTTGAAGATTAAAGCGTCTTCCATGTTGTAGCCTTCAAAGGAAAGCACCGCAACTATGCAGTTTTGTCCTGAAGGACGCAGTTTATACCCCATTATCTCCATTAATTTTGTTTCTACCAGCGGAACCTGTGGGTAATGCAAAATATGTGACCTTGAATCTACGCGTTGATGGAAGTTTGTTGCGTAAACGCCTAGGGCTTGTTTCGCCATCGCAGCTTGGTAAGAGTTGCGTGGTGACTGGTTGTGTTCTGGATAGGGAATTGTTGAGGCGCAGATTCCAAGAATAGTATAGGCTGCTATTTCCATGTGGGTGCGTTCAGGAGAAACTTCCTCTAGGGTCATGGCGATGTAAGCGTTTTCCTCTTCCTCAGCGTCTAAATATTCTATTATTCCGTTTTTGACGAGGTCTTCCCAAGACCATTCTCCTGAGGCAACTTTTTCAATGTGTTCTGGCTGAAGTTTTGGAGCTCCATTCTCAATTATTATGAGAGGGCGTCTAACTCTTCCCTCATCACAGTTAACGTAAATTTCTCCCTTTTTATCCCGAGGCTTTGAAAAGTAAGCTATGTTCACCTCGTTTGAAATTTCACCTGTTCTCCGCCTTTCCCTGAACTCCTTTACAAGTTTCTCCGGCGAACTGCAATAGCCCACAATGTTTCCATCTATGAAAACTTTTGCCGCTGAAAGTTTCATTGTTTCATTTGCCTCGTTTACTGGGACTACACCCATGCTGAAGAGAACTTGCTTTATTTTCTCCGGATTTACGCCAACAGAAATGCAGGCGGATAAGGCTAGGTTCTTCACTAAGCCGCAGTTGGAGCCTTCAGGCGTCTCGTTTGGGCATAGGCGCCCCCAGTGGGTTGGGTGCAGGTCTCTTGCCTCAAAGTTTGGTTGGCTTCGGCTTAAGGGTGATTGGAGTCTGCGTAGGTGGCTTAGGGTGGAGAGGTGGTTTGTCCTGTCCAGAAGCTGAGTTATACCAACCCTTCCCCTGCCCCAGTTTCCAGTTGCAAGAGCGTGCTGGAACCTTTCCGTTATTATTCCCGGGCGGACAGCCGCAGAAACTGTGATTATTGGACCTTTCACACCTATGCGTTCAAGTTGATATTTTATGTCTCTGACGAGGTTTCTGAAGGCAACCCTGAATAAATCAGCGAGTAACGGCCCAGCAAGCCTCAATCGCTTGTTTTTGAAGTGGTCTTTGTCGTCTTGTTCTCTCCTTCCAAGTTTAAGCTCTATAACTCTGCAAGCCATTTCGCCTAGGAATATGGCTTTGTCTCTTCTGCTTTCGCTTGTCCGTCCTATGTGGGGCAGAAAGTTTTTGTCGATGGCTGCTTCGGCCTTTTGTATGCGGTATTCTTCGATTTGTCCGTGGGCTACACGGTTTCCGATGAATAATATGGCGTCTTGTGAAGTGTCAACGCCCACTGCCTTCTCAAATGAAGCATCCAGCTCGCTTTGTATTTCCTTGTCAAGCGAGACGGCTTCAGCTATTTCCTTGTCTGATTCTAAGCCGAGGGCGCGCATCAAAATCACGAAGGGAATTTCTGTGGGTACGCCTGGCACCGAAACATAGAGTGCTCCGTCAGACTTCATTTTCAGTTCTATGCGCGCTCTAAACCCAACAGTTGTTGAAAAGATTTTGGCTTGGTAGACTGGTGTTGCTCCTTTCTCGTCTATGTCAACTATTACGCGGTTGGGAGCAAGGTCTTCCATGGCTACGATTACACGTTCTGAACCGTTAACTACGAAGTAGCCGCCTGGGTCGTCGGGGTCTTCTCCGCATGCTATTAATTCCTCTCTTGAAAGTTGCGACAAGAAGCAGAGTTTTGATTTCAGCATTACTGGAATGTTGCCTATGTAGACGAGTTCCGTGTCTTGTTCTCTGCCGTCTATTATGGGCGTCATTTCAAGGGCTATGGGTGCGGCGTAGGTTAGGTTTCGTAGCCTAGCCTCCATCGGGTAGATTTCATGTTTTGTGCCGTCCACCTCTGTTGTGTATGGTCCAGTTATCCTAGTTTGCGGGTCTATTATCCAAACTTGTCCAAGCTTGACTTTGTATGGGTTTTCTGGAACTTCTATTGGAATTTCTCCTACTTCATCTATTACTTCTTGTAAGCCATGGTCTATGAACTCATTGTAAGAGTCTAGATGCTGACGCACCAGTCCCTTCTCTTTAAAGAACGCCTTCAACAAAGGGTAAACATTATCTCTTGAAATTTCAACCAAACCAAATCAGCCCCCGCATTCTCAAATTTAAACGTTTTTCGACGCATGTATGTGCGGGTTTACTCAAACTTTCAATTTCCTCCAGTTGTTGGATCATCCAACCGAAAAAGTCTCCAATTTAGTGAAGCTAAGCCCTAAAAACAACACACCTCACTAATAAACTTTTTTGTGGACAACTCCGCTTTTTAGCCTACTTGCAGAGAACACTAACCAACTATTGGACATTTTTCAATCCAATACCGACCCTACCCTCTAGGTTTCCCAGCTCGATAAGCTTAAATTATCATTATCCAAATTGAAACATTAAGCGGCGGTAGCCAAGCCAGGTCAAAGGCGGAGGACTCAAGATCGGCGCTGGAAGGCTATAAAGCCCCTATGAGCCATCCTCTCCCGTAGGGGTTCGCCGGTTCAAATCCGGCCCGCCGCATCATTTACAAAGCATAAATAAGACGCCAACCTTTTAAGGCGGTTCCAATTCTTTTAGGGCATTCATAAGAAGGAGTTTAAACTTTGGTTAATGCTAATCTTGTGGGCAGGTGCGGGTTATACTGCGGTGCTTGCGGCGTCTACAGGGCATATAAAGATGATGGTGAATTCTTGAAAGGCATTGCGGAAAGCTTCAAATGTTCGCCAGAAAAGATGAGATGTGAAGGCTGCATGGCTTTAACGCCGGAATGTTGGGGAACTGGCTGCAAAATTGTTCAATGCCTCGAAAGTAAAGGCTTAGAATTTTGTTATCAGTGCGGTGAGTATGAGAAGGATTCTTGTGATAAATTCGGGAAGTTGGCTCAACGCTATGCAGAGATTGGCGTGGACGTAAGAGCAAACCTTGAAAGAATTAAAAAGGGTGAAACAGAAGAATGGTTGCGAGAAAGTGAGAAAAAATACAGATGCCCTTCATGTGGAAAGCCCTTACCCGTGTATGGCACGAAAGGAAAGTGCTACCACTGCGGAGCAAGCATTCCAGAAAAGTTCATCTAAAGGATTAAAGATTGAAGAAACCTAAACTCTCACCTTCGCTTGTTCTTTTTGTTTTGGCTCCTGCAATAGGTGAGCTTCTTTCTGGCTCCTCGCCGCCATTGGAGTTTTTTAACCCAATTGCTTTCTTCCTGCTTGCTTCTTTGTATGGTAGCGGCGCAATTTTGATGCGTGAACTCAAAGTTCGATGGAAAAAAGACTTTAGGGCTTTGCTTCTGCTTGGAGCCGCATATGGGATACTTGAGGAGGGGTTAATGGTGAAAAGCTTTTTTGATCCAGAATGGGTGGATTTGGGGGTTTTGGGAGTTTATGGCAGATGGATGGAGGTTAATTGGGTTTGGACTGAGATGCTTGTTATTTATCATGCTGTTTTCAGCATAACAATTCCTGTTGTGCTTGTTGAACTGGCTTATCCGGAGAGGAAAGGCGACAGCTGGATAGGCAAGCGCACATTCGCGGGTCTTGTGGCTTTGTTGGCGTTTGTGACAGCCTTAGGATATTTCTTTTTAACGCCTTACATTCCACCATTAACGCATTATCTTATAGCCATGTTTGCAATGTTTCTATTCATTTACATAGCCTACAAGATTCCGTCAGAAAGCCAGAATGCAAAAGAAAAGAAGGCCGATAAACCAAAACTTTTCTGGACTGCTGGTTTGGTGAGCACCACCGTCTTTTTCCTGCTGTTTTGGGCTGGTCCCAACTTCATAAACACTCCAATTGTCCTAATGCTTTTTGGAGTAGCGTTTGTTTTTGGCATGCTAAAGTTGTTGGGTGGTTTTGATTGGGAAAACCCAGAATCCGCTACTAGCAGATTGGCGATAGTTGCTGGCGCTCTTTCTTTTCTGATATTTTTGGCGTTTTTGCATGAACTAAACGGAGTTTTTGGGATGTCGCTTGTTGGCTTAACAGCAATAATTGGGCTTCTGCTTTTGAAGCGAAAAATGATGGGGCGGTGTAGGTAAAAGATATATCTTGCGGTTTAATTAGAAAACTCTTCACTAAGCCCTAAAAGATGGTAACAAGGCGAACTTGGTGGAGTTAGCTGAAAAAATACTTAAACTGAAGAAAGAGAAGAAAGCCATAATTCTAGCCCATAACTATCAGAGACCAGAAATCCAAGATGTGGCGGACTATGTTGGCGACAGCATAGAGCTCAGCAAAAAAGCCATGGAAGAAAAAGAAGCGGAAATCATAGTTTTCGCCGCTGTGGATTTTATGGCTGAATCGGCTGCCATTTTAAACCCTAAAAAGAAGGTTTTGCTGCCTTCTCTTGGCGCGCGTTGTCCCATGGCGCAGATGCTTACCGTTGATGAGATTAAGAGGTGTAAGGTGCTTTATCCAAACGTGCCACTGGTTTTATACGTGAACACTTTGGCTGTGGCGAAAGCCTACTGTGACGTATGCTGCACTTCCGCAAACGCCGTTGAAGTCATAGAATCCATAAATGCTGAAACCGTGCTTTTTGGACCAGACCACAACTTGGCTGAATACGTTCAAGAAAAAACTGGAAAAACCATTATCCCTGTTCCTGAGCGTGGGTTCTGTCCAACGCATCTGTTGTTTCAGCCTGAAGAGGTTCATGTGCTTAGGATGCAGTATCCAGATGCTGTGGTTATGGTTCACCCAGAATGTTCGGCTGAAATGCGGAAGGTTGGAGATTTTGTTGGAAGCACCTCGCAAATGTGCAAGTATGCGAAAGAAAGCAGCGCTAAAACCTTTATAGTCGCCACGGAAGAAGGGCTTTTGCATCGTCTGCGCAAGGAGAACCCTCAGAAGAGGTTTGTTTTGGCTTATGAGGGGGCTATTTGCCCAAACATGAAGCTGAATACTTTGGATAGGCTTTACATGGCTTTGAAGGAAGAGAGGCATTTAGTGACTGTTCCAGAGCCCATAGCAAGTAAGGCAAAAAGGGCTTTGGAGAGAATGTTTGAGCTGAAGTTGGTGGCTAAGCGTTAGACTGAGACAATCATTGTTTTTAGGATTTTCACGCCTCTTTTTGCTGATAGCTCGTCGCTTAGTTTCCTAACCTTTGAGGCTTCGCCTTTGACTGCTATTGCCTCTAGGCAGTCTCTTTCGCCTAGGTGAATGTGCATGGTTGAAAAGATTATGTCGGCGTAATCGTGCTGAACATCAGTGAGCGCTTCTTCCAGCCCTCTAACTTCATGGTCGTAGAGCATCATTAAAACTCCAGCTTGGGTTCCCTTCTCTTCTTGAAGCCACTTTCGTTCAGAAACAAAAAGCCTAACGGCGTCTTGGACTGCTTTTGAACGGTTTTCGTAGCCCATTTTATGTATTATTTCGTCGAATTCTTTTAGGAGGTCTGGAGGGAATGTTACTCCAACGCGGACTATTTTTGTCATGCGTTTTCCCGTTGTTTTGTTGGTTGGTTAACCATAAAGCTTTTATGCATGCGGTAACACAAAAATCTTAAAAAGTGTTACTGGTGATGTGATGCACATCTCAGACGGTCTCCTAAGCCCACTAATCTGCGCCTTAATGTACGCCGTATCCGCCACCTTCCTAATTTGGGCTTGGAAAAAGGCAAAAGCTACATATTCACGCTCTCTCACGCCAATTCTTGCGGTTTCAAGCGCCTTCGTCTTCGCCGCCCAAATGATAAACTTTCCAATTCCATATGGAACAAGTGGGCATTTGGTTGGCGGAACATTTCTCGCAGTTGTTTTGGGACCCTACGCTGCAATTTTAAGCATGACAATTGTTTTGATGATACAAGCGCTTTTCTTCGCTGACGGCGGCATCTTCGCTTTCGGAGCAAACGTCTTCAACATGGCAGTAATAGGCGGATTAAGCTATTTCTTAATAAAAACATTAACAAAAAACTTCACGAAGAAAGGTTGGCTTCTCCCAAGCGTTTTCGCGGCTTCGTGGCTCTCCGTAGTTTTGGGAGCGCTCTCCTGCGCATTGCAGATAGGCTTTTCTCCAGCCTTTTCAGAAGTTGGAGGCATACTAGCCACCGTGCCAGCAATGCTGTTTTGGCATGTGATTATCGGCGTAGGCGAAGCCGCAATAACCACGACTGTTGTGTCTCAGCTTGGCAGAATACAACCCACAGTCCTTAACGGTTTAGCACGTTTTGGGAGGGTGCAAAATGAGAGGATACCTTAAGCCCCTAATCTTAATTCTGGTCTTTCTCGCAATACTGATACCTTTCGCTTCGGAAAACCCAGACGGCTTAGAAAGGGTTGTTGAAACGTTAGGGGTGAAAGAGCACGAACCTCTTTGGAGCGGTTTAATGCCAGACTACACTCTGCCAGCCATTGAAAACAGTTACATTTCAACATTGTTGGCTGGTGTTTTCGGAACACTTTTGGTTCTAGGCTTATCCTACACCGTGGGAATGGCAATAGCTAAAAAAGAGGCTAAGCAACATGAATGAAAAAACACATTTTACAACAGTTGACATCGCCTTAACGGGAGTTTTCAGCGCTTTATGGGCAACCCTTAACATGACAATAGGAAGATTAGGGTTCACTTGGTTTAATCTCCCAATATTTTGCGACTTCGCTGTTTTCTTCACGCTTCTATTAACCGTGTGGATAGTTGGCAAGTTTGGAGCAGCGTCAATCGTCGGCGTCATAGGTGCAATGATATACATGCTTATTCTGCCTTCAACCCACATTATCGGCTTTACAATTTCGTCAGTGCTTTTTGATGTACTGATGTTGGCGAGCGGTCATCGAATCAACTTGAAAATACGTGACATGACCATAGCCGCGGTGGCAACTGCGATATCTGCCTACTTTGCAGGGGTGGTCATAGGCACAATATTTATGGGCAGATCAATGGAGTGGGCGCTAACCTTTTGGGGAGGGTGGCACCTAATAGGCGGCATAATTGGCGTAGTAATAACGCTTCCCGTTATAGGCGTTTTAGAGAAAGCGAACGTGAGGAGAATTAAAGGTGTCCAGTGAAAAAGACAGACTGAAGTCTCTGATAGAAGACGCCGAAAAACTTCATGGGCATTTGGGTCCCTTCCTCGTTATTGGGGTTAGGATGGGAATAATCGCCCAAAAAACTTTGAACGAGAAAATGCATGCAACTGTGAAAGTGCCGCTTTCAACTCCCTTTTCATGCATTATTGACGGAGTGCAAGCTACGACAAAATGCACTGTGGGCAATCAGAAGCTGAAGGTTGAAGATGCTAAAGGGGAGATAATTGCGTATTTTAAAGCTCCGAACCCGAGCAAAACTTTGAAAATAACCGTCAACCAAAAAATTGTCGATGAGCTGTTGAGAAGGCTTTCGGAAGGTGCTTCCGGCGAGGTACTGGCATGGGAAATTGCGCGTAAACCAGAACATGAGCTTTTCAAGATAGAGACGCAATAAATATCTTTTAAGACGCTGCTTTAATGGTTTGATGACGCTTCAAGATTTGGAGACTGCAAAAAGTCGGCTTAAAGAAGGGAACTTAACCCTTTCAATAGTGAAAGATGGCAAAGTGCTCTTTGAAACAGTCTCGCATGGAGTTTCAGGCTTTTTGGAGGCAGTTGAAAAATGTGGAAACCGCCTTGAAAAGGCTTCTGTTGCAGATAGGATTGTTGGAAAGGCCATCGCCTTGCTATGCGTTTACGCGAAGATTAGAGCAGTTTACGCCGTAACATTAAGCAAAAAAGCGAAGACTGTGCTGGAAGAAAATTCGGTTCACCACGAGTGGGAAAATCTCGTGGAAAACATCTTAGGCGTTGACGGAAAAAGCGTGTGCCCCTTCGAAAAGTTATCGGATGAAATCCCAAACCCAAAAGAAGCCTACAGAAAACTAAGGGCTTTGCAGCAATCCCT
Organism: Bathyarchaeia archaeon; assembly: GCA_038883475.1. Classification (GTDB taxonomy): domain Archaea; phylum Thermoproteota; class Bathyarchaeia; order Bathyarchaeales; family Bathycorpusculaceae; genus JAVZLH01. The sequence continues at coordinate 51,590 of JAVZMA010000009.1, forward strand.
AAAACGTGAACGGCGAAAGGAAGACACGAACTGTTTATATCAAAGAAGCCACAAAGAGAAAAGCTGAAAAGTCTTAAAATTTGGGAGAGAAAGTTTGTGACGGGTGTTGAGCCAGCTAAAGTGACAGACGCGAACTTTGACAAAGTGGTCAGCGAGCATACTTTGGCGTTAATAGATTTTTGGGCTGTCTGGTGCTATCCCTGCAGAGCCTTGGAGCCCACAATAGAGGAGTTAGCCCGGGAATATGCTGGAAAGGTTTTTGTTGGTAAACTTAATGTGGATGAGAATCCGAAGACGGCGGAACGCTTCAACGTTTTCAGCATTCCAACAATGATTATAACGAAGAATGGACGGGAAGTTGAAAGAATTGTCGGGCTTGTCCCCAAAAAACATATAGAAGCTGTTTTAAAAAAACATTTAGGATAGGAAAAAATTATGGATACAGCAGAGCGAAGGGTTATAGGCGGACTCCTACTGCTTCTCGGAGTTTCCTTACTGGCTGTAGGCATAGCCACTGGACAGTTAAACTTGATAGCGGAAATGTTGAAAACCGCCTTTAAGACTGTCACATCGTAAACTCTTAAAATAAAGTGTAAATTATTAATTCTGTATTCAGTAACAAGTCTAAAATGGAGTTATAGTAAATGAGTCCACCAAAAATTGATAGCGAAAATGCAGAGAAAGACGCACTTTTGGAAACCGCTAAGCTAATGCTGGTAGCCGCTAGAACCGCACCTAAGACCGCTGGTATAGACGATATTTTAACACTGATTGTTTACGGTGAAGAAAAGGATAAAATTGCGGCTGAAATGGAAAAAATGGGCGAAAAGCGGGGAATAGAAGGTTTTAGGCGAGATGCCAAAAACGTTAGAGATTCAGAGGCTGTTGTTTTAATCGGCGTTAGAGGAGGCTACAGCCTTGGACTAAACTGTGGAGCCTGCAGCTACAAAAGCTGCAAAGAGTTTGAGGCTGCTGAAAGGCGTAAAGGCGAAGATTTTGTTGGTCCAACATGCGTTTTTAAGGCTTTAGACCTCGGAATCGCTTTGGGTTCCGCTGTAAAAATTGCAAGCATGTTAAATGTTGACAACCGCATCATGTATAGAGTTGGCACGGCAGCTTTAAAACTGGGAATGTTGCCAGAAGCCACAGTCGCCATGGGCGTTCCCATTTCGGCAAAGGGAAAAAGCATATACTTTGACAGGCGCACTTAACTCTTCATTTTCTCATACATTTTCTCCAGAGTCCAGCGGATACTGGATTTAAGCTCTTTTAAGCGTTCTGCATCCACATTTTTAACAATTATTTCGCGGATTACGTCGCCTTCCCTAATAATATTGAAGGAGAAAATTTTTTCTGGAAGCAACTGTCCAGTTCTGGCAAGCTCAGCGTCTTTTTCCTGCATTTTCAAAAAGACCTTCTCTATCAAGAACTGATTGAAGGGCGGCGTGTTAACGTTAAAATCCTTGTCTTCAGCTGGCACAACCCTCAAAGAATCATCTTCAACCAGAAGGTTTGCGAGGAGTTCACCGTCAGCTGTCTTCAATGGAACAACGGTTTCAGGCTCCTTCAGAGCTTGAGGATGAGGTGGCGCAGTTTCAGCCACTTCCCCTTGTGGTGAAGTAATGACCTCTGCACGCTTGAATCCTTTCTCCAGCAGTACAGAGTTCACCGTTTCAAGCGTCGCCCGCAGTTCTTTAAGTTCAGATTCTAAGGCTTCAATTTTTGCTTCAAGTTTCTTTTTGAATGCGAGGAGCCCTTTTATTCTCTCTGCGTCGCTGGACATTTCCCTTCACAACTAAGCATATACCAGTTTTTCCCTTATCAAACCTTTGAAACTTCAGCCATATTTAGGCTACTTCTGCGACGGTGACGCCCTCGCCAGTTAATTGTGGAGCAGGAATTTTTTTAATCTTAACATTTAATTCGCTCTTTAGGAAGTTCTCAAACTCTTGAAAAACGATACTGTCTGTGTTATTAAACTTGAAGCAAAAACTCTTTCCCTCTAAAAGGGGGCTTAAATCATATAGGGCTATCCTCTTACAAAAATCCGGGTTTTCGAAGACTGTTTTAACAAAGACTTTGGAGGGAGATTCTGAAAATAGCCATGCCGTGTAGGAAGCTTCAACAACACGATAAGAAGAGCCTTCACGAATCACACATTTTCTACTTGAAGCTATGCTTTTAAATGATGCCGGGTGAATGTTTCTAGTCCATAGAAAGTTATGATATTCGTCACCAACCTCAACCCAATCTTCGCTTTCAGAAGTTTTCCATCCTCGACTTTCACAGTTACCCTTAAATTTCCTCAGAATTTCCCAAACTTTGGGCATCTTCATCTTTTACAAAATCCCCTCGTAAGAATCCTCTAGAAAAATATTCTATTCCATAAATTTAAACTTATTTGCACGTTTAATCGCAAAAATGAAGTTTTGCACATGGCAAAATTGAAAATTTGTAGATAAATAAAAATTTTGTCTACAAATTTCCGGAAGGGCCTTTAGGCTATTGTCAAGTAAATTTTGACGGAAAAACGCAGAAATTTCTACAATTTTCCGACAACAAGCAATAAATCCAACCAGTTCTTCATTCTATTTTAAACGGCGGAGATGCTCTTTGAAGCTGAAAAATAACACCTTCACACTAGATGCAACAGACCTCAAAATTTTAGAGGCTTTGCAGGAAGACGCTAGGCAAACTTACACCGCAATAGGCGAACGTTTAGGAATGGCGCATTCAACAGTCTATGACCGCATAAGGAGAATGGAGCGGTACGGAATCATCAAGAAATACATCGCTCTAATAGACGCTGAAAGGGCTGGAGCAAAACACATAACGGCCCTAATGACAGTCTACACAGACCCAAAGGAAAGCGAGAAAGTCGCAGAAAAACTCTGTCAAGCACCACAGGTCACAGAAGTCTACACATCCCTCTCCGAAGAACTCCAAATAATAGCGAAGGTCGTCGCGGAAAACCAAGAAAGCTTACACCACTTCATAGCCAATTCAGTTGCACCTCTGCCTGGAGTTCTGAGAATTCGCACTTCCATAATCACCAAAAAGTTTAAAGAAACCCAGCCTCAAATATTAAACGACCCGAAAAAGTCAACTACCAAGGAAACAATTAATGAAATAGGAGAAGGGAAAGAGTGAAGGAAGAAGCATCAAAAATCCTCAGAACCCTTCCGAGGGAAAAAGCCTTCTATTTCTTCACGTCCATTGGAAACTACACAGGCGAAAGTGCAGCGTCCCTAAAAGAGTTTGCAGAAAAAATAAAGGATGTAAACCTAAAATCGCTCGAGTTTCACCTCTACCGCGGAGACTTTGAAAAGTGGACAACCGAAGTCTTGCAGGACGAGGAACTTGCGTTGGAATTCAGAAAACTGCAGAAATTTAACTTGGCAGGTGACGCCATACGCAAAGAAATTTATACAATTGTTTCAAACCGCTTAAAACAGTTAACAAGCCAACTTTAGTTTAAACTTGTCTTTTCTAAAGAAAACCGTCGCCATGAAGGCAGCATCACTTGTGATGTTGCTTTTTCGATAATCTGGTATGCGATAGTTTGCAATCTCAGTAGTTTCAGGTTGATAACTAAGCGAAGCCCCCCAATTGGTGTGGGAATTCACCTTGCCCACGGCTTGCGCAATGGTGTCGTTTTCCCCAATTAAATATTGAAGCAGAAGCGTGATTGCATGGTCGTTTTGGGAAGAGTTAATCCACCAGTTCCAGCTTATGAAAACCTTTACGCCCTTTTCGATGAACGCTTCTGCTGTTTTAAAATAGTTTTGCCTCAACCCGTTGCAACTCATCAAAATAATGACGGTGTCCTCAAACCTGCCACTCATACACTCTTTAACAAAAGCTGGAGTTATGGCAAAATACTGAACTGGGTCACCTGCAATTTCACATGCCTTAAGCTGCTCTCGAGAATACTGCTCGTATTTTCCCAAAACAACTTTTTCAGAAGAGCATATTGCAGTGTAGTTATCTGGGTCCAATGCTGAGTGCGCCCTCCAAATTATGAGCTTATAACCTAATGATGGAAGAAGCCTGTACTGTTCCACTGTTGCATTGTCCGAGTAATAGTCAATGTGGGAAAAACGCTGGTGCAAAAGTTCTTTGGCTGCTTCGACAAATGTTTGATTTGGCAAACGGGAGATAGGCGACAACTCTGAACTGTTTAGCTGGTCTATTATGGCAGCTTTAGGCTGAGGAGTCTGATGTTGGTTAAGGTAGATGAGAATCGCCGAAACAAAAATTATCATCACTGCAAACGTAACGTAAAGCGGTTTCCTGTAACCAAAAGCTTTTTTAGTTTCAGCCTTCTTTTTCGCCACTTTCATAAGCTAAGCTCCAGAAGACATATACAACAATAAAATGATGGTTAAGGCTATTTTCTTTTGCGTCTGATTAGGCTTAGGGCGAGGCTGAAGAAAGCTAGCAGCAATGCGTAGCTTGTCAACTGAACTGCCAGAGTCGGCTTCGTCAGCTGGACTGTGTAGCCTCCAACTGGAGGAGTCACTTCGGTAACTGTTACGCGGGCAGTTGCCGATTGCGCACTGTTGCCTTGAGAGTCTGTCACATTGAGGTAAACGTAGTATACGCCGGTTGCAGTCGGCGAGAAAGTCCATGAATCCGAGGTTGCACCTGGAACTGGATTACCATTCAAATACCATTGGTAATGGTAGGAAGGTGTGCCTCCACTAACTGAAGACGTGAAGTACACTGACTCGCCCACTTTTATTGCGGCTGAAAGCGGGTTTATTGAAACTGAAAGCTGCGGCGGAGGCGGCGAATAAACAAACACCGCCTTTAATGTGTGGTCCTTATCCATTAAGACTATGTAGGGGTTAGCTGAACCAACGTTAACAGCGTCAAGCTCCCAATGGTCAAACACGTAATTCGCGTTTGCAATTGCTGTAACTTGAACTGATGTCCCGTTCGGGTGCGTATAGGTTCCAGGCGCTGGATTAGTCGTTCCGCCAGCTGTTGTCTCTATCTTAAGCGTGCGATTTATCAAAGTAAAAACAGCATAAAGCGTATGGCTACTACCAACATAAACGGTCACGGGATTTTCAGAGCCTATGTTTTCGCCATCATAAACCCAATGGTCAAAGCGGTAATTAGCATAAGGAACAGCTGTGACAACCACGTATGTTGGCGCATCATAACTGTAGGTTCCAGGCGCAGGGTTAGTTGTGCCACCCGCCGACGCCGTTATCATCAAAGTGTGGGTTTCAGCAAAAACAGCCTCCAAGCTATGGTTTGAATCCATCAGCACGGTGATGGGGCTAGCTGAACCAGCAGGTGACCCGTCCAAAACCCAATGGTCAAACTTATACCCAGCCCCAGCCGAAGCAGTAACTTGAACATTGGCTCCTCCAGAATAAATGTAAACGCCGGGCGCTGGATTGGTTGTGCCGCCCGCTGTGGCGGTTATTGTTAACGTGTAATTGCGCAGCACAAATATTGGCTGCAAAGTGTGGTCATCTGTCATTAACACGCTTATAGGATTAGCTGAACCTGCGGGGTTGCCGTCCAAAAGCCAATAACTTAACAGATAATGCGTGCTTGGAATGGCGGTTACAGAAGCATAAGTGCCATTAGTGTAAGTGTATGTGCCATGCGTAGGGTCTGTGGTCCCGCCAG
>JAVZMA010000010.1:0-1953 GCA_038883475.1 Bathyarchaeia archaeon
ACCGTGAATGTTTATGTTACGCCGACGCCGTTACCGACGCCTGCATTTGTTACGCAGAACAAGCTGGTTTACGAGAGCGGCGCCACATATGAGTGGCTTGACCCTCATGTCTCCTATTATCAGTATGACTATTGGATACTTTGGCATTCGGTTGAAACGCTATTGTGGTATAATGGAAGCAGCGCCACAGACATAATTCCTTGGCTGGCTGAAAGTTACGAAGAGATAAACGAAACTACTTATGAATTTACGTTAAGACAGGGAATAACATTCCAGGATGGAACACCATTTAACGCGACAGCAGTATGGTTTAGCTTAAATAGGCTCTTAATAATGGATGGAACAAGCGCTACTGGTGTGCATGGAAGTCAAGCAGCATGGATAGTTCAGCAACTAGTTGACCCTGACGGAGAGTTGTTCACCGGCATGGGCGCTGAACCAAGCTATAACGAAACATGGGTTCAATCAGTATTGGACTTGAATTTTGTGGAGATAGTGGACAACTATACGATAAGACTCAACTTGAAGACACCTACTACGCAGTTGCCTGCTATATTGGCTGGTCCATGGGCAGGCATAGTTTCTCCAACAGAAACTGTTAAGAAAGACTATGAATATCATGGGTGGAACTTTACAGCGGAACAGCAACCCCAGTACAATTACACGCAGTATTTCATACATATGGCGGGTTCAGGAGACACTTACTTTAATGTGCCAGAAAATGGATGGACGTTCGGAACCGGACCTTACTATGTTGAAAGCGTCGACGCTACAACATACAAGATAGTTTTGAAAGCTTACAATAACTATTGGGGCGGACCAAACAACATGAACTTGCCACCAGCAGGAAAGCAGAGAATACAAACCATAGAATACGTATATCAACCAAGCTTCACTACGAGGTTACTTGACTTAAAGCAGGGAACAGCAACAGCGATAGCTGTCGCAGCGGCAGATATATACCAAGTTGTTGACAAAGACACATGGCTTAACCAAGGCGTTCTGAAATCTATAATACCTGGTGTAACGGCTCATGGGCCGGTGCCGACATTGAACACTTGGTGGCTAAACTTCAACACTAACGTTACAAACCCTGATGGAACATACAGAGAATGGCAACCCTTCGCTGACTGGCGAATCAGAATGGCTGTTGCATGCTCAATCAACATGACATACGTGAACATATACGTTAACAACAGGTTAAGCGTATTAGCAAACAACCTGATTCCTCCAGGAACAGTTCCTGAAGGCAGCGCCAACCCAAATATCAAACCAATATTCTCATTTAACCTAACCAAGGTCGAAGAACTGCTCAGGGACGCCTATGAGCATCCGATGACAAGCGCAACCCATGACATGTATTTCTACAATGGAACAAAAATACCAGCAGGAGTTGTTGACAACACATTTAGCGCATCCAAGCCTAGAGTCGTGGAGTTTTACGTGCAAAGCGGAGCAACGACTTTCATACAAATCTTGACAACAATGATTGAAAACTTGAACTCAAAAGCAAGAGCTGTAACAGGGTCAAGGTCAGCTTTACAATTCCGCCTTGTAATTGTACCTGGTGGACAGCAATACACGTTAGCCTCAAAACATCAAATAGATGGCTACATGGGCGGTTGGATTGCTGATTATAACCATGTGCTGAACTGGCTTCAGCCGATGTGCTATTCCAGAGGAACATATCCATCGTGGAACCTTTGGAACGTAACAACTCTAGACGACCTTTACGCGCAAGCGGTGCAAGCAGACAAAGAAGGCAATGTTACAAGACTACTAGAAGTAGTTGACGAAATGAACACTATTATTAATGAGCTTCTGGTATACATGGTTTGGTGGCATGACACTGCATACTTTATACGCTCCTCTTGGCTGCAAGGATGGTACGTAAACCCAGTTTACGGAGTAGACCTCTGGTCAACAATGTACTACGAACAACCATAATCCCCA
>JAVZMA010000010.1:2051-9682 GCA_038883475.1 Bathyarchaeia archaeon
TTACAGACACGCCTTAAAAAACGCCTTAATCCCAGCAGTAACCCTCACAGGAATATTCTTCGCAAGTCTTCTAGGAGGCGCCATGATCACCGAATACGTGTTTTCATGGCCCGGTGTTGGGCAACAAGCCTTAAGGGCTATATTTCAAGGCGACAGTAACTTCATACTCATCTACAGCCTAGTGTTTGCAACTATTATTGTGTTAGCCAACTTGGTGGTTGACGTTCTTTATGCTTTCCTTGACCCGAGAATAAGATACTAGGGGGAACAAAATGAGTGGGCAAACTGTAAAAGCTAGAAAAGGCGAATGGGAAGCAAGGCTAGCAGACATAAAATACTCATTGCACCTTTTAAGGAAGAACCCCCTTGTAGTGACAGGCATCGCCATCGCAGCCTTCTTCATTGCCGTAGCTTTATTAGCCAACTTTATAGTAGATCCAAAATTGGCATATCCAGAAGGCTATCCAGGTGAGATGTACCCATTTGACAGAAAGTACATGTGGAACGCTAACCATTTTATACAATGGGGACCTGGAATATCGCTTTACAATGGTCCAGAGTTTTTCTGGCTTGGAACAGATTCTTATGGCAGAGATTTGTTAAAAATGATAATCCTCGCCATACCAGTGGACCTTTACAATGCCGCAGTAATCACCATAATCGCAGCTGTTTTCGGCACTTTACTTGGGGCAATAGCTGGTTACGCCGGAGGAGTCATCGATGAAATCATACTCAGAATTACTGATGTTTTCTTCGCTTTCCCAGGATTAGTTTTAGCCCTAGTCTTTGCTTCAATACTTGGAAGAAGCTTGGAAACATTACAGTTGGCAATAGTCTTAGTGTGGTGGCCCCCCTACGTCAGACTTATGCGCGGACAAGTGCTAAGTGAAAAAGAAAAACCCTACGTGGAAGCATTAAGGGCATTAGGGGCAAGCCACACCCGCATCCTCTTTAGGCATATCCTTTTAAACTCAATTTTTCCAATACTTGTACAGGCAACAATGGATTTCGGAGGGGTAATCCTAACTTTTTCAGCCCTCATGTTTTTAGGCTTCTCACCAAGCCCAGCCATCCCAGAACTTGGGAACCTCGCCGCCGACGGTTACGGACACATCTTTGATGCTCCTTGGGTGATAATCTTTCCGGGACTGACGATGCTCATAATATCATTAGCCTTTAACCTCGTTGGAGACGGTTTAAGAGATGTGCTTGACCCCCGTTTAAGAAGGTGAAAAACCATTTGAAAAAGCAAGGCAAAGACCAACCGGTTCTAGAAATCCGAAATCTAAAATTAGACTTTCACACTTACAGAGGTGAAGTTAAAGCATTAAACGGCGTAGACCTAAAGCTTTACCCAGAAGAAGTTCTAGCAGTGGTAGGCGAGTCAGGCTGCGGAAAATCCGTCACTGCACTCGCCATCACCGGACTGCTTCCAGAAAACGCCTCCATAATCGAAGGAGAGGTTCTCTTCAAGGGGGAAAATCTGCTTAAAAAGTCTAAGGAGGAAATGCGCGAATTTCGAATGAGCGAATGCGCCATAGTTTTCCAAGATCCAGCAACCTATCTAAATCCCGTGTTAAAAATGGAAACGCAACTAAAAGAGGCAATCCTACTTAATAAGGAAGCGTTGAAAAAAGCTGTAATCGCCGAAGAAAAGGGGAAGAAAATCGGGTACCCAGAATTTCTAGCCATGAAAGCGAACTCGAACGAAGTTTCAGTTAAAGATTACAAAGTTTCGCGGAAAAAAGTCAACAAAATGGCTAAAAAATTGATCCTAGACATTTTGAGACTTGTGAAATTGCCGGATCCAGAAAGGATTTTGCAGTCTTATCCCCATGAACTTTCAGGGGGAATGAAGCAAAGGACTATGATTGCCATGGCTCTTGCGAGAAGACCATCCATTTTTTTGGCTGACGAAATAACAACAGCCTTAGACGTGACTATCCAAGCCCAAATACTCCATTTATTAAAGGAACTGCGGAGAAAAATCGCCACATCAACCCTAATGATAACGCATGATCTTTCGGTTGCTGCTGAAATCGCGGACAGAATAGCAGTGATGTATGGAGGAAACGTCGTTGAAGTCACGTCGACAAGGAAACTCTTTAGGAAACCCATGCATCCCTACACTCAACTGCTCTTAAAGGCAATTCCTAACATACTAAACCCAGTTGAACGTTTAGAGTCTATACCCGGGACTGTTCCAGAGATGATTAATCCCCCGCCTGGATGCCGTTTTCACCCAAGATGCCCCTTCGCCATGGAAGTTTGTAGAAAGGAAAGACCAAAACTTGAGGAGGTTGAAGAAGGACATGAAGTTGCATGTTACCTCTATAAACGATGAGGCAAAAGACAATACAATGCTAAAAGTTAGAAATCTCAAAGTGTGGTTCCCAATCAAAAGCGGCGTAATCCAAAGAACCATAGGCTATGTAAAAGCAGTGGACGGCGTTGATTTCGATGTGGTGAAAGGTGAAACTTTAGGGATAGTTGGGGAATCTGGATCTGGAAAAACAACCTTAGCAAGGAGCATCTTAAGGCTTGTAAAACCAACTTCAGGGGAAATACTCTTCAACGGAATAAACATAGTTAAGGCAAAAAGAAGGGAGATGAAAAAAGTCCGTAGGCACATACAAATGATTTTTCAAGACCCCTACGCTTCGCTTGATCCTAGACAAACCGTTAGCTCAATTTTGTTTGAAGCGATGAAAATACATGGTGTTGTAAAAAACAGGTCTGAAGCATTGGAGAAAGCCGTTAAACTTCTTGAAACGGTGGGCTTAAGTGAAGAGCACCTCTATAGATTCCCTCATGAGTTTAGTGGTGGACAAAGGCAGAGGATTGCTGTAGCACGGGCTTTAGCTGTAAACCCAACTGTTTTGTTGTTGGATGAGCCCACATCGTTCCTTGACGTTTCTGTTCAAGCGTCAGTTCTAAACCTGCTTAAAGACCTCCAAAAAGAGTTCAACTTAACGTATTTGTTTATAACTCACAATTTGGCTGTTGTGCATCACATGAGTGATAGAGTCGCCGTCATGTACCTAGGCAAGATTGTAGAGATAGCGGATAAAGACACTATTTATTACGAACCTAAACATCCTTACACCTTTCAACTCATGGCGGCTATACCATTGCCTGACCCAGAAGCCAAAAAGAGGGAAGTGCTTTTAGAAGGTGACGTCCCAAGCCCGATAAACATTCCGCGTGGGTGCCGTTTTCATCCAAGGTGTAGGTATGCAACTGAAAAGTGTAGGAAGGAGGAGCCGCAGCTTTTGGAAAGGGATGGACGGTTGGTTGCGTGTCATTATGAGATAGATTTTCCAGTTGAAGAGGTTACTGGTGAATTAGAGGATGAGCGATAAGGAGGAAGAGAAGAAAAAGCTCGGCTGGAAGGATTATGTAGCTATTGTAATTGCTATGTTGACGACAACTCTTCTTCCGCTATTAGTTATTATTTTAATACTTCTGGTGGTTTTGGCAATTATTCGCTTCATAATTTTTTAGCTTGTTCCAGCTTCTTTTTTATTAATTCGCTGACTAATTCTGCTTTTGCTCTGCCTCTTACTTCCCTCATAACCATGCCCATTATTGGTCCGAAGGCTTTCTCGCCGTTTTTTTTAATTAGTTCCTTGTTGCAATTTATTATGTTTTCAATTATTTTTTCCAGTTCTTCTTTTGATAGGGTTTTTAAGCCGAGGCTTTCAATCGCTTCTTTTAGGCTTTGTCCTTCGTGTTTTGATAGCCATATGACAATGTCTTGGAGGGCTTCCTTTGTTAGTTCTCCGGCGCTGATGCATTTGAAGATTTCTTTTATTTGGTTTTCTGAAATTTTCTCTATTTGTACGCCGTCGCGTTTTAGGGCTTTCATGGTTTCTGTTAAGAAAACAGCGATTGTTGTTGGCGAGACCTTGCTTTCTTTTGCTATTGTTTCAAATAGCTCTGTGTATTCTGAGTCCATAATTTGTTTGGCTAATTTTTGATTTAATCCGTAATCGCGCGTGAATCGCTCAAGTTTTTGTTCTGGCAATTCTGGTAGGCGCTCGAGAACTTGCCTTAGGTAATCTTCTGTTATTTGTGTTGGCGGAATGTCTGTCTCTGGGTACATGCGAGCTGCTCCTGGGCGTGGGCGCATGTAACGTGTTGTTCCGTCTGGGTTTGCTGCGCGGGTTTCTTCTGGCACGCCTTTTAGGGCTTCGTTTGCTCTTTCTAAGACGGCTTTTAATGCGTCTTTGGCGTTTTCTGGGGTGTCTGCGACAAAGACTACGGCGTCTTCTTCTTTGGCATTTACCATTTTTCTTAATGCTTCTATTTCTTCTTCTGTTATTCCGTAGGCTGGGAGTTCGTCTGTGTGGAATATTCCGCCTACTCTGCCCCAGAACTTTGCGCGGTCAGCCATTTCTGTTCCTAGGCGTATGTTTGGCATGAGCTCTCTTTTGAGGAAGCCTTTGAATTTTGGCAGTTTTACTGCTAGGATTTTCTGGTTTTTTTCTATGGCTTTCTGGAGGACTTTACACTTTGTTTTTTTGAAGGCTTGCGTTACCTCGTAGAATTCTGGTTTTAAGTCTTCTTCTTTTGCTCCTATTTTTTGTAGTTCTTGGTTGATTTTTATTAGGTTTAGTTGTCTTTGCACTTCGTATTCTATTACTAGGGGGATTAGTTCGAGTTCTTGGACGCCTTTTATTTCTGTTAGGGCGCCGTTTGGAATTGATACATTTAGGTCTTGGCGGATTGTTCCTAGGCCTCGCATCGCTTTTCCAGTAGCCCTCAGTATTCTTCCTATTGCTAAGGCTACTTCCTCGGCTTCTTTTGGCGTGTTTATTACGGGGGCTGTTGCAACTTCTATTAGGGGTATGCCCAATCTGTCTATTCGATAACGTATTATGTTGTCTTCTTCGCCTGTTTTGCGGGCGGCGTCTTCTTCTAGGCTTATGTGTTGGATTGGGACGGTTTTGTTAGCGATTTTTATTTGTCCGTTTAGGGCTATGACACATGTGCGTTGGAATCCTGTTGTGTTTGAGCCATCTATTACTGTTTTGCGCATTACGTGGATTTCGTCTACGGGTTTTGCGTTCATTAGTAAGGCGGCTGTTAGGGCTATTTCTACGGCTTCCATGTTTAATGGATGCGGTGGTTCTTCGTCCATTTCCACGAGGCAAGATGTTCGCGTGTCTGCTTCGTACTGGATTTTTACGCCTTTTTGGAATTCGAAATAGGCGGCTGGGTCTATTTGGCCGAGTTCGCTTTGGGTTGGACGTAGTCTGCGCAGAAAGGTGATTTGTGGTTGTTCTTTGAAGAGTTCTGGTTTGCATTTGCAGAAGAGCTTGGCTGAAGTAGCTAGTTGTTGATGGATTTCTAAGCCGACTTTTAAACCAAGTTTTTCGTAGTCTAGTTGCATGTTTTCACTCTTCTTGTGGAAGGGTTCGCGGCGAGATTTCGCCAGCTATGTTTGTTTTTAGGAGGGTTTTTGCTTCTTCTGGTTTTTTGGTTTGGGCGAGGGTCCACATGAGTTTTACTAGGGCTGTTTCTGGAAGCATGTCCTCAAGCGGGATTACTCCCAAAGCGAGTAAGTCGCGTCCTGTGTCGTAAACGTTCATGTTTACGCGTCCCCAAATGCATTGGGATGTCATGGCAACGATAACGCCTTTTTCAACTGCCTTTTCTATTGCCTTATAGCATGTTTTGCTTACGTGTCCTAAGCCTGTTCCTTCTAGGATTATGCCTTTGTAGCCGTTTTCCACGTGCCAGTCTATTACCGCGGGGTTCATGCTTGGGTAAAATTTGATTAGGGCGGCTTTTTCGTTGAATTCTGGTTTTAAGACGAGTTTGTTTTCGGGGTTTCGCCTCTTATAGTCTTGGGTTAGCATTTGTATTTTTTGGTTTTGTATGCGTGCTAGTGGCTGGGCGTTTACTGTTTTGAAGGCGTCTCTGCTGCTTGTGTGGCATTTCCGCACTTTTGTTCCCCTATGCAGTATTATTGCGGTGTCGCTTGTTGTTTCGTGCATGGCAACGGCGACTTCTGCGAAGGGCGCATGGGCGGCTGCTGTAACCGCGCCTATTAGGTTTGTTGCTGCGTCTGAGCTTGGGCGGTCTGCTGAACGCTGCGAACCGACGAGGATAACTGGCACGGGTAAGTTTTGCAAAGCGAAGCTTAGGGCTGCAGCAGTATAACCCATTGTGTCTGTGCCGTGGGCTAAGACTATGCCGTCGACGCCTTCGGTTATTTTTTTGGCTATGGTTTCAGCCATTTCCTTCCAGTGGGAAGGCGTTAGGTTTTCGCTGAAGATGCTGAAAAGTATGTGCGCGTCAATGCGGGCTATACTGCTTAATTCGGGAACTACGCTGTACAAGTCGCTTGCCGATAAAGCGGGACGAACAGCACCAGTCCTATAGTCTACGCGACTTGCGATTGTTCCACCAGTGCTGACTATGGCAACTTTTGGAAGCGCAGGGTTTTGTTCTGGAAGCGGAGGCGCAGCAAAAGCAGGTTTTGCACCCATACCTATCTTCTCTATCCTTGTGTTTGGTGTTATACGCACACCAATATTGTAGCCACTCTTAATTTTGATGACAATATGCTTTTCATCGCCATACTCAGAACGCGGAATCAAAATACCCTCATACACGGAGTCATCTTTCGTTATGCGTATCATGTCGCCTATTTCAACTTCAGCCCGTTTTATGGCTTCCAGCGCCTCTCCTTTGTAACCTGAAAACTCTTCCTCTTCATTCATCTCTTAATTCTCCAACTTTGATTGAAAAGAAAGACAGTTTCAGTCTTTAACTTTATCGCATATGTCGAACTAAATTGTTTTGATGACAAGAGCATTATTTTTATAGGCTAGCTGTTAAACTAACTTTATGCTTAAAAGCGGAAGTAGATTCAGAATTCTGTTTAGCTTGGTACAGTCCTTAGGATTAGTCTTGTTGTCCAATGGTATTCAGCATTTATCATTGGAGGATTAAAAGGCTTATGAGTTTAAGAAACATTTTGAAAGTAAAACTCAAAGCACTGTTAGAAAAGCTAGTCGGAGAACAACCGATCTTTTTGCTGTTAGGTATGGTAATTTCCATTCCACTAAATTACTGTACGCCTCTTTTTCCTTCAGTAATATTCCTTCTAATTAGTTTAATCACATTTATTGTTGCTGCATTCATTTTAGCTTTAAGTAGAACCTTTACAAAATTAAAACTCCTATTTTTGGGAGCAAGTATAATATCTGTCCTATTCGCTTTTCGCGCATTCTTCTTTTTAATTATTAAAAATACAGTATATAACAATTTGTTTTGTTGAAGCGTATAGTTTTTGTGCGCTTTTTGACATGTTCGCGGAATTGTTTGTGTCTTTTTCTAGAAGAAGATTTCACTAACGGTTAAATCCTCGTTTGTATATTAAATTTTGAAAAGACGAAATAAGAGGAGAAGGGAGTGGTTAAGAAGGCAAAAATCACGATAATCCTCGTTGAGGAAAGCGAAGAAAAATCAAACCAAGAGTTGGAAGAAGAAATTTTTAATGCATTATCAGAGTTGCCTATAAAAATTCCTTGGATGAAAAAGGTGGAGAAAGTTAAGGTTAGCAGTTGAAGCCGTTGCCGTTGCTGGAAAAGATGCGGGCAACAAGTTTCTGTACGTTA
>JAVZMA010000010.1:9781-10970 GCA_038883475.1 Bathyarchaeia archaeon
GCACAAATCTTTCAGGGAGTATGACGAGTTCATGCAAGACCATAGAAGGGAACTGGGACAATATGTTGAAGACGTAAACTCGGTTCTCATAAACTTGGCTGGACAAGAACTTTTGAAACCCCTCCACCTCAAATACCTAGCGGAAGACCTCTAACAAAAGCCATTTTATAAAAAGATTTTCTAAAATCAGTTTTTAAGAAAAACAAGCCTAAATTCTCCTTTTTATTTGTGAAAATTGCTTAAATCTAGCCTTTTCCCCTTTCTGGTTTGGAGGCAGAGGCTGCTTGGCAACAGTTACGCCTGATGATGTTCGAGATGCTCTAAACCTAAGCAATGCAGACATCCCGGATGATAAAATCACAAAAATGATTAAGCGCGCTGAGGTCACGCTTGAGCTTGAACTTGAAAAAGAAATAGACTATGGCGATTGCACAGAGGCTGAGAAAGAGGCTATAACGGTTTTAGCCGCTATATACGCGGTTTGCTACTTGACAGGCGGCTCAGCCGTTGGCTTAAACTTCTCCGTAGGCGACCAGAATGTTTCAGTCTCAAACAATGTGCCGCCGCTGGATGTTTTGCGGAAGGAGCTTGAGAGGCTTATTGAAAACTTGAAAAAACCGTATGTTGGGAGCGTGTAACCATCTTGGGAACAGTTCCAGAAAACTATTACGATTTCGTTATGGATTACGCGCCTTACGTCTACGTTATCCCATCAGACACTCCAGACCCAGAATGGGGACGTGCAGCTTTTGCAGCAGCCTTCGCCATAGACTTCCTTTACGAGGCTTACGGTGCCAAACAGTTTGAAAACCGCAAAACAGAAATTTACAGTAAAATTGTTTCGCTTGCAGATTGGATTCTAACGCAGCAATGCACAGACCCGCAGAAAAAGGCTTACGGCGGTTTCAAATCAACAGAAAACAGCACATACTATTATGCGATAGACGCTTGCCGCGTTATCCCATCACTTTTAAAAGCCTATGAACTGACAAACGATACAGACTATTTAGATGCTGCCAAACTTGCCGCTGGCACTTTCCTAAAAACCATGCAGGACCAACAATCTTATGGCGGTTTCGCAAGAGCCGTTGACATAAGCGATAATTGGCTTTTGCAGTTGGATGTGGAATGCCTCTACGGGCTTATTGGCTTAAAGATGCTTGCTGAAAAGTATGATGTGGCAAACGCC
>JAVZMA010000010.1:11068-50603 GCA_038883475.1 Bathyarchaeia archaeon
CAATCTTATGGCGGTTTCGCAAGAGCCGTTGACATAAGCGATAATTGGCTTTTGCAGTTGGATGTGGAATGCCTCTACGGGCTTATTGGCTTAAAGATGCTTGCTGAAAAGTATGATGTGGCAAACGCCAGCACATACCAAACCATGGTGAGCCAGGCTATCAGCTTTTTGCGGGAAGGTTTTGAAAACCTGTGGCTTTACTTCGACCCAGCAGACGGCGAGTGGCATAGGGTTGGCTTAGCGGAAAATGAGGTTTACGATGACTCGTTTGCCTATGCACTTTTAGGCTTGTATGATTATGAAGGCTGGAGCCTCACGTGCCAAAAGGTTTACAACTTTATCAACACCATCAGAGCTTCAGCACAATATCCCGCCTATAATTCAGCTGTCTGCTGGGCTGGCTACATAGATGTGGTTTCGCGCGCTCCAGCCTGCGACTATTATGATGCTGTTACAAGCGGAATCCTTTGGCGGATACGTAAGCATCATGATAAACCAAGCTTCGCCTTCAGCAAACGAATCATAGAAAAATATGCTGAAAAGTTCATGTTTTGGGGCGTTAGGCGCTCGGATTATAGCCCTGTCGAGAACAAGTGGGCTATGGCAACGGTTTGCTGGTTAGCACAGCTTTTCCTAAACTATGAAGAGCCCTTAACGCGGTTCACACAGATTTTGCGTTCAAAAGGCGAAACAGTAACGCTTTACCCCATAGTAGAGGCTGGCGAAACCATCAGTTACGGCGAAGGTTTAGAAATCCAAGCCATAGTTTCGCCAGCAAAAAACGACGAAGTGCTCATCGAACCTGGCTACATAATCAACGACTACATAACCGTTTACGCATTCGCGCCTTTGAGGCAGCATGACAAGGTTAGGCGGAAAGGCTGTGACTATGCGGTTTTAGGCGTTCAAACTTTCGACTGGAAGGGTGAAACAGCCTATTTTAAGGCTAATTGCCGGAGGCTTGTAGGCACATGAGTGAAACGGAAAGTCCCGTTGACACGGTTGTTAGGCTTCTAAGCCAAAACATGCACGTAGTCAAAAAAGACGGTTCGCTTGCCTCCATAGTCGTCAGCCGCGAATGGGTTGACCGCGAAATCTTCAAAAATGTTGACGGACAAATCACAGTTGGTTTGGCGGAAAGCCGAGACACAAAAATTGAAATGAGCGGTAGACTTCGTAGGCGTGTTGGCAGCTTACGCGTTAACGTTTGGAGTCAAGACCCTTACATCCGCCAGAAAATGGTTGAGGAAGTAAACCGAATTGTAAGGCAGAACCGCAACAGTCCAGGCGGCAACCTATCCTATCTGGATGTTGTTTCTTACCGTGACGTTGACCGTGCAGACCTTAAACCCTTCATCTACTGCACAGAGTTCGTTTTAAAATCATGGTCCTTCGAGGACATTGGAGGTGTTTTCTAAATGCCAACAACATATGGAGCGCATGAAACCCGCATCTACTACGTGATGGAAGAAAACTATGGACAGACGCCAGCAAACCCAACAATGCTTGGAATACCAGCAGAAACCATAGAACCCGCCATCAGCCCTTCAAACATTAAGGTTCGAGGCGTAGGCAACATCGACCTACAAGCAATAAAGAAAGGCTTGAGAACGCCCAGCCTAAAGGTTAATTATCCTTTGCCGAGTGAAGCGCCAATAGCCTTTCTCCAATGGGCAAAAGTGGAGTTAGATAAGTCATTAAGCATTCAAGTGCTCTACTATAAAGGCTCGTTTGCCTCTGCAACCGACATCATATCACTCCTATACAAAGGCTGCAAATTCCATAAACTAACTGTTGAATGCAGCATAGAAGAACTTGTAAAGGCAACAGCCGAATTGACAGGGCAAAATCTCGAGGTTGGAACAAGCAAAATCACAGGTGCAACTTACGCAGATTACGCTGGAGCAGTCCTCTTCTACGAAAGCTATGTGAAAAAGGACGCGGCAACCCTTGATCGCGACACAGCCAAAATAGTCGCCTACAACTTGCAAAAGCTTGCAAGACAACAAGGCAGAACAGTTTTGGCGGCGACAACCCACAAAGACCTTTTTGATGACTTGGCTCCTTCCGTGCATATTCACAAGCGTTTCGGCAAAGAAATCACCGTCCGCTACTATCCTAACGAACCAGTTAAAGAATGCAGCCTAATAAAAGAAATGCGCATAGAAGAAGGCGCAACAACAGACTACAAAAAACTAAGCGTTTTCCACTACCGCTCAACGCGTTTACCGCCGCCGAGAAAAATCTTCGCTATAAAACGTGGCGACGAGCTCTGCGGAGTAATCGTTTATAGTTACCCGCCGCCCACATGCTTTGGGCGTAGGTTTGTTTTACCGGAAATGAGCATAAAAGAGCTGAACGAAAAACTGAGTATAATCAGCCGCGTGATTGTGCATCCGAAATACCGCACAATATGCTTAGGCGCTAAACTAATTAAAGAAACCTTGCAGTTTGCAGGGACTCCCTACGTTGAATTGCTTGCAGTAATGGCAAAATACAACCCCTTCGCAGAAAAAGCAGGAATGCAAAAAATCACCCAACAGCCACCATCAAAAGAGGCGCTTAAAATTGCGGAATTACTGTTGCGGTTCGGCTTTAATATTCAGCTTTTAGGAAGCGAAAAGTACGTTTTGAATAAGCTTCAAACGTTAACGGATAATGAAATCGCTATCATAAAAGAAGGTTTCATCAAACACAACCACATACGTTTCATGAGGTGCTTTCTCTACAAAATGCCTTTCGGGGAAAAAGAATTCTACAGCGAAGAGGTCAGAAAAGCCGACCTTAAAAAACTTGCACATTTAATAAAAGTTTGTAGTTTACTGTTGCAGACTAAAGTTTACCTTTTTTGGTGCAAGCAGGCTTTAAACTCAAATTAGTGTGTCCACTGCGCATTTTCAGCAATAATTGATGCTCTGCAATCCTCTGGTTTCCATGCGGATGTGGCCTCTCCTTATCCAAACAGATTGCCATTATGTTGTCTTCCAATTTACACGAGTGTTAAAATTAAATATAATTTTCGTGAAAGATTAGATGGGGCGCGGCAAATTGAATGCTAAAAAGCCTTCAAAAGAGCTGTCTTTAGGTGAAATTCTTTCGTTGACGTTTAACCTTTACAGTTCCAATTTTTTGCAGTTTTTCTTGCCATTTGTGATTTCAGGAATAATAATGGGCATATCTTCTTTCGCTATAACATCGTCTTTTCCTTTACCAGCACCCCCAGACATACCAACATCTCCAAGCACAGCGTTTTATTATGAAGTGTTTCTACCATGGTTTTTTGAGTTTATTTTGAAGGTTATTATAATGGTTTTTTTGTTTTGTCTTTTATCATGGATTGTAGGCACTCCTATCACTAGTGTTGTCATTAAAAGCGCTTCTGACCAGATAGAAAAAGGCGCTTCAAATCTTGGTGCCAGCTTTAATTTTGTAATATCTAAGCTTCCATCATTGCTTGCAGCTCAATTTGTTGCTGGAATTTTGATGGTGATAGGGTTGTTTCTTTTCATAGTGCCTGGCATAATTTTTGCCTTAATGTTTTCTCTAGTAATCCCTACAGTAATTGTGGAGCAAAAAGACGCCTTTGAAAGTTTGGGAAGAAGCAAAAGGCTTGTGAGTCATCGTTGGTTAAAAACTTTCGCTCTCCTATTGGTTTTAAGCTTAATTGTTCTTGCAGTCACGTTTGTTGCAGGTGTGCCAGCGAGGTCTTTTGAAGTTATTCATCCAATCTTAAACCCAATAGTTACAAACATAATATCTGCCTTTATAAGGCCAATTTATCCAATTGCAATAACTTACCTCTATTACGCAATGGTCGCCCGAGAAAACCCGCAGTCCACGCCCCCACCAGCACCTGTTTTCTAGACTAGCGTTACCTAAAGAAGCAGGCAATCCGGCAGCTCTCACTCAAAATGATGTTTCATCAATAATCTCAGAGAATAAGAAAAAGGGAAAGACTGCTTAAGGCTTTGTTTGTGGCTGGCTTGGTTTTCTTCTTCGCGCAAGCATGAAAACAGCTGCTAAAACGACTGCAGCGACGATGCCGATTATTATGATGCCTCCCCACTTTTGTGCTGTGCTATCTGTCGCTGTTGTTGTTAGGTATGCTGTGAATGTTGGGTCGTGCTCAACTCTGTAGCCGCTGTAGTTTGGGTAAGCGATGAGGTAGAAGTAATTCGCCCTACTCATATTTGTTATTGTTTCTTTGGCTTTTTGGTAAAGTTGTGGGTGCATGTTGACGACTAGAAGCGGAAGGAACTTCATTAACCCAATGTGATACTGGAATAGTCCAGTGTTTTTGGCGAACCCGTTTATTTTGCAAGTCCTTGTTATCGCTTCATATGTGTCGAATGTTTGTTCTGAGGGGTCGGCTGTGTAATTGTAAAGTTTATAGTTTTTCTTTGCGCCAAATCCAACATCAAAGACTTTCTCTCCGTCATCTGCGTAAGTTGTTATGAGCGAGTCGCTCACTATTTTTTCGTTGTCTGTGACGTTTTCTCCGCTGGCTGATAGGCTGTAGGTGTTGCGGTCTAGCATGACTGAGGTTTGGAAGTTGACTATGCTCATTTTTATTTGGTTTTTCTGGAGAAACTCGTAGACTGTTTCATCTGATAACTTAATGTTATACGTGTAGCACCCAGTCTCGTTGTAGTGGGCGTAAATGGGTATGATGAACCAGCCCCAGAAGAGCCAAAGGTTGGTAATTCGCCCAATAACGTGGTTTTCCGTTAACGTTGCCTTATTTTCTCCAGGAGAAATTGTCAAAGTGTAAGTGAAGGTTAATTCATCATAGGTTGTGATTGCAACTGGAGCGCTGTGGTTGTAGCCTGGTTCTTCAGGGTTTATCCATGTTCTCCACCAAATAGCCGTTAAATTCGTGTATTTCATGCCCCAAGACCATTGGAGTTTGTCGCTGGAATGCGTCAGCGGGATTATTTCGGTTTTGCTGTTTAACGATGACAATGATATGTTGAACGCGCTGAAGTCGAAGCCCATGCTGAACGAAGCCCATAAAGTGTCGTTCACGTCTGGAGAGTTTGGGAAAATTGAATATTCTGAGTCGTTGAAGGCTAGCAGCATGAGGAAGGTTGAAGCCGTCAAAATATCTCGGCTGCGGTTTGCGGTTTTATAATGCATCATGAAGGTCTGCATTGGAATTGTGACGTATGCTCCTCCGCCGAAAGTTATGTTGCACAACCCCGCATATAATAGGTGCAATCCTCTCGTGTTCATGTAAGTCATGTAGAGATAAGCATGCCAATTCTGGAATCCAGGAGGCGTTTCAATTCCGTGAAGGGTTGCATAAGCCCGCGCATAGTCAAAGTAGTCAACGGTTTTAGCCCAGCTTTCCAGATTAAAGTCAGAAGCAACCAACGTGTCTGCGGCTAAAGATGGGGATGCTGCGTTGAGTAGGAAAATGCTGATGAGTAATGTTGCAAGTAGAGTTTTGGTTTTCATAACGTTCCCTTTTTAACTTTTGGCTTAATCGAGTTAAAGCATAATATTAAAGAATTGTGAATTTCGAATCCAAACTCAATATACTATGCGTTTATTAGTAAATCTCACGGATGTTGAAAAGCTTACGAAAACTTAATTAATCCAGAACTGTAAATCACGTTTATTGGTGCACTAGCATGTGTGAAAAAAGCAAGAAAGCGGCAAAGAAAAAGGAGAAGAAATCCTCGTCCTGCTGTCAATAAAAGCTTTAAACCATAAAAGGCATATTGTCGTTCAAATTCCCTTATTTTGTTTGATTAGTTAAAATTAGAATTATGAATTCGTAACTCTTTTTGAACAGTAAGCCTCTAATTTGAGCTTAATGGTTGGGTGCGTTTCCGTTTGAAAACTGAATCCTTAACTGTCACGGTTCTTTTAGTCTGCCTATTCCTATCGTTTTATTTCTCATTCTTGTCCCTTCAAGTAGTGGATGAGGATTTTAGAAAGCAGCTTGCACTCGTTGCGGCGTCCTCCCTCATAGCCGGAGCTGCGTTATTTGCTTGTTTCCTAGTTTACATTGGAGTAAGAAAGATATTTGTTAAGGTGGAGACACAGGTAGAAGAAGGCGAAGAACTGCTAGAGAGCGATTAAAAGCCTCCAAGCGCCAAATGACCTTACAGAAAACTTTTCAAAGAGGCTAGAGGTTTCTAAATAATTGAGTAGTATGAGATTGCGAGGTTATAGACAAAATGAGCTTGAGAGGAGCGTTGTGGGCGTCCACATTCGCCTTTCTACTTTTAATGTTGTTGTTTTTTCTTAGGGTGTTTAACATTCTGGGAAGCGAGTATGACATTGTTATAGAGTGGATTTCAGCAGTTGGCTTAGTCATACTTGGAATTTTTATAGGCATACTGGTCTCAGATAAGAAAATCCAAATTCGACCAATGATAACCCCATTCATCTTTTTCGCTTTGGGTTTCTTTATGGCGCCGTTCGTCGCAGTTGGCATATCCATGCTTTTAAGCAATTTCCCTTTCAGCAGAGGAATCGAACCCCTAATCGTCGGAGGAAGCGTAATTGGCTACTTGTCGCTTTACATGCTCTTTTGGTTCTGGTTCAACAAGAAGAAGGGTATCTTCAAAGTGGGTGAGGCGGACTGAACAAAAACTGCTGTTATAGAAAAATGGGGTGGTGAATGAGTTTAGCGTCTTACTTTTGTTTTTTCTTTATTGAAGCTATGAAGTTGTCTACTGGAATTGCAGCCATCGTCAAAATCCTAACAGTTCCCCTCGAACCCAGCTCAAGAGAAACCTTCGCCACCGTCTCGTTGTTCGGTGCCTCAACAACATTAACAAAGTCGTAGGGTCCCAAAACCGCGTATTGGCTTAGCACTTTAACTCCGAAAGCCTCAAGCTCCTTGTTAACTTCCTTAATCCTCTCAGGCTTCTCTTTAACAGTCTTCCGTCCCTCATCTGTCAACGTGGACAACAAAATGTAGTAGGGCATACCACGCACCAGCACAGCATAGTAAAGTATGACCTTGATGTGAATTTAGCTTTTATCCATCTCCACGAAGAGTTATTCGCAGTTGCCTCAACTAAGGCATTACAGACTTACGCTTTCGCAGTCCAAAGTAAGCGCCAAACGCAGAAACCAATGAAACCATCGCCATAACAGTTCCAAAAGGAACTTCTGGAATCACCTGTTGCGGTGGACACACACATGTAGGATACGCCGTAGTAACCCCATTACCAATACCTGAACCCGCAGCCGCATAACCGCTTGGGCTTCCACTAGCCGCAACCGGCGCCCAGCTTGGGTCTCCTGGCTTATAGCTTAATGCCGTAGGCCAATACTCCACAGTTGAATCATACTCGATTTTTACATAGAAGTATAAGCCGTTTAAGCCTCCTTTCGGGTGAATGTCACACACCGCCATGCCACTAGTATGATTTGGGTTCCAATATCCAGTATAAATTGGATTCTGCCTAACATCAGCAATCTTGTCCTCTATATACGTGCCCGCGCCATCGTCAGCCGGCATAACGTTAAATGGTCCGCTGGGTGAAGTTGCCCAATAAATGGTTAATTTTGCCCCGTCAATAGGATTTCCAAAACCGTCAGTAACATACCAAGCAACATTCACAGGCTCCGCCTTCACAACAGACGCTATCAAAACAGTAACTAGAACAGCTATAAGCCCTACAACTAACTTTTTCACAACTTTCTCCTCGATCAATGGAATTTAACAAAATATAACTATAAAAAGGCGTATGGTGAATTAATCTAGAACATCTTACACAATTTTCTATCTTTCACAAAAGGAGAGATCCTTGAAAAACTTTTGTCTTTAGGGTTTTATGTTGTAGCCGTTGATTTCGAGGATGAAGTAATCAATTTTGGAGTATGGAGCGATGAATCTTAAGTCTAATGTTTCCAATGGAGCTAAGTCAACTCTTTTTCCGTCGTCAAATAGTACTAATCTCTCCACGTGCCCAAGCGTATTATGAATTGCTTGTGCTAGGGGGCATAGGAGTCTTACAGCGTTCCCCTATATCCCGAAGTCGGTCCAGAAGGTGTCGAGGGAACATTAGGCGTATTCACATATTTATAGGTGACAGTATCGTAAAGATCTATAAAACCCAGATGGTGTGATGTTACGCCATCATAAGCGCATATCCATGCATGGTAATGAATATTAATAGTATATGTGCCCTCAATTGCCGGATCTACAACTAATTGATAGCCAAATCTGACCTCTCTCTCTTCCCTTACAAGGGCATACGAAGGGCGTTGCCATACTCCCCATGCCTTTGATTCATCCCAGCCAGTAGTTGCGCCGCCTGGTGTCAAAGTATTTTTTACGATTGCCTTAAGACCTGAAGGGGCTAGGTCCACTATAACATCATAATTGTTTTTAATATTAATTGTTCAACATTGGAATCGTCGGGGCTTAAAAGGACTGATAATGACGTGAATCTGTCTCCTGCGAGAGGATTGCCATAAGGATCTTTTCCGCTGACTTCGATTTTTACAAGCTCTGGATAGACGAACCCGTAAATTGTGCCAGGAGCACCGTCCGCTATTAAAGCGGAATAAAATTGTGGATGCCTATCACCAGAAGGCCCTATGTAACCATATTATGTAGTAGCTCCTAATATAGCAACGTCATAGAGCTTCTCATGCTTCACAGGGGTATTATACCATGCAAATGCGACATTTAACCTTGAAACGGTCAATGGCATCAAAGTTAGTAATGTCGCTAAAAATATGGTTACAGGCTTTCTCATATGCATTTGAACTTTGGGACGACGAAAGAGCACGTTATCACAGACACTATGCCCCCAATAAATGAAAGCCATGAGCCAAAGCCATTGTTAACAATGGCTTGTGTTGCATAAAGCCGAGACACATAACCACTCGGAACTATATCTTTAATTTGGCCTTCTATTATGAAAATGTATGGTTTGTAATATAAAATGGCTATCAACGATGCTGAAATAACCATTAAACAACCTATTAAGGTTAATGTTATCGAAGTTTTCGGTTTATCCGCTTTCAGGAAGACCATAGTGGAGGCTGAAGTTAAGATCAGCCCTGCAATACTTAGGTATCCAAACCAGAAGTCGCTTCCAGCCGTGCTCCAATAGGTCTGCGAAGACCACATAGTGACCTTTGCATCCGATCCATCAACCATACCAGCTCCCAAAAGTGACACCCATCCCGAAACTTTAACCGTCCCCCAGTAGTATTGAGCAGTGCCAACGAAGTAGAACCAAGGAAAACAGATGCCCAAAAAGATAAGCAAAGGTCCTAAAAAAGCCGCCAACAACATAACTGATTTTTTAGGTCTCCACTTTCCATGCTATTCGCCATTCGCTTAGGGTTAGGCGGTGACACATCTTAAATGCAATAGGCGTTAACCCCACGGTTATATTATTCTCCAACCTAAAATATTTTTCGGGCAAATCAAATCATACGCATAAAAAATGCGAAGGCCGTTAAGAAATTTAGTGGGCCGGGCCGGATTTGAACCGGCGACCTTTCGGTTATCAGCCGAACGCTCCAACCAAGCTGAGCTACCGGCCCACCCACAACACTAAACAGTAATAACAAACCAACATTTTTAAGGTTTTCAGAACCCTTTTAACCCATTTAAAACATTATCTTCACAGGGAAAAGGGGCCCGTGGCCAAGAACGGATTAAGGCGCCGGCCTTCGGAGCCGGAGAACGTGGGTTCAAATCCCACCGGGCCCGCCTTTAAAATGCCGCTTTCGGCGGAAGCAGCCTTTATTTGGCTGCTCTGTTCATCGGCCTTTGGGACGGTCCCGGGACGGTCCCGGGCATGGTGGGAGGACGGTCCTTTGGCCGGAGAAAGCTTGAAGCGCCTTGAAGAGTTGAAAAAGCGGTTGGAGGAGCAGGCTAGGGCTTTGGATTCTTTAGCGTCCAGCGTCGAGGGCGGAGGTGGCGGGCTAGGCGAGTTGATGAGGCGTGTTGAGAAGCCTTGTGAAGCATTGGGCGGTTTGACTTCTGGAGCTAGGGTTGGCGAGAGTCTAAGCGGTGTTGGCAGTGGTGTTCGCGTTGAGAAGCCTAAATTTGTTTTGGTTTGGCCTGAGACGCGGGATTTGTTCTTGCAGTATTTGGAGTTTAAGCGTTACGAGCCTGCTAATGCGCGGAACATGCTTAGCTACTTGGACAGGTTTGTTAGAGCGCCGATTGCTGCGCCCTTGGATGTTATGCGGATTTTCTCGCCATTATCTGTTGGGCAGCGTCACCACTTGAACCGGGCTATGAGGGCTTGGTTCAAATGCCTTGAAATCAACAGCCCCAGCAGGGAGTTTAGGGAGTTTCTCAACGACCTGAGGAGGGCTATTCCTAAAGATGAGGTGGGCATAGACGTCCACGTGCCAGAAGAGGAGCAGATAATCTCAGATTTAAGGCGGATTAAATACGAGCCCATAGAATTTCAGGCAACCTACAACCTCCTACTGGATTCTGGGCTAAGGGTTGTGGAGGTTGAAAGGCTTCTAAACAACTTTCCAGAGGCTGAGCGGTTAGAGGGCTTCTACCGCTGTCCAGTGGGCTTCTTCAGAGGCACAAAGCAGGCTTACTACTGCTACCTGACGGAATACACGTTCCAGCTTGTAAAACGGTGCGCTAGGCCGGTTAACAGGCTCTTGATAAGCAAGTGGTTCCAGAGCCACAATTATATACGGGCGAAGTATCTGAGGAAGTTTGCCAACGACGTCATGACAAGCGAGAAGCTGAACATTCCAGAAAGCGTCGCCGACTTCATCCAGGGAAGAGTGCCAAAATCCATAGGCGCAAAACATTATATGCAACTAAAAAGGAAGGCGGACCAATACTATCCAAGATACGCACAGTACATAACAGAGTTAAGGCAGAGGGCTGGAGTTATTTTAACAGCTTAAAACGCGCCTTCTTCTTTTAAAGTTAGCGTTCATAAACTAAACGGGCCTTTGTCATCGATGGTGGTGGTCTTTATTGGTGCGTATGCTAAAATCCTTGGAATAGGTGAAAACGAAGTCCCAGCCAAGCCTTCATGGAATACGCAAAAAGAATATCATTAATAATGGAAAAGGCCACAGCTAAACTTTGTAAACGCGTAAAACTAAATCTTGGTAGTTATAAGTCTTAGTATAAACCAACTAATCAACGAACCAGTTCACTTTGGTGATTTGATGAATGATCCTGGTGAAAAAGATCTTAAAAGGGAAATTGTTAAGCTAATTGAAGAATTTGGTAGATGGTTAGATGAAAATGAAGATTTAATAGTCCAAAAATTCCTGAGAGAGGCAAGATCTTTCCAATATTTCGCGGGAGTATAGTTGAAGGCTTCATAAGTGAAGGTTGTGACTTCGATTTTTTAGTAGTAATTGACAATGCAATTGAAAGGCCAAAAATTAGAGGTAAATTAAGCCACGCGTCCTTATTAACACAGTCCAAAAGACTGCCAAAAGAAAAACCTCGACCAATCCATAAAATGAACAGGAGAGGGAAATGTTAAAAACTTCCTAACACGAAATGAAACTTATGCTTAAAAGGTGTAACGAGTGATCGCCGAATTTTGCAGCTGGTGCAGAGAATACGTCGTAAAAAAGAATTTAGATTGCAAAGAGTGCGAAGACTGCTTGAAGTGCCAACATTTCGATAAGGGATGTTGTACAAACGAAACTGTCGTATCAGAGTATAGAAAGGAATGGAATAGACCAGCCTATGTCCTTGGTATAGGACCTCCGCTTTGCAGAAAATACTGCCCATACTTGTCTGAAGCGGAGAGGCGGAGAGCTTTCCTGTTATCCGAAGGCGAAAATGCTTACAAAAAAAATTCCGGCATAAAGGGTACGAACGTAGAAAATGAAAAGGGCGAGAAAGATCGTACGATACTTTTCACTCCATTGCCAAAGTTTTGGCTAAACGACGATTGTGAGTGCATCACTTTTGAGGTAGATTTCAACGAAACCATTTACTACCACATGACAATCCTCGGATGGTGCGAATGGGAAATCCCGGAAGAAATAAACGTCGAGATTATATGATGGGGTGCGTGCCAAAAATTACTTAGAAGTATCAAGCCTGGAGGCAATCTCCCTCCCCTCCGGCGAGAGAGCGTAAACCTTGCCGCGGCGTAAATTGGGCGTTAAGCAAACGACGATACCTCTCTTTGCCAGCTGCAAAAGAACTAAACACACGTGGCTGAGGTATAACCCAGTTTTTTCAGCGATTTGTTTCGGTGTTTGTTCTCTACAGGCGAGCGCGGTAATGACTTTTTGCCGATACTTGCTCGCGACGACATAGCCATAATTTTCCCAGTCCAAGGTGCGCGCCGGATAAAAAGTGCAAATAATATGTAATAAACTTTATAACAATCAAATTACAAGATAGATACAAGCAAAAAATAAAAATGCCTCCACTAAAAAATACATAGGAGCAACGTGGGAGTGGCGCGCGGTTTAGATCTGTTCTGTGGTTGCGGCGGTCTAAGTCTGGGCTTCAAGATGGCAGGTTTCAATATCGTCGCGGGATTTGATTACGACGAATACTGTGTCGCAACCCGTTCCCACAATATCGGACCTACCTTCCGAGTAGATCTCAGGCAGGCCTTCGGTAAGGAGCTGCTGGAAAAGGCTGGAATCGACGGTGTAGATGTTATTATAGGAGGCCCGCCCTGCGAGGGTTTCTCCATAGCAAACGTGAAGCGGAAAGTCGGCGACCCCAGGAATATGCTCATTTTCCATTTTGCAAGGATTGTTGATGAACTCAGACCAAAATTTTTCGTTATGGAAAACGTGGTTGGGCTTCTCTCTCTTGGGTCAGGGCTGTACGTTAGGGAGCTGCTTAAAAAGTTCACGGCGTCCGGGTACAAAGTTCAATACCGCATCCTAAACGCCGCAGACTATGGGGTGCCGCAGTTCAGGCGACGAGTTATCTTTATTGGCAACTGCGTTGGAGCTCCTATAACTTTCCCAAGGGAGACCCACTCCCGAAACGGATACGTTACCGTTCTTGGCGAAAACTTGAAGCCATATGTTACGGTCTCCGGCGCCATCTCCGACTTACCCGATCCAACCTACGACGGCAAGGTATTTTACGATAGAGAGCCAAAGACTGAATATCAACGTCTAATGCGTTCTCCGCAGGGGTGGACAACGGGGCATATACTGACCAGACATAGGGAAGATGTCGTTCGCAGACTCAAGGAGCTTAAGTATGGCGAAACTTTATACCCGCAATTCAAACACAGTTGGATGCGTCTTGACCCGAATCTGCCAGCTCCAACGGTGAAAGAGAATCACAATGCACCCGCCGTCCATCCTGAGCAGCCCAGGATCCTAACCCCTCGGGAGTGCGCGAGGCTACAAAGTTTCCCGGACAACTTCGACTTTCTTGCCCCGAAAAGTATTCAGTTGAAGTTGATTGGAGATGCGGTGCCACCCCTTCTTGCGAAGGCCATAGCCGAAGAAGTGAAAAAGAGGATGGCAGAGGTGTGAAGGAGAGCTCGGGCTCGAACGATGTTATTAACCTCTTTAGGAGCAAAATAAGGCAGTGGTACGAAAAGAATCGCAGAAACTTTTGCTGGCGGCTACGGAAGTTGTCCCCCTATGAAGTCCTGGTTTTAGAGATAATGTTGCAGAAAACGAGAGCGGAAAAAGTCGGAGAAATTTTCCCTACCTTTATCTCAAAATATCCTTCTCCGCAGTCTTTGGCATCTGCAACCATCAAGGAGCTCGAAAATGATTTGCTTCCCCTTGGACTAAACAAAAGGCGCGCCTTGTTAATTAAAAGAACGGCAGAGATTATCTGCAAGCAGTTCAACGGCGAGGTGCCAGGAGATTACGAGTCCTTGGAAAAGTTGCCAGGTGTTGGACAATATATAGCATCCGCGGTGCTTTGTTTCGGGTTTGGGGAAAAAGTTTTGCCCGTCGACGTTAATGCTAAGAGACTTTTTGAAAGGGTCTTCGGCATCGAAATCAAGAACATAAGGAGGCTCGATGGCTACGTGCGCGATTTTTTGAGTATATTACTGACGCCGGAGGAAGACGTTATGGGTTTCGTCTGGGCTATTCTCGACTTCTCTGCGTTAATTTGCAAAAAGCGCGATCCAAATCACGGAGAATGCCCTTTGAAGGATATTTGCAAGTTTAACCAGCGCTCGCAGTAGTAGCCTTATTGTAACTTTCTTGTGAGTAATCTTAAGCAGAGAAACTTATTAAATCCATTTGAGAAACTATGATGGGTTACGGACGTGGCGGAAGAGTCTTTATGGCAACGGACGAAACGCTCCGGACGTCCATAGAGAACTCTTTTGTGGCCACCGGAGTGCAGACCAGTAAAAAGCTCGGAGGCCTTTGGTATAAGAGCGCTTGGGATCTCATAGCTGACCTACTATCACTGAGACCGGGTGACAACGTGTTTTTCTGGTTGTACCAACGTAAATACACTGGAGTAGTCGGGATTTTTGAAGTTACGGGCAAATTTCCCTTTTTCCATAACTGTGATATCGGCGGTGTATCAGGAAAAAATTACCCATTTAGAGTCTGCATCAAGCCCCGCAAGCTATACGATTACATTGCCCTCGATGACCTCTTACTTGCAGATGCAAACTACCTGCCATGGGTTTCTGCGCTCTCTGCGAAAAAAGCCCTCGGCGCTTTCGGGGGGCGGGGACGCAGTTCGACACCGCTGCCTCCCTGGGGAGTGGAGGCTGTCGCAAGCGCACTGGAGGAGGCGGGCTCGATGGCGAGATGGTATGGGGACGATCTCAAAATAAACTTCCCAAAAAAGACGTCTGGCTACCCATTCGACGGGAGTGAGAGACAAATAACCGTAGATACGTCGATACGCCTTTTCCCGGCACAACCGCCAAGTTATCCGGGGGACATAGACCTTGATTTCCTTCCAGCGGTTACACCGGAAGGCAAGTTTACGGTTGAAAAGGCTTTAGAAGCCTGGTTGATGGAGAACGTAGATAGGCCTCTCACGCGCTCGGTTTTCCTGGAGGATCCACGTAGGATTTTATGGTTCGCAAATTACTTCCCTTGCTCTGTGTCGGGCGTTAACATAGACGCGGTCGTGCTATACGAGAGTTCCGACGGCGGCGTCCGATTGCTCGTCGTAGAGCTGAAAAAAGACTCCGTAGAACTGGGTATAGATAAAGCTGTGGAGCAGGTAGTGCGATACGTAAACGTCGCAACGCGCTTACTGTTACCTCCCATTTCGAGGAGCTACGGTGCTGATGTGAAAGTTGAAGCGGCTATATGCGGATTTGCCTCTTCGACTTGCCTAAGCCGTTATACCCAGAAGATGGTTCAGCGATTCGAGGGAATTATGCGTGTCCCGTTGCGCGTTGTAGGGTACGAAATAGATGCTCAATCCTCTACGGTTCACCTCAAGGCCCTTCATAGTGGTGATTAAAAACGCTCGACGACTCCTTAAAGAGGAAGCTAATAGAATCCGCAAGGTACGTCGAAAGTTACAATTGGACACAAGTTCAATCGAACTTCCGTTACAATAACTATGGCAGATTTATCTTTGAAACGTACGATTACGGAGAGCTATTGGTTAGGATAGCGGAAATTATGCACGCCAAGAAGCTGCCTGAAGACTTTCGGCAATACACTATAAATAGGTGGTACAACTACATTACCTCTTTAATAGTTTGCGACTTTTTCGAAAAGCACCCGAGAGTCAAGCCGTACCCAGATAAGAGGGGTAAATGTGCAGATTTTTTTATTGATGGAAAACCTTTCGACCTGAAAATGACCTTCGTTCCGAAGGCTTGGTCGCCCGAACGCGTGTTGAAGTCGCTTCGAGACCCGCGACAGTTGATAACCTACTACTACAAAGCTATGGGAACTGACAGAGCACACTTCGGGAATAAAATATTCCTCGTGATGACAGACATCGACGAGGTCGGCACGCACCCGTGGTGGATGAAAAGAGAATTTGATGCGCTTGAAAAAGTCGTTAAGCTGTACCTTGATCGGACTGAAGGGACGGAATTTTTTCGAAATTTCGAAATTCGCTTCAAGGCAAGTTTTGTAACCGTAAGTGCCGCAGATGCTGTCTTTCTGGTTAGAGAAAGCCGGAACTTTTATTACTACTCCTTCAAATGGAAGGCCAACATTCCTGAGGTAATGGCTGGCGAAATAAATAGTAACGCAGTTGTAATCAAGCCGTAACAAGATTTTTATCGAGCAGCGCCGCCTAGACTGTCGAAATTGGATAAGCGAGTTAACCCATTTGAGCCCGGAACACTTGCATACAAGACCTTTGAGATACTGTCTGACCTCAGGTGGCATTGCGCAGATTGCGAGCTGCCAGGATCACAACCCGCTGCAACAATTCGCGATCTAAGAAGGATGGGTTATAAAATTTTAACTTCGGCCCGCAAAGCACCCAACCCTCCCCGATACTGCCAAAACTGCGGTCGCGAGACAACTCACTACAAACTCGAGTCGCTTTATCCGGTAGACGTGCCAATAACGAGATCGCACCTGCCGCCGTGGCTCGTAGATAGAGTTCTACGTCTCTACGATTACCGCGAAGCCATCACCGGGAGGAAACGTCATCCCAAAGACTTGACAGTCGATCACAGAATCCCAAATATAAGGTGGCACGGGGAAGAAAGGAAGTGGGATCAGAGTGTACCGGATAAAGAACTACTGGAAACCTTTCAGCTACTTACCAACGAGGATAACTTGTGGAAAAGCAGGATGTGCGAAGAGTGTAAGCGAACCGGAAAACGCCAACCCTTCCTGGGAATCAACTATTTCTATCTCGGGGGCGCCTATTATGACGAGTCTATCGGGTGTAAGGGATGCGGCTGGTATGATCCCGAATCCTGGAGAAGATCCTTAAATGAATTGCTGGAGAAATTAAAGAGAGAACATTCTGATCTTAGCTCATCTAAACGGCAAATCTTTTAAACTGCACAAAACAAAAAATCTCTTGGGTGTATAATTTGACCTTGAACTTACGACTATGTAAGATAGATGAGCACGGCTTTCTGGTATGCATCAAGTATGGGGTATGGGGCAGCAGGAAGAACAGATTCATCAAATGGAAAGCTGGCGATCATCTCGCGTTCGTGGTCGAAAAAAGTCTTGCAGGACTTGCTGAAGTCTCGGGTAAACCATTCTACTCGGAGAAAGTTATATGGCGAAACGGCGTTTTTCCTTTCAGGATACCCTTAAAATTCAAGCACGTCCTGTCGAAGGAAGATCGAGTGCCCCTTGATGGGGAGGTAACGGGTATATTAACTTCTGCCTGGGGAAAGCGTTACAGTTGGGGTTTCGCGGTCCTAAAAACACTTCCTGAAAAGGATGCGGAAAAAATAATGAAAATCATTTGCTCACGCCCGAATCACCTGGACTCTTACTTGAAGAATATAGATGAACTGATGAAAGAAGCCGCGAGGTAGTACCATAGCCGAAAGTATAAAATTAGGGAGATAGAGTGGTCGCAGAAAGATCAAATAAGACCCGTAAGGAGACTGTTTTAGGTAACGAGATCCTAAGCGAAATGGAACGGAAACTTAGGGAAACTCTCCGCGGAGTGCGCGTGGTAGGCGTCAGGTTAATCCGAAAAGAGAAAACTTGCCAGGACGCGATAAAATTGCTCTGTAACGAGGGCTGGTTCGCGTTTCCAAGAACAGCGGGCGAGGTTTACCGGGAACTGCGAGTTAGAGGATATAACTATGGAAAGTCGAGGGTTTCTCACAGCTTGGCAAGTTTAGCAAAGGACGGCTACCTACGCAGGATAGGGCGCCCCAGAGAATACCGGTATTTTTCGACCGAAATGCGTAAGACTTAACAAGCAGACTTGGCCCTATCAAATAATCAGGTGGAAAATTTTAAGATTCGCAATCGTGATAATTTACAATTATGAAAGTCAAGGATATTTTGCGCAGTAAATCACGAGATATCGAAGTAATCGGAACGATCGTAAAAATGGAGCCGATTCAGCTCGCGTCCAAAAAGCTTGTGAAAGCAACTCTCGAAGATGAAACTGGGTCGATAATCCTAAACCTATGGGGAACGCAAGTTGATCAATGTCGCTTAGGTGACGTCGTGAGGGTGAGGAAGGCGTACGTTAAGGTTCATAACGGTATTCCTGAACTGAATACTTGGGAAGACATAGAAGTTCTGGAGAGGGCAGAATCTTAAACAGTTTCAAGCGAGAAGGTCAAATATTCGAAAGCAATATCGCAACTTGATCGCATCAAGGGATGGTTAATTAGGTGGCGGAATACCGGGGTTTGCAATCGCTTCCCGGCGGTTTTCGCAATTACACGACTTTCATACTTAAAGTTCTGGCCAAAATTTCTTCGGAACAGCTGCAGAGAACGGAGTTATTGGACTGGGTTAAAGACGAGTTCGCATTGAAAGGCATAAAAGCGCCTAAGTGGTATATCCACACGCTCCTTGCTTTGAATTTAGTAAAAGAGGCTCAAGGAGGTTTGTTTCTGACCGAAGACGGGAAAAAGTTTCTGGCCACGAAAGACAATGAAATTATTTTGAAGAAGCTTTTAGAAAATTTTGCCGGTATCAAGGAAATCCTAATTTTTCTTTCCGAAAAGGGGTGGGCTACTTTGGCAGATATTAATGAAATGCTGCGATCAGAATGCGGCTTTACTTGGATTACGAATTCACAAACAAGTAGGAGATTGATGTGGCTAAGAGCTTTGGACTATGTTGAATTTGATGGAAAGAGGTACCACTTGACTGAAAAGGGGAAGAAATCAGTACAAGGTATCCTCTAACAGCTTTTCCTTTTTTGAAGCTAAACATTGGTGCGTGCCTTATGGAAAGCCGCAATCCGTGCGCATAAGAAGAATTCAGGTATAGGCGCATCGATAAATAGGTGTATTAGAAGTTCATAAAAAGTTTAAGAGTCACAACAATTTTCAAATATTAATAAGGCGGGTTCTTTGCCGAGGACTAAACTTGAAATTTGCGTCGATATCCTTGCAGCGTTGGCTCATAGTGGACCGTTAAAGTTCACAAACATTAGACAAAAAGCTAATTATCACGCAAATGGCTTAAAAGAGCATTTAGAATTTTTAGAAAGGAACGGCTTCGTTTTTAAAAGGACCACTAAACGAAAATGGACTGAGTATTTGGTAACAAAGAAAGGGGTCGCGGTGCTGAGAAGGTTCTCCGAGCTTAAAAGACTTTTCGCTTTGACTTAAAGCTGCGCTTTGCGATGACTAACGTAAACTGGGATATCCATTTTTGATTACAAATGGGATGCGAGAAGTTTTTGTGGAAAATGGAAAAAAACAGCATATCAGTGCTAAAATTAAAAGAAAAGATCTTCATCTAATTCGTCTTCCTCAAGCCAATAACAGCTCTCGCAGAAACCATCATATTCATTGAATTCCTCTTCGGAAATCTCTTCGCCACACCGCCGACAATAATACTTTTTATTTGCAGATTTGTCAGTTTCTTTCTTCTTAGTTTCCCGCATCAAACCCATTTATTTAATTGTTGAGCTGTTCAGCATTCAAGACTTGGTTAAAGTTTTTATTCATTTTGCCCTAAACAAAACATTGATCGGGCTTATAAAGCGGGTGATCCTTTTGAACTTTAATAAGAAACAGGCTGATTTTTAATCATCAAAAGTGAAGAATCTTGCTCCTACAGTTTGGGTTATAAACCCAAAGTTGTTCATCCAAAAGGTTCAAGGGAGTACAAGGATTTCTGAAAACCCTAAATGTGATAAAAATGCGTAAACCATACTTTATAGTCCAAACGTCACAAACCGTCGCAACCGTCAATTTAAAGCGTCAAAAATTTCGACAAACTCAAAAAGCATGGTGGTTTTCAGCCGTCAGCTCTGGTTCTTCTTTTTTCCTCCGCTTCTCCTCATCTATGCCTTTATGAATTCTTATATTTCATGTTTGTTGTATGGGTTATGCCACACGTTTTCAAGAGCTGGTATTCATTAGTTGCGCCTATTAGCCCGAAAAGAAGCTAAGTGATTCATTGTATAGTTGTTCTTTTTCGGTTTCGTTTAGCCAAATTTTCATTTCATTTAGTATCGCGTTTAATACTGCTCTGCTTATGTTTTTCTTCCTTTTCTGATGTCTTTCCAGTATTCTTCTATTTCTTTTAGGCGTTGTTCAAGCTTTTTTATTGTTTGTTTGTCCCATGCTTGTTCCTTTCCTTCTTTGTAGGCATCGAATACTCTTTCTATGGCGTTGTCGATGGCTTCGCTTATGAGCTCCTTTGCGTTTGATGGCGCTCCAAAGTTTTCTGGGGTCAAATAATGTATTATTGCGTCCATTTTTTCAATTGTCTCTTTTGGAACTTCAAAGTATTCGTATTCGTCGTTTAGCCAGTCGAGTTGGAAGCGAATGGCTTCTCTAATGAACTCTTCCCTTGTTGTGTAGCCTCTTTGTTTGTTTTTGTTTATGAAGTTTTCAACTTCAGCCAAGAGTTCAGGTGGCAGAATAACCGAGTTTGAGAGGAGGCTTTCAATGGCGTCTGTGTAGGTTTGTAGAGTTTTTGTTTGAGCTGTCAGGTCTCCGAGAAGTTGAGTGAGCTTTTCATGCGCGCTGTCAGATATTCTCAAGGTTTTCATCTTCAAATCTCCTTTGTTATGGTATAAGTGATATTTGTATGATAAACCTTTTAAATTTTTTGCATACTATAGTAATTGTATACAATTTATGCGAGATGCATGACGTATGCGGAGAGTTAAAATGGATGTAACAATAGACCCAGAAATCCTAAGGGAAATCGACGCGTTACGCGGAAGGGAGAAGCGCAGCACTTTCGTTGAGCACCTTTTAAGGATCGGGCTTGAAGCCTGCAAGCGTGGAAGTTCGAATTGCAGCCAAGATATGCGGACGGAGGGTTTTCAGAGGTGAAGCCCGAAACGTTGGGTGCTGTTGATTTTCGGGTTCTGGCTATTCACGCCCGAGATTTGGCTTTCAGCCTGAGGGACGCCGTCAGCTATTTGATGGATCACGAGGAGAGGATTAAGCGCATTGAGAGGGCGCTTGGATTAACAATAGATTTTCAAAATGAAAAGGCCGATGGTAGGTGTTAGCGGTGAGGATGCAGCTTATAGCGAAGGTTGCAGATGCCGACCTTCTCCGCAAAAGTATGCATGAGCTCGGGACTGTTGTTTATCTAACCGATGAAAACGATAACATCGTAAGGGTTGTCTACTTTAGCAGCTCCCGTATTGTGGAGTATTTTGGTAAGGTTGACGAAGCTCTAGCCAAGTGTATTAAAGCCATTGGCCATAAAGTGAATTCCATTGAAATAGACGAGGTTCAGGGATTTATTCGCATAGAGCAGCAAGGATGAGCTCCTTCATGCGGATAAAGGTGACTAGTAGTGGGCTGTCATCGGGTTAACCAAGATTATCCGACTTTGCGAGTTGAGTTTGAAGGAAATTCTGCAGAGACTTCTAGTCTGCTTAGAGCGCAAAGCAATGGGGCCAGCCCAACAACATCGAGGAGTATGTAAGTTAGTGCCATTTAGGTTTATTTGCAGTAAATGCGGCTCCGTTCTACTTGAGGCTGGAGAAGAAATTTTACGTTACCAAACAACTAGGAACGCTTGTAGGCATGGCCAAAACACGCCGGCTGTGGAGGTATTCATTGCACGGAAAATTGGCAGATCATGTCCATTTTGCGGACATAAACTTGCAACTAGGCCATTGAATATTGAAGTTTATCCCATTAAAAGACAGAGGATGGTCGAGGCAAGATCAAATGGGCGCTGAGAAGAAGGTCCTTTTGGGCTTTGAGGTTGGCACTGGACA
Source organism: Bathyarchaeia archaeon (assembly GCA_038883475.1). GTDB lineage: Archaea > Thermoproteota > Bathyarchaeia > Bathyarchaeales > Bathycorpusculaceae > JAVZLH01. Next base: position 32,808 of record JAVZMA010000010.1, read on the forward strand.
GCCAGTCTACATGCCAATACATCACCTCGCCGTTTTTGGCATTACCCAGTTGTCAGGGAAGACGACGGCCCTTGAAGCCATAATAACCCGTAGTGGGCTGAGGGCAGTAGCCTTCATCACAAAGAGGGGTGAAAGTGGCTTCACGAAGTTCAGGTTTATTCCGCCCTTCTACAGGGTTCGGGTGGACTGGCAGTTTGTCGAGGGCCTAGTTAACGTCGCCTTGGGCGAAAAAGTGAAATACGAGCCTGGAATGCGATGGGCAATCATTAAGGTAAGCCGAGGAGCCAAAAACCTAAGAGAGGTTAGGAACAAAGCCGAGGAAATGCTTGCTGAAGCCAGAAGGGACTTTCATAGGCAAGTTTTCGAGAAACTTGTAACATATCTGGATGCTGTTGTTCCCGAGCTTGAGCGTTGGCAATTCTCAAGTAGCCTTGAGTTGGCTGACGGCGTCAACGTAATGGACTTGAGCGCCATGCAGCCCGAGACCCAACAAATAATCATCGCTAGTACCATTGAATACATTTTTCAAAACATGGACCACGTTATAGTCGTCATACCTGAAGCATGGGAAACGCTGCCCGAACACAAAATGACGCCTGTCAAATGGATTGTCGAGCGCTTCATACGGAAAGGGGCAGCCGTCGGAAACTACGTATTCCTAGACAGCCAAGATATAGGCGGAATCTCAAAGGTTCCGTTAAGGCAATGTGATAACTGGCTTTTGGGCCGAATGAGAGAGGCCCACGAAGTCGAACGGATTCTGAAACAGCTTTTGGGAAGGAAAGTGCCATACGAAGAGATACAAACATTACCTCTCGGACATTTCTACGCCGTTTTTAGAAACGAGGTTAGGAAGGTTTACGTTTTGCCAGCTGGCGTTCCAGAGGAAGTTGGAAGGGACGTCGCGTTAGGCAAACTCACGCCGGAATACGTCAGAGATAATTTTTTGGCGGCTTCCGGAGGCATAGCTGCCAATGAGAGTTCATTAGACGAGAAACTGCGATTTCTCAGAGGAGAGATTGGAAAGCTGCAACATGAAAAAGCGAAGCTTGAAGCAGAACTAAAGGCGCTTGAACCCCTAAAAGCCCTGAAAGAGGCCTTGACTAGGCTTTTTCAAGAAGCACAATGGCAAGAAGCTCAAATGGCGTCAAATGTGATTGTCCGTCATCATACGCCCTTTTTAACGGTTCGGATAGAACGGAAACCCCTCATTTTATCCACTAAGAACACGCTTGGAAGGCTTGCTTTGCTCTACGCTGAGGCTTACTTCGACGAGAAAGAGAGAACCATAAGCGAGATTCAAAAAGAGCTGGTAAGTCGAGGCTGGCCTAAAGATCCGAGGTTAAGCGCCTTCTTGGACGAGCTGTGTTCATGGGGCTATTTGCAGAAAAGGCGGACGGACAGATGGTTATACTTTTCAGCAATAAAAAGCGTTGATGCCAAATCAAAAGGCCTACTAAAAGAGGTTGAAGTGGTTGAATGTAACGCCTACGTAGGGGTTAAAAGGGAGTAAATGAACAGCTTCGACGAAAGCGAGGTTAATGTTAAAGGCTTCCAAACAAAATTACTTAATTACTTACATAATTACATAACAAGTTCACATAAGAGGGAAGATAGGTATAATCTCACAATCCGCGTCAGCAAGGAAGTTTACGAAACATTTGTTGACGTTTGCCGAAGGCTAAGATTAACTCCTGGAAAAAGTAGGGGAAACCTTGTGATAGAGGGTTTCATGCAATTTTTTAACGACCTCTTCAAAGCTTCGCCTACATACGTCCAAACAACACTCTTTTACAAACCGCAAATCAGCCTTCAACAAAAAGTTGAAGTGAACATAGCGCAAAAAATTGAGCTCAAATTGATCAAAGAAGACCTTAAAAGGGTCTTGGAATCTCTGGAAAAAGGAAAAGGTAACCGCGAGTTCTACATAGCGCGGCTAAGGGAGCTTCTGCCAAAGGCCATTCGCCTATACCAGCGCTCAGCGGATGAAGAGATAAAAAAGCTTTTTGAAAAAGTGGAGAAAATGGATTTGATTTAAATTCAAAATAGGGTTTAGCAGATTGACTTATTCCGAAATTTTCATAACGATCCTCAAGAAAAATAAAATCTCTAAGATGAAATTTTAGTGTAGGGAGATGTGACGAATGGCCGAAGATGGTTTTTTGCCGCGTTATTTGGATGCACTTTCTAAAATTGGCCGTTTAAAAATGTCTTTTGCAGAAAGCTTCAGGAACATGTATCTAGCTTATTGGCACGTTTTTAATGGAGTAAGTGACGGTGTTCCAAGTTTTGCTGTAGCGGACGGCAGTAGAGCTTCCACGGTCTTTAGGGGTGGAGTTAGGGCTATTTGTATAAGGGCACTTGCAAACGTGTATGATGGTAAAAACCTCGTCGACAGTTTTATAGAGGTCGACATCAAAGTGGGCCACAGGCTTAGGAAAGGCTCTTTTTACATGAAAAGCCTCGAGCTAAAGTGTTTGAAAAAGGCTCTAGAAAATTATCCAAATGTTGCTTTTGCTATTTGTGACGGGGATTTATACCCTGCAATACACCCTGTCATGGTAAGGCTGACGAACCAAGAAGTTGAAGCTTATGTCGAATATTTGACCGCCTTTTACGATCTCTATGAGTTTGCCAAAAAACATAATATTTTGCTCATAGGGGTCACGAAGGACAGCTTTGTAAATTATCTTAGAGCGAGAATTATCGCAACACAGATCTCGCTTGAAGATGAGAAGCTAGGTCAAGCCCTCGGGCGGGAGCGGAGCATTAAGAGAATTGAAAGAAGGCTTGCGGGTTTTAAAGAGAAGACGGATATCGTCCAGCGATACCTAAATGAAGCCTCTAAAGCGACATCAGATGAGGAGATATATGATGAATGCGCTTCAGATCCGGGCTTTACGAAGCCTATGGTTTTGGCCCCACAGCCCATCTATTTAAGCGAAGAGATAAAGGCTGGGACAAAAAGCTGGCGCGGTTCAAAGATAAGAAAACGTCTTCAGTCAGCAGAGTCGCCTCTTTGCGATGTTTCACAAGCCCTCGACAAGATTTACGATTTACCTCCGGTTGTTTTGTCCTACTGGAGGCCATGGCATAGAATTGGAGTGTATAGGGTTGACGTTGGAGGGTGGAGTCTGGGTGTGAACAGACGTTGGGATGACGTTGAAAGCGACTATTTCTTACCTCAAGAAAATTATGACGCTTGTGAGAAGATCTTCTCGATCCTCAACGGATTAAGCCCTGAACCCTTCACCATTAAGCCCCTTTTGGACGCGGATGACCTTGTAAGGTTCAGTGCAAAAACGTATAAGGAGTGTTATGAGCCCCTCCTAATAGAGGCCATGCGAAAAGCTGGATTTAAAGCACTTTTAACTAAACGGGATATTAGAGAATTAATGGTGAGAATGTAATGTCGGCACAAAAACAAGTTGGCACGGTCCTTGACGGAGCATCTCCGCTTGAATTCCCCTTTAAGGTGGCAAAGGACGAAACAATACCCCTCCACGAATACGTAACAGTGGATGTTGGTAAAAGGAAGGTTTTAGCAGAAGTCGTCGGAGTAGGCGCCAGAAACCCGCTTGTAAGAGAAAGGATAGCCGAGCTCGGAATAAGCGGTTTAGAAAGGTTCGGTTATGAAGTAGCCGTCGCCGAAGTTCTAGGATATCTTGAGGAAGGCAAAGTTTTAAGGCCTAAATATGCGCCGAAGCCTAATACTCCGGTTTATTTAGCCGACAGCCAAACCCTTCAAGCCTTTTACAGAGGTGACGAGAGACGAATTCCGATTTTCATTGGATCCCTCCTTCACAGGGATGACGTTTCAGTTCCAATTCATCTGCAGGATCTTTCATTTCACCTCGGCATCTTCGCCCAAACGAGGGGTGGCAAATCATACCTGGCCGGCGCAATAATTGAGAAAATACTGGAAAACACAAACTTTCCAGTTATCGTGGTAGATATTCACGGCGACTACATTATGATGGATAGAGCGTCTGCCAACGACAAGAAACACGACAAATTTAATGTCGTCGTTTATTATCCGCCTAAAGCCCCTAGAGTGGGTGGCGTCACGGCTGAGGTTAAAGAACTTAAGATTAGCCCAAAACAAATGGGTTTTGAAGCCTTCTTCGAACTTTTAGGAGGACTTGGAGAGCTTCAAACCATCAGATTAAGGAACATTATCAAGGATTTAGCAAATCAGAGTAAGCCATTTAGCCTTAAAGATGTAGTGTCACGAATAAGGGAAATACTCGAAACTGAAGAAAATCTGTCAGCTGAAGAAAGAAAGCGGCTATCTTCGATTCTTATGAGGCTTGAGGACTTAGGCGAAGAAATAGAATTACCTGCAGAAGAAACATCCGTTAGGGAGTTTTTGAGGCCGAAAACGCTCAGCGTAATATGTTTAAGAGGCTTAAGGTCGAGAATCCAAGATGCATATACAGGTCTAATTGTGGATCTGATTTTCAGAAATCAAGTTGCAAATTTCGGCGAATTAAAAAAGGCCCCTCCGACCTTTGTCTTCATAGAAGAAGCTCATAGGGTGGCGGCTAAAGAGGGCGGTAAATACGCTTCAAAAATAATATCTACCGCTATCAGAGAAGGGGCGAAGTTCGGCCTATTCCTTGCTTTGATTAGTCAGAGGCCTAGAAACATTAACCCGGATATTATGGCAAACATTGGAAACTACGCTGTTTTGCGCATCACGAACATGCAGGATCAAAACATGATTGAAAGCGCCAGCGAAAGCTTTAGCCACAGGCTTGTCGAAGACCTTCCAGCTCTCAACCAAGGAGAGGCTGTCTTAGTTGGCCCCTTTGTGCCCCTACCGGCCATAGTTAAGGTTTCTAGGAGAGAAACGGTCCATTATGGGGTAACACCGGATTTGGCCGCTCTAAATAGTAAGTTATCAGAGATGATTAAGGAGGCCGTTTCTGAAAAATGGTAAAGCTTGGAGTTTTTGCAGATACTTATGTTGGCAGGTCTATACCAAACGTTATAAGCGAGCATAGACGTCAAGCTTTTAGACACGCTTTCTCCCAAGCCGTAAACATCTTCATCAAAGAAAGAGTCGAGTATGTTATTCACGCTGGCGACTTGTTTGAGAAAAGAAGCATGACGCCATCTGACTCGCTTTTCGTTAAAGAGGAGCTCCAGAGGCTGGTAGACTCGCTTGGCGAGAAAGTGAAGATAATATTAGTTAGAGGAAACCACGATGGGACACCTGAAAATAACGCCCTCAATTATGTGGAGCATCCTCTGGCAAGGTACCTAAAAATTGTCGGCGAGAAAATCCTTAAAGGAGACCCAGAATCGTTCGAAGAGGGAGACTTTGCGATTATCGGTTTCGGTTATACTCCGTATGTGTCAACAAAGCTGGCTGAGTTGAAAGATATTCTAAAGGGCAGTTTTGAGAAATTAGGGGCACGCCATAAAATCTTTTTAGCCCACATGTTTGTAGAAGGACAGGAGATACCGCCTAACGTTCCCGAGTATCAAATAGCCCCCATAAGCTTGATGAAAGATTTGGGTGCAACCTTAATTATTGCGGGCCACTATCACAAGTATCTACCATTAAGAGAAAGGAGTGGAGTTTTTCTTCTATGTCCTGGCGCAACGGAAGCGATAGATCTTTCAGATGAGGGCCCCTTTGGAGTTTGCATTTTGAAGTTAGACGATAAAGTGGAATGTAATTTCGTTCCATTAAAGCCTCTACACAAGATAAAAAGTGAAACCATCGATAGTAAAGGAGCAGCCCAAAAGCCAATCTGGTTCGTGGAGAAAGCCATGGAAGCTGCAAACAAGTTTTCAAAAGATATCCAAAGCGAGGAGATCGAGGGTATATTCAGAATCGCACTACGTGGAGTAGTTGATGGAAGCCGGTTTGACCTAGAAGCAGATATTGAAGCCCAAATGCAAGAAATACGTAGAAACAATCCAAAGCTTCTCCACGTTGAAATTGATAATGGATTAAGTGAACTATCGTCTGGAGTGATAAGTGTTCCAGAGCACATGAGCAGAGACGAGTTTCTCCGAGAAGTGTTCAGCGTTCTAGGCGAAAAGGGATTGACTCAGGCCCTTAGCCTAGCTGAAGAGGTGCGAATGGCCCTAGAAGAAAAAGCAAGCTCACAGACAGGCCTGTTGAAGGAGTCAGATAGAAGGCCCTTTATTGAAAAGTGGCTGAAAATTCTGGAGGACCTGGATGTATGCTAATTGAACGGCTTGAACTGCGGAATTTTGAGGGATATAAACAGGCCGAAATAGACTTTACAAAAGGCTTAAACATCATTACTGGGCGAAACTCCACGGGAAAAACAACGATCCTCGAAGCGATACTCTTTGCCCTCTACGGCGGGGGACCGGGCCTCGAGAAAAAACTCCTTGTTTCAAGACTTCAAGGCAGTGCTGGCTTAATGTCTGTAAAGCTAACGGCGAACATGCAAGGAAAACGTGTCGAAATAATAAGAGAAGGCAGGCTCGTTGGAAAGGAGGATGAGTCTAAAAGGTTCAGAACCGAAAGGCTTGACTTAATGGTTGACGGCAAGACTGTGCCAATTCACGGCGAAGAAGAACTTAATAAAAAAATTAGCGAGCTTACCGGCATGGGCGTCAAGATGTTTACAACCCTCATTTATTCACGGCAAGGTGAACTCACAAGCATACTTGAGCCTAAAAAGGAAGACATGGACCTTATTCTCGGAATATCCATCATGAAGGAGCTCACCGAACAACTTGACTCGGCCAAGAAATCCCTCGAGAAATATGAGGGAAGAGACGCAAAAACCGTGCTCGATATGTATTTGCAGCAGCTTCCAAAAACAATGAGCCAAATAGATCAGCTTGCAGGGCAATTAAATAGGCTTTCACGCGAGGTGGAAGAACTAGAAGAGGTGGTGACCAAAGCGAAATCAAAAGAGCTGCTGGAGCTAATTGGGAATATTGAAAAAAGAAACAGCATACTTCGGAAAATTCAGGAAAAGGAAACGGCAGTAATTAGCATATTAGCGGGAAGAGGTGTCAAAAGCATAGAAGAGCTCAACGAACTTACTAAACATGTAATTCAAAAAGGAGAAGAGCTTAAATCAGAACTACAGCAGCTAATCGAAGAGGAAAAAGGAATTGAAAATATTTTTAATGATTTGAGTTCAAAGCTTAATAAAATTGAAGGTTTCTTAAAAAGTCAAAACGTTTCGTCACTACGGGAGCTGGAGCAACAGATAGCATCTCTAAAAAACGAATGCCAACAATTAAATGGCAAATTGAGGGAGGAGGAAGGAAGGCTAACTGACATAGAAAATACAAGAAACCAATTAAATGGAAAATACGCAACACTGACTGAAGAGGTAAAATCCCACGAGGACCTCTTATCGAAAGGCCTTGCAAACTGCCCAACATGCGGACAAGAAATAGATCCAACGGTGCTCGAACAAATCATAGAAGATAAAAAGGAGCTGATGGGTCAGCTAGCTCAAAGATTGCAGGAAGTAGATAGAGAATACCAGAATAGAAGGGAAACCGTTCAACGCCTTCGACAATCACTTACTGAAAGGTCGTTAAGACTAAATCAGTTCCAAAAAATACACGATGAAATAACCACAATTCTTGATGGAAAAACCATTGAAGAGCTAGAAAAGAGTAAGGCCGCAGCGGAAAAGGATCTCAATGGGATCCGAGAAACGATTAAAGAGCAAAATGAAAAATTGGCTAAATTACTGCTGGAGAAGGAAGCTCTTGAAAAAGACAAAAATACTGTGAACACGATGATTGAAGAAAGAAGAAGCCTTGAACAGGAACTTTCGGAAAGTTATAAAATCATTCAAGAGAACTTACGAGTTTTGGGTCTTCCATTTCAGCCTGAAGACGCTGACCTAAAGGCCAAGATAGCTGAACATCTCCCCCTAAGCCTCGAAGAACTCTCTAAAAAGGAGGAGGAACTTGAACAGAAAAAAGACGATCTTAAACGGTTGACGTCAACCCTTGATGGCTTGCAGAAAGAAGAAAGAGAGATGAAAGAGAAGGTTGCCCTACTTCAAAAAAGACTTAGTAAAGTTAAGATTTGCGATGAACTGATAGCGAAGATAAAGGGCGGAATAGAAAGCCAGAGAGAAAGGAGGCTAAGACGAATAGCAGACGAGGCCTTAAGGATTTATGAAACTCTTACAGACCAACGAGTTTATAAGGCCTTCAGAATAAACAGAGATGACTATACGGTTGAAGTTTTTCCATCGAGACTTGAAGGATATATTCCCGCAAAAAGGACTGGTGGAGGTCACCAAACATTAATTGCGTTAGCGTTTAGGATAGCCCTACTGCATGTGTTAAATCAGCGTAGCCTCCTAATTTTAGACGAGCCTACCTACGGAGTTGACTCTGAAAACCTCCCACAACTCATGAGCTATTTCTCCGAAGCCGCCAAGAAACTGGGCCAAACGATCCTCGTAACACATTATGGACTAGGGGAAGAGGAAGCCGCAAACATAATTAAGGTCGGTATCGCCCCAGATGGATCTTCGACAGCGAGTAAAACCTAAAATTTTCGTTGCCTTCTACAACGTCGTTCCTAACTCTTGAATTTTTGAGAAGCGCCCTGGTGGTTTGATCGCATCTAAATATGCTTTCTTTAGATTGTTTTCGCCTCTATATTATTGCTCCATAATGGTTATTGGTTTTGCTGTTTGAATTGTTGTTATGCATCCGGTTCGCAAGTCGGTGGAGTTAACGACCTTATTTATCATGCTTTTATTTATGCTTGTTCAGTTGGCGTTGGCTGCTACGGAAACTTTTGGAGTGCATGGCGGGGAAGAAGCCACAAGAGTTTTGAAGCTTAGAGTTGATGATCACGTTGTAATAACTATCTCGGTTACTGGAGGGGATAATGCGATACGCTTTTATTTTTCTTTTCCGAATGGAACGGTTCGTGATTTTGGGGATGTAGGTTATTTCCGCTACTCTTTTGTTTGCGATTTGGAGGGCGATTATGTTTTGCGCTTCTCCAACACTGGCTCCCAGCAAGATAACATCGTCGCCCTGAATTATGAAGTTGAGCATTACATCTTTGGAGTCCCACAGATGCTCTTCCTCACGGTTGTGATTGCTGTTGTATGCGTGGCTATGGTTGCCGCCTTTATCCTAATGGGTAAGCCTCGCTAAGATGAAAACTAAGATTTCAAATCCTTGCACTTTATTCTATTGGAATTGTTTCCCAGGCGCCTCCTCGCCTTCTTGGAAACCTGATCCTTATTTGGCCTTCCCTAAATTCTACCTTGATGTCCTCTTTTTTAACATCCTTTGGAATCCTTAAAGTCATGATTACCTCGTCAGCCGTCTTATCCACATCCAACAAGCCAAACTCCCACCACTCAGGATGCCAAAAACCAAAGCCAAAAGGTCCAAACCTATAATAATGATGGGGCAAGCCATCATCACCTCAAAAGAACAAAAAATAATGAAGAATAAAAACTTCCTGCTCAAAAATTGGAGCATTTAAAAGTGAAAATTAGTAACGAAAGATCGCCTTTACTGTTTAAGTTTCATGTTAAGCGTTGGCGCCAATATGGCTGTGGCAAAATGCTCTAATCTAATTCTCTCTAACGGGTCCGCTATCTCTTTAAATTTAAACTTGCATCGATCAACATAATTGGAAATTTGCTCTTCGCTTGCAAAGCCATAATTCTGCATCAGAGCCTTCCTAAACTGGCTTCCCCTAATATTCCCTCTCTTATGATCTCCCAACAAACGTCTACGAAGGTTTTTAGTTCTTCCAACATAAATTATTTCATCCCGTTCATTAAAAATCACGTAAACTCCGGGCTCATTGGGAACCTCGCTTGAAACAACGTTTCTAAAATTAAAGCTTCTGCCACCTAAAAGCTCCTTAACCTTTCCAACATACTCTAACGCAATACCCTCAATCAACTTACCAGCTCCAAAGTAAAAAATGAAGGTTACGATAAAAGAATATCATTAACCATGGACTTTTATGTTAATGCTTTTTCTCCATATTATACGATTGTCATGTATGAAAAACTAAGGCTTTTATCAGCGCTTCAACAGCGATATAAAAGCTACCGCTATGAATGCCAAGCCGGCCAAGAAAAGGCTGCCAGTAATAAGCCAGACCACGACAGCGATTATGGCGGCGGGAAGGATGAAGAGCAGAATTTTGACAACTAAAATAACGATGACAATTCCTATAATGAGCAGCAACAAAAGCAATGCCAACTCATATATAGAAGGAAGCTGAAACGGTAATTCAAACAAGTAATTCACCAATCCATTTCCTCGATTTATCTGTTTAAGTATTTAACAAGACTTTGCTTATAGCTTATTCCAAAGAAACTGATGCTTTACCGAATCAATTAAGCGACGAGTTTGAGTGCCCATAAACAGCATCTTCAAAAATGTAATCAACTTAACACCAGCTGCTTTTCATGACGTAACGATAAGTCCCGTATAGTTGCCGAGTTGTATCCTAAAACTCCTAAGAGTGTTTCTCCAGCTTCAAACAGAAGCATCAGATACTTTTGTGCGTCGTATTTTAGTTTTGAACCGATTAATGGAAATGCCTTAACCCGGTTGTAGGGGCTTTTGTTGTCTTCGTCTACAATTATATATTGTATTGTTTGGCCCGGATATACGTCGAAGCCTGCGGCCATGAGTTGTTTCGCGGCTATGGCTTGGAATACTTCATGGGTGTATTCTTGTGGATGTTTCGACAATCTTTTTGTTATCAGCATATCTTCAGCCGTAACTTTTCCCTCTAAAATTTTCCCTGCATACTTTGTGATGACTTTTAGGCTTTCCGGGATTCTTTTAAGAAACTCTTCAAAGTTTTTAGCCGTGCTTAGGGATTCTATCATTTCAAGCTGGGCTTGTTTTATTATGCGTGGAGTGTCTGATCTTCTGGCTTCAATTCCCCTCATTTTTATCCGGCCGTCCTCAAAGACGCCATAGTATCTGTTTAACACTGGTGTTTCCGGGTGAATCTTTGACGGCAGGAAGACTATCCAACGGTATTTGCCCTCAACATTTAATGGAACATTCACCATCCTCTCTGCTTCGCGGCAAAAGTCTACAACTTCCCTTGGATCTACTCCAGGCTTTTTAATCCACAACGAATCAACTATTCCGTGGACAACTTCGAAGCCGTGTTCCTCAGCCAATCTCGCGGTTTTCAAAAGCGCATCTCGTGCGAAGGCACAGACAGCTATGTGGGCGTCTACCTTGCCAAAGCGAGCGTTCCTATAGCCCAAATACCCGAAGCACGTGACAAGAATCCATTTTAATGCAGACTGCCTCATGTCAAAAATTTTTCCAAGATTGTGATCAGAAGTTTCTTTGACCATGCGTTTGTATTCTAATCGTTTCCGCAAGAGGAGGTCCAGTGTTTTCGGCACGATCCCCCTCCTTTTTTCGCATATGTGGTAGCCAAGCTCAGGAACCCTCAACCTGGAGTCAGGGCAGCATTTGCACAGCACAGTTTCGGCGGATATGTTTCGCGTAAGCATGAGCATTGGAAACATGGATGTAAAGTCTACTTCCACTACATCGGTGTGAAAGCCCAGCTTTGGTTCGAAGATGAAGCCTCCCCTATCGGCAACCAGCAGCTCCCATCCTGTTTTGAAGGATTCCGGCTCCCTCTTCTTCCAGGGTATTAGGATTTCATCCTTCCAAGCCGTGTAAAGCTGGAGAGACGTCATTATGCTGCCTATGGACGCCCTAGCTGCCCTATGAAGCGGAACACGACATGTCCTTGAAACCTCTATTAGACCTTCAAGTCCGCTGGCGGAGTAGATGAAAGTGTTGTTGACGTCTATGTGAATTCGGCCGTAAAGCCTTCTTAGAGGGGCTTTGTAATAAACGCGGCCATATGAGAAGTAGCTTCTACCCCTCACCTTTTTCGCTTTGAGGGGTATTTCCTCTCTACTTAAAATGAACTCGTTTAGAACACCGTTCACAAAAGCCCTGTAGGCCATGTATGGGAATACGAAGGAATCCCCTCCCTCAGTGTAGATTATATCGGGGTCTATCAGTCGAACTGTTTCAACCGTTTTTAGGATTATGTCAGCTTCGTCTCCGTCTAAATTTAATGACTGGCCGTTAAACTGTAGGGTAACATTTCTAATCTTGTCTTGAAAACTAACAACGGGAGACTCTTTCTTAACGTTCATTCTAAGCCACATGGAGCGTAAAGGCGGCAGTTCATACTGGCAACTTTCAACGGAATCTAATAGCTCATAGCCGATTTGCTCGCCCTTCTCGTAGGCCAAAACTTTAGCTAATGGGAAAATGTCCCTTTCGTAGAGGTATGCTTGGGCTATCGGGACGTCAACATTATAAAGTTGGTATTTTACGTATCCGCCCAAACGGAGAAGTTTCCTTGCAAAATGTGGTGTCCGACCATAATCAGTCATGTCGATCTCTAAAACCGTCTTTTTAGAGGCTTCCATGAAGTCTGCATATTTTTCCACAAAGCGAAAGTCGGCCACGGATCCGCTGCCAATTATTTTTCTTGTTATCTCTTTCAAGGCTGCGTGGTCGCCAGCAACGTAGATCCTATGCACATATTTGTCGACCAGCTTGACGCGTTCCCCGTTTTCGCTTATGATCCATACAGTTATCTGATTCGGCCCTGAGGGGTAGACGTCTAGAATCCAGCCTTTAACCGCTTTAAGCCTTCTGAAGCTGTTTTTCCAGTCGTTCAAGGTCTTCCTTAATCTCCATAATTTCCCTCTGCAAGCTTAACAGAATACACATGAACATGGCTTCTGAAAGAACTGGTCGTGCCGCCATTCCGCCTGCGGAAGCGTAGGCCCGACAAGCATTTATCATCTTGTCGAAGGCTTCAAGGTCTTTGCCCCTCAAAGCTTTTCTAAAGCCCTCCCAGTTTGCGATCTCGGCCTCTATAGCGTGACGGTAAGATGGAACGGTTCTTCCCAAAACTACACCTCCAAAAACTTCGTTAAAAGCAGGTTTTCTGTGGGGATTTCAAGCTCGAAAGGCTTGATTTTCGGGTGATCCTGCAAGGCGAAGCGCAAAATCTTATTTTTCCTGTCAAACTTGATTATGATGCTGGTTTGGCTGAACAAGGCTGCATCAAAAAACACTCCGCGCCTGGAACTTCTGTCGGGATGGTATGTTGCCAAAATTATTTTTTGCCTTTTCTTAGATGTTTCGGCCAGTTTATGGCAGACTTTCAGAAAAAGGTCATGGGCCTCGGTTTTCGGTATGTCTCTATCCATAAAGAGCGAGGCTATGTCCGAAACTAGGACGAGAGCAACGTTATGGCCGTCGAGGAACTTTTCTAACTTTTCAAGGATTAGGGCGGAAAGCTGGTAGGCTGTGAAGGCTCTGGAAACGTGGATCCTCTCTAAAACAGCCTTTGGGTTAAGCCCTAAAATTCTTGAATAGTCGGCTATAATGTAGGGGTTGAAGCAGTTCCCTCCATCAATAAAAGCGACGTCTTGGCCTAAGCCTCCTCGTTCATGGGCTGAAATGCAGCGAACACAGAGAATAAAGCCTAATAATTGCGCGTCGTTGCCGTGTATAGCGGCGAAATCGCCGGGCTGAAATCCCGGAAAAACGTCATCGATAGTTGGAATGCCTATTTTGAGACTCTGCAAGCCTTCAGCCCTTAAAACACACAATTTTAAGATCCACCAGATGCAGGTGACTTTACCCTTAACGGTGTTAGGATTTTAATCTTTTCTCCTTCCTTCCTACGCTTAAAGAAACTACATTTCAACGGTGTTCCAGGGTTATCGATATAACGCCTCCACCCTGGACGAGTGCACTCCCATTTCCCCATAACCGTATTAAACTGTAAATAAGCACATCCTAGACATACAGCGAATTTCATGGTGAGATTGAACGTGCACCGGAAGTTTTATAAGTTTACTCGTTTACTAGTAAACATGTTAACAAATGTCACATGTAACTGCCGTTAGGGGCCTGGACAAAGAATTATACCAAAGAATATATACGTTAGCAAAACAGAGCGGAAAAAGAGTATCTGACCTCATAAATGAAGCCCTGAAAAATTACCTACACAGCCAGGACGACCCGGTCAACCCTAATCAGCAAAATCCCGTAATAGAGAATGCAGGTGCATTAACCCTTACAAAAAGCGTTATCCTCAACCTCCACCAGGAGCTACAGAAAGAGTTCATAATCCGAAACGATGGAAAACTACTAATAGACCAAGACGTGACAAAGGAAACCCTACAACACATCAAATCCATCGTAAATACAAGCTCCGGAGTGGTAAAAGCTCCAAAACACATCTACCACCTAATCATTTTAAAGTCTAAGAATTACGGCTCTCTAGAAATGTATTAAAAATAACTGAAAGGGAAACATTAAACGTTTCAACATGAACTTATAAAATGTGGTTGAGGGACCTACAGCCAAAGCCTACGCCATCAAAATTAGCAATGGATTTCGCAATGAAATTGTTAGGGACATTTATATAAAATCGAGAAAAGTTTTCGTTCCGGAAAAGGGGATAGTTGGAAAGAAATTCCGTGGATCCGACTCCATCGGCAAAAACATTCTACTATTCTTCGATAACAAAATTATCATCAGGATTCACCTAATGATGTTTGGAGCCATCCATATCTACAACATTAATGACCCATTGCTTAAACCAAAAGAAAGGGTAAGGCTCATAGTTACAGGCGACCAAAAGAAGATTGTAGTTTACAACGCGCCCATCGTGGAGTTGGATGAGGAAAGCAAAATTCTCGGAAGATTAAAGATGGAACTAGGCCCTGATCCACTGAGCAATGAATGGGACAGAACGAAAGCTTTTGAAAACATTGTTAAATTTCCAGAAGAAAAAATCGGCGCGGTAATGCTAAACCAGTCAGTTATAGCTGGCATCGGCAACATTTTAAGGAATGAAATCCTTTTTAGAGCTGGTGTTAACCCGGAGAGAAAGATTAAGGACCTTTCCACCGATGAAATAGAAAGAATTGTTGATTTTGCCAAAAAATTAAGCGACGAGTTCCTAGAGCGCAAACTACACGGCAAACAAATTAAGGACTTACTTTTTGTCTACAACATGTTCAGCGGGTTCTGCAAGGTTTGCGCGCATCCCATCAAGTTTTATATGCAGAAACCAATAAATAGGAAGACGTTTGTCTGCGAAAACTGCCAAAAATAATCACATAGCAATTGCAATCCTAATTTGCTAAGCTCTCCAGGCGAAGTTACGACCTCTTCAATCGTTTCTAGTTCTTAATTCTTTCAACAATTGCAGTTTCTCAGCGTAGTTTACAAGAGCCAAGCGTAGAGCCTCACTTTCACTGGTTCCAAGAACTTCACATAATTTTTCAAGTATTTGCTTTTGCCTTTGTGTTAGGTATACCTTTATTTTCACGTTTCTAACCAATTTTTGTTCTTTCATGCGTGAGGCCCCCAAATTAGGCCCAATATGGTCCCGCTCACCTTTTAGATTCTATTTGCAGATTTTTCCTTAAAAAAGCTCGCTTCGTTTTCAGGGTGAATGATTTGGAGCATGTCAAAGAAAGTTCGAGGGTCGAGGATTTGGAGATTGAAAGGCTTACGCTTACCCCTTTGACCGTGAGGGTGAACGTTGGCGATCTTGAAACGCTTGCTGAATCCTTCAAGCTTAGCGGTGTTCTGGAGCCTCTGCTGGTGCGCCCCTCAAAGTCTGAACCTGGCAAGTTTGAGGTTGTCTGCGGAATGCGCAGGTTTTTGGCTGCCCAAAGGGTTGGTTTGAGGGCTGTTCCATGCATAGTGAAAGACATGGATGACCGCGAAGCCATGGAAGCCACGCTTACCGAAAACCTTCAGCGGGAAAATTTGACGGACTTTGAGGTTGGCAGATGGTTTAAGCTTTTAATGGAGAAGTTTCCAGGCGAATATCCATCACAGCAAGCGTTAGCGAACAAGTTTAAAGTTACACAGCGAATGGTTTCGTATCTCGTAAGCCACTACGAATTTATTGAACAAATTAAGGGTCGGCTTCCGCCAAACATTAGAACTCGAGTTCTAATGTTGCCTGAAGCTATGATTCGCGAGGTTAAACGTGCCCCCGAACAAATTCAAGATAAGCTTGTCCATGCTATCGTAAGGACCTTTGAAAAGTTTGAGCGGGGCGAACATCCGTATCCGCCAAGTGTCCGGGATATAGCCGCGATGGTGGACAGCTACGTTCAGAGCTGGAAACGGAGAGCTGAACCCCCTGCGGAAAAGTTGGAAGGCGAGAAGTGCGCCGAAACGCCTGAAAAGCCACCAGAACCTGAGGCTGCGGAGTCAAAAGTTCCTGTTAAGCCCGAACCCGTTAAACCCCAAAAGGAGATGGCTTCAGCCCCCATGACTCTTCCGCCGCCGGTTCCGCCCCTGTCCGAGCGCGAAGTGGAGGCTGCCTTGGAGGAAACGATCATAAAGCGGAGAGAGGCGAGGCTTAAGCGGGAGGAGGAGGCTGTCGTAGCCCTCTACAAGTATTATCCGGAAAGCTTCATAAAGGATCTGGAAAGCTTCTGCGGCGCTGGAACACCTATCGAGAGCATCCAGAAGCTCGCATACTACACTGTCGAGGTGGCATGGGATAGGTTAAGCGACGCGGAAAAGCTGGACATTATACGTGAGGCAAGGAGTTGGATGGATTAAACCGGCTCCGTCCAACGCTTAAGCTGTTCCTAAAAGTTTTGTTCAGGTTGAAGTATCTCGAAGGTTTCGGCGAGCAGGAGATCTTAGACATACTTGGCCTTCCACCCTTTATCATGGAAAGGTTTTCAAGGAAGCTTGACGAATATCTCAGGTCCAAGCTTGGCGAGGTGTCGCCGGAAACCCTGAAAAGCGTTTGTCCCGAGTGTCTCGAGGCGCGCGTTTTCTTCGACCATGAATCCGGCGAGAACGTGTGCGTAAACTGCGGGCTCGTCATAGATGTGGAAGGCTACGACTTCAGCCTTTCTTTTGACACAACTTATGCCTTGACCAGTGAGCTTGCCTACGGCAAAAGCTTAGGCGGAACCCTAGGCTATCAGGGCATCGTAAGAGTTCTAGCCAAAAGCCCATCCACCACCGAGCTAGCTAAGGCGGGAAACGCCCACTTAGGCACGAGGGCGAGGATAGCCCGGCTTATAACGGAGGTCGTCGAGCCCCCGTTCCTCCGCCTCGCCTTGAGAAAGGCTAGGGACCTCGCGTATAGGTACGGGCTTGAGGGCGACTACGTCTTTAACAATTTCGTCGGCGTCCTCGTAAAGCGAGCATACTACTTCAGCCACACCATAGCCGGAGGCCACCCGTTCGCTCAGAAGCTGCCTGAAACGTGCTTTTGGATGGCGTTGAGGCGGTTCGGCAAGGAAAACCTCGTCTGCCGATTCCTTCAGGAAAACAAGGTTAACCACGGGCTCGCCGTGGCCATGGAAGAACTGCAATCCTTCCTCGAGGACGTAAGGCGTAGAGGAAGATTGCGAGCGAAGGTGTTGCAAGCACATCCCATGCTGGCGGCGGTGCCGTGACGGGCTTCTCGGACCATGAATGCGAGCACGCCTTGAGGGGCGGGTGGCTGTCCAAGGGGCGAGTATGCGCCTTAGACGGGCTCATCTGTCACAACTACGATAAGCCTGAGGCCGTCGCAAAATGCCCAGCCATAAAAGCCCTGCGGAGAGGCCGTCGGAGCCCCACCCAAACCTCCGCCCTACACCTGAACTCTCCTCCTCCGAGTCCGATGGCCCCGCAAACGGGCGATGGAAGAATTGATGGCCTATGAGCCAAGAGATCACCCGAATCTTGAATCAGCACAGCTTCACAGTATTGTTTAGCGGAGGCAAG
>JAVZMA010000011.1:0-31077 GCA_038883475.1 Bathyarchaeia archaeon
CTCGGCTTCAACAGAATAACCTTGCTTTTCACGCTTTAAAATTGCCAGTTTTATATCCAGACCGCCGCCATATCCGCCTAAGGTAAAATCCCAAGAGACTACTCTGTGACATGGAACTATGAGCGGGAACGGGTTAAAAGCCATAACACGACCAACAGCCCTCGGGCTTCCCCCAGCAACCCTTGCCACAGAACCATAAGAGGTTACATACCCTAAAGGTACCTTAGAAACAACCGCAATAACCTTTCTTGCATAACTTGACAGGTGTTTGGTGCTTAATGGCAAAGTTTCATTGAATCCCTTTCCGTCATAAGTATCCTTTAAGACGCGTAATACATGTTCAGCAAGAGTCGAAGTTTCTCTAAACTGCTGAAATGGCATGTTATAAGGAATGGCGCTCAACAAACTACTGAGAACTTTTTCTCGACTGAAGGCGAAGTACGCCGCAAAAACTTCTTTGTCATCACAAGCAACTCCAAACCAGACTTCATCAATATTTTTTGTATATAGACCAATCATTTCAAGTCACTTTCAACGCTTTAGGGATTTATAGAACATTTAGATGATTAAGTTTAATAAGTTGCTTGTATATTATCACGGAAAAGGTGATGAAGAATGGAAAAACAAGCGCAGCAAGCGGGTTACATGTGGGTTCCAGGTGCAACCACCGTAGGTGTGGTGTGCACAGACGGCGTTATTTTAGCTTCTGAAAAAAGAGTTTCATATGGGTATTTGGTAGTAAGCAAAGGCGGCAAAAAAGTTTTCAAAATAACAGATCACATAGGCGCAGCGTGCGCTGGACTCGTTTCGGATATGCAGATTCTCGTGAGGGAAGTTGAAGCCTACGCAAACCTGTTCACTTTAGATGTTGGAAGAAACATTTCCGTAAGATCTGCAGCCAAACTCATGTCTAACCTTCTTTTCAGCCGCAGACTGGCGCCGCTAATAACTCAGACAATTGTAGGCGGAATAGACGAAGAAGGGCCATCCCTCTACGTGCTTGATGTTTTAGGTTCGGTTATACCTGACAAGTATGCGGTTGTGGGTTCTGGAACGGAAATTGCCATGGGTGTGCTGGAGGAAGGATACGATGAAAAATTGACGGTTAAAGAAGCGAAGGACTTGGTTGTTAGAGCAATAAAATCTGCAATCAGCAGAGACATAAT
Source organism: Bathyarchaeia archaeon (assembly GCA_038883475.1). GTDB lineage: Archaea > Thermoproteota > Bathyarchaeia > Bathyarchaeales > Bathycorpusculaceae > JAVZLH01. Next base: position 1,167 of record JAVZMA010000011.1, read on the forward strand.
GAGCGGCGACGGCATAGATTTCCTAATCATAACAAAAGATGGGATAGCGGAAGAGTCTATGAAATTCTAAAAGTCCGAAACCTACAAAGTTTAGCAAGGCAAAATAACATAATCCGGCAGATAATATTGCGCCAGAACATGGAGTGTTTACAGATTGCAATTTCACTTAAGCCTTGAAGAGGGAAAATTGCTTGTCAAACTTGCACGTGAAGCCGTGGAGGAATACTTGAAAACTGGAAAACAAATAGGCATTCCCGATGGTATCCCAAAGAAACTTCTCCAGCCATGCGGAGTTTTCGTCACAATAAACAGTGTAAGAAACGGTGAAAAAGAGTTGAGGGGGTGCATTGGCTACCCCTACCCGACTACGCCGTTGGCTCAGGCGGTTATAGAGTCAGCCATAAGTTCGGCGACGCAAGACCCTAGGTTTTATCCGCTTTCGTTAAGTGAGCTTGACCATGTGGTTTTTGAGGTAAGCGTGCTAACTCCACCAGAATTAATTCGAGTCAACAAAACAAATGAGTACCCCTCTAAAATCAAAATTGGGGAAGACGGTTTGATTGTTGAAAGAGGCTTGTTTAAAGGCTTGCTTCTACCGCAAGTGCCCGTGGAGTGGGAATGGGACGAAGAAGAGTTCCTATGCCAGTGCTGCATAAAGGCAGGCTTACCTCCGGATAGTTGGCTGCTAAAGGACACAAAGATCTACAAATTTCAAGCCATAATCTTTGAAGAGGAAAAGCCGAACGGAGAGGTGAAACGCAAAATCCTTGGCGGGAAATAAGCCCATGCGGGTTTATTTTGCTCCATGCGGCATCGGCTTAGGGCATGTTGGAAGATGTGTTCCTATAGCCAAGAGACTTTTAGATGAGGGTTTTGAGGTAGTTTTTTCCACATACCGCGAGGGCATACGTTATATTGAACGAGAAAAACTTCCCTTAATAAAGGCTCCACCAATAGGCTTCCAAGTTAAGCCTGACGGAACTGTAGATTTTAAGCAGACGGCGGTAAATCCTGGTCCTTTTTTGGCTTCTTTCACCCTTTTAAGGCAGATTAACGCTGAAATAAGGTTTATTGAAGGCTTTAGACCAAATGTTGTTGTTTCAGATTCTCGAGCTTCACCGATATTGGCGGCAAGAGTTTTAGGGATTCCGAGAATCTGCATACTAAACCAGTTTCAGGTTATAATACCCAGAAAGAAACGTTTCCTTCGCCTAGCAAAATTCGCGGATTCCATAACGCTCACTATTATCGGGAAAATATGGACTGGCGGAAACACTGTTTTAATTCCAGATTTCCCGCCACCCTACACCATTTGCGCTGGAAACTTAACAATTCCAAAATCCTACAGAAAAAGTGTAAAGTTGATAGGTCCAATTTTGGAGGTTAGACCAGAGGAACTGCCAACTCAGGAGGAACTGCGAAAGGAGCTGCAACTGCCACTTGATAAGCCAGTTCTTTTTGTTCCCATAAGCGGCCCAATCAGAGAAAGAGCTTTTCTCATCGGGATTTTGAGAAAAATTTTGCTAAACTTTCCAGAAGATTATGAAATTGTCATGTCTCTTGGCTATCCAAACGCTGACACTGACCCAGTGCGCCACGGCAACCTAACGATTTATAAATGGATTCCGAATCGTTTCGAATACCTAAAGGCTTGCGACCTTGTTATTGGACGCGCTGGACATGGAACTCTAACGCAGTGCTTGTGTTATGGAAAGCCAATGATACTTGTGCCCACGCCAAATCACACGGAACAGCTTTGGAATGCGATACAAGCCGAAAAGCTTGGCGTTGCAGAAATCATTCAACAAAAGGAATTAACAAGAGAAAAACTCCTAAAAAACGTTAAACAGATTTTAGAGGGTGAGATACCTAAAAGACTCAGAAGGATTCGGAAAGAAGTGGCGAAATATGATGGCTTGGGAAACGCAGTAAAAGCCGTGATTGAAGCGGCGGAAAATGGGCAAGTATTTTAAACTGTCTGTTTATAAGTGAATGTATGTTCTTGCCGCGGAAAATCTTGGAGGAAAAACTTCTAAGAATACTCGCTGAGGATGTGGGACAAGGGGACATAACCACAGAGTTAACGGTTTCCCAAAAGCGCATGGCAGAAGCTGAAGTAATAGCTAAGGAAGACGGTGTTGTCGCTGGAATTGAAGAAGCGAAAATTCTACTGGAAAGTTTAGGACTTAATGTGGAGGCATTAACCGCTGATGGAGAAGTTGTAAAAGCAAAACAGACTTTGCTGAAAATTCACGGAGATGCAAAAACAATTCTCGCCGCGGAGCGCACTCTCTTAAATCTTCTATCGCGAATGAGCGGAATAGCAACAACCACAAGAAATCTTGTGAAAAAAATCCAAAAGGCTGGTCTCAAAACAAAAGTTGCGTGTACAAGAAAAACTGCTCCCGGTCTCCTCTACTTTGATAAGAAAGCTGTCTTGATAGGCGGCGGCGACACCCATAGACTTCATTTGGATGACATGGTTTTAATAAAGGACAACCACATCGCCATAGTTGGCAGTGTTGAAGAGGCAGTAAAAAGGGCTAGGGAAGGCTGCTCTTTCAGCAAGAAAATCGAAGTTGAAGTAACAACAATAGAGGAAGCCTTAACCGCCGCGAGGGTTGGAGCTGACATAATAATGTTGGATAATTTCTCTCCAACCCAGATAAAAGAGGCGGTTAAGCAGTTAGAAAGAACTGGTTTTTATGGTAAAATTTTGCTAGAGGCAAGCGGCGGAATAAAAACGGAAAACATTATTGAGTATGCATCAACTGGCGTTGACATTGTAAGCCTTGGAGAAATAACAGACAGCGCGAAAACACTGGACATAAGCTTAGAAATTGTGAAGTTACAAAAGTAAAGGTGATGAACAAACAGATTTACCGTTAGATAAATTGTTAATGGTTACTATATCATCGCAGTTTCTATAACTGCAGCTACAGCAAGCAGCACCGCACAAATGGAAACGAATATGCTGGCATTTACAAGCTCATGTTTCCCTCTCCGCTGCAATATACGCCTAACCAGCCATATGCTCTCAGTGATAGCGGTTGAATAAGCCAAGAATTCCAACCATGCAACCGGGGTCAAGAATAGAAGTAAAAAGACTAAGGTTGGAGGAGCATTTTGTGCTGTTGCGAGAGCCGAAATCACCACCCCAGTGTTATAGAATACGTAACCTCCAAAAAAGGGTCCAAAGATTGGAATGAACATTATGAGGGTTATCATGAAGTTGTTTCCGAAAATGAAATGCAATAATAGGCTTTTTTCTTTCAACAAATTAATTGTTTGGTTAAGGTCATTGCTTGTTTTTATAGCTTCGTGTTCTTCGACTGGTGTTAGTACTCCTGCGGCAGTTATGATGATGGAAGCGACGAACACCATGATTATTGATATGATTCTTTTGTTGCGCGGCGAAGCGGTTTTCCAGAAACCTAAGCTCATTTTTGCCCACCTTACTCCTTTGCAATGGATGTTATTTTTAATGCTCTGAAACCTCTTGCAACTGGGTTTAACATTTCCGCCATATTAACCTTTTTCAAAACTCCTTCAGAATCTTCTGCGTATCCCCTAATATCATGTTCTGCAGCCATAAGAGAGTAAAGATAAACTCCTTTTTCAGTGATTTTAGGCTGGCATTTGGATGGAAGCCCGAGCAAAACTTCTCTATTTTCATTAACAGCTTTTTCGCAAGCGTACAATATGGCATGAGCTCCAGATGTTAGTTCCGCTATTCTCACGGGGATGCTTTCTTTCCCTATTGCTAAAACTTCAACTCCATATTTTTGTCTGATTTCGCCGCTGATTTTTCTAAGCCGAGGCAAAATTTTCAGTAGGTGTCGCTTTGCCTTATTGGATATTTTCATTGTTGAAAATTGGATTGGAGAAAGTTCTTCTAGTGAGATGCTGCCCAATGATATATCAAGGTGGACAACATCTGCCTTAACTTTTTCAAGTAAATCCCTACAAAGTTCCGCCTCGTGCACTATGACTTCGTGTCCGTTTTGCGCATTTGCAAAAATAGGCTTAGCCAAACACATGCTTGGTTCTCTGTATGGGGGATTAACAAGAACGGATGCCGTAGCAATAATTGATAAGGGTTCGAACTTTTCATTCAATATGGCTGCTGAAGAATCTGCAGCAACAATCCTCAAATTTTCGCCTCAGACATATATAGACTGTTCAGAATTTAGCCTTATTGTTTTCAATTTTTGCGTGAATCCCTAAAATGAACAATTCTGAGCTTTTGGCTCGACTTGCCTTAGGCTTTATTACTCTAACAACTTCAAAATGCTTTTTCATTTCTTCAACAAAATTATGAAGTAAGTCGCCTTCAAAAACTTTCACAAAAAAATTTCCCTTAGAACGAAGCACTCCTAAAGCTATTTTTAACGCTTGCTGCGCCAAATCTATTTGACGAGCATGGTCAACTTCCCATATCCCAGAAATGTTCGGTGAAACATCAGAAAGCACAACATCAGCCTTTTTTGGAAGATTCTCGAGAATTTGCTGTAATGTTTCTTGCTCTGTTATGTCGCCAATTATTGTTCTGATGTTATTTTCTTCGAAAGGTTCTATTGGTTTCAGGTCAACGCCGAGAACAAACCCTTTTTTTCCAACAATCTTTCTTGCTGCTTGAATCCATCCTCCAGGGGCGGCTCCCAAATCAACAACAATGTCGCCTTCTTTCATGAAGCGATATTTTTCTACAGCTTGGAACAGTTTATAAGCCGCTCTAGAACGGTATTTTTCCTCTTTAGCCTTTTTATAATAATAATCTCTTTTTCTATCTTGAAGCCATGCCTTTGGCAAAACTAACTATCACCCAGTGCGCCAGAACCGCCTTCTGCTATTGCAATAAGCCATTCTGTGAGTTTTTCGCAGTTCTGAGGTGAAATTGTGCTTGAAGGGTCGCATCTTGAGTTGTCGGGGCATAATAGGCATGGGCATCCAGCTATGGAGTCTATTGACGCTGGAACCCTCTTGGGGTAAAGCCTATAAGTCCATCTTCCGTGGCGGAGCTCCTTCTCTCTGCGGATAAGCCCTTTGTCCTCAAGTTTTATGGCTATCCGAGAGCCCTCCCTGCTGCTTGCACCAAGTTTACGCCACAGCTCTGACTGCAACAGACCCTCAAACCCTGTATTCATTATGATTTGGAGAGCTTTCTGTTCTAAATCATTGCGCTTTGGCATTTTCCATCAATCCAAGCCTTCTAAGTTAATATATGCCATTTTTAGATAAAAAGATGTATGCTTCAAAACTTAAAAAGAGAACATTGAAGGATTCGGAAATGAAGAAAGAAAAGACGAGCGAATTCTACTGTTTAGGAATTGAAAGCACAGCGGACGACTTCAGCGTTGGAATTTCAACAGCGGACGGTGAAATATTAGCAAACATAATAAGCGCTTATATGCCGCCTGAAGGAGGAATCCACCCGAGAGAAGCCGCAAGACACCACGCTGAAGTTGCAAGCAAAGTTTTGGAAGAAGCCTTCAAAAAAGCTAAGATAAAACCAAAAGACTTAACGGTCATAGCCTTTTCCCAAGGTCCAGGTCTCGGTCCATGCCTCCGCACAGGGGCAACAGTGGCGCGGGCCATGGCTTCCTACCTTAAAGTTCCATTAGTTGGAGTTAACCACTGTGTGGCGCATATTGAGATAGGTAAACTGAAAACCGGAGCTGTGGATCCCATAACCCTTTATGTTTCGGGTGGAAACACCATAGTTTCGGCTTTTGACTCGGGACGCTACAGAGTTTTCGGAGAAACTCTAGACATAGCTTTAGGAAACTGCTTGGACGTTTTTGCGAGGGAAGCTGGGATGAGCCAAAAAACGGGCATGCCTCTTGGCGCTATGGTGGAAAAGCTTGCCGCAAAAGGGGAACGGCTTATTCCTTTACCTTATACTGTTAAGGGGATGGATATTTCCCTAAGCGGGTTGTTGACAGCCGCAATAAATTTGCTGAAGAAAGGAGAGTATAGACTTGAGGACTTATGCTATAGCCTTCAAGAAACAGCCTTTTCCATGGTTACGGAGGTGACTGAAAGAGCCTTAGCCCACACAGAGAAAAAAGAGGTTCTATTGACTGGGGGGGTTGCCGCCAACAAAAGATTGCAGTCAATGGTTAAGGCGATTGCCGAAGAGCATAACGCTGATTTTCATGTTGTTCCTAGCGAATTCGCAATTGATAACGGCGCCATGATAGCGTGGACCGGAGTCCTCGCGTACACTTATGGTTTGGTAACGCCAATTGAGGAAAGTTTTGTTAGGCTTAGGTGGCGTCTCGACGAGGTTGAAGTTCCGTGGATAAAATGCAGCTGATAAAGAAGGGAGCTGAAGCTAGCCTCTATCTTGCGGAGTGGCATGGTAGAAAGGCGATATTGAAGAAGCGTTTACCTAAAAAGTACCGTCCTTCAGCCTTAGACGAGCAAATTCGAACTTACCGAACAGTTCACGAACCGCAACTAATGCATGAGGCGAAAAAAGCTGGGGTTCCAACGCCGACAATTTTCCACGTCGACACAAAAGAGAGCACAATAGTGATGGAGTTTATAGAAGGACGGCAAATAAAGCAGTTGTTGGGCGACGTCTCCGCAAAAGAGAGGCAAAGCTTATGCCTCAAAATTGGCGAGTTAATAGGTAAGCTTCACAAGAATGGGATAATTCACGGAGACCTCACAACATCAAACATGATTCTTTCTCCCAAAGGAAAAATTTTCTTTGTCGATTTTGGGCTTGGAGAAAAAACAAAGGAACTGGAAGCCATGGGAGTTGACCTGCACCTCATGAAGAGAGCCTTACAAAGCGCGCATTTCAGGTTTGCCGAAGAGTGCTTTAACGCCGTGGTTAAAGGCTATTCCGAAGTTTTAGGAGTTGAAGCGGCAAAAAATGTTTTAGACAAAATCAGAGAAATAGAGAGGCGAGGACGCTATGTTGCCGAGAGGAAAGAAAAACGGTGATTATAATTGCTTGAGCAAAAGCGTGAGGAAGGCGTGAGATAAGATGGGTTTTCAATTAAGAGGTAGAGTCATATTCTTTGCGACAAACAACATTAACAAGTTCAACGAGGCTCGTAAGGTATTAGCTGAATACAAAATAGCTGTTGGCATGCTGAGAGTTAAGGCTTATGAAATTCAAAGCGATGACCTAGAAGAAATAGCCAAAGCAAGCGCACAACAAGCTTTCGAAAAATGTCACCTTCCAATAATAGTGGAGGACGCGGGTCTTTTCGTAGAAGCCTTAAACGGGTTTCCAGGACCCTACGCCTCTTTTGTCTACAAGACAATAGGGAATGAGGGTTTGCTTAAACTTATGGAAAATGTCAAAAATAGACAGGCAAAGTTTCAGTCTGTCATAGCCTATCTTTCTGCCGAATTAAAATCACCTTTGTGTTTTAAGGGTGAGGTTATGGGGGAGATTACGACGGAGATGCGAAAGGGGAGTTCAGGCTTTGGTTTCGACCCTATATTTAAGCCGGAAAACAGCGAAAAAACGTTCTCGGAAATGGGCATAGCAGAAAAGAATGTGTTTTCACATCGTGCAAAGGCTTTAAGAAAATTTGCAGAATGGTATACGGTTTAACTGTTTTAGGCTTTATTTTAGTCTAGAAATGAGGAATTAAATAGTCTGTTGCCCCAAGTTTATTAGGGGTATATTATGTCGGATAGAGATTACGCTGAGATTTTTGACGCGTTAGCGCATCCTACTCGTATTGGCATATTAAAAACCTTGCAAGAAGAAAATTTAACCTTTGCAGATTTGAAAAGGAAAATGAGAATAGAAAGTAGTGGGCATCTGCAACATCATTTAAGTAAACTAGGCTATTTAATAAAAACAGATGAGCATGGAAAATATTGCCTTTCAGAGCATGGGAAAGATGCTTTGTTCGTTGTGCAGACTGTAGAGAGAGAAGCGAAATCAGGCGAGAGTGGTGTTCATGTTAATGGCTTTAGGAAAAGAGTTGTCCTAAACAGCATAATTGTTTTGCTTGCAATAACTTCCCTTATAAGCAGCCTATATCTATGGAATTTTGTCGTTGCACAAGGTCAATATTCTTGTGATGTTGCCAAAGGAAGTCCCTTACGAGAAGATGCTGACCGATTGATGAGCACATTAATTTTTGAAGAATTGATGCCGGGGCAATCCTTCAATTTCACAGCTATGGTTTTCTCGGAGCTTAACCCCCAAAACGTTTCCTACGCTTGTAGGGACTACGGCACATTCTATGCCCCCACGCCCATAATTACAGACACTTATTATCGCGTAGGTTTCTTAGGTTTCCGCTTTAACTTAACAGCCGACACACTTTATGCCGCCTATTTCACAGCAAGCGGCCCAGAAGGAACACCAGTTAAAGAAGTTACCAACCCCTATGGAGCACCTCCTTACAAAACTGAGATCGTTAAACCCTTCACAGAATTTTGCTCAGGTGGCTATCCATTTACGTACGAATATCATATACCAGTTGAAGTGTTTGGAAATTACACTTTCCAAATAGTCAATGTTGGAAACGCCACGATTAAAATGCTTTACGAGGCTTGGACATCAACGGTAACCATGGAAAATAGACCTCTAAAAGGAACTGAGAGCTTTCTGGCTGTTACAACAGTTGGCTCAGAAAGGGTCGTTAGGGTAATATGGCAACCGAAACCCGTTGACACAACATTAACAACAATAGCGATCACTATTTGCTGTTCAACAGTATTAGCAATGCTGGGAATCTATCTAACTAACCGCAAACTCCACATAAGAAAGGCTTAGATTAAAGCAAAGGACAAGAACGTATACTTTTCTAAGGATACCTCTAGCCATTGAACAAACAAATAAAGCCTTGCATGTAAGCAAGCACTTATGTTCACAAGATTGAAACATTGTAAAAAATTAATATGAATTTTCGACATCGAAGGTTTTAAATATCTGTCTATCTTCGCTCATACAGAGTTAAGGTGCCGAAGCATGCCCAAACAGGAAAAGGGAAAATCCCATCCAATAAGACCAGTTAGCAGAAGACCTCCAAGCTGGTGCAAATATCAACCCGAAGAAGTCGAAGCTTTAGTGGTTAAGCTTGCAAAGGAGGGCCATTCTCCAAGCCGCATAGGGACAATCCTTAGGGATCAGTATGCAATTCCGCTTGTTAAGCCCATCACCGGGAAAACAATTACGCAGATACTAAGAGAAGCTGGGCTTGCGCCTCCAATTCCTGAAGACCTTGGGGAACTGCTTAAAAAAGCTGAAAGGCTGGCTGTGCACCTCGAGAGGAATAAGAAGGACTTGCATAACAAGAGGGCGCTTCAGCTTATAGAAGCGAAAATTCACAAGCTTTCAAGGTATTATAAGCGTGAGGGTGTGTTGCCGCCGAACTGGAAATACGAGCCGAAAATAGCTTCATTAGCCTAACAATTTTGTTTGAGGAACTATTTTAAAATGCTTTAAATAACATTAGTTTCTAAGCCTTAATGTGGTTTCAATGGCTCTGGATGAAAACCAGATTAGAGGCTTTATGGACGCGGCTGAAAAGGCAGCAAAGGTTATCTCAGAAATTGTTAAAGAAGACGGATCAATTCATGTCTTTTCCCATTTGGATGCTGATGGGGTTGCGGCGGCTGGAATTATTGGAAAGGCGTTGTCAAGGCTTGACGCGAAGTTTCGAATAAGAATAACTCAATGGATTGACGAGAAAATTGTAGGGGAAATAGTTTCAGAAAAGCCAAATCTTGTGATTTTGTCGGATTTTGGAAGCGGCTACCTTAACATGTTAACCGAGAAAGTTGAAGACTTCAAAATCGTGATTTTAGATCATCACCAAATCATCGGCAAGGAATCAGCGAGTTTTGTGCATGTAAACCCTCATTTGTATGGAATCGACGGAGCGCGGGACTTAAGTGGTTCTGGAGTTGCTTATTTTGTGGCTAAGGCTCTGGATAAGGTTAATGTTGATTTGGCGCCCATAGCTGTTGTTGGCGCATTAGGGGATATGCAGGACAAATATGACCAGCGTAAACTCAGCGGATTAAACGAGAGAATAGTTGAAGACGCGTTAAACGCTGGTTTGCTCACAATCGAGAAAGATTTAATATTTTTTGGTAGAGAAACCCGCCCAATCCACAAAACTTTGGCTTCCACAACAAACCCTTTTATTCCAGGCATAAGCGGCGAAGAAGACAAAAGCCTAGCTTTCCTGGTAAGTTTAGACATAAAGCCAAAGTATGGGGAGAAATGGCGAGCATTAAGAGATCTCTCCGACGAAGAAAAGAAAAGGCTATGCTCAGCCCTCGCCGAATACCTGCTGTCGAAGGGTTTACATTATGAAGTTACAAATCTCATCGGGCATGTTTACATTTTAACGCGAGAAGAACCTTGGACTCCCCTACGGGACGCGAGAGAATTTGCGGTTTTGCTGAATGCAACTGGACGTATGGACAAGCCAAGCTTAGGCGTTGCCATATGCATGGGCGACAGAGGTTCAGTTCTCGAGGAAGCGGGCAAAGTTTTAGAGGAGTACAGAGGAACAATAAACAGGTATCTTGGGTGGGTTATGGAAAAACCCGAAAGAATGAAGGAGTTGGAGAACATACATGTCGTCTACGGCGAAAACTTCATAGACGACAAGATAATAGGAGCAGTGTCATCCGTACTGTTAACAAGCCTCCCAAACCCCGAGAAACCCTTAATTGCATACGCAAATGTTGAGGAAGAAGGCATAGCAAAGATCTCTGCGAGAGCCGTAGATACCGCAGTAAATAATGGGGTAAATCTAGGAGAAATCATGCGTATTGCCGCTGAAAGATGCGGAGGAAACGGCGGTGGGCATGATGTTGCTGCGGGAGCGCAGATTCCAATAGAGAAGGTTGACGAGTTCATAGAGATCGTTAATGATTTGGTTGGCGGATGTTTAAGAGGCTTGAAAATTGGAAGCGGAAATAATATTAACTTATAGCAATGCCAAAACTGCTGAAGCTATAGCCAAAGCAGTTTCGCCTGACAACTTCAAAACGCCAAGCGACCTTTTTATTAAGACCGTTAAAAGAGGGCAGAAAGTTCTAACTAAGGTTAGATGCGATGGGAAAATGGCAACATTCATTGCTACAATTGACGATTTTCTTTTTTGCGTTTCAATAGCGGAAAAAGCTCTCCAAGCAACAAAATTTTTGAATGAGAGAAATGAGGGAAGAAGTTGATCTTATCGCAAGGTTAAATAGACATTCAAGTTTAAGGTTTTAGAGATTGAAAGTAATTTCGTTAAAATGTAGACAATGTGAGAAAGATGTTGGATATAAAACTCATTCGCGAGAATCCAGGACTAGTAAGGAACAATTTGATGAAGAGACAAGACCCTGAAAACATAAGAATGCTTGATGAGCTAATGCACTATGACGGGAAATGGCGGCAATTATTAACGAAACTAAACGAGTTGCGGCATGAAAGAAAACTGTTGACGATGAAGATTGCAACTTTAAGAAAAGAAGGAAAAGACGCCAGCCGAGAGCTTTCAAAGGCTAAGGACATTGACATGGAAATAACAACGTTGGAGAGTCAAGTGGATGAGTGCAAGGAGAAAGTAAACTACTACCTTATGCGACTTCCAAACCTTTTACACGAATCCGTCCCCTTAGGCAAGGATGAAAACGATAACCTTCCAATAAAAACATGGGGTGAAAAACCCAAATTTACTTTCCCAGCTAAAGACCACATAACTCTAGCCCTAAACTTAGACATAATGGACATTGAGAGAGCTGGGAAAGTTGCGGGAGCCAGATTCTTTTATCTAAAGAAGGAAGGCGTTCTATTGGATATGGCTTTGATGAACTTCGCCTTGGAAGAAATGGTTAAAAAGGGATACATCCCCATAGAGCCTCCATTCTTGATGAGGCGAAAACCTTACGAGGGCGTAACGGCTTTAAGTGATTTTGAAGATGTCTTGTACAAAATAGAAAGCGAAGATCTTTACCTGATTGCAACTTCTGAACACCCAATGGCTGCAATGTTCATGGATGAAGTATTAAAAGCGGAAGATTTACCACTCAAACTTGTTGGAGTAAGCTCATGCTTTAGGAAGGAGGCAGGAGCGCATGGCAAAGACACACGCGGCATCTTCAGAACCCACCAGTTCAACAAAATTGAACAGTTCATTTTCTGCAAACCAGAGGATTCATGGGAGATGCACGAGGAACTTTTACAAAACGCCGAGGAACTTGTTCAAAAACTCGGTCTCCCATATCGCGTCGTGAACGTTTGCACAGGCGATATAGGGATTGTCGCCGCTAAAAAATATGACATAGAGGCTTGGATGCCAGCGCAAAACACGTATAGAGAAATAATTTCATGCAGCAACTGCACAGACTACCAAGCTAGAAGGCTAAATATAAAGTACAGGGAAAAAGAGGGTGAACCGCCAAAAGGTTTTGTACACACATTAAATTCGACAGCTTTAGCCACCGGCAGAACCATTGTGGCAATACTGGAAAACTATCAGCAAGAAGACGATTCTGTTGTTATTCCAGAAGTCTTGAGAAAATACATGGGCGGCATCGATAAAATAGAACCGAAAAGTAAAAACCTTTAATACTTGACATAACTTTTCAGCTACAATGTTCGGAGGATAAACTTGTCTTCAAAAACAAGGCGTGTAAAAGATAAATGGCGCAGCAAGTCATGGTACATGGTGCTGGCTCCACCCTACTTTGGAAACGTAGAGTTAGGCGCTGTGCCAGCCGATGAACCGGAAAAACTTATCGGAAGAGTTATCGACTCGACGCTCTATGACATCACAAACGACTTCGCTCACCAATATTTGAAGATGTATTTTCAAATAATAGAGGTTGATGGCAAAAACGCCCGAACAATCTTTAAGGGACACGAATATTCACGTGATTATTTGCGAAGCCTCGTCAGGAGAAGAACAACAAAAGTTGATGGACTTTTCCAAATAACAACCAAGGACGGATACAAACTTCAAGTGGCAGTGTGCGCCTTCACACTTTCAAGAATAAGAACTTCGCAGGAAAAGGCCATACGCGCTATAATGGAGAAAATCATCAAAGAAAAGGCTTCAGCGCTCACATTGGATCAATTTGCACAGGAGATGGTTCTTGGAAAAATCGCCTCAGACATATACAACGAAGCGAAAAAAATAGCGCCTTTGCGCCATGTGGGTGTTAGAAAATCTAAACTTTTAACTCAACTGGCGCAGTTGCAGTTGCAAAAAGCTGAAACTGCATCTTAACTTTCAAGGAGACTTTTTCCGTATTCGTACCCTTTTTCAAAAGCGGCAATATTTATTTCCTCAGTTCCTTTTGGCACATTCGCCCTAATAGATTTTTTAACGGCTTCTTTGTCTAATATGCTTGTGACAGCAACAAAAGCGCCTAACATAACAATGTTTGCAACAATTCTTTTCCCCATTTCTTCGGCAATTTTTGTCGCTGGAACTCTAAAAACCTTAACGCCTTTTAAATTCTTCTCGTTTGGCACCATGTCTGGATCGATAATTATTATCCCTCCAGTTTTGACACTTCCAGCATATTCGTTATACGCGTGCTGAGACATGGCTACTAAAACGTCTGGGGAGACAACCTTTGGAAAGTCAATGTCGTCATCCGATATAATGACCTCTGACTTGCATGCGCCGCCTCTTGATTCTGGACCGTAACTTTGTGTTTGAACAGCGTTTTTCCCGCTGTGGAGGCAAGCTGCAGCCGCAACGATTATTCCAGATTTAATTATGCCTTGCCCACCGAAGCCAGCAAACCTTATCTCGAGCCGCATTGGCCGTCACTCCGCCATTTCTTCACTGATTTTGGCTATTTTGCCCAGAAGCAGTCTTTCATAAGTCACTTTTTCCATGTTGACAAATTCGCCTACGACTATCTTCTCGGGCGTGATTTCAGCTTTCGCTGGGTCAGAAAAGTTTTCCACCACCGACGCTTTTTCAAACCACTTCATCATTTCAAGACCGGAGCGCATTCTGTTGTGTCGACCAAAGATTTCTGGGCAAGGAGAGACCACTTCAATGAAGCAGAAGCCTTCTTTTTGCAAAATCTTTTTGATTGATTGCGTTAGCTGTCGTACGTGCAGTGTTGTCCACCTTGCCACGTATGTGGCTCCGGATGCTGTTGCTAAATGGACTAGGTTAAATGGGTGCTCAATGTTTCCATAGGGGGTTGTGGCTGTTGAGGCTTCAAGCGGTGTTGTTGGTCCTTGTTGCCCTCCTGTCATTCCGTAGTTGAAGTTGTTTGCGCATATCACCTTAATTCCTATGTTCCTACGGGCTGCGTGTATGAAGTGGTTGCCTCCTATTGCGAAAAGGTCACCGTCACCACTTATGACCACCACTTCTAACTTTGGATTTGCTAACTTCACTCCTGTTGCGAAGGCTATGGGGCGTCCATGTGTAGTGTGGAAGGAGTCTACGTTTGTATATCCCGCTATGCGACCAATGCAGCCTATGCCCGACACAACAACAAGTTTGTCGAGGTTAATTTGCATTTCATTTAAGGCATGAACGAAACAGTTCAGTATTATTCCATTTCCGCATCCAGAACACCATATGTGGGGCATTGTTGCAGTTCTTAAATACTTCGAAAGAGGATGCGCGGTTTCTTCCATCATTGACTGTTCCTCCTTATTGCTTCAAAGATTTCCATGGGAGTATGTGGTTCCTCCCCTAGCTTTGGAAGGAAAACGACGCTTACACTTTTTGCTGCCCTTTCAACTTCCCTAACCATTTGTCCACAGTTCATTTCAGGGACAATTATCATGTTGGCTTGCTCTGCAATTTTTGCCACATGGTTTTCTGGGAACGGCCACAATGTGATTAAGCGTAAAAGCCCAGCTTTTATTCCGTTTTCTCTGGCTTTTCTAACCGCGTTTAATGCTGCTCTGGCAACAATTCCATAAGCAATAACGACTATGTCGGCATCTTCCAGCATAACCCCTTCAACCTTTATTATTTTGTCCGCGTTTTTCCGTATTTTATCGCATAACCTCCGAACAAGCTTTGTCTGAACTTCAGAGCTTTGAGTTTGCGGGTAGCCATGTTCGTCATGTGTTAAGCCAGTGGCGTGAAATCGGAATCCTTCGCCGAAACAAGCCATTGGCGGAACCAAGTCGTCATCCGGCATAAACGGCAAATACTTTTCTGGAGGAACATTTGGCTTTTTACGGTTAATTACTCTTATTGTTTCCGGCGTTGGAATCGTAACTTTCCCCCACATGTGAGCGACAACCTCATCTGCCAGCAAAATTGTTGGAACCCTATAAGTTTCAGATAAGTTAAAAGCCTCAACTGTGAGGTCAAACATTTCTTGAACATAGGAAGGAGTTAACGCTATAATCTCGTAGTCTCCATGAGAACCCCACTTCGCCTGCATAACATCTTGTTGCCCCGGCATTGTGGGTTGTCCGGTACTTGGACCGCCACGCATCACGTTCACGATTACGCATGGCGCTTCTGTCATGGCAGCTAACCCTATATTTTCTTGCATGAGACTAAAGCCTGGTCCAGAAGTCGCCGTCATAGCCTTTAACCCAGCATATGAGGCTCCAATCACCGCCGCCATGGAGGCAATTTCATCTTCCATTTGAATGTAGATTCCGCCAATTTGCGGCATTCTCAAAGCCATGTGCTCAGCAATTTCTGTTGCAGGCGTGATGGGGTAACCTGCAAAAAACCTGCAGCCCGCGGCTATTGCGCCTTCGGCGCATGCGATATCACCACTCATGAAATGCACGCCTGATGATACCACCGATTTTTTTGTCATGTTTAACATCCATCCTTACCTTGTTTTTTAACAACAAATATGGCGAAGTCTGGGCAAATTGCTGTGCATAAACCGCATAGAATGCATCTGTCTTCATCGACAACACGGGGAGGATGAACTCCCATGGCGTTTATTTCCTCCGACTCTTCCAGAACTTTTTTAGGACAGTAATAAATGCAGAAGCCACATCCTTTACAATGATCCTTTATTATGTGAATCTCAGCCTTTGGACGCTTTGCCTTTTCAGCATCCAGCGGCGTTTGACAAAGTTTCTCCAAGTTTAGACCCTCATACTAGTGGGAGTGGAGCCCCAGCATATAAAAGTTTACAAATGTAAAGGTTTTTTCCATGTTGCCCCATGCATACCCAAGTATGCTTTATAGGTTGATTACAACAAAAAATTGAGAGGAGAAATTGAAAATGGAAAAAGTTAGGGTTATATTATACGGCGTTGGCGCTGTCGGCAGTTTGATCGCAAAATTTCTGCTAGAGAAAGAGTGGGTAGAGATTGTCGGCGCTGTTGACTTGGCTAAAGACAAAATTGGCAAAGATTTAGGCACAGTTTTAGGCATGAATGAAACACTTGGAATTAGCGTTTCTGAAAAAATTGAAAAGGCAGTTTCGGCGAAAAGTGCAGACATCGCTGTTCATGCAACCTCCTCATTTTTGAAAGACACATATCCGCAAATAACGTCGCTGATAGAACATAATCTAAACGTGATATCCACCTGTGAAGAACTCTCATATCCATACTTTACCTCGCCAACCATCGCCAAAAAAATTGACGCCCTTGCAAAACAACATGGCGTAACGGTGCTGGGCACGGGAATAAATCCTGGTTTCGTCATGGATACACTTGTGATAATGCTTACTGCCGCCTGCCAAAAAATAGAGAGAATACAAGCTGTAAGAGTTATGGACGCTGCCAAAAGACGTTTGCCGTTTCAGAAAAAGATAGGCGCTGGCTTAAAAATGGAAGAATTCCGAGAAAAAATCGAAAAGAAGGAAATTACTGGGCATGTTGGTTTGGCGCAGTCGATTGCGATGATAGCGGACGCTGTAGGCTGGACTCTAGACACCTTGGTTGTTGAACCAGTCTTGCCAGTAATCGCAGAAAAGCCTGTAGAAAGCAGAGAAGTGAAAGTAGAAATTGGGCGTGTTGCTGGGTTGAGACAAAAGGCGAAAGGCATAATTAAAGATAAAGAGGTTATAGTTCTTGACTTTCAAGCATACATCGGCGCAAAAGAAGAA
Organism: Bathyarchaeia archaeon; assembly: GCA_038883475.1. GTDB lineage: Archaea > Thermoproteota > Bathyarchaeia > Bathyarchaeales > Bathycorpusculaceae > JAVZLH01. The sequence continues at coordinate 18,174 of JAVZMA010000011.1, forward strand.
TACGATGCAATAACCATTAAGGGTGTTCCAGACATTGAACAGAAAATTCAGCCATGCATTCATGGCGACGTCGGCACAGTCGCCGTGATCACAAATATGATTCCAAAAGTGGTCAATGCACCGCCAGGTCTGGTGACAATGAAGGATCTGCCCGTTCCATCAGCTGCTTTGGGGATGTAAGAAAACATTTCAACCAGAAGCCTTTGATATTCAATTAATGACCACTAGAGAGTGATTAAATGACAACATATGCTGGGGTTCATGAAAAAGGAAAATTCTCCCTAATGAATGCGCTTAATGAAATTAAGACTAGAGGCGATTTTAGAAAAGTCGGGGCGATAGCCATGTTTGTAGGCGTGGTGCGCGGAGAAACATTGAAGGGCGAAAGAGTTCAGAAGCTGACATTGGAGGCTTATGAGGAAAAAGCAAACGAAGTGTTGACAAAAATCTGTGACGATTTAAAGAAAAAACCGGGGATCGTGGGCGTTCAAATTCACCATTTTCTCGGAGAATTCAACGTGGGTGAAGATCTCGTCTACGTTTTAGTTGCGGGGGAACACCGCAAAAACGTTTTTCCAGTGTTAGAGGAGGCTGTGGAAAGGTACAAAAAGGAAGCGCCGATCTTCAAGAAAGAAGAGATTATCACTAGTGAGGGCGAGAAAAAGGCTTACTGGGTAACTGAAAAATAAGATATTTAAGAAATGTTATATGTCTAGGCATGTTAAAACTAATAGGAAGGGAAAGTGCAAAACTTGGAAAAAAGGAGCTACTTGTGGTTTGAAAAGCGCCGAAGAACGAAAGCTTTGGACTTGGCCTATGAACAGATAACAAAGGCTCTAGACACTGTGACTTTACTCTATCAAGCGATGAAAAACATTTCAGAAGAAAAAGAGAAGGAGGCATCTCAACATATCAATAACCTCTTCAAGGTAGAGGAAGAAGTTGACAAACTGAGGAAAGAGGTTTTTAAAGAATTGTCTAAAGGCGCAGCCTTGCTTGCCGATTACCGAGAAGACATACTGCACCTAGTTAAGCGACTTGACACACTCGCAGATCACGTGAAGGACGCTGCAAGATGCATAGAAATGCTGGCGGATTATAAGATTCCTAAAGAGCTTATCAAAAACACGGTGGACATAACATCCCAGCTTGTAGAATGCGCTCAAGTTTTGCGCGGAAGCATAGAGAAAATTTCGGCAGATCCCGCAGAGGCGATAAAGAGAGCGGAGAAAGTTGAGGAAATAGAACACGAGCTTGACGCGAAATATCTGAAAACAAAGGCTCTGTTCGTTAAATATGGTGATCAAATAAATTCGGGTGCAATGGTTATTTTTGACGATTTGATCGAGTTTGTAGAGCAGGCTGCAGACATGTGCGCGGATACCGCCGACTACATTGTGGTGCTTGCAAGTAGAGAATAAACCATTCGTGATTTAATGTTAATAGCTCAAATTTCCGATGTGCATTGCGGTCCAATGTTCCGCAAAGAAATGTTAAGGATAGCAATAAAAGAGATTAATGGGATGCGCCCCGATGTGGTGCTTGTTACAGGTGACTTGACGGAGAACGGTTTGATATCAGAATTTAAGATGGCTTCGGAAGAACTAAGAAAGTTGAAGGCTGAAAAGGTAATTTTTGTAAGTGGAAACCATGATTATCGTTCAACGGGCTACTTGCTTTTCAAGCAGTTTTTCCCGTTTTCTCAAGTCACAGAAACAGAAGAAGCGGTAATAGTTGTTCTTAGCTCCGCCAGACCAGACCGAGACGATGGAGAGGTCGGTCACAGACAAAATTTATGGCTTGAAAAAACCCTTGAGAAACACAAGGACAAAGCGAAGATTGTGGCTATACACCACCACATAATCCCTGTTCCAGACACGGGAGCAGACCAGATAACAATTGTGGATGCTGGCGATGTTCTAAGAAGTCTAGTGAAGTCCAAGGTGAACCTCGTTCTTTGCGGGCATCGTCACAGACCTTGGAGATGGAGGATAGAGGATATGCTTGTTGTTCACGCTGGAAGTGTTTCATGCGAGAAATTGAGGGGCTTTTTCTGTAACTCCTACAATGTAATAAATGTCAAGAAGGGCGAGATAGAGGCTAAGCTCAAGATGGTTGGCGGAGACTTTGTCGATTTCAGTGAAATAGTCAAGAGGAGAGAGGTTCTCCAAGAGTCAGACATATCGCAGTACGGGGATTCCCTAGCCCGCTGACGCATTCTCAATCGTAACTCCAAAATTGCTGCACAGAATTTGTGCTGTTGTTTTCAGCATTTATCTTTAAATTACTAACTGAATCACGATTAAAGCCACAATTAGCGCTGGCAAGGTTGTTAAAGCTTTTCTGTTGAATTTCGCGGCTTCCTCCATTTTCTTTGCATCTACAAGTCTCATTATGTAGACTGATACGGACAAGTTGTAAAGGAAAATCGCGTAAACACATAACATAATTCTGTCGGCTAGCGTTAAATATCCTGTTGGCGGAATACCACTAAGGAGCGATAAGTGAAAAGCTGTTGCAGACATAAGAGTTGTCACACCAAGACCTATCCTTTGAGAGAAGTTCTGGGGTGAAATAAAGAAAGTGAGTAAAGATATTGCAGTTATGATCATTATTGGCAGGACGCTTTTGATAAAAGCTGAAAGAAAAGGTCTTCTTAAGGTGACACCGAAAACAAATTGGGAGTACACATCCTCCCCGTAGGCGTGTTCGGTTACAAATGTTTCGAAGTTGCCGACTTCCCATCCAGCAACGTTAACCATCGGGTCGATATCTGACGTTGGATCCTCCTCAAAGGATAGCTGGGAAATATCCAGATTTTTATGTTCCAAAACTACAGTGAGTTCATGTGTTTCAAATGGGTATTGCGTGAAGTCAAAGGTTTTTATGAAGTCTCCCCTAATTCGGTATTCCAGATATCCCTCTGTTTCGTTTATTTTATCTTTCGTGGGAGCGCCGTTAATAAACTCGAACTCCTTCACTTTTTCTGCACTTATCTCCGATGAATTAAATTTGAACCACAAGTAAAAGTCAAGCCTATAGCTGTTTGCAGCTAAATCCACTTTCTCCACGTTTATAAGCCAAACTCCAACCTTAACAATTGCGGGCTGATTTGAAGAATTTCCAGCTTTTGCACATGAAATAGACAGACTTATAAAGATGAGAACTAGAACAATGGGGAACAACCATCTGGTTTTCATTTGCCATCACTGAGCGCCAATGGATTTTTGCTCATACTCCAAGATGCGATATATAAATTTTCTGAGGAGGAAACTATGGGAAAAGCTTGTAAAAGCGTTTAGAGCGGAGTTTTAATTTTCATCGTTTTGTTTTGCTTTCCTCTTCAGCCACAGGTTTTGTGGATATCTCCCTGATAAGTGGTTTTCCGCCTTCTATTTCTATGTGAGCGCCTGGATACTGCTGCTGAAGCCTTCGTCTTAACTCATTAACATCCGTGTTGCCGCTGACTTTAGCGTAGACCTTTGTGCCTTCTGGCGTCTGCGTCACGCTTATGGAGTAACCGCCGCCCATTCCTTGCTCAAACGCGTCGAAAAATTCGTCTGATTCATCAAAGAATGATCCTTCAAAGAGCTTGTCAATGATGCTTTTCCTCTTTTTCTTGTATGACAATGCTCTGGTTCCCTCCTCTCTTCAATGGTACATGAGTTTCTCTTCATATTTTCTTAGGTGTTCGCTGGCTTCGGTTACATCCATGAACAGTGCATCAACTCTGTCTACGTCTTCAACTGTTACGTTCTTGCGTTTCATTATGGCGGCATTCTGCGCTGCCAAGCTTAACAACTGAACGGCATATCTGAGGGAAGACTTGGCACCTATGGCTGTAAGCTTCTCTAAGGCGTCATCTTCCAAGTCCACTTTTTCTTCTCTAGCTCTAATTCGGAGAATTTCCTTTATGCTCTCTGCATCGTACTCTTCCGTGGCTATTATGACTGAACGGTCTATGAGGTCGAGTGGAAAGCCTAAAGGACTTTTAACGTCTGTCCCTCGTATGGTTGTTACACCCCTATTTGTCGCCAAAATAATTATTGGAACAAGCTCGCTTTCCAATGCGCGACCAAGAAAGCTGAAAGCTTCCAAATCCAGCAAGTGGCTGTCGTCGATGAATAAGACGCCTGGATGTATGAAGGCCGTGCCCTCGTCAACCATCTTTTTAACAGATTCATCCACAGCGGCTCTGACTTCGGTGTCTATCTCCTTAGTTTCGGAACCACCAAACAGTAGGGAGAAGAATCCTCCACCCATTCTGTTCCTCGCATTAATCTCATCCATATCCGCTAGGGTGAGGGTGTAAACAAATTCCTTCTCTTTTAAGACATCACCAGTAGGTCTAGGAACCTTCTCACGGGTGTCAACATCATAAGTTTTACCTTTTGTACTTTCCAAACTCAAGCCTAGGTTTGCAACTCTTCCCGTTTCCGCATCAATCTGGATTACGTATCCTTCGGTGATTCCCTGCTGAATTATTTGCTGCGCGATTGAGGCCCCAGCCTCTATGGTTTTTTCCTGCTTTGTTGTCTTCAACGTTATCCGTACACTTTCGGGAATTTTTTGATAGGGATTGTATGGATGAGGCGCGGTTCTAATGTCTATGCCGACGACTTCCCCCTCATACACCTTTCGCATTTCATGTATTTCGACGCCTATGCATTTCCGCATAGCCTCAATCAAAACCTCCGTTTTCTTACGTTCGCTGCTGTAGATTTCGCTGCCGCTCATTTGAATGAAAGGAACATTTGGTCCTAACTCCCTGGATATAGCAACCGCAATGGCTGTTTTGCCAGTTCCCGGAGGACCAGCCAGAATGACGGTTTTCCCGCTAAGCTTTCCCTCTTTAATCATTTGAACCACTAAACCGGCGGCTTCGCGGGCTTTTTCTTGTCCAACCATTCCATCCTTAACTTTGACTGCTCTCAGATTTGTGTCTAAACCCAGCCCTTTAATATGGGTGTGCGCCCCAATGCGCTCGAAGTGGCGACCTGCAGCGGGAGAAACCTCCTTTATCATAGACATAAAATCACCTCCCAGCTAAATCTGCTTTAAGTCACGTTTTCCGCGTCGTAAGGATTATGAATTGAGGGGTTAAAGTCATTTAACCACCTCAACTGTATATTTAACGCAATTTTAGGAATCTTAAAAATTTATCGTTCATTAAACCCTTAGTATAAATGTCAATACCATGTCTTTTGATGCTTTTCATTTCTTGTAAAAATTCTCTATATCATCTAGGATTTTCTTTATTCTGACGTGGGCTTTCATTTCTTTTCTCCATTCTTGTGGCAGTTTCTGCTTAAATTTCCCTGCTGCGCGCCCATCCATTATTAGGATTACGCCTCTATCCTCTGGGCTTCGTAGAAGTCTACCAGCGGATTGGGCTAGTGCATTTAAGCATGGGATGTAATTCGCGTATTCCATGGCTTTATCTCCGAACTTTTCTTTAAAGTATTTGTAGAGGGCAATTTGAAGTTCAGTTTTCTTTGGGTAGGGCAAGCCTACAACTATGACTGTTGAAAGCATGCTCCTTCCTTCATCTGTCATGTCAACTCCTTCGCTTACTTTTCCTCTAGCAACTCCAAAAATCAAGCATTGTTCGTTTTTACCCAGAAAGTCCAAAACATCCTTGATGTTTGTAGTCTTTTCCTCAACAAGAAGCGGCAAATCAGGCTTAATTAACCTTGTAATTTCACGCATTAATTCATAGGAGGGAAAGTAAACGGCGACTCTTCCACCGGCTTTATGAATTATTTTGGTTAAGTGTTCGGCAATTTTCTTCCACTGCTTTTCGCCGCGTCTTTCAAACTTTGTTGTAACTGCCCTATCAACGATTAGAAGCCTATTTTCTGGAGGGAAAGGGCTTGGCAACTCTAGGAAACTGCAACGACTTCGCTCGATTCCCAGCACATCAACATAATAATCAGCGCACCATAAAGTTCCAGACATAAGTATAACAGAACGAAGGTCGTTTATTATGCTAGACGCCAATGCGGGGTCAAGACATCTGATTCCAAGCCTAACATTTTTTCTCTTGTCCATGTTAACTTCAACTTTGACGTATTTGGCGTAACCTAAACCTTCAAGGCTAATCCAGTCCAACAGAAAATCTGCGCATCGGGATACGTACGAGATTGGACTTTTGCCCAATTCAGCTCTTCTTTGCCTAATAAGTTCTCCAACTTCTAAAAGTTCTAAAACATTTTTCCGCAGCATATCCGCGTTTACTTCGAGATTTTTTGACAGAGCATTCACTATTCGGTTTCCTTCGACGATATGTTCGACGTCTGCTCCGTATCTTTTGTAAACATCCTTCCCAAGTTTAATCATCACGTCATGTAAGGCTTCTAAAATGCCGAAGGCGTCCAAATCGAAAATTTTGCATTCCTTTAAAGCTCTTCTGACAGAGGTTGAAGAAAGCTCGTCTGAAAATATTCCCGCGGCATAATAGGGTAGACTATGGGCTTCATCGAAAACGCAGTTAACATCCTTCACTCGTATTCCAGCCCTTCCGAGAACAGACCCCCTTATAGAGTCGACGAGGATATAGTTGTAGTTGCCAATTATTATGTCAGCGTGCCTTGCAAGAATCTTAGTGACTTCGTAGGGGCAAAGCCCTTTTTCACAGCAAATTTTGTAAACTTCATCGGGCAAGAGCGGTCCAACTTCAATAATATGGTTGACAATGCTGTTGGCGTGCCAGCTTGGTTTCCATCCGCTGTAGGTTCTTTCATAAAACCTACATGATTCTCCAAATGCTCCTTCTTTCAGGTTTTTGCAATAGTGAAGAAAATCTCGGTAGCTAATGTCCCTAAGTTTGAGCTCTACAAGGGCGTAGGGACACATTTCCTTCTTGCTCTTAAAGATGGAAGCAACAAATCTGACGCCGTTCTGCCTCTTTATGTTCTTTAGCTCCCTCGAATAGATTTCAAGTTGGTTCCTCGTTCTAGTTAACACGAGAAGTCTTCCCAGCGACTGTTCCAGTTCCTTAGCCATGAAAAAAGCCGTCAAAACGGAGATGGATTTTCCAGTTCCGCACGGCGAAGAAAGCAAACCAATCTTGCCGCTTTTAAAAACATCAAAAGAGAATTTTATAGCGTCAAGCTGAAATGGGCGAAAGCTTGGATAGGGAAAGATTTTCTTAACAAGCCTTTGAAATTCCCTTTCCCTTAAATCCAAAGCTTTATTCAGCAAAGACAATCGCCACTATAAGCTCATTTCAAACTTTTCTAATAAACATCTCCTTCAGCCCATACAAAACAGTAAACTTTACCTTCTTAGCTTTACTCATTTCCCTCTTTGAAGTGTAAAGGGGCACGTGATGGAAAATGTCGTTGGGTGTTGGGTTGATTGGCTGTGGCGCTATTGGAACAGTTTTGGCTCACGCAATTGATAAAGGGCAAGCTGGAAACACTCGTTTGGCAATAGTGTATGATAGGATAAAGGAGAAGTCTAACGTTTTATGTAGTAAGCTGACTTGTAAACCAAAAATTGCCGAAAGTTTTGAGGAGCTAATTGCGTGCGAAGGTGTGGATTTGGTTGTGGAAGCGGCCTCACAAGAAGCCGTAAGAGCCTACGCACTCAGGGTGCTTAGAGCTGGAAAAGACTTGATGATTATGAGCGTCGGCGCATTGGTTGATTCAAAATTATTGGAAGAACTCAAACGCTGTGCCATGGAAACTGGAAAAAGAGTCTACATTCCTTCGGGAGCGATAGCCGGGTTAGACGGGGTGAAAGCAGCGGTCATTGGCAAAGTAGAAAGTGTAACGTTGACAACTAGAAAACCGCCAGAGGGATTAAAGGACGCTCCATACGTAAAAGAAAAGAACATACGCCTTGAAAAACTGGAAACTCCAACGCTAATATATGAAGGTCCCGCGTCTGAGGCTTGCAAATTTTTCCCAGCCAATGTTAATGCGGCAGCAGCTCTTGGTTTGGCGGGCATTGGAATGGAAAATACAAAGGTGCAGATAATAGCTGACCCTTCAATAAAAAGGAACATCCATGAAGTGAAGGTTAAAGGTGAATTTGGCGAGTTGGAAGTTCACGCCGAAAATGTTCCATTGGTGGATAATCCGAAAACAAGTCAGTTAGCTGCCCTATCTGCAATAGCGACGTTGAAGAAGATATCTGAGCCGCTAATGGTCGGAACATGATGTGCGAAGGAGAAAGGCAAATAATAATCGTTGTTTTTAAAGTGTGTATTCCAAAATAATATTAGCAATCGAACACCATTACTAAGTAATAGTTTAAAACGGCGGAGAAAACCTTGCTTGAAAAAATTCAGACACCAATAATAATCATCAACTTTAAAACTTATCTGGAGGCAACTGGGCGAAAAGCAGTTGAACTTGCAAAAAAGGCTGAAAAGGTTAACAACGAAACAAAAGTGTTGATAGGAGTCGCTCCACAGTTCGCAGACATTGCCACCGTTGCGAAAGCGACAAGGGTTCCAGTTTTCGCCCAACACATAGACGCGATAAAACCTGGCAGCTACACTGGGCATGTTCTCGCCGAGTCTGTAAAGGAGGCTGGAGCCGTGGGAACGTTGATTAACCACTCTGAAAGACAGCTTAAGCTATCTGAGATAGACGAAGCGGTAAATATAGCGCGTGAAAAAGGGTTAATTTCGGTTGTATGCGCCAACAACCCAAACATAAGTGCGGCGGTGGCAGCCCTTAACCCAGACGTCATCGTCATTGAACCTCCTGAACTTATAGGAACCGGCATTCCTGTTTCTAAGGCAAAACCTGAGGTTGTGACTGACACCATAAACCTTGTCAGAAAAATCAATTCGAAGGTTGTAATTCTCTGCGGGGCTGGAATAACCAATGGGGAAGATGTTGCGGCTGCTTTGAGGCTGGGGACTCAAGGCATACTGGTTGCAAGCGGCGTTGTCAAAGCGAAAGACCCATATATGGTTCTGCGAGAGTTTGCAGAATCAACAAAGTTGTAGGTGAGACGTGGAAAATTGAAGGTTGAAGCGGAGTGCGCAGCGTGCATAATGAGTAGAGCGGCAACAGAAGTTGTCGAAGCCACAACCAACCCCGCCCTACGCTTCAGAGCCATGGCTGAGCTTCTGCGGTTGCTGAGCAAAGAGTTTAAGCCGACGGCTGTTCCTGCAGACTTAGGCACGAAGAGAGACCGTTTAATAAAAAGGGTTACTGGTAATGATGACCCCTATAAGCGGCGTAAGAGACTAAGCAACGAGAAGGCTCTGAAGCTCTTGCCCAGCGTGAAAAAGCTTGTGGAAGAAGGATACGCGCAAAAAGACAGGTTTAAGAGGGCTTGTTTATGCGCCATGGTCGGCAACATCATGGAATTCGATATTCCCGGTCACAAGTTTACCTTTGGCAGTTTGAGAAAAAGTTTCAGGGAAGCTGTAAAAGATTTGGTTATAGACGACACGAACAAAATTTACGAACTGGCTAAGAAGGCAAACACAATCCTTTATTTGGCAGACAACGCTGGGGAGATAGTTTTTGACACTTTGCTTGTGGAACAGCTTAAAGATATGGGCTTAAAAGTGACGGTTGCGGTGAAGGGCGGACCAGTTCTTAATGATGCAACTTTGGAGGATGTTGAAATTTCTGGAATGAATAAAATCGCTGACGAAATAATAACGACTGGTGTTGACGCTGTTGGATTAGCAATTAAAGAAGTTACACCAGAATTTCTTAACCATTACCATTCCGCGGATATGGTTTTTGCGAAGGGAATGGGCTACGCTGAAACCTTAACAGAATATCAGCTTAAGAAACCTCACGCCCTGCTTTTCAGAACAAAATGTAATCCGGTGGCAAACTTTTTCGGTGTGCCAAGAAATAAGAATGTTGCAAAGTTGATGCCGTAAATGAAGCTGCCAACCATAAATTTACGTCAAGAGGAGCTTTCCCGTTTTGATGAAGCAATCCGAAAAGAGTGGCTTCTGACAAATGGTTTAGGCGGCTTTGCTTCCTCAACAGTTTTGGGAATAAACACCAGAAAATATCACGGCTTGCTTGTCGCAGCTCTTAGCCCTCCTGGAGAGCGTAGAGTGTGTCTTGAAAAGTTGGATGAGGAAATATGCATAGGCAACAATATTTATCCGCTTGGAGCCAACGAGTTTAAAGCTGGAATTTTTCCGCGAGGATACATTTTCTTGAAAGAGTTTGCCATGAGTCCTTTCCCAAAATATGTTTATGATGTGGAAAATGTTGAAGTTGAAAAGACAATTTTCATGCCTAAAGAAAAGAACGCTGTTATAACTCTCTACAAAGTAGAGAATAAAAACGATTCCGATGTGAAAGTTCGGGTTTACCCGTTAATAAACTGTAGGCATTTTCACGCGGTCACAGACAAGTGGAAGAACTCGGTAGAATTTCTTCAGAAAAGAGAGGGTTATGTTGCAGAGTTAAGCGCTCAGTTTCCCAAATTGGCTTTTGCAATGAAAGCTACTGATGGGAAATACTATGTTAAGGGAAAGTGGATTGAAAGCGTTTATTACCGCGAAGAGGCTTCACGAGGCGAAAGCTGTTTCGACGATGTTTTTCAGCCAGGATACTTTGAAATGGATGTTAAAGCTAAAAGGATGGATAGGTTTGCAGTTATGGTTGCAGCTGACAAAAATGGCGAAAATGCTTTAAGGGTTTTGGATGAAGCCCCAACAACATATGATGTTGAAAACGTTCTTAAGGATGAAACGGAACGGCGAGAAAATTTCCTAGCAAGGTTTTATGAGGTTAACCCTAAGCTTTATGCTGTTGAATGGTTAAACTGGATTGTTTTGGCGACAGATTCCTTCGTAGTTAAGGGTTCAAGTGAACAGCAAAGGTTTGTGATTGCAGGATACCACTGGTTCGAGACTTGGGGACGAGACACCTTTATTTCCCTGCCAGGGCTTATGCTTGTAACTGGCAGGTTTGAGGATGCAAAGAAAAGTTTCCTAACGTTTAAGCAGTATATGAAAGACGGTTTAATTCCAAATTTTGTTCCAGACCAGCCAAACCAGCTTGCCTACAATTCTGTTGACGCAACATTGTGGTATGTGAACGCTGTTTTGCAGTATCTGAAATATACTGGTGACTTCAAATTTGTCAAGGAACAACTCTGGAACGAGTTAAAGGCGGTTATTGAGAGCCACGTTAAAGGAACAGCATTTGGCGTTCACGTTGACGGTGACTATTTGCTTCATCATGATCCTCAATTGACATGGATGGACGCTGTCGTGGACGGGAAACCTGTGACTCCGAGAGCTGGAAAGGCTGTTGAGGTTCAAGCATTATGGTATAATGCCTTAAAAATCATGGAGCTTCTGGCAAATAGGTTCGGCGAAAAAAATGAAGCTGAAAAGTATCTTAGTTTGGCTGAAGGCGCACGAAAAGCATTTGTGGAAAAGTTTTGGAATTCTGAAAAGAACTGCTTGTTTGACGTTGTAAGTGAAGGTGAAAAAGACGCTTCTATAAGGCCTAATCAAATTATCGCTGTTTCTTTGGATTTTACAATGCTTGACATCGCCAAAAGAGAGAAAGTTGTTGATGTTGTTCACCGTGAACTTTTGACACCTTATGGCTTAAGGACGCTGGCGAAGAACGATTCGAGATATGTTGGAGTTTATGAGGGAGACCGAAGAAAAAGAGACATGGCGTATCATGATGGAACTGTTTGGGCTTGGCTGCTCGGCCCCTTCACAACTGCCTTCTTGAAAACTAAGGGTTACGTTGAGCATAGACGCGAATACGCTTTAAAGAACTTTCTTTTGCCTCTTTTCACCGAACAAGTTTATAGGGCTGGGCTTGGAACCATAAGTGAAATTTTTGACGGAGACCCCCCGCATATGCCAAGAGGGTGCATAGCTCAAGCTTGGAGCGTTGCAGAACCGTTAAGAGCTTACGTAGAAGACGTAATGCAAATGCGACCAGCACACGAAAAAGAAATTTTGCAAAGTTCAAGTTGAAACTGCTTTCCTCATGCTTTCTGCTGCTGTTTCTGGCGTGACAGTGTTTATGTATATGCCTGTGCTTTTTTCGAAGCCCGCCCAAATAGCAAGTTTTGGGTAAACCTCTAAATGCCAATGGTAATGTTCGCGTGCCTTTCTATTTATAACCATGTGGAAACCGTAATTGTAGGGCGGATCATTAACTAATTCCTTTAATGCTTTAAAGCATGTTTTCAGTGTTTCAGCGAAGGTTTTCACTTCGGCTTGTGTCATCTCGAGAAGCGTGATTTGATGCCTTTTTGGAATTATCCAGAACTCCATTGGGTTAACGCTTGCGTAGGGAGCAAAAACCACGAAATGCGAATTTTCTAGGATGAGCCGTGGGCCTTTACGTTCCTTTTCTATGATTTCGCAGAATATGCATTTCCCGTTTTGTTTCCAGAACTTCTTGCTTGCTTCCAATTCTTCTTTCACGAGCCGCGGGATAAAGGAAGTTGCAATTATTTGGCTGTGCGCGTGGGAAAGCGAAGCTCCAGCTTCGAGACCGTGGTTGCGGAATATAGACACGTAACGCACATAGGGCTTCGATGAAAGTTCGCGCAACCTATCCAAATAGGCGTTTATAACGTGCACAAGTTGCGGAATCTTAGCGTCTGAAGGATGCTCATCATGGATAGGTGACTCTATAAGAACTTCATGGTGTCCAACAGCAGCTGCCAAATCGCGACCTTTCACACTTTGCTCTTTACCCAACTTTTCTTTCGGAGGCGCGAAAGCTGGAAAAAGATTTGGGAAACAGCGAATAATCCAATTCTTATGCCTAAAACCGTTTTCATCCTTTGTTTTTTCAATTTTTCCGCCAGATTCAAGATAAACAAGAACAGCCGGCGGAGTCATGTGCTCATTTCCCGGACAAAAGGGACAAACACCAGTTCTGGCTTGGACAGTTTCTTTTTTGGCGAAGTCTGTTGGTCTGCG
>JAVZMA010000011.1:31176-36517 GCA_038883475.1 Bathyarchaeia archaeon
ATTGTCGCAGATTCCGTCGCTTCCTTGTTCATTTTGGTACGCGCCACCAAGGTTGTCTGGAGAAACGTGGTTGCTCCAAAAGTTGCCGCCTGTTGGCCAATCAGCATACCATTTGTTGGAATCTGTTCCGCTAATCGCTGCTTGATGCGCGTTGTTGATAAAATTGTTGTGGTATATGAGGTTATACGAAGCGTCAGATAAGTAAATAGCCCATGCATTTCCAGAGCAATTAGTTACCCAATTGTTGCGGATAGTGTTGTTTGAAGATTCCAAAATTTCGATGCCGCAATACGTGCGCGATGTTGAGTAAGAGGTTGTCACATTGTTGTCTGAAACCAAATTAAAGTTGGAGGATTCAAGCGAGATGCAACGCCAAGAGTTGTATATGTTATTTGCAACTACGAAATTATTAGAGGAATTCCCTAACAGAATGCCCTTAGCAGGAAACTGCAACCAATCGGAGTCGACGCCCTCGGTGACATTTATTATAGTGTTGTAGGCTATGCGGCTGTTGGACGTTTGCCAGAGAAACACACCATACATTCTGCCGATTATAGAGTTATTTTCTACATGACAAAAAGCTGCGTTGTCTATGCGGATTGAAGTGCCATAAAGACTTGGCCCCTGTATCTTGAAGTTTTTAATAACCACGTTGTTTGCTGTAATATTAACAACAGGGTTGACAGCCAATTTTCCGTCAATGATAGCTTCGCCTTCCGCTATTATAGATACTGTCTTGTTCACTACTATAGAATCATATGTTCCACTTGCCACGTGGATTACGTCTCCAGGGTTTGCCGCGTTTATAGCCGCTTGTATTGTCGAGTAGTTATATGGAACCCAAATGTCACCTGGACTAGCGTTAACCAGTTTAGGCTTAAAAGCAAACATTAGAACAAATAGTAAAAGCCCAACTAGCACAAGTCTTTTCAATATTTTCACTACCTAACATCCCCTATTTTTCACGTATAACTTTAATAAGTTTTAATAATGTCCTGCTGATACCCCTACAAAATTTATGCAAGCTATCAAGCTCTATCATGGAAATTAACTAGGCAAGCTGGCGCTCGTGATGTTTAATTAGCATTTTATAAGTGTCTGCGCTTTTCCGTTTCTTTCGCCTTTTACTTTTGAGATCCACAGCGAACAGCCCAAACTTCATTTGGAAACCCTTAGCCCACTCGTAATTGTCAGTCAACGTCCAGTGAAAATAGCCCCTAACATCGATTTTCTCTTCATTTAACGCCTTTTCCAAAACTTTAACGTGATCTTCAATAAATTTTGGTCTAAGCGCATCTTCCGCATCGGCTATTCCATTCTCTGTTATGTAAAGGGGTTTGGCAAATTTTGCCATAGATTTTAGGGCATTAAGCATTCCTTCCGGGTAGATTTCCCAGCCCAAATCTGATGTTGGATTTCCATTGGCTGATTGACCGTTAGGCTGACATCCGAATCCATAGTTTGGCACAATTTCTGGAACCGCTGGAATTCCAGCAAACAGTTTAGCCAAAAGGTTTCTCTTCCCCCTAATCACGAACCGCGTGTAGTAGTTTACGCCAAGCCAGTCAAGACGCTCTTTAAGATAATCCTTCACCTCGCCTTTTTCCTTGACGCCGTTCAAGTTTTCGTCAAGCCATCCTTCCACAACAGCCCGTGGGAAAAACTGGTTATGCAAATTATCCATAAATTTAGCTGCTTCCACATCAAGCCTTTCCCCTTCATTGAAAGGCATTGTTGGAATGACATTGTGAATTAAGCCCACATTAGCAGGGCTTGGGCTATCCTCATCTGCCTTCACACCGTCAAAAGCCTTTATAGCGTCGTAGGCGCGGGCGTGCGCGACAGCCATGTTTTTAGCCGCCCTTTTTGCAGCTCTAAAGTTGTTTACGCCCGGCGGGAAACCAGATTGGGAAATCATGTAGCCAGCTTCACATACTGCCATCGGTTCGTTGAAAGTCGCCCAATTATCAACGATGTCGCCTAAACGTGAAGCCACGTAAGCAGCATACTTGGTGAACTCGATTATGGCGTTTTCTTCAAGCCACCCTTTTGGACCTTTCTTAAGTTTTGTGGCACGCACAGTTAGTGGATTGTGAAGCCATAATGGAAGCGTAAAATGGTTTAAGCAGAGAAAAACCGTAAAATCCTTCGCCCTCAAATCCTCCACAATAGCCCTATAATGGTTTAAGGCTTCTTTATCCGCCAACTTCTCAAGCTCTTCTAAGGCTTTGACGTCTACGTCTATTTTGGATATGTTGCCGTCAGAAGTCCTCTCAACCTCAACTTTAACGGTTGCTGTGCTTTTTGGGAAGATTCTGCTCCACTCCACGCCTATTCTGTAAGCGTTTAAACCAAGCTTTCTGGCTGCATCGTGGTCTTTCGCATACAAGTTCCAGTAATCCACGCCGTTTTCAGGCATGTCGCCGCTCACAATGCCCTTCCTTATGTTTTCAGCGTCATGCACCCAAACAAACCAGTCAGTGTTAGCATCCACATTTCGCCCAGCAGAGTCTCCCATTTCAAACTGAAATCCGCTTTCAGAAACTCCCCAAAGGAAGCTTTTAGGAAAGCCCAACGGCATCCTCCATAACTATTATTAGCATTCCAAATAAAAAGGCGGTGGGTCACTGAGGTTCAGCGCCCAGAATCCGCCTAACCCCAAAGCCCTACACTCGTACCTGCACCCCCTTGAGCGCCGAACGTCCAAGCTTAGGTTGCTCCCTCCCGGGCCTAGCCAGTTTCGCCTGGCAAACGTTGAAGACAGCTTCCCTACGGAAGCCGCTCAACGACCGCCGACCCCAAGGGACAGGTAGTCTTCGCTTCGGGAGTAAGGGGTTTAAGCAGCCACGGACGCCTCAGCCTCAGCTTTCGGCCCGTCCTATAGAGGGTTTACGGTTCAGGGGACCCCTAGCCCCCCGCCTAAGACCCACCGCCAAAACATTCATGAGAAGATTCAAAACTATAAAGGTTTATGGTGTAAAGCATCGAGTTTGTTCTGATCTGTAAGGTAGTTTGAAATGCAATTTTTCCGACATATTTATAAATGTAAGGCATTTCATATTTTGTATGGTGAAAACAAAAATGGTGGAAACTGTCACAGTCACGTCGAAGGGTCAAATAACCATACCATCAAAACTAAGAGAGGAGTTAAAAATAACAGAAGGTGAAAAACTGCTCGTTATCCGCGAAGGCAACGTCATCAAAATTGTTCCAGTGCCAAAACTGTCAAAAATGGCAGGCATAGACAAAGAGGTTTTTGCTGGAAAGAAACCTTCAAAAGATATCGAGGCTATAAGAAGGGAGTGGACGAAGGAGTTTGAAAAAAGAATCCATCAAGCCTAAAGTGGTTTTAGACACTAAACCTTTGATTAAGCTTTTCGCCCAAGAGGAAGACTGGGACATCGTTCAGAAAATCCTAGCCAAAATCGAATCAGACGAAATAGAAGCAGCAATATGCGTAATCACATTAACAGAAATCTACTACAAGTACGTTCAAGAAAAACGTCCAGATTTAGCCAAAGAAAGGATACAAGCAATAAGATATGCCATATACCTTAAAAAACTTGAGATAAACGAGGAAACCGCAGTTAAAGCTGGAGAATTTAAAGGCAAATATGGAATTTCAATAGCGGATGCCTTAATAGCAGCAACAGCATATTTCGAAGGAGCAATTGTTGTCAGCGACGACCCAGACTACAAGAAAATTTTGGAAATTAAAACCTTGACGGAAAAAGAACTCAACGCCAAACTTGACCAATAATAAAATATAAAGAAAAAGATTCTGAAATACTTCGAAACTATAAAACTTTACCTTAGCAACAATTTTTCTAATGTAATAAGTTCACTTTGTGTTTGGTCGGCTTAGGCGTTTTGTCATAAAATGTTTTTGTCCTTTTATTTTTATGCCGTTTTGCAGTATGTCTCTTTGGAGAGTTGTAGGCAGATTTTCCAGTTCAACTAGGTCGATTGGAATGCCTAGTTCAAGCTCTATTTTAGCGTTTAAGTCTAAAAGTTCCTTGAGGTTTAGTTTTGGATTTGAGTTTATGCAAATGTCTATATCCCGTATATAGTCTCTTGTTGTTAGGCTTCCGAAAATTATTGCAAGTCGAATTCTCTTATCTTTGGCTAAGGATTTTTTTAGTTTTTCAACTATTTCTTCCTTTTCTTTTCGGCTTAGCTTGTAATATTGTATTTTGTCACATGTTAATTCCATACTTTTCTTTCACGCTCTCTACGAATTCATCAACGACTTTAAAGTTGGTTTTAACGGAATCGTAAATTTGAGCGTCGTCTATCGTCCAGTAGCGGTGCGTCAGCAATCTTCTCAGTCGTATTATTGCAGTCAAGTCTTTAGCATAACGGCAGATGCTCTTTTCTTCCATTATTTTGAAACACTGCGAATAGGAGTGTGGAGTGAGTTTGAGGTCTTCAGTAGCTATTTGAAGGCATATACTTCCTAAAGCTTCAGCAAGCACTATGACATGGTATCTGATGGCGTACTTTTCATCTATGCTCAATTCAGCGTATGACTTCAGTGTTAAGCGGTTTAATTCAGCCTTCGATTCGAGAACCTCATTTATTCTTTGTTTTAAGATGATTAATATTTATGGGCATCCTAACCAGCAACAAGTAAATAACTCAACTTAAATAGATAACGTTATTGTCGATTGGAAGATATTAAAGTGCAGATGAAACAAATTTGACTTTAAAGACTTTGAACTTACAAAATCATATTTAAAATTAACAAAGTATAATAAGTGCAACTTGCTAGCGGGTATAAATGCAGCGTCCTCCTCTGGGATAAAAATGGCAGAGGAAGAAAGATTTAACGCTGCGTTTCTCAAAATTTTAGATGAACAGCTGAAAAGTCTTGTTGGGGAAGTTGCTGTTAGGTCTTTTTATAGGCATCTGCTTAACCACTATAACTTAGACTTTGGGGATATACCGAAGAACATTGAAGTTTTCGCTAAGGCTTTTCAAGAATATTTTGGTTCAAGCGCCAATCCCTTACAGAAAATGTTGTTGATAAAAATGCACTCGCGGTTCGGCAGACCCTTTAGAGAGGGACCCTTCGCTGAATCAATAGTTAGGTTAAAAGTTGCTGTAATGCGCGAGGGCTTGCTATACTTTGGACGGTGAGGGTTTTTATTTGAGGTAGTTGTCAAGCCACTCCGCATAAGTCTTATAACCTCTCACAACTGGCAAAGCGATGATTTCTGGGATGTCATAACTGTGCAGAGCCCTGACCCTTTCAGACAATTCGTCAAACAAGTTTTCGCGGGATTTCATTAAAAGAACGTATTCCTCGGCTGTTTCAATTTTTCCAGTCCACCAGAAAAGC
>JAVZMA010000011.1:36615-48490 GCA_038883475.1 Bathyarchaeia archaeon
ATTTCTGGGATGTCATAACTGTGCAGAGCCCTGACCCTTTCAGACAATTCGTCAAACAAGTTTTCGCGGGATTTCATTAAAAGAACGTATTCCTCGGCTGTTTCAATTTTTCCAGTCCACCAGAAAAGCGAGTGCACAGGACCTATTATGTTGGCGCATGCAATCAGCCTTTCATTCAGTAGGCTATTGGCGATTTTTTCGGCTTCTTCCTTATCCGAAGTTGTTACTAAAACGACTATGTAATTTTTTGTCAAGCATTAACACTCTCCAAAGAAGCATGCGTAACAGTCAAGCTTATCTTGATTAACGAGAAAATGTGTTTAAACTTTACTAACTGAGGGTTGGTTGTGAAAACTTTAGGCGTAATCACAAGCGGCGGAGACGCGCCTGGCATGAACGCTGCTATCCGTGCAGTAACACGCGTTGCCAGCGCTGAGGGCTTTCGAGTCTTAGGTTTCGAGAGAGGTTGGGAAGGCTTGATAAGCAATGCTTTTGTGCCCTTGACTCCGCGTTCCGTTGGCGGCATAATCCAGTTGGGCGGCACCATCCTCCGCACCTCAAGATGCCCAGAATTCAAGAAAAAGGAAGGAATTGGAAAGGCTGCTAAAACTCTAGCGAAAAATAATGTTTATGGGCTTGTTGTCATCGGCGGCGACGGTTCTTTCAGAGGAGCCTTGGAACTTAGCAGAGAAACTGACACCTTAATGGTTGGGATTCCAGCCACTATTGACAATGATGTTTATGGGACGGATGAAACAATAGGCTTTGACACGGCAGTGAACACGGCTGTTACGGAAATAGACAAGATTCGTGACACAGCTGTTTCCCATGAAAGGGTCTTCATAGTTGAGGTCATGGGCAGAAAAAGAGGCTTTCTAGCGGCTGCTGTCGGCTTGGCGGTAGGAGCTGAAACAATTTTGGTTCCAGAAGTGGAGTATAGGAAAGAGGAAATTTTTCAAACAATAAAAGAGAACACAGCAAAAGGGAAAAAGTCCGGCATAATTGTGGCTGCTGAGGGAATAGGAGACACACGCAAGCTAGCAAGAGAAATAGAAGAAAATACAGATGTAGAGGTTAGGCTCAGTGTTTTAGGTTATGCACAAAGAGGCGGCAGTCCCACAGCTAGAAGCAGACTTTTAGCCAGTTTATTCGCAAACGAGGCCGTTGAATTACTAGCGAAACGTGAAGGAAACAGAATAGTCGGTTTGCAAAATGGCAAAATAACCAGTATAGAATTTGAGGAATCCTGCAAAACCCAAAAACCCTTAGATTTGGGCATATTAAAGCTGGCAAAGGTGTTAGCGACATAACAAATATTTGCGCAGAGAACCAATTACCTAACGTGGTTAAGAAATGAAATGCAACAAGCCTGAACCAAGAAATCGTTTCCATCACGTTGGCATCGTAGTAAAAAACATTTCAGACGCCATTGACAAGTATTCTGCCGCACTTAAAATAGACAAAAGCAAGATTACCGTGGAAACAGGAAACTACGTGACGGAGAAAGGCGAAGTTGAAGAATTCAAATACGCTTTTTTGCCCCTTGCAGAAGGAGAAAACAACTTCATAGAACTAGTCGAACCAGTAACACCAGGTCCGACAGCCAGATACTTAGAAAAACATGGTGAAGGACTGTTTCACTTAGCGTTTGAATCCTCCGCAATGCTAGAAACAATTAAAGACTTTGAAAACGCTGGAATACCGCTGGCTGGCACAACACCTACAAAAGAAGTTCTGTCAGTTTTCTTCCATCCAAAATTTGCACACGGGGTCTTAATACAAGTCATTAAAAAAGGGGTCTTCGACACGGCTGGAAGAATAAGCGAAGAAACAATCGAGAAAGAAAAAAGAAGTTAAAATACCCTCTGCTTTTAGCCGAAGAACACGCTTGCTATGTTGTAAAGCTCCAAATCCACAGTTTTACGTTTTCCAATAACGTCTTTTAAAGGAACTGAAACTATCTTGTTTCCTTGAAGAGCAACCATAAACCCAAACTTTCCTTCGTGAACAAGGTCGATGGCTGCCACTCCGAATCTTGTAGCCAATATTCTGTCGAAGGGCGTTGGAGAGCCTCCGCGTTGCAGATGCCCCAAAACAACAACCCGCGTCTCTATGCCAGTGCATTTCTCAATTTCCTTTCCAAGATAGTAGCCGACTCCGCCGAGGCTTATGTGTCCAAACTCGTCTATGCTCTCGCTGTAAACTATTTCCTTTCCGCCTTTCGGCTTGGCACCTTCAGCCACAACAATTAAGCTGAAGTTTCTGCCCCGCTTCTGTCTACGCCTAATATACTCACAGACCTCTTCTATGTCAAAGGGCTTCTCTGGAATCAATATCACGTCCGCGCCTCCAGCAAGCCCAGCCTCTAGGGCGATGTGACCCGTATATCTGCCCATAACCTCTAGAATCATAACCCTGTTATGGGCTTCTGCTGTTGAGTGAAGCTTGTCAAGGGCTTCCGCAGCTATGGTGACGGCTGTGTTGAAGCCAAAAGTGTAGTCTGTGCCAACCAAATCATTATCAATAGTTTTGGGAACACCAACACATTTCAGCCCAAAATCGCCCATTTTGTGGGCTACGCTTAAAGTGTCATCGCCCCCTATGGCGATAACAGCCTCTATTCCAGCAGCTTTAGCATTTTCAACGATGATTTCCGGTCCCTTTTCGCGTTTAAAAGGATTCGTCCTCGAAGTTCCAAGGATGGAGCCTCCGCGGGGAAGGATGCCTGAAACAGCGTCTAAATCTAATTTTTGAAGTTTGTTTTCAAGTAGTCCACGCCACCCATCCCTTATGCCGACAATTTCATCATTGCAGCATTGAATTCCCTTCCTTACAACGGCACGTATGACTGCGTTGATTCCAGGCGCGTCTCCGCCTCCGCTTAAAACTCCAACTTTCATTTTATTTTTTCCCTCAGGCTTTTCCTGAACTTCCAAACAAGCGCATTTTGCCCTTAATAACTTCTTTCATCGCGTCTTTCGCTGGACCTAAAATTTTTCTCGGGTCAAACTCTTTCGGCGAGTTTGCTAGAACTTCGCGGATGGTTGCTGTGAAGGCAAGCCGCAAGTCAGTGTCAATGTTAATCTTCGAGATTCCCAAGGAAATCGCCTTTTTTATGTGTTCTTCCGGTATGCCTTTAGCTCCAGAAAGTTCAGCGCCATATTTTGTGGCTTTTCCAATTATCCAGGCTGGCACGCTTGAAGCGCCATGCAAAACCAATGGAATGTCAACTTTTTTGGCTATCAGCTTTAACCTTTCAAAGTCAAGTTTGGCTTCGCCCTTAAACTTGTAGGCGCCGTGGGAAGTGCCTATGGCAACAGCCAAAGCGTCAACGCCAGTTCGCTTAACGAATTCTTCCGCCGCGTCTGGGTCTGTTAAGATGGCTTCCTTTTCTTCAACAGTTTTCTCCTCAACACCCGCAAGTCTTCCAAGCTCAGCCTCAACAGAAACGCCTTTAGAATGGGCAAGGTCAACAACACGCTTTGTAATGGCAATGTTTTCCTCAAACTTTAGGAAGGAACCGTCAATCATGACCGAAGTGAAGCCCGCTTCTATGCATTTGGAAACAGTTTCAAAATCTTCGCCGTGGTCAAGATGCAGAGACATGGGCACGGGCGTGTTTTCAGCTGCTGTCCTAACAATCTTTGTTAAGTAAGCCAAACCAGCGTATTTGATGGCGCTTGGCGTTACTGCAACAATGACAGGCGACTTTTCCTCTGCTGCAGCTTCCGAAACTGCTAAGAGGCTTTCAAGGTTTTGAATGTTGAAGGCGCCTACAGCGTAAGCCCCACGCTTAGCTGGCAACAACAAATCTCTATTTGTTACAAGCATTGTTTCCACTTTCCCATGATATTAATTCTGAATAAGTATAAATGATTTACATGGTTTCAATAAAGACTAAGTATTCATAACCTAAATAGATATTCTAAATCTGCACACAATCATGAGCGGTATTAACGAGGCTTCCCCATTAAAACGAACGTAGCAACAGCAGCCACACAAACCAAAGCAATTATTACCGCTAGAAGGAGCATCTGAGGAAGTCCGAAGATGTAATGTTCAACTTCACATTCTAATGTTACAAGCTTGTCTACAGACGAATCAACATTTGAAAAACGCAGAATATATTCCCCCTCTAAATCGCAAACAAAACTGTAACGGAAATCACCCTGTCTATTAAAATCTCTAATTGTCCCGTTGGGACAGACAAAATAGAAATGTAAAGAATTGTCTTCTTGCGAACCAACAACGTTGAATTTTATTAGAACATGGTCTTCAACTGAGAGGTTTAATGTTTTAGTTTCCTCTTTTCCGCTTTTCACCATAAAGCTTACCGCCGCAGCCTCGACAGACCCTATAATAACCAAGAAGGATAATGCGAAGAAGAGAGTACGCACCAATGTTCTCTTAAACTGAAACATCAAAAGATTCTGCTTCTTCCGAGACCATAACTATTATGAAGCACAAATACAAAACGACAAAATTGATTTGGAAATTGGATTACAAATCTAATAAACCAGAACGCGTAACAACCAAATTGTATGCCACACAAGCATGAAACGTGTTCCAAGATTAAAATCAGCAAATACATAAGTTATCTTCTTAGGCATAACCCCAAAAACTTGAATATGGACAAAAGTGGCTTCGTCAGTTTAAAAGAACTTCTGAAAAAGCTTAACGAACGCTTTCAAGTTGACGAGAAACTCATCCGCGAAATCATCGAAAAAAGCGACAAGAAAAGATTCGAAATAATTGGAGATAAAATAAGGGCTATTTACGGTCACACCATACCAGTAGAAATACAATTTGAAGAAGACAAAACAATAAAGAGGCTTTACCATGGAACAAGGGCAGAAGCAGCCTCAGAAATTCTCAAAACCGGCTTAAAGCCTATGAAACGCAGATGGGTACATCTTTCCCCAACAATGGAAATAGCCATGGAAGTGGGATTGAGGAGAACCAGGAAACCCGTTATTTTGGAGATAGACGCTGAAGCAGCCAGAAAGGATGGAATACGGTTTTACAGGGCAACAGACAAAGTTTACCTATGCGAACACTTGCCACCAAAATATATTCGCTGCATAAACGGACAAGCTAAGAAAACGACTTAAAAATTCCATATTCATCCATACTCACAATCTTTTTTAACGGTTTTCGCCTTCGAATAAAATACAACACTTTACCAGCCAAGTCAAGCTTCTCCCGCGGATAGCCAACAGCCAAAAGGGCGACAACCCTGAAATTTTCAGGAATTTTAAGCAACTCCTTAACCTTAGCCTCGTCGAAACTCCCAACCCAACAAGTGCCTAACCCCTCACCAGTGGCGGTTAAAACCATGTTCTGCAAAGCTATGGCAACATCCACAACACACCATTTAGGCGAAGCCCTTTCATCGCCGCAACCTACAATCACAATGGGCGCTTCAGCCAAAAACCTTGCAAAAACTCCAGTTTCAGCCAGCCTTCTTCTCTTTTCGCTGTCCGTGACGACGACGAAGTGCCACGGTTGAACGTTGCTGGCTGAAGGCGCCAGTCTACCAGCCTCAAGAATCTTCATCAACTTTTCGTTTGGAACAGGCGTCGGTTCATAAGCCCGAATAGACCGTCGCCTTTGAACCGCCTCAAACACTTCCACCTTTCACCATCTCCACAATAAAATTTTGAAAGGCTTAGGCTAATAAGCACTTTTCAAAGGAAAAGCAAACTTGTAAAACCCTAAGAAGAACATAGTGCAATGTCTATTCTGTCTCCAGTTTATAAAACACCTTCAAGCCCCTCAAAGTCTCATGAACCTTATTGGCAAGTTGAAGAACATCCACAAGCTCAACCTTCCGCCCCCAATCATAAACATGATCATGATAACCCCTCAAAGGCTCAAAACCCATAGAACGAAGCTTCGCAACAACCTCCGAAGGACTTGCGCCTTCACTGTAAAACCAAATAGTCAAATAAGTCTTCACAAACCAACCCCCCAATCCATGCCTAAAGGAGACAAACAAAATTAACACTTTCGGTAAAAACACCGAAACTGGCGCGGGGTGCGGGATTTGAACCCGCGCGGCCGTTACCGACCACAGGCTTAGCAGGCCTGCCCCCTACCAGGCTAGGGCAACCCCGCAATTTATAGTTTTGTTTATTGGATTTCGTATTTTTTAGAGAGTTTGCACGTATATAAGCAGTGCGTGTAGGTTGCGGTTTGGTCAAGTGCTTTGTTAGGGTTATATTTTGGAGGCGTCTTTGGGTGGTTAAACCTTAGTAAGTTGCTGGTTTGAATGTGAAGGTTTGAGGGTGGCGGAGGGCTTTTATCTGTTGAGTGGTTAGTTTATGTGGGATGAGTCTTGTTGAAGGTTAAAGATGTGATGGTTACGGATTTGGTTGTGGTTGACGAGGACGTCAGCGTTAGAGAAGCTGTTGAGAGGATGAATGATTTTGAAATAGGCTGTTTACTTGTTATGTCCGGCGAAAAAGTTGTTGGAATACTGACTGAGCGGGACATCTTGAGGAGAGTTGTGGCTGAAGGAAGAAAACCGGAGGAGACTCTTGTAAGGGACGTCATGTCAAAGCCGCTAGTAGTTGTGGACCCTGAAACAAGCTTGGAGGAGGCGGTTGAGCTTATGTTTAAAAATAAGATAAAGAAGCTGCCGGTTGTGAAGGACGATAAGCTTGTGGGATTAGTAACTTTCACGGATATAGCGCGGTTTCAACCAGTAATAGCCAGGTACGCCGAGAGACTCGCAGCCGGACAAGCATTGCCGAAGAGAATGGAGAAAGTCATCCGCTACTATATTGCATGAACAACGCTGGATGGCGCGTATAAAACCTATTTTCCAATTTGGCGTGTAAGTTTGCGTTGGCTTTGGAATGGCAGGTAAACGCAGTAAAAATAGTTTTTGGAGCATGTCTTTGGTGTTTGATGATGTTTCGGGACGTTTTATTGGTATTTTAAGGAATAAAACCGCAACAAGCGTAGCAAGTGTTAAAGAGAGGAAAATAAGCTGCGCTGTTGGGAACTCTGGAATTGGATTAGAAATGGCGTAAAGTGCTTGCCAATAACTCCAAATTGCCTTTTCTGTCCCATTTTTATACCTTAATCCAACAAAATCGTTGGGCTTGGCGTTTGGATTCGTCTCCTCTTCAACCGTGCGAAGGTCGTATAGACATAGCCAACTTACGATTTCCAGAGGCATATCTCTTGTGTGTTCCAAAAACCAAAGCAGAAATTCAACCTGCTCCTGTTCAGATCCGCCTCTTAACAGCTCGGAGCTGGTCCATCCTATTTCGCTGAAAACGATAGGTTTGTCTCCCGTGTAATTCGTTATCCGCGTGTAATAGTCAGAGGGCATGTCATTCGGTCTTTCATACCATGCATCGCTTGGGTAACCAAGCATGTAAGGATAGGACGTGAAGCCGAAGAGGTCAATTTTGTCTTTATTGAACTTTTCTATCAAAAACCAACCATTGTAAGAATCGATTGTGTCAAGCCTAAAAACCACGAATACCTTCGTGTCTGGAGACACCGCCTTAATGCTGTCATATGTTTCGCTTACTAAACTTACATAGTTGTCAAAGTCTTCTTGGCTGCAATTCCAATAGTAAGTGTCAACTTCATTTCCAATGCAGAAGTATTTTGGGTGGTAATCCCGCGAAATGTTAACGGCTTGCCCAATCCACAACTGGCGAAGCTCGAGTGTTCCAAGATTCGTGGTGGTAGAGTTCATATATGGGGGAATTTGCAAAATCACTTTTCCATCTATTATAGTCCAAAAGTTCAGCTGAAAAATAGGGGTTAGACCGCTCGAATTTATCAACCACAATAGTCCTTGCGTCTCAGGCTTCTTCAAATGCTCAGTTGTGTTATACCAAGGCACATTTACAAACCAAAGGTTCATAACCTCTGCAACTGAACCCGCTGTACCATATATATCTTCAAGGGTTCCATTCAACTTAAACGTGGGAGTAACACCGAGGAGAAAGCTTCTAGAAGTTATGGGAAGAGAGGTTTCATCGCATTTTACCCCATTAACAACAGTTGCATTAACTAAGCTTACAATAGCAAACGAGAAAATTAGAATGAAAGACGCAATCTTGTACTTCACAATAACCACAACATTAACCCTTGCAGATTCCTTCCGCGTTTGATATATAAGACTTTTAGCATAATTTCCAGCAACAGACATTTTTAAGCCGAAAATGGTGACATAATTCTCGAACCTTATCCTAAAGATAGGTTTTCATTCCAAGTCTCCCCTATCTTTTTGACACTTCTCATCACCGCATCCGCCACAGTTAATCGATCCTTATCGGAAAACTCGTAACTTTGCCTTTTAACATATTCAGTCAGCTCCAAATTCAGCCTACGAAGATTTCTCCCCAATTTCCAATAGGCTTTTCCTAGTGATTTTTGCGTAGTGTAGAGAGTATCGCGCAAATTATAAATACTCATAGGGGTCGGAGTTAGAATCTGATTTAGTGTAATGGTGCTTTAAAATGGCGATGGGTGAATCGATTATTAAAGCTGGGATGAGCAGACTCGGATTTTTGAGAAGAGCTGAAGATGGTTCCTTTGAGGTTTGCGGTTTTCCCCTAAAAAAGAAGCCGTTACTTAGGTTAATGAGGCTGGCGCAACGCAGCGGGGTTCTACTTAGATCTTTGAATGCGGCAGAATACATGTTTGTGAAGCTTGTCGTTAGGCTGACAGATGGCGTTCGCAGCTTTAGATTGGCTAGAGCTCTTGCACCCATAATAAAGAAGCTATTTGAAGCTTTTCAAGCTACCCGTAAACTGATGATTCACGTGTTGGGCGAGGTTAATTATTGGATGAGGGAGGCAGGACAGGCTCTAGCTGAAAAATTGGCCAGAATCGCCCAAGGTTGGGGCAATAAATCTGCCTACAAATGGTCTAGAGATGAAGGCTTCATTAAATATTTAACAGTTATGCATCTTCCAGAATTAAAGAAACAGGGAACTTTGGAAGGCTGAAGGACTAAAATACACCAACATTCATGGCTTAAGAAGAAGTGGAAGAAAATTTCGGAGAAAGCTGTAACTGAATAACCATAAGGTGTGAGGCGTAGATTGAATCTCCTTTACATTTTAGCCATAATTGTACTTTCAGCTGTTTATGTTTGGACTTTTTATCAAATACCTATTTTGGCTGTTGGCGTTAGGCATCTGCGGCGTTCAAGCAGGAAAAGGGAAAAGACTCCTCTTATTAGCATGGTGAATTTGCCTATGGTTTCAATCGTTGTCCCTCTGAAGGATGAGGAGAAGGTTGCAGATAGACTTCTTAAGGCGCTGCTAGGGTTTGATTACCCATCTGAAAAGATGGAAATCCTAATAGTCGAGGATGGCTCCACAGATAAGACGGTTGAAGCATGCCAGAGATACGCCAGGTTATATCCGGATGTGGTGAAGCTTCTACATAAACATGAGTCAAATGGGAAGCCTTCCGCTTTAAATTTCGCTCTAAAACATGCGAAAGGCGAAATTTTGGCGGTTTTTGACGCGGACAACGTTCCTGAACCCGACGCGTTAAAGAGGGCAGTTGCATACTTCCGTGACCCATCTGTGGCTGCTGTGCAGGGTAGGCTTTGCATCATAAACGCTAATGAAAACATGCTTACAAAGTTTGTTTCTTATGAGGAGGCTGCTTGGTGCGAAGCTTATTTGAGGGGCAAGGATGTTCTAAACCTCTTTGTCCATTTGAAGGGAAGCTGCCAGTTCATAAGGCGAGATGTTTTAGAGCAGATAGGCGGGTTCAACGGCGAGGCTTTATCTGAGGACATGGACTTGTCAGTTAGGCTTATTGAAAAGGGCTATAAGATTAGGTATGCTCCTGACGTGCGCTCTTGGCAGGAAACTCCTTCGCATGTGAGGCAGTTCTTCAAGCAGAGAACAAGATGGTTTAGGGGGACAATGGAAGTGGCCCTAAAATATGGTAGGCTGATGACCAAGCTGAACAGAAAGAACTTTGACGCTGAGCTAACCCTTCTGGGGCCTTTCATACTTATCGTCTCCTTAACCAGCTATTTATTAGCTTTCTACACGTCTTCTGCGGTTTTTAACCTTGACTTTACGCTTCAGTTTCTTATGCAGTTCTCCGCCTTCGGCACAAGCGTCATGCTTGTTATTTGTGGCTTAGCTTTGGCTTACATTTCAAAGCCTAGAAGGCTCAATAACATGCTTTGGCTTCCGTTCATATACTTTTATTGGAGCCTACAAGCTTTCATAGCATTATATGCAGCGATGCTCATGCTTTTCCGCAGACCGCGGACGTGGGTTAAAACTGAGAGGAAAGGAACGGTGACAAGTGCATCTGCTGAATAGATTTCGTTTGACGGAAATTGGCGGCTTGTTAACATGCTTTCTAGTGGGGTTTACCGTTAGGATGGTTCCTGAACTTTTAGCCTTCCCGCATCCTATAGGTTTTGATACGATCTATTATGCTGCCGTCATGAAGGGCGGTGTTGTTTGGCCTCATTGGACCGCCTTCTTCACCTCTTCATGGCTTTTCCCAGCCGTTTCGGTTTCGCTTTACAGGGTTTTCGACGGCGATCCATTTGCTTTGCTGAAGGTTTTGGCTCCCTTGCTTTTTGGGTTGAATGTTGCTGGGATTTTCTGGTTTGCTAGGAAAATGTTGGGCTGGAGCACTCGCATGGATTTTTTTGCTGGGTTGTTTTTCGCTTTTCAACTGGCTTCTTTGAGGATTAGTTGGGATTTGCTTAGAAACGCGCTTGGCTTAGGTCTTTTATTGTTCACCCTGCCTTTTGTTAAAAGCGTTGATTCTAAGCGGGGCTTTGCATGTTTTGTTCTGCTTTCGTTATTGACGGTTTTTGCCCACGAGTATGCGGCTGTAACTTTGCTTTTTGTTGTTTTTGGCCTGGTTTTGTGGTCGGGGCTGAAGCGGGAAGGATTGGCGAAAAGCAAGCGTCTGCTTTTGGCGTGTTCGCCAGCACTAGCTGTTTTTGCTGTTGGAATTTTTTTGAGGTTTTTCCCAGTGCACTATGTGGTTGAAACTAATGTGTTGAGGGCTGGCGACGCTGATTACGCCCGTGTTGGAGGCATTTTCTTTTTGACAAACTATTTGAGTGTGAAAACTTCTGTTGATTGGTATGCCTCTTACTTTGATTTAGCTTTAAGCGTGGTTTTGCTGTTTTGCTTGTTGTATTTGCCTTACTTGTTTTTGGTTTGGAAGGGGTTCTTTAAAAATCGGGTTTTAAGCCTCTGGACTGCTTTGCTGTTGGTTGGCGCTTTTGGATGCTTGGTTTTTCCTTTCTGTGCTTTGGAGTATTGGCATAGGTGGATGTTTATGCTTGTTTATCCCTTCGCGTTTTATGCGGTTAATGGGTTGAGGGGTTTTATGGGAAACTATGATGGTGGAAGCCTCGGTTTAGGCGGGGCGTTTTCAGATAGGAAAGTGAAGGGGATGGTTTTGTTGACGGTTTTGTTGGGGAGTGTTTATTTGGCTACTCCTGTTTTGATGAGCACGGTTAATTTTGGGGTTTTCGCTTTTAATCCTGTTAACAGGTATTTTTCTTTTGCACCCACCGTTCCTTACGAGGATGTAGACGATGTTGTTAGAGCTATGGAGTGGCTTAATGAAAATATGGGTAGTGAATCATGTGTAGTTTTGCAGCATGCGTTTTTGTGGTGGGGAAAGTTATATTTAGGGGATAATCACGTAATTGTGCATTTTGAGAACGATGTGGGTTCGGCTTTGGATTCTGCTTTCGAACATGGCTTCGACAGGGTCTACTTTGTTTGGTGGAACACGCCTATCGGATGGTATGGCATTACGGTTCCTGAAGGTTTTGTTAGACTTTGCGATTTTGGTAGGATTTCGGTTTATGTTTTTGGTGGGTGATTGTTTTGGTTGA
>JAVZMA010000012.1:0-46942 GCA_038883475.1 Bathyarchaeia archaeon
TGCCTTTGATTGTTTCGAAAATTTTTTGGCTTATTATGCCCTTTTCTACGGCTTTCTCAAGCTTATCCATGTCCAAAACTTTAACTGCACCATTTGGAGAGATACACACATCCACTTCTAAATCCACGTAACGTATCGCCCTGGGGTAAACCTCAACAGGCGTGTTTAGGTTGACGTATGTTCCCTTCAACTCTC
Source organism: Bathyarchaeia archaeon (assembly GCA_038883475.1). Lineage (GTDB taxonomy): Archaea > Thermoproteota > Bathyarchaeia > Bathyarchaeales > Bathycorpusculaceae > JAVZLH01. The sequence continues at coordinate 196 of JAVZMA010000012.1, forward strand.
CACCTTTAGAGAAGTACCTCGTGATTATCCACCATTCTCCAATTTTTGTTTCGCTTATCGCCTTATCTCCAGCTTCCTTCGCAACGCCTAACCCGTCATAAAGCCCGCTGGTACGTATTGTTCGGCTATACTTGATTTGCCCGTTGCCTATACTTTCTATTGCCGCTTGACCCAGATGAAGAACTTTGCCGCTAGGTTTCACGTGCATAACATCCAATACTGAGCCGATTTCAGGAAATTCAGCCGCAACTTGTCGTTTGAAAAGTTCTTCAACCTCTATTACGTTTTGACCCTTCTCGAGGAGTTTTTCAGCCATTTCTAGGGCGGATGAAACTTTGCCGCCGCAGCTTTTGTAGAAGTGATGACCGTTTATGGTGGGAACCAGAGATGTTCTTAGTTTGTCCAGTTGTCTTTTTGAAATTGCTGGAAACTCCACGTTCATAAAGCATAACCCGTCAACCAACAATGATGGAGTTTCGGTTTCCTGGGCTTTTTCACTAAGGGTTTCAGCTTTTGTCCTTAAATTTGCTATTTCGTTTTCCAAAACTTCTTTCGTTTGGTTTGCTGATGGTTCCCGCCAAATGATTCCCCATTCGGTTGATGCAAGTTTTTTCCCTAAAGCGTAAAGTTCAGCCCGCTTGTTCAAGTCGCGGATTTTAAAGCTAACTCCAACTTTGCTGTTTTTTGCTAATATGGCGTATTTTCCAACAATCTTCAATTTTGTTGTTAAAACTGGACATATGCTTCCCATTCTCTTTCTTTCAACTTGAACTACAATTTGCTTGGAATTCCCCTCTGTAAATTCACATTTCGGAAGCACGCCGACCACGCCATTACCCAGTTCAACATGGAATACATCATCCTCCGCACCCATAATGTTTCCCTTATAAATCCCGTCTACGTGAACATTCCATTTCCTAGTCAAAACGTCAGTTAAGGACGAGTGCAAAATGGTTTGGAAAACGTTTACAGCTTCCGGCGAACCCAGAACCCTTATGCCTTGCAAATCGTATCTATCCTTTATTTTAAGGTCCGGAGGCGACTGGTTTTCTTCAAGATTGAAGCGTTTCCTTATAGTAGCGGACGGTTGAATGATTTCAAAGCCGTTGTCCAAAAGCAGTTTTGTAAGGGCTGTTGAATATATTCCTCTAACCCTCGCCTTCAACAATTTGGACACCTAGCGTCAACCAGTCTTTTCCACTTTGTAAAGCCCGCTGTCAATTCTTTTAATGTTAAACTTTACACCCAACAGTTTTTCAGCAAGCCAAATATTCGTTTCCAAATGGTCAGAAACCTTGCGTACAAGATACATGGAACCGCCTTTGGCTAAAGCCACATAAGGAATAAGCATGTCTGCCATATGAACGTCAACAGTTGCCTTAGCATTAAGTTCCTCATAGAGTTTTTCAGCCGCCTCCACCCCCACAGCCTCACTGGTCTTCTTTAATTCGCCGATTGCATCCGCTCCAATGATTGCTCCAGTGCTTGTCTCCGCCCACAAAACAAGAGAGCTGCCTTTTTGAAGAGGATTCGATATATCATTTACTATTTGGATGTCTGCTTCATATCCAACCTTTCTCAAATATTCTTTCGCCACTTTCGCTTGGCGTTCGGCAACCCTTCTTTCAGCCAAAAATGTGCAGACTGAAACTCCTTTTATGGCGGTTATCTCGCCTAAACTTTCCAACAGTATAGGCTGCAATGCTTTGCAAGGCTCAACTGTTAGGGTAACTTCACCCATGCCCTTTGGATAATAACCATATTTATGAACTGTTATGGAAGCGTTTACGCCCATGTGTTTCAGCATTGGGAGAAAAACATTTCGCATGTAATTGATGGTTGGAGCATTAGAAACATCTGTTCCGCCCTTAAAAACACGCAACTGCACGGTTTCCTTTGCAAACAAACAGATGGGTAAAACGGTCATTAAAAGCATGGAAATGCTCCCAGCCGTGCCTATTTCAGCTTCAAAAAATCCTCCCTTAACCTCTTTCGGCTTAAACCAAAGCTCACGAGAGTCAAGTTTTGCACCATCCAAATCCGCATTGCAAAGCTTTGCAGCCGTTAAAACCGCTTCCAAATGTTGAGGTCTCAGACCAGGTTGCGGTCTGTTCCGTCTAATATTGCGGATGTGTAATGGCTGGTTTAATATCGCTGCTAAGGCTATTGAAAGGCGAAGGATTGTGCCGCTCCCGCTTTTCTGGCTTCCATCGATTTCTATCAACAGATGCCCGCCCCACCGCTACAGATTGGAATTTTTCAATGGTTGATTTAGAAACACAAACAATTAATAAATGCGTTAAATATTAAGGTTTGAAGGGATAAGGCGTATGAGCTTAGAAAAAGAAAGAATTGAAAAACTTGTAGAAAAAATCGACGAACTCCTAATTGTTTTAAATGGAGTTGCAGAAGACTTAAGAACCGTTGCCGCTTCGCTTAAGTCTTTGGCGGTTTCACAAATAACCCAACCAATGCCCAAAGCCCCAACACCAGTTACACCAGAAGTTTATGAAAGAAAAAAATCGATAGAAGATATAAAAATGATGTTTCCCGAAGATCTGGAAAACTTGCTAAATTTTGAGGAGAAAGACGATTATGTAATAATAAAGCCGCGGCAATTTTTAGGATCTGAAAACTTTGCTAAAATAGCTTCAACCGTGCGCGGGGTAGGTGGAGAATACATAAGCGCGGGAAAAGAATCCCATTTCAGAGTCCCAAAGAAAAGGAGCTAACGATACCCGTACTTTATTATAAAATCTTTAAACTCTCCAGTAAAATTCTCCATAACAACTTTCACACCCGTGACCACCGCCCCTGGAGGCCCACGTTTACAAAATTCTATAAGCTCATTAACAGCGTTTTCTTCACCCTCGAAAACAGCTTCAACTCTCCCATCTGAGAGGTTGCGCACCCACCCTTTTACACCGCGTCTTCTGGCTTCCTCTTGAGTTTCTGACCTAAAAAAGACCCCTTGAACTCTACCGCTTACCCACACATGAGCTCTAACATTCATGGTTTTCACCTTCACGGCAGATCTAATAGCAAAATCTAAAATTTTCGCGAATTTTAACTTTAACTCGTCTCTCCCCATGGAAGGAACATGTTGTTTCATCACCCATTTTAAAAGCAGTTGGTCTAAAAGCGAGTTTTGGTGAGTTGCATGTTGAAGAAAAGTTGTGGAAAATTGTCGGTTTACGCTTCACATTTGGAGTTGCAAGGGAAACGAGTACGGTCTGTAAAGGCGGCGGCCAAGAGGTTGGCTGAACTTTTAAACTTAGATGTGGAAGTTGTACCCTTTAGGGAAAAGACCCCGCTAATATACGTCTATTACAGTAATGGCGGCGATGACCCCCTTCCAATATACTGTGATAAGGGCGTAAAGTCTGCTGTGGAAGAAATTTATGCAGCGTTAAGGAACATGATGTTCGTGCTTTCTTTTCACCCGAAGCATCTAGCCTTAAGAAAACAGATGGAGAAAGGGATTATACAGCTTTCCTAAACTTGATAGTTTGATTTTCAAGTTTTATCTCGTAAACTTGGTTCACGTCGAAGTCTATTCCTAAACTCTCATATTCTTGCTCCGTTAAAAACAAGATTATTTTTGGAATTGCAAACTGAGTTCTCTGCGGAAAAATCGGCAGTTGCTGCTGCAGAGCTTGCAGAACATCTTGCACCGCCTTCGCCTCTTCTGTTTGAGGTCTCACCACAAAGCGAGGAACTTCTCGTTCTTCAACAAGTTCTATACGCTTCCCGAGGTTGCCATCCAAGTCTCGAATAGATTCAATCTTGTTCACTCGAACATGAAACATGGTTAATCACAGAGGAAAATTATGTTTGTTGAGTTATTTACTCCTTTTGTATTCTAGGGTTTATTTATTCCATCTCTATTGTTGCTGGCGGTTTTGGCGTGACGTCATAATATACCGCCGCAACATTTGGGCATTCCGTGATTACTGCGTCTGCAATATTGCTCAACGTCGTCCAAGGTATTTCAGAAACCTTTGCCGTCAAGAAATCTTTTGTTTCAACAGCTCTTACACCTATCACATATCGTTTCTTTTCGCCCACATCCTTAATGGCATAGAAAATTCGCGTAACCGCTGGGTTTTCGGTGATTATTTTTCTTTGAAGAGAAACAAGGTGCTGCACGGATGCTTGATGAGTTTTCTTGTTCACAGTCTGCACTTTAACGCCAACAACATAGCCATAACGCCTTTTGCCACCCTCCACTCCAGTTGCCTTATCACGGAAAATTTTTAAGCTTACATTTCGTGACGGAACATTAAGAAAACGCGCTGTCGCTTCTTGAATATGTGCTTTTATAGACTGCTCGGAAACTTCTTCATCATCAAGTATTACAGCAAAATACTGACTTGGCTTATGCTGTTCCAGTTTGCGTTCAACTATGGCTGTAGCTTTCCTCAAAGTTTCCAGTTTATCAAGGAAAATCTCGCCCACTACACGAACAGACAAGCCTGGTCCGGGAAAAGGTTGGCGTTCAGAAAACTCCGGCGGTAGTCCGAGATGGCGCGCAACCATTCTTACTTGTTCTTTATACAATGTTTTAAGGGGTTCAACGACTTTGAAGCCGTAGCGTTCCATGGGGTTTATGCCCATCTGTTCAAGAACATTATGTTGTGTTTTCACGCCGCCTACTGTTTCAACGATGTCTGCGCGTATTGTTCCTTGAACAAGAATGTTGCAGCCTTCTTTTTTGGCTGTTTCTCCGAGGACTTGATAGAAGGTTTCACGAAACATTTTACGTTTTTCCTCCGCGTCTTTTAAGCCTTTCATCGCTTGCAGAAAGTGGTCCCTCACGTTAACCACTTTTGTTGGAACGTTTAGAGGCGGCTTAGACAAAGTTTCAGCCACATGTTCAGGCTCGTTTTCCCGCATGAAGGCGTCGTCAAGTATCACGCAAACAAGGTTTTCACCTATGGCTTTGTGTGTTAAAACAGCGCATGTTGTGCTGTCAACCCCGCCGGAAACAGCCACCAAAGCTTTTCCGTTGCCTATGCCTTTCCTTATGTTTCCAATTTCTGCTTCAATAAAGCTTTTCGGGTCGAACGCTTCCAACGCAACCACCCTTTCAAGTTATTAGTTGATTTGCTGTTTCACGATTTATGTATTTGCCATTGCGCGGAATCTTCTGAACCCCAAGAACCCTCCTGATAACATCCATCGAAATGGGTGTTTCAAACTCGCGGAGATTCTTAAACCTAATAAAAGTCACGTTCTCCCTGCCCCCGAGGAAATTAACGTACTCCTTAAAGTCCTTTAGGCATGTTTCGTCACCGTGCAGATTCCAAAGTTCCTTGTAGTTTCCGGATAATCGTTCAACAAAATCCGCAACTCCTCGAATTTGCATTAACGGGCGCTTAACATAAAACAGAAGCTTTTCTGCAAAAACTGGACCAACGCGGTTTCTTCGCACAAAAATCCGTGTTTCGCTGTTATCCCTATTATTTTCACATAGCCTCTTCCACCATTTCTCATCGGACAATAGAATAAAGGCGTAACATTCATCCGACATGGAACCACCTTCCCCAAATTAAGGATTATTTGAGTTTCAAAGTAATAATTTAATGGAATAATCGCTTAACTGCTTGATAACATTTTCCACAACCAACATAAAGCAGTGAAAGCCACCCTTCATGAAATTCAAATGGTTATTTAAAATTTTGAACAGCTCTTCAAGAGAAGGAGAGAGATTCTCAAAGTTTTAGGGGATTAAAGCTTTTTTCTTTGACGGTTCATTTATGAAAAACATCTAGAGATTAGGGTGAGTGGCTCACGTGAAGAACGAAGAATTGAAAACAATGGTGAATGTGGTTAACGAGTTAAACGAAAGCTACATGGACCTCATAAAATCCATGAAAGGAACCGCGCAAGAAACGCGGATGACGAAAAAACTGTGGCGTGGCGGAAACAATTCGCTTTTGATAAAGCTTGGCGTGGCACTTGTTGTTTTCCCAGAACCAATCATCAGCGACGTAGTTGGCACGCTCCTAATCGCGGCAGGAACCGTTCAGCAAGGAATCAAACGTCACACAATCTACGTTGACGATGTTTACAAAACATTCCACAACACCATGAAAGAAATTTGGGCTACGAGAGAACATATTTAAAACTCGCCCTCAAATCTTATATTGACACATGTTATAAGCATATTACACTTGGTGAAGCACCATGAAACTGGTAACAGTCTTATTACCCGAAGCCTATCTGGAAGGATTAGACGAACTTGTTAGAGCAAATATGTATCCAAGCAGAAGTTCCGCCATAAGGTCGGCGGTTCGAGACTTGCTTAAGAAGGAACTTTGGGAAAGAAGAGGACGATAAGGCTTCTATACCCCCTTTTGTTCTGGTTGTTTTTGTCAGTACTGCCTCTTTCATCGTAAAGTTTAAAATGAAGTGTTGCGTTCTGTTTTGCAATTGGTTAGTTAGGTGGGCAAGCACAATTAGCCAAAAGGAAATAATCAAGGAGAAAAACTGGTTTGGACTTGGCACTTGCTGCTCCAGTTGCTGGACTATCAGCAATACTCTTTGCCGTTTACTTAGCCCACCGTGTGCTTAAGAAACCAACCGCCACACCCAGCATCACTGAGATTTCTAATTTAATTAAAACTTGCGCCACAACCTACTTGAACCGTCAATTTAAAACAGTCATGATTTTCGGGGCATCACTTGCAGTGCTTCTCATGTTTATCTCTGGCGCATTTGCAGTTCTAACCTTTGTTGCCGGCGCTCTTTTCTCTGCAGCCTCAGCATACATTGGCGTCCATATCGCCATCCGCGCCAACGCAAGAACGGCAAACGCAGCAAAAAACGGCTTTAAAGAAGCATTAGCAACAGCCTCCCACAGCGGTACAGCTATAGGCTTGTCCTTGGCGGGCTTAGGCTTATTAGGCGTTAGCACTCTCTACATGTTACTCGGCGACCCTATACTGCTTGTAGGGCTTGGATTCGGCGCCAGCCTCATAGGCTTGTTTGCACGCGTGGGCGGCGGCATATACACAAAAGCCGCCGACATGAGCGCTGACCTGGTTGGCAAATTAGAGATGGGTCTTTCAGAAGACAACCCTAGAAACCCAGCAGTCATAGCCGACCAAGTAGGAGACAACGTGGGAGACATAGCTGGCACAGGCTCAGATGTCTTCCAATCTTACGTCTGCACGCTTGTCGCCACCATGATACTTGGCTTTTCACTATATGGAAGAAATGGTTTAACATATCCTTTGGTAGTCCTCGGATTCGGAATCATTGCATCTGTTGTTGGTTCATTTTTCATAAAAACCAACAACAGTAACGCACGACAAGCAATCAACAAAAGCATGTATGTAGCAGCCATCCTAGTTTCGGTTGCTTCAGCCTTTGCCTCATGGAATATTTTCCATAGCTTTGAAGCCTTTTATGCAACTTTTGCAGGAATTGTGGCGGTCATATTGTTTGCATGGCTAACTCAGCATTATACTTCTCCAGATAGAAAACCCGTAAAAGCAATCGCAGTAGCCTCCAGAACAGGCCCAGCCACAAACATACTAATAGGTTTTGCAACAAGCTTGGAAAGTACAGTTGCCCCAACCATAGTTTTTTCCGCGGCCATAATGGCTGCTTACTATTTTGAGGGACTGTATGGAATAACTCTCGTAGCTGTTGGTTTCCTTTCTATAATAGCCACTTTCATTGCCATGTCCTCTTATGGCCCAATTGTAGATAATGCTCGTGGCTTGATTGAAATGAGCGGAGCAAGCCAGCAAGAGCAGAAAGTCATGGATAAATTGGATGCTGTTGGTAATGTGACGAAGGCTGTTTGTAAAGTATACGCAATAGGAACATCCGCATTAGCTCAAGTTGCCCTCTTTTCCGCCTACATAAATGCCGCCCAGCTTCAAACAATTGATGCAACAAAGCCAACGGTCATCGCTGGAATGCTCATCGGCGGAATGGCATCCTTCCTATTCTGTTCACTGATAATTAAGGCTGTCGGAAACGCGGCCTACACCCTAATCAGGGAGGTCCGCAAACAATTCAGCGAAAATTTCGGCCTTGTCAACGGTGAAGCCAAACCTAATTACGCTAGATGCGTAGACATAAGCACAAAAGCTGCTCTAAGAGGAATGCTACTTCCAGCCTTTTTGTCTGTGGCCATCCCTTTAACGGTTGGTTTGATGCTTGGCAAAGAAGCCATGGGTGGCTTAATTGTTGGAAACCTCATAACAATGCTTCCACTAGCTTTAATTATGTCCATCGGCGGCGCGGCGTGGGATAACGCCAAAAAATTCATAGAAGCAGGCAACTTGGGCGGAAAAGGAACACCAACACACACGGCGGCTATTATCGGCGACACTGTAGGAGACTCGTTAAAAGATGCTGCTGGACCATCATTAGACATTTTCATAAACCTAATAGGGACGGTGGCGTTGCTCTACGCGTCTTCTCTGGTAACCTTATCTCTTATTCACTGAAAATACCAATAGTCAACACTTGGAAATCTTCCAAATTTGCTTTGCAGCCTCCGCGGGATTTTGTGCTTGTGTTATTGACCTACCCACAATAAGGTAGCGGGCGCCAGCCTCCAAAGCATGTTTTACCTCGCCTCCTTGAGTGCCTATCCCAGGAGAATATATGGGAACACCTTCGCCTAATATCCCGTAAACTTCCCTTATTTTGTCGGGGTATGTTGCGCCAACAACGGCGCCGTCTGCCTCATAATTGCGGGCTTTTTTTGCAAACAAAACGTATTGTGGTGTCTTATTGCCAGTTTCAGCGTCTATAACCGTTTGCCCATAGCCTTCAACTGCGCCTTTATGGCTCATGTAAACGAGAAGTATTACGCCGCGCTTCAGTTTCTGTGCAACATCAAAAATTGGCTTCAAGCCCTCTTCCCACCCAATAAAAGGGTTTGCTATCAAAGCGTCAAAACCAGAAGCATAATAGTATTGGGCTATAACCTCGTTTGTTGAGCCTATATCGTTTGCTTTGCAGTCCATTATTGCTATTAGTCCATAATCATGAACCTTTTTAACAAGCTTCTGAACACCGTCAAATACGCCGAGAGGAAGAACTAAGTGATGGTTAAACTTTACTGCACAAAGGTAGGAATGTGTTGCTTCTAGAATTTCTTCAGCTTTAGAGAAGAGGCGTAAACGGTTTTCCGGTTTTTCAAAGGGAAAATCCAAAGCTAAAACAATGTTTGACCCTCGCTTTTTGGCTACTTGCTCTATTTTATCACGGAAGAACATCATTAACACCCCAATTCAGTTGGATGAAGCGCTAAAAACTTTTACGGTTTGGATTTCTCCGTTGGAGACTTGTTTAATGTACGTAAGGGTTGTTTCCACCGCTTCTTTTAATTGTTGTTCAGTTATTCCGGGAGCGCCGTAACCGACTATAAGGACATCCTTTGTTTTTTCCGTAATTTTTGTGTAGTCAGAGTCTCTGTAGGGGTATACGCATAAAACCCGACTTTTGTCGGCTAAAACTAACATTTTATTCGTCAAAGTCATCGGTTTGTTCATCCCTATTCCAACAAAATTTTCTCCATTATCCGCAAACCGTACATGAAGGGGTGGATTTAACTTTTCACTGTCAAAACCACTTATTGGGATTATTGTTTTCATGGAAGCTAGATTGTAGGCATCTACAACTGTGGATATTGTTGGAAGCTCATTTCCATGTAAAACTCTTCTGAGAAGGGCTTCGCCGGAAGGGCGTGTTTTTGTTGGGTCTACATTGAGTTTCCAATAGAAGTCTCGGTAAGCTCTTACTGTTGAATTGTCCTTTAATGTCTCAACATTGTATTTGCTTCTCACCTCGTTGTACACTGCTTCTTTAAGTTTCTTAATTTGTTCGTTTTCTTTCTCCACATTCACGCCTTTAATTAAGCCCAAGCCAACGGCAAGCTTTGGAAAACGTGTACAAACCTCTGCACACCAAAAGACAGAAAGCTCCATGCTCACTACCCGCTGAAACACTTTATTTAATGTGAGATATTTATTTAGCCCCTCTAAGTAAATCTCTGTTTTAAAGAATCTAAAAGTGCTGTGGAGCAAATGATTAGCGAAGGCGAACTGGCGGCTTTGGGCGCCGCGTTATGTTGGACTGTATCAGCAGTGTTGTATAAAAAGGCGTTGTTAAACGTGAAACCAGTCGCCGCGAACATCGCACGGTGCACATCCACAAGCCTAATTCTCCTCATTTTTCTTGCATTATCCGGCAAACTTGAAATTTTAGCAGCGCTACCTTCAAATGCACTGATTCTTGCGTGTATAAGCGGGCTAATTGGCTTAGGTCTCGGAGACACATTGTATCTAACAAGTTTGAAAATGATTGGAGTTGCGAGGGCTGTTCCAATAACATGCACGTATCCGCTGTTCAGCCTTTTGTGGGCAACGCTGCTAGGAGGAGAAAACATCACACCCCAGATAGCCACGGGGGTAATTATAATAGTTTTGGGAATATGGCTTCTAGGTCAAGATGGACAGAGAAATAGGGGGGAGACACCTCGAAAAATTCTTGTTAATGGCATCGCTTTAGCCGTAGTGACCGCTATAATATGGTCAATCAGCATATCAATGGTGAACATGGCTATAAAAGAAACCCCTGATTTTGACCACGCGTTAGCGGTTAACATCATAAGGGTAATGATAATAGCAGTTTTTCTACTGGTCTCAGCCCCCATATTGGATAGGGGATTGAGTTTTCTGAAGATGCGAAAGGAAACATTTCTTACATTTAGTGCTGGTGGGGTTGTGGCTTTGGGGCTAGGATGGTTCTTCCTAACGTATAGTTTTGCTGTCAAAACTCCAGAATCGCGAGCGGTGCCGATATCTTCAATAACGCCTCTCTTTTCAACGCTGTCCGGAATCATTCTTTTACGTGAAAAAGTCACAAAGCAGAGCGTTTTAGGTTCCGTACTAATTGTTGCTGGAATTTTCTTAGTCTTCGCAGATTAAAAAGCGGTACAGTTTTATACTGGGGCATTTCTAAGGGAAGTTGGCGGCTAAAAAGGGACGCGGTTACATGTCTGTGTCTCCAAGCATCCGAGAAGTTTTGGCTAGAAGAATTGCCGGCGAAATAATACTGTCAAGTAAGCCTGGCGCAACTATGCGTAAGTGGCGCGAACTCTTCGCCATTTCACAGACAACCCTTTCAGACAGAATGGTTCTGTCGTCATCCGTCATCAGCGACTATGAAAGCGGTAGACGAAAAAGTCCAGGCACGAGGTTTGTACGGAGGTTTGTTTGGGCCCTTCTACAAATTGATGAGGAACGGGGAGGCCGCTTTATTCGAGAGTTTGCAAAGCTTACAGGCTCGCCCAGCAACGCCATCATAGACTTGCGTGAGTTTCCTATTCCGGTTCGCGTGGAATACTTATGTAAGGCCCTTAAAGGCGAAGTTGTAGCGTGCGCTAACCATCCCGTTAAAGAGGTTTTGGGATATACTGTTGTTGATGGTAAAAGGGCTGTTGAAACTCTATCGGGGTTTGAGTTTTCACAGCTTTTCGGCGCTACAACTGAAAGAGCGCTTGTTTTCACCCACATTAATAATGGAATTTCGCCCATGCTTATTGTGCGTATGAGCAACTTGAAACCGCGAGTGGTTGTCTTCCACAATACCGCTCCGGATGAAAACTCAATTAGGCTTGCCGAATACGATTCTATCCCGCTCATCTATTCCAGTTTGCCAAGCATAGAGCAGCTAGTAAAATCTTTGAGAAAACTATATCGCATTGCTTTGCGAAGAAAGCTCGGCAAGCCAGTTCGCCCGCCTCCGAAAATAAGTGCTTAATGGCGAAGGAAAATGATTAAGGTTGGATGTTGCGGTTTTCCAACATCCATGAGAAAATACTTTGAAAACTTCAGCCTAGTAGAGTTGAACACCACATTTTACCAGTATCCGCGAATAGAAACCGTTACGGGCTGGCGCGAAAAGGCTCCAAAAGATTTTGAATTCACAGTTAAGGCGCATCAAGACATCAGCCACAAATCCAAAATGAAGGTTGAAGATGCAAGCATCCAAGCTTTTGAGCGGATGAAACAAATCTGCAAGGTTTTAAATTCTAAAATTCTTCTTTTCCAGACCCCAGCATCTTTCAGACCAGACAGACTGGCGGAAGCGGAAAAATTTTTCAGAAAAATAAAACGTGAAGACCTCGCCTTGGTCTGGGAAACACGTGGACCAGGATGGGAGAAAACTGAAACCTACGAAAAGCTTGAAAAAGTGTTGAAGGAGTTGGATGTCACGCACGTCACTGACCCATTTAAGACGTTGCCAGCCTACACAGGCGAAATGGCCTATTTTAGGCTTCATGGTTTAGGGGAACAAATGTACTATTACCAGTACAGCAATGTTGAGCTTCAAAAACTTAAGGAGCTTATTACACCATACGAGAAAAGTGCAAAGGCTGTTTATGTTCTTTTCAACAACCTCTCAATGTTTGATGACGCTTTGCGTTTTACTGAGTACTTGTCGAAGGGCGCTTTTCCAAAGATAACGAGCGGAAAAGGTTTAGCCTCAATTAAGGAAGTTATCGAGAAAACCCGTTTTCCCGTTTCAAAAAGTGTTTTGGTCAAGAGGATTGGGTGGAAGCTTGTGGAGTTGGAGGATGATAAACAAGTTAGGCTTGAAACTTTCCTTAAGGATTTGCCTTCCAAAACTTTCAAAAACACCGATGAACTTATCGCCGAATTGAAGCATACTGTGAAGTTGAAGGGTTAGGCTATTCCCTTTTCTGCAAGTTTTTGCTTTAACAGTTTAAAGTCGTTGGTAATTTGTTCCTTGTATTTTGCACTGTAGAGAGCCGCAGCTGGATGAAACGTTGGAAAAACAATAATCTTTCCGCCCAAAATTGCAGCGTCATAGAATTTTCCATGCACTTGCGTTATGCTTTTGAACTCAAGCCCAGCCTTTGAAAAGATGTAAGCAGACGAATGATTGCCAAGCGTGACAATAACCTTAGGCTGGATAACCTTAATCTGCCTATCCAAATAAGGCGTACAAGTCTGTATTTCCAGCGGCAACGGCTCGCGGTTTCCGGGCGGGCGACACTTCAAAACATTACATATGAAAACATCTTCCCTCGAAAACCCAGCTATGGCTAACAAACTTTCAAGAAACTTGCCAGCGGCGCCAACAAAAGGTTTTCCCTTAACATCTTCCCAGTAGCCCGGCGCTTCACCAACAAACACGACAAGCGCGTCTGGGTTGCCTTCGCCTGAAACTGCGTTCTTTCGGGTTCGCCAAAGGTGGCATTTACGGCAAACAACAACTTCTGCTGCAATCGCCTTTAAAAGTTCCGCTTTAGCTGTCATAGGCTTTCATCTTTTCTATTACGTATAAGTCAACTATGAACTCATGTTTTTTCCTTTTGTGAAAAGAGAATATATATGGAATGGCCATAACCATGGAGTAAACGCTTCTTATCTGTCCACCGTGCTTTTCAATAAACCATTTCAGAAACGGCGATGGTTGAGTCTGTATAACGCTTGTTCCTTTTGCCTTTAACTTTTTAATCAAATCTCTTTTTGTGTTTGGGCTCTTGTGAAGCGAATAGATAACCTTGCCCGTCTCTAAAGCTTTCTTAATGAAGTTTCGGTCAGCTCCACGTTTCTGGACGCCAAAGGGAGGGTTCTGTAGGACGGTGTCAAAGTTTCCTTTTATGGCATCTATGTCGGCAACAACCCACTGCACTTTCCTTTGCAGCCTCATTTGTTTTGAATTTTCTAAAGCAATCTTCACCGCGCTTCTGTCAATATCCACGCCTACAACCTTTTTTGCACCTAAGAAAGCCGCTCCCAAAGCCAGCCTCCCAGTTCCACAGCCGAGGTCTAAAACCTTCTTACCAATAATATCATCATAAGTATAGGCTGCGATATGGAGAATTATCGCTGCAACATCTGTGGGAATGGTGTATTGTTCAAGACTTGGCTTCGGAGAAGGATGAGGCTTTATTTGCGACAGCGCCAGTTCGAGGTCTAATTTTCGAATAAGCCTTTTTTGCATAATTCTTCCCAAGACAGTTCGCCAGCGACAACCATAGCCTCGTTAACCATTAGTACAGGTTTTTGGAATTTTGACGCTTCATCAAGCGATATCCTAGGACAAGCAGTGTTAACAAAAGCTTCTACGATTGGAAACTCCATAAGCACTTCTGGAGTAATCTCCCTAGCAGCAAAAAGACACACGGTTTTGCCGCTTCTTTCAAGTTTTTCTTTCACTTTAAAAGCTACATCAAGCCTCTTCTGCCCAGGTTTCAACCCAACCAGAACTGCAAAAACTTTTGCCTTCAAAGCTTCCTCAACACATGCCCACCTCTGCTTAAGAACCTTTTGAACATCCCCATCTATGGAAAAAGCTCTCCCTTCGTATGGATCTGCGATTATTGTGGGCTTAAATGTTGAAACCCCTACGCCCAGTGCGTGAAAGCGCCCGCCTCCAATAAACAGGAAAGCGTCAACGTCTCCAGCCACCGATTTAGCGTTGCTGTAGTCGCATCCAGTCACTTGTCCAGGGTAACTCATTCGCCCAGCATCGCCAACGACAACTGTTTTGCCGGCACGAAGTAAGATTTCTTTGGCAACATGGATAGTTTGCACGTGTTGCACTGTTGTGGCTAGCCCTATTTTTCGCCATTTTTCCATAATGGGTAAAGCTTCTTTGACAGCATCTTCTATGGAGACAGTTGCCCTTGCTTCAACGTAAAGTGTAGGCACTTTTTCATATCTTATCATTTTAGCATGACCGTAATGAACTATTAAGTCTACATCTAAACTTTCGGCTTCTGCGGTTGCCAAGTCACACGCGCCATAACAAGGGTCTGCAGAAATTATTGGCAAAGCTCCTGTTTTCTCGACAATTTTTGAAAGACGAAGAGCCTCGTTTTTCAATCCCTCGGGAAGTTGGATTAAAACCCTTTTTGCCCCTATCTCCAGTATTTTTTGTTTAACTCTCTCCTCTTCAAAATCGAAATGCCTCATGTTTATACATCCAAATTTGCGGGATGGCTTTAAAGGGAAATCAGTTCAGAATCTGCTTTGTTTATTCTTCCCATCGTGGCGCCCATTCCCAATCTTGCTTCGGCCTTTGGACTGGACGCCCCAAGGCTCTTTCACGTTGCTCAGCAAGCTGTTCAAGAATTATTTTCTGTTCTATGCTTGCTACAAGCTTTTTGGTGGCTACTACCGCGTCGTTGTTCACAGATATGCTGTCAATGCCAGCCCTTACGAGAAACTCTGTAAAGTCAGGCAGGTTTGATGGCCCTTCCCCGCATATTGAGACGGTGCATCCGTTTTCATGGGCGACTTTAATTAGATGCGCTATTATGCGCTTTACTGCAGGGTCTCTTTCGTCAAAATATCCCATTTGCCCCAAGCGTTCGGAGTCTCTGTCAATCATGAGTATTCCTTGCGTCATGTCGTTGGAGCCTATTGAGAAGCCATCGCATAGTTTGGAAAATTCGTCTGCAAGTATTGCGATGGAAGGCGTTTCAGCCATAAACCAAATCTTAAAGTCTTTCGTCCTTTCCAGTCCCTCCGCCCGCATGATTTCTAAACATCTTTTGGCTTCCCAAACGGTTCTGACAACTGGCAGCATGACCCAAACGTTCTTTAAACCCCATTCCTTACGGCATTTCACTATGGCTTGACACTCGAGCCTGAAGGCTTTCTCGTACCATTGGCTTATGTAGCGGCTGCAGCCTCTCCACCCAAGCATAGGGTTGGCTTCAACAATCTCGTATTTTTCTCCGCCCTTCAACTCTCTATACTCGTTTGTTTTGAAGTCGCTGAAGCGGACAACGACGGGGCGTGGTTGAATCGCTCTTGCCACTGTAGCTATTCCATCAGCAAGTTTGTCCACAAACTTTTGGCTCTGCCCAGTTTCCACTAGGTAAAGCGGATGTTCACCTATGTAGCTTGCCAGAATGAATTCTATACGCATAAGCCCTATACCCTCAAAGGGTAAATTCTTATATTCCTCGATTTTTTCAGGTACACCTAAGTTCATGTAAATTTTCGTTGCTGTCACAGGAATCGACTCGATAATCCCCCCCACCGATGGAGATACAGAGGCTATGGAAGTCGCCATTGGCGGTTGCCCTGTCAGCGTTGACATTACACCCTCGTAGACTACCCCGCTTCTCGCATCCACAGTGTAATCTTTACCCGTGGTCATGAGCTTGGTCGCGTTTTCGGTTCCAACTATGCAGGGTATGCCAAGTTCTCGGCTTACAATTGCAGCGTGACATGTCACCCCGCCTTTATCTGTGACTATGGCGCTGGCTAATTTCATGAAAGGCACATAGTCAGGGTTCGTCATGTCCGTGACCAGTATATCGCCTTTCTGCATGACCTTAGCAGCTTCCTCGGGGTTTAGAACAACTTTTGCCTTCCCAATGCCAATGTCTCTTTTGCCAGCGGCGATTCCCTTAACTACAACTTTAAACATTTCAGACGGCTTTACCTCTGGGGGTTCGGCCTTTGGAGCCTCTGCAAGTTTTAAGCTCCAAACAGTTTCCGGTCTCGATTGCACAATGAATATGTTGTTTGGGAAAGGTATGTCGCTGTCAATAGCCCATTCAATATCTTGGGCTGTTCCATAATGTTTTTCAATGCGTACAGCCAGTTCGGCAAGTTTTAAAATTTCTTCATCACTTATGCACGGCTGTCCCTGTTTCTCCGCAGGAACTTCTAAATGGACGGTTTTCCCCGTTTTCGGGTCACGAACGTACTGCACAGTTTTCCTTGAAACCTTTTTCTCAATTATCTTCATGGTTCGTTTGTCAACAACAAAATCGTCTGGGGTGACCGCTCCAGAAACGACAGATTCACCTAAACCATAATTACCCTCAATAACAATCTGGTTGGGATCTCCGGTAACAGGGTTTAGTGTGAACATGACCCCAGCGGCTTTTGAATTCACCATCTTTTGAACACCAACACTTATAAACACCTTCTCGTGAGCAAAACCCTTCTCAGTACGGTAAAATATTGCACGTGGGGTAAAGAGGCTTGACCAGCATTTCACAGTTTTCTCCAAAAGTTCATCCACACCTTTCACATTCAAGTATGTTTCTTGTTGCCCGGCGAAGGAAGCATCAGCCAAGTCTTCAGCTGTTGCGCTTGACCTTACAGCAACGTAAATATCTTTAGCACCGACTCTTTTGCTTAATTCTTCGTAAGCAGACTTTATGGCGTCTGCAATTTCTCTTGGCATTGGTGTTGATTCTATTAATTGGCGAATTTTTTTGGAGGCTATCTCGTACTGTGCGGGGTCGCTTGGATTTGTCACATTTTCCTTAATTATCTCATAAATTTTTGCGGCGATTCCGGTTTCCTCGATGAATTTTTTGTAGGAATATGCTGTTATGGCAAAGCCTGGTGGGACGGGTATGCCAGCGCTTGACATTTCGCCTAAGTTTGCGTTCTTCCCACCAACAATAGGGACATCAGTTTTTCTTAAATTCTCAAACCAGATGATAAGGTCTTTCCTTGCTTCACTCAACGGTCTTCACCTCTTCCTTTAATGCTTTCTCAACAACTATTCTGCATGGAATTGGAAGTTTGGCGCTTCCACGCTTTAAGGCTTCTTTGGCTACTTCAATTCCGTCAGCATTCACGTTCACTGTTATTATCGCTTGATTCGGTTCAATTCGGGCTGCAGTTCCAATAGGTTTTCCAAAAGCTCTCCGCATGCCATCTTGGAGACGGTCGGCATGCGCGCCAAAAATCATTTTGTTTTCTCTGAGAATTACATGGGGATAGGGACGAACCTGCAGACGATAGTTGTTTACAAGTTTATCCATCAATAGGCGGTTTGCTGCAACCCGCGCTGCCTCTAGAGCATTGTGGCGCACTTGAGCCCTTTCCGTGGCTATAAGTTTAACTTCAAATTCAAATTTTGCCTTAGTGTCTCCCATAGTAAACTTAGTTATTTTCGGAGGGGGAAAGCCTTTTACAAACTCTCTTCTAGTGTAGGGCTGCCCTTTTACAGTTCGGTAATTTTTTGCGCGCATAGGACATCCTCTTCAGCATACGATGACTGTGATATTTAAACGATTTGTAGAGTTGCCTTTTTGATTAAAGTTATGAATTTCAAGTTATTATCAACAATAATAATGAGGAATAAAGTTTTATATATGCTTAAAGCCGCTTGTTTTTGAGCCAGACCTTGGCAAGCTCATCATAGTTTGGAAAAACCTTTTTTAAGATTGGCAGGTACATCTGCATTTCTTCATCTGTTAGGTATTGGAACTGGTACTCACCCATATACGGAGATGGTTCCCCTTCCCTTGTCACAAATTCTATGTGCATAAAGGGGTCTCCACGCTTGATTGTGATCGGACAGCGGTCATTGCTCAGGTTCACTAGTTCTAGGGCAAGTCTCCCGACAAACCCGCTGTGGACTTTGGCAGCATTTAAAAAGGATAAGCCCATGCGCCCGTACTTGCTTTTGGCTGTTAGATGCGCAACATAGTTTGGCGGAGTAAACACTATCTCGTAGGATATTAGGTTTTTATGTTCTAAATAATGTAGGGTTGTTTCCTCCTTGACGGTTAGAATGTAACCGTCTCCATCAAGCAGATTATAGTCATAGGGGTATATGCACTTGTACTTTTCAATAAGCTCTTTAAGCCTATCTTTACCAATGATACACATCGCGCCAAGCACCTCAAACTGTTTTCTAGCAATTCTAGGCGTTTACGTTATATATTTTTTG
Organism: Bathyarchaeia archaeon; assembly: GCA_038883475.1. Lineage (GTDB taxonomy): Archaea > Thermoproteota > Bathyarchaeia > Bathyarchaeales > Bathycorpusculaceae > JAVZLH01. The sequence continues at coordinate 18,916 of JAVZMA010000012.1, forward strand.
ATGAAAACCTCGTGTGCTATACTTCACACAGAACGTCATTTAAGCTCCGCTTTAACAAGCAATATTGCCTCAAAGAAAGGCAAATCGCATTTAGCCAAAACACTCGTCTTAAGACCGCGCTGCGAAAAACCCGTTAACGTCTCACTTACACCAGATAAAGTGGATTGCAACAATAATATTCGCCCGTTTCGCTCAAGAAACTTTGGAGCTTCATAAATAAAGCGGTCTATGAGATCTCTTCCACCAGTTCCACCAGCCCAAGCGCGAGCAAGCCAAGAATTTTCCTCTTCACATATGGAAGGAAGATAGGGCGCATTGAAAAGAATAACATCAAACTTTGCCCCTTGCCTTAAAGGCGTGAATAGGTCACCTTGTACGAAGGAAATCTTGTCCTTAACACCGTTCAGTTTGGCATTTTCCATTGCACATTTTACAGCATATGGGTTTATGTCCACCGCCACAACCTCTGAGGCCTTTTCCGCTGCAATTATGCCAAGTATGCCGCATCCCGTGCCCATGTCGAGAACCTTTTCACCCTCTTTTACAATGAGGTTTTCCGCAAAAAGGAAGGAGTCTTCTGCTGGTTCGTAGACGTTTTCCCAAACGGTAAAGATGTAGTCTGTGAAAAACACTTTTTTAACTTGAAAGGGCATTTGCCAGCGCTCCAAAATCTTCTGGGGCTAACTCTCTGACACGTCTATCACGAAACGGAAGAAACGCAGCGGGTTTAACTGTTTCTCCCGCCATTACTTTAAAGGCGTTTTTAACCCTCCTGTTCCGTTGGGTAAAAAGCAACTGCACCAAATGTCTAAAAAGTTCCTCGTTTTTCAACTTGAACGGCGGTGGTTTCTTTGGTTTTAATCGAACGATGACGGAGTCAACTTGGGGAGGGGGATAAAACATCCATTTTGGAACTTCATCCAAAAGTTCAACACTCACATAGTAATATGCGAAAACTGCCAGCCATCCGTAGTCATCGCTTCCAATGTCAGCTACTAAGCGATTTGCAAATTCCTTCTGAAAAACAAGAATTGCACGATCGAAATTTCTTTCAAAAAGCCACAAGAGTAAGCGAGAAGAAATTCCATAAGGCGGAATAGAAACCACTTTGTTAAATTCTGGGATTTGAACCTTTAACACATCCCCTTCAATTACTTTAATGTTCGGCACATCATTGGTCTGTTCACGTAAGACCCCTACAAGCTTTTTGTCAAGTTCAACAGCCAAAACACTTTTACACTTTTTCGCCAAGGCACGCGCCAAAAAGCCTAAGCCAGCGCCAATGTCTAACACCACATCGTCTCTACAAAGAGAGGCATAGGCGCACAAACGCTCAATAGTTGCGGCGTCGACCATGAAGTTCTGTCCCAGACGCTTCTTCGGAAGGATTCGATGCCTTCGAAGTAAAAACTTCGTAGCTTCTAAAAGACTCATAAAGCTTCACTAAAGAGGCAATGCACTACTGAGCCCGCGTGAACAGACGGTATTTGCTTTCCCCAGCCAACTCCTCCAAAATTCGCTTAGTAATCAATTTGACAGGGTTAGGTAGTTCCGTGCGCTTTTGCAGGTCTTCAAAGTTTTCAAAAGGCTTTTTCTCCCGCTCATTTATGACCTGCCACATGTACTTTTTCCCTATTCCCGGAATGAGCTCCAAAGCGTGCATTCGCGGCGTAATCGCCCTTGCGTTATTGAAGAAATCTATAAACCATTTTTCACGGTTCAACACTATTCTGCTAATAACGGCTGGAAGCTCCATCTTCGCCGCCGCAGTTAACTCGTCATAACCTATCCGCCCAATAATGTAGGTTATTTCCTCCCGTGCTTCCTTTCCAACATAAACACGATCATGCGGTTTTAGCGTTACTCCCTCTTTAGCTAACGCCTCTAAAAGAGTAAAGAAATCCTCACCAATCAACTGGACAAGGGCGCCAGCTCGGTAACCAGCCCTACCCGAAGGACGCACCCCAGGGCGCCCATGAGGTAGAAAGTCTAGGACGTACGCGTATTCTTCGTACCGCTTTTCAGTCATAGTCATATTCGCCTTTATTGCCCTTTACTTATCTCAGTTATTGTTTAAAAAATAATAGCAACTTTGCCTATTTCAATTTTCGATGTTCATTCAGAAGTTTGACTATGGCTTCCAATTTTGAAGTTTCAATAATTTTGCGGCCGCCGGCAAGAAAAACCCTTAATTCTTCAACGCTTTCCGGCATACAATTAACTATTTGAACTGCCTCTTCCTCGTCTAAGCCGAATTCGCTTACGAGAATTCCAACAAGTTTTACGGCGTCTTCAGCTTCCACTTTTGAAAATTTAGAAACATAGTCGTAAGTTCGCCGCTGGAACTGGTCTAGGTTTTCTTCGCCTATGGATTCAAGTACCTTTTTAACCTCTGGAAGAGTGAGATTTTTTTCTGATATAGCCTTCTTCGCCATTTTAATCACCTTTATATGGTTCTATGTGTTCGGGTCTGACAATAATCTCTTTGTTTGCGTCCCCTTGCGTGACGCTCAAAACGTAACTTCGTCCTCTTTTGTCAATTACTGTGGCTACTTTCCCGTGATAGCGTCTGTGAGGCATACCCTTATGCACGCTAGGGTCTATTTTAATAACTACGCGTGCTCCAGGTTGATATTCATAGAGTAGTTTACTCGGTTTGATTTTTCCCCGTTCTCTTGGCTTCTTTTTGAGGAGACGGCGTGTTCCAGCGCGGTATCCTTTTGATTTTCTCATTTTTCTTTGTCTCCATAATCTTTCATAATAACGTTTAAAACATCAAGTTTTATAGGCTTCGCTTGGATGCCGAGAATTTCTGAAACACTGGGGGTTGTTCTTCCCTCATCGCCTGTAACCAATTCTTTAACGTAAAGCCCCCCTTGACATCGTATTTTCATTTCAGCCCTTTTTGGCGACAACTTCTTTACTTTAACCTCATATATGTGCTTTTCTCGCGTCATGTCGGCTCGCCTATGCAAAACACGCAGAGGAGTACGTTGTTTCACGGTTAACCCAGTCAATTTTTCCTCCAACAAGCGCATATCACTTGCCTTAATTTCTTTTTCAAACTCTATCAAAACGCGATATTCCTTTTGTGCTGATTCCGCTTTCTTTAATTTTCTGACAACATCTTTATCTGTAAAATGAAGATTCGAAACCTCGACTTTGCCCTTAGCGTAAGCGTTAATCTTTTCCTCAATCTCCTCAAGGTCAAAAAACCTTTTTCGCGGTTTTGTCAATTCAATTACAAAGGGGCGTCCTTCGCCAAGCATTCTAGCGTCAATATCCTCCCTTCCAGACGCGTGGAAAGCACTTTTGACACTGCCCGTTACATCCAATAAAGGTTTTGCAATCAATTCCTCTACTGATTCTGGGTACATTTTTCCAGTCCAATTACATTTCTCACAGCCTTTCCCGCGACAAACCTGACAGAACCACTTTGATTGAGGTATGCCTCTTGCAAGTTTCTTATATCGTCCTCCAATGTATAAGGGGTTCACTTGGAGCCTAACTTCCTCTGTGAAGGGGTTTATCAACACAACTACATCAGGCTTTCTAAATTCAACTTCTCTGCCGATTTTTTCCGCGATTTTTCGCCCTATAACCCTTCCAAACTCGTTTTTCATACTTTCACCATAGTTTACCGCAAACTCTGCCTTAAACTCGTCTTCGCGTTCCGCGACCACTACAGGAAGCTCGATGCCGACAAGAAAGTTTCGAAATTCATATTCCCCAAGTTTTTCTATGGCTTTTTGAACTAAATTATCCAAGGTTTCGAACTTGTTCGCGCATAAAAAACATTTTTCAGGAGTTGCTTTGTCTGAAATATGTTTCTTCATTTTGAGAAGGATCTCTTTTGCTATTTTGGAGAAACCGTTTGTTGCAAGAATTCTAAGCTCTTTTACACCTTGTTTGTCTTTTGATAAGGCAAGCGCGTGGGCTTTAAGCATTAAAGTTAGCTTTATCGATTTCCCTCTTTCGTTATTCTCCATGTTGTGACCCAACATTGCAAATTGCCGTCCTAGACAATGGTCGCATAAAGGGTGTTTTTCAAGCATTTTCAACGCTTTTTCCAGAATTTCCATCGGTACCTTTCCCAGCTTCTGGAGGATTACTTAAAATCTAAGGGTAATCCCTTTCCTAAGAAGGGCAGTTTCTTTTTCCTCCGCAGCGTCTTCATCATTCTCCGCATCAGCACATACTGCTTCAGAAGCTCCTTCACTTCTTTTTCGCTTGTCCCCGAACCTCTGGCAACACGCCTAATTCTCGATGCGTTGAAAATCTTGGGATTGTCCCTCTCTTCCGGCGTCATAGACTGAATCATTACACGCCACTTTTCCAAGCGGTCCTCAGCTGTGTCCAACATTTCTTCTGGCACGTTGTAGGACATGCCTGGAATCATTTTCAAAAGTTTTCTTAAGGCGCCCATTCCCTTCATTGCTTCGAACTGTTCATACATGTCTGTTAGCGTGAACTTGCCGCTTAGGATAGCCTTAGCCTTTTTCTCTGGAACTTTCACTTCTGCTTCACGAACTTTCTCAAGCAGAGTTTCAAGGTCGCCCATCCCCAGCAGTCGACCAACAAAGCGTGATGGAATGAAGGGCTCTATATCCTCGATTTTTTCGCCTGTGCCAACAAACTTTATTGGTGCACCTGTCGCGGCAACAGCAGATAAGGCTCCTCCGCCTCTCGCAGACCCATCAAGTTTCGTTACGAGAATAGACCCTATTGGGGTGGCTTCGTTGAAGGCTTTGGCTTGAACCATCGCTTGTTGGCCAATTGTTCCATCAATGACAAGCATGACTTCGTCTGGCTTAATGTTCTTCTCAAGCATTTTCATCTCTTTAATTAGTTCTTGCTCTTCCTTGTGGCGTCCTGCAGTGTCAATGATTATTAGGTCTCTGTCGCTAAAGTGTTTGAGACCGTTGAGGGCTGTTTTCACAGGGTCTTTCGCGTTTAACTCGCCATACACTGGCACATTTATTCTTGTTGCCAACTGCTGAAGCTGCGCATAGGCGCCTGGACGGTATGTGTCGGCACAGATTAAAGCGGGCTTTAACCCTCTTTTCTGGAAGTATCTTGCAAGTTTGGCGGCGGCTGTTGTTTTTCCAGAGCCTTGAATGCCGACAAGCATTATCACTTTTCTCGCGCCCGGCTCGACTTTTAATGGAACAGGCTTGTCGCCGAGAAAGCGGGTTAACTCTTCATAAACGACTTTTATTACATGCTCACGTCTTGAAATCCCTGGGGGAACTTTCTCCTTTAACGCTCTTTCCTCTATGCGTTTTGATATGTCGAGGACGAGTTGCACATTAACATCTGCTTGGAGGAGAGCCCTTTGTATGTCACGTATGAGTTCTTTAACTGCAGCCTCGTCTACAACTGAGGCTCTGAATATTTTCTTTAAAGCTTCGTAAAGAGATGAGCCTAAATGTTCCAAAGCCATGGTTTCTCCAAATTTAAAACTATTCACGTCCTTAAATAGGTATTCCGTCCAGTTCAGCTCCAAGGCTCGCAAAAGATTTTTACATTCCATACGCCTAGAAGTATTGAGGGTTAAATTTGAGTGAAGAAGTCAAAATTATAGAGAAAAAGGAAATAGCTCCAGGCGCTATAATGCTTTTCGGCTTCCCAGATGTTGGTTTGGTTGGCGTCATAGCGGCTTCGCATCTGATATCAGAACTGAAAAATCTGGAGGAGGTAGCATACATGGATTCTAAACTGCTTCCTCCGCTGATTGTTTTGCATGAAGGGCTGCCACACTCGCCAATAAGAATTTTTGGAAATCATGGGCTTCTCTTGGCAGTTTCAGAAATCGCCATTTCTGCAGACACAATTTACCCAATAATGAACACGTTGATTAACTGGGGAAAAGAGAAGGGTGTTAAAATGATGATTTCCTTAAGCGGCATCCCAATTCAAGAAAGACAAGACATTGAAAAACCAAAAGTTTTTGCCGCTGCCTCAAACCCAGAAATGCTAAAAATGGTTCAAGAGAAGGGTATAGAAATTTTAGTGGAAGGCTACATGGTCGGACCGCAAGCAATTATGCTGCAACGCTGCGCTAACCTTGGATTGCCCGCTATAACTTTGTTGGCTCAATGCTTCTTTAACTATCCCGACCCTGAAGCCGCCGCGGAAGTATTGAAGGAGTTATCGAACATCATTGGGATAAAAGTGGATACTTCTAAACTTCTAGAGAAAGGCGAAGAAATTCGGTTAAGGGCAAGAGATATAATGAAGAGAACTCAGCAAGAGCTGACGAGGATGAAGAAGACGCAGGAATACGACATACCATTGTATGTGTCTTAGGAGGGTGAAAAATGTCAACAAGAAAGAGACGGACAATCTTTGATTTGATAGATGAGTACTTTGAAAGCCTAGAAGAGTATGCTGAGCGCCTAAGTGAAGCATTAATTGAGAGACCAAGTTGGAACTGCCGAACTTGCACGATGGAGCCTTTGCGCAATGTTGTGGTAACTCCTACAGAAGTTATAGTGACCGTTGATTTACCTTACACTGAGGAAAACACTGTACAAGTTAAGCCGATAAGCAAGGACACCATCGAAATAACGGCGGAGATGAGGAGGAAGGTACGGTTTGATGACTTCGGCATAACTCATTACAAAGGCGAGTTCCGAACATTCCACTGTCAAACACGTATACCGGTGCCGGTGTATATGGATAAGATGGAAGTCCGCTTTAAAAAGGGAATTCTGGAAATTCGTCTACCGCGAAAACATGAATATGAGATACCAATAGAATAATGCGAAGCCTCAGCCATTTAGCTGTCGTCACAAATCAGACGGCTCTTCTCGCATCATCGGCTTCAAAACATATTAGAAAAAGCTGCGAGATAAGTTTTGATGAAAAATTATTTAACGCAAAATAAACTCTTATGAAAGCGGTTGGTTAAAATGGGAACAGAACGGGCAATCCACTTCGCAGTGTTTCTTCTTTTACTGGTCGGTTTATGCGCAATAAGCGCGTGGGCAAGCTACACTTATCTAAGCGAAGCCTTGATTTTGGAGATTGCGGGCCTAGCGCTGAGTTGGGGAATAATTCTACTAATCCTTTATGTAAGTTTTAAGAAGCTCAACTGGGACTGGTGGAGTTAACTTAGGTAAACCTAAACTAGCCTTAACTCATTTTGCTCTAACTATTTTTACTCTTCCCATTATCCGCCAATACTCGACTTCAACACCGGGAGAAAGCTTCGCCTTTAAATCCTCCTCTTCTGGGTAAGGCGCATCCAAGTATTCATAGGTTTCTAAATCCATTATTTGAACACTGGAAGGCGTAACCGCGAAAATCTGCCCACTTCTTTTGTCAATTATTGGAACCTCAATGTTCGAATCAACTGGTTTGACTATGCTTCTTTTGACGCCGTCGAAAACGCCTATAGCCACTATTCTGGCTTTAGCTGAACCGTGTTTTCCCGGCTTGGATTTTGTGATGTCTACTATTCGGCATGGTTCGTTATCAACTATCATGTAGCCTCCAACACGTAAACTTCCAACATCAACGGGTTTGCTCACGCCCACACCAACCTAAGCATTCTTAACCAGCAATTTTAAACAACACTCATATATAGATTAAGCTATCGCTAAATAGTTGAGAACGGTGAAAAACATTGTTTAAAAGCGTCGGCTTGGTCGCCCGATACGACAAGAAAAAAGCCATTAAAATCACGCAAGACCTAGCCAACTACTTGAAGAAGAAAGGCTTAGAGGTCTATGTGGAAGAAACCTTGTCGGAAAAAGTAAGCGGCGGAAAAATTGTGCCCCTAAGCGAGATGAAAACCGACTTCATAATAACCGTAGGCGGAGACGGAACAGTTTTAAGAGCCTGTGTTTCAATTCCGAAACCGGAGCCCCCATTATTGACGATTAACATGGGCATCAGAGGTTTTCTAACAGAGGTTGAGCCAAAAGACGCCCTAAGTGCAGTTGACAAATGCTTAAGGGGCGAGTTTAAAGTTGAAAAGTGCGAGAAACTTTCTGTCACGGCAGATGGAACACTGTTTCCAGACGCCCTAAACGAGGTTGTAATATCGGCAGAAGAACAGGCAAAAATACTCTACGCTCAAATTTTTAAAAACGAGCAACCGATACTGCAATGCCAAACAGACGGGCTAATGGTATCCACACAAACAGGGTCCACTGGCTATTCGTTAGCTGCTGGAGGACCAGTTTTAGACCCGGAGATGAATGCTTTTGTTTTAACTCCCATTTGCGCTTTAACCATTTTTAGGTCAATAGTGTTCCCTTCAAACACAACACTAAAAATCGAGGTTAAGAGGCCTCAAAAGATCCGTGTTTTAATTGATGGGCAATATAGCCAATTAGTAGCGTCCAAACGACCAAGCGTAACTGTTACGCGTTCAAAACATGAAACGTATTTCATAAGATTTAAAGAAAACTTTTATGACCGACTGCGGAATAGACTATTATTTAAGGGAATGGGATAAAAAATTCAAAGAAAAGCCATAATTTTGGACACTTCCGCTTTTCTGGTAGGCTACGACCCCTTTTCAATAAGCGAAGAACAATTCACCGTTCCAAACGTTAAGGAGGAAATAGCGGAAAGCTCCATGCCTTGGGTCAGGTTCAAAACCGCGGTTGAAAATGGAAGATTAAAAGTTAGGAAGCCGTCAGAAGCCTTTTTGAACAAAGTTATGGCTTCTGCAACCTCTTTGGGAGACGCGTTCTTTCTTTCAGAAACGGACATGCAACTTTTGGCTTTGGCTTCTGAACTGAAGTCAATGGATTATCAACCTCTCATAATTACAGATGATTACTCCATACAGAACGTTGCAAACCAAATGGGAATAGAATTTGCTTCCCTTGCCACATTGGGCATACGAAGACGCCTGCAATGGCTGCGATATTGCCCAGCGTGCCACAAAAAATATCCAGCAGATTACAAGTCTAAAAAATGCAGAATATGTGGAACCGAACTAAAACGAAAACCAGTAAAGGAAAGCAAATTAAGAACGTAGAAACTTAGGATTTTGAAAAGGGACTCGTGTATGAGCTTCACGGAGAAGAAAACAGTTTACTTCAAAGAGGCAGGCGAACAAAACACAGACACCCTCCTAAAATTTGTTAAAGAATACGCGGATACAGAAAACATAAAGGACATAGTTGTTGCATCAACGACAGGCGAGACAGGAGCAAAAGCATCAAACATTTTAAAGGGTAAAAACGTCGTGGTTGTTACCCATTGTTTCGGATTTGAAGAACCCGGAAAAAGCGAGTTACAGGAGAGATACAAAAAACAAATTCTGGCAAACGGCGCAAAAATCTTCACAGGTGTCCACGCGTTAAGCAGTGTGGAAAGAGCCGTACGCAAAGATTTTGGCACGCTTCAACCATTAGAACTGATTGCAAACGTGCTCAGGCTTATGGGAGAAGGAACTAAAGTTTGTGTGGAAATCACGTTGATGGCTGCAGACGCTGGACTAATTCCAGTTGATAGAGATATCGTCGCCATTGCTGGAACTGGCAGCGGCGCGGACACTGCGCTTAGAATACGCCCAGCAAATGCCGCCAGATTCTTTGACTTGAAAATAAGGGAAGTCATAGCGAAGCCAAGCAACTTCTAGCATTTGCCACACAACAATTTATGTGCAGATAGCGAAAATTGCCAATAAAGCATGTTGGCTCTTCACCAACCTCAACTTGTGAGGGAGAGAGCATGAAAGAGGTTAAGGCAAGGGGATTCACGGAGCAAATGTCGATTGAGGAAGCCTTAGGGAAATATTTGCGGGAAGTTAGGATGGAGGTGCTTCCCTCAGAAAACATCCGAATAGCCGAGGCTTTAGGCAGAGTTTTAGCCGAAGATGTCATGTCTGAAGTTGACATCCCGCACTTTGATAGGTCTGCCGTGGACGGTTACGCTGTAAGGTCACATGACACTTTTGGGGCGTCGCCGACGAATCCAATAGTTTTCGATATAGTAGGCGCTGTGGAAGTTGGGCAAGTCCCAGAATTTATTGTGAATGAGTTAAAGGCTGCCAGAGTTGCCACGGGGGCGCCGATTCCGAAGGGGGCAGATTCTGTTGTAATGCTTGAGTACACGGAGATTATTGGCGACAATAAAATTGAGGTTTATCGGCCAACAACGCCTGGGCATAATGTTTCACAAAAGGGGGAAGATGTTAAAAAAGGTGAAAAAGTGTTAAGCAAGGGAACAGTTCTTCAGCCTCAAGACATCGCGATACTTGCAGCCATAGGAAAAGTCGATGTTAAGGTTGTGCGTAAACCAAGAGTTGCCATATTATCTACTGGAAGCGAGCTTGTCGAACCAAAACAGGAAGTCGCCATGGGCAAAACAGTAGACTCAAACCGCTTCTTCCTCTTTGCCGCAGTAAAAGACGCGGGCGGAGAACCTTTAGACCTAGGCATCGCTAAAGACGATATAACAGAAATAAAATCCCAAATAGCTAAGGGACTGGCAACAGCGGACTTGGTGTTAGTGAGCGGCGGCACATCCGTGGGCGAAAGAGACCTTGCGCCTGAAGCAGTTAACTCCCTCGGAAAGCCAGGCGTTGTAATCCACGGAGTAGCTATGAGACCAGGAAAGCCAACAGCGCTTGCAGCAGTCAACGGCAAACCAGTCATTCTTTTACCTGGATACCCTGTGGCAACCATGATGGCTTTCAACACTTTCGCCAAACCACTCATATCCAAAATGCTCGGCACACCAGCGGGAAAGCCTCCTGGACATGTTGTTAAGGCGGTAATGGCTAGGAGAGTGCCATCAAGCCCTGGGGTGAGGGATTTTGTAAGGGTTATCGTTAAAAAAGTGGATAAGGGATATGTCGCAGACCTTGTTAGGACTAGAGGCGCGGGGATTATATCATCCATGGTTAAAGCCAACGGTTTGGTGGTAATTCCAGAAGAAAAGGAAGGGATTGAAGAAGGCGAAGAGGTTGAGGTTATTCTTTTAAGAACGTTGGAGGAGTGAAAATGAAAAGAAAAGTTTTCAGGAAACTTGTTTCCGTTGAAGAGGCAAAAAGAATACTTTACGCGCATTTCACACCCAAGCCTGTAGGCATAGAAGCCGTACCTCTGACTCAAGCTTACGGAAGAGTTTTAGCAGAGGACGTACAAGCACAAATTGATGTGCCGCCTTTTGACAGAGCAACAATGGACGGGTTTGCGGTACATGCAGAAGACACTTTTGGAGCCGAAGAAGAAAAACCAGTAATATTAGAAATTGTGGGCAAAATTGGAGCTGGAGAACGCCCAGAAATCGATGTTGAAAAAGGACAAGCTGTCGAAATTTCAACAGGTGCACCCATACCTAAAGGCGCAAACGCCGTTGTCATGGTGGAGCACACCTGGCAAGACGGAAAAACATTAAGGGTTTTCAAGCCGGTTTCGCCGGGAGAAAACATAATGGCTAGCGGGTCAGACATTATGGCTGGAGAACTTATCCTCAGAAAAGGAACCGTTTTGACCCCCAGAGAAATTGGTGTTCTAGCCTCTATTGGCGTGACTGAAGTTAAAGTCTTTAGAAAACCGACTGTCGCCATAATCTCAACAGGAAACGAAATTGTTCAGCCCGGCAAACCTCTGGAATATGGAAAAATCTACGACATTAACGCTTATTCAATCTACGCCTCTGCAATTGAAAACGGAGGCCAGCCAGTTCTTCTAGGTATAGTGAAAGACGAAGCTGAATTAATAACTCGAAAACTTAGGGAGGGACTTCAAAAGGCAGATATGGTTATAACTTCTGGGGGCACATCTGCTGGGGTAGGCGATCTCTTATACCAAATAATAGACAACTTGGGAAAACCGGGAATTCTTGTTCACGGAGTTTCAGTTAAACCAGGAAAGCCTCTTATCATAGCCGTTGTGGATGGAAAACCTCTATTTGGGCTTCCCGGCTACCCGACCTCTGCTTTAACGATATTTCAAATATTTGTTATGCCTGTTTTGCGGGAAATGGCTGGGCTGAAACCGCAGTTGGAGAACGTGGTTATCCACGCCAAAACTGCCGAAAAAATTTATCTTCAAGAAGGAAGAAGGGAGTATTTGCCAGTAAATGTTATTTTAGGAGAAGATGGCGAGTGCACCGCTTATCCAGTTCTCAGCGGGTCTGGGGCAATAACAACATTAGCGGAAGCCGATGGGTTTATAGAGATTCCAGAAAACAGAACATTTCTTGAGAGCGGCGAAATTGTTATGGTTAAACTTTTCAGTTCAGAGTTGAAGCCAGCGGACATCATGATTATTGGAAGCCACTGCGTTGGAATAGACATACTTTTGGAGCTACTGCGGAGAGAGTACCCAAACATCACCTCAAAGGTTATCAATGTTGGTTCTTCGGGAGGTTTAGCAGCCATAAGACGGGGAGAAGCCGATATTGCAGGAGTGCACTTGCTAGATGAGGAGACAGCAGAATACAACATACCATTCCTAAAAAGGTATGGCGTCGACGAAAAGGCAGTTTTAGTGCGAGGTTACAACCGTCAGCAAGGCTTAATAGTCGCAAAAGGAAACCCGAAAGGCATAACGCAACTACAAGACATAATCCGAAACGATGTCTCCTTCATAAACAGAAACACTGGTTCCGGAACCAGAATACTATTGGACATGAGCCTCAAAATGATAGCGAAAGAAAGGAAAGTTAGCTTCAATGAGATTGCTGCAAAAATTAAGGGATACCAGTTTGAGGCAAAATCCCATACATCGGTTGCCTTAGCTGTTTTACAGGGTAAAGCAGACGTAGGTTTAGGGATAAAGGCGGTTGCCGAACGATACGGATTAGACTTTATACCTATTGCAGATGAGGAGTATGATTTTGTTATCCAAAAAAACCGCTTACAAAAACAACCTATACAGGGTTTTCTAGCAATGTTGAGGTCTGAAAAATTCAAGGAAGAACTGAAAAAACGCGCTCCAGGATTAATCCCAACAGAGGAAACTGGAAAAGTAATTTACCCCGTTTTAGAGCACTAAACTTCGTTGCTATCGCGTTTGCTGAAATATAATACATCACGGCGCTCCACATAACCATATTTTTGGAATAGCCCCCTGGATTCCGCATTGTCTTCTTCGATTAAGGCGCAGAAAATTTGAACCCCGCGTTTTCTCAAAGTTTTTTCAGCCTCGGCGATTAAGGCTTTTGCGATGCCGCAGCGTCTATGGTTTGGGTCGACTACTAGGCGATTAATCCAGCCCTTTCGCATATCGCAACTAACTATGACTGAGCCGACAAGATGGTTGTCCTCGAAGGCGCCTAGGAAAAACTCTGGGTTGGCTTGCATTTGCTTTTCTATTGCCTTTTTGCTGTCTCTTCCTTTAGGTTTGAATGGCAATTTAGCTCTTAGCCAAAGCCTTGTCAGTTCTTCATAATCGCTTACTGTGAGCCTCTTAATCTGCATATAAGGAGCCCTTTCGTGTTAAGTTCCTTTTTCAACCTCTTTTACACAGTCTATTATTATGTCCAACGCTGCGTCAATAAGCTGTCTCGTGATATTAAGTGGTGGTGCTATCCTTATTGTGGAAGCCCCGCAGGTTATCACGACCACCCCGCGCTTCCAAGAGCGAGTTATAATTTCATTTGCCTTTTTAGCTGCTGGTTTTTTGCTTTCTTTGTCTTCAACTATTTCGATGCCTATCATTAAGCCCTTCCCCCTAACGTCGCCGACTATTTCGCTTTCTTCCTTTAATTCCTCAAGTCTCTTGAGAATGTAGGTGCCTTGTTTAGTTGCGTTTTCAAGAAGCTTATCTTCTTTAATGATGTCAATAACGGTGTTTGCCGCGACGCATGATAGGGGATTTCCGCCAAATGTACTTGCATGAGAACCGCCCACCCAGTCCATTATTTTTGCCTTGGCAATAGTTGCACCCAGTGGTAATCCAGAGGCTAACGCCTTTGCACTGCACAAAATGTCTGGTTCAACATTCCAATGCTCAATTGCAAACCACTTTCCCGTCCGCCCCATGCCAGCTTGCACTTCGTCATCAACAAGCAGAAAACCATATTTGTCAGCTAACTTCTTTATTCGCTGGAAGTATTCGGGCGGCGGAACAACATATCCGCCTTCACCTTGGATTGGCTCGAAGACCAAGGCTGCAACATCTTCTGGAGGCGCATACTTCTGCAGAACAAACTCGTCGATAAAGTCAACACACCAGTAGTGACAATTGGGGTAAGTCAATTTGAAAGGACAACGATAACAATAGGCGTAGGGAACATGAATTGCGCCAGGCATTAAGGGGAAGAAATAGCGCCTTTGAGCTGGCTTGCTCGCGGTAAGGGATAGCGCCCCAATAGTCCGTCCATGAAAGGCATTAATAAAGCTGATAAACAACTGTTTGCGGGTGTGCCACTTCGCGAGCTTAATTGCTGCTTCAATGGCTTCAGCTCCACTGTTGCCGAAGAAAACCTTTTTCTCCGCTTTTCCAGGAGTTATCTCCGTAAGTTTTTCCGCGAGGTCAACAACTTCGCGATAGTAGAAGTCTGTGTTTGAATAATGCAAAAAGCGGTCACACTGGTTCTTTATGGCAGTAATCACCTTTGGATGGTTATGACCAACGTTTAAACATGCCAGCCCAGAATTAAAGTCTATGTATTCGTTTCCGTCAACATCCTTCACAATGCAACCACTTCCTGACTCAACTACAAGCGGATAAAACCTTATGTAAGACGGTGAAATCAAACTCTCGTCTTTTTTAACAAGTTCTCTCGCCTTTGGTCCTGGTGGAGTAACCACAATTTTTGGGTATGCGCTCATTTTGTATCACCTAACGAGATTAGGGATTATCAAGAAACCGTTTTATATATACTTAGGGCTCATTCCTTATAGAAAAACTTCAATAATCAAAGATAAACCACTTAACGCCAAGCCACGAACCAAGCTTATGGAAGGCGCGGGGGGTCTATGGTCTTGTTAAGGTTATCTCGATTGCTGAGACATTAGCCTTTTGTCCTTCGCCTCTAGTGACTTCCTCTGTACAAATGCTAATTCCTTGCAGCTGCAAGTCTTTTAGAAAAGCCCTTCTTAAAAGTTCAACCGTGTCAACGGCTCTGCTGATTGCCCGCCCTCTTGCTTTGACAACGACCTTTTTTGCTCCAGAATTGAAAAATGTTAGGCAGGCAACTACGTAGTTCATCACTGGCTTTTTGCCGACGAGCACTGTTGTTTCGTTGGTCTGGGTTTTCTGCGCATTCTTTGCTGGTCTTTCCTTTTTCTGTTTCTCTTCTGTCATGTTCTACCTCCTTTTCCTTTGATTAAACGACAGGTAGGCACTGCTAAGCAGACTATATCATCTGTTTTTAGCCTCTTATATTTTTCCGTGCATTGTCTAATCAGACGCACTTTTTGCCACTAGTTTGAGGCAAGTTTTCGATACGTTTCCCAGTCTTCATCAAGCCAACGCTGAATACGCCCAACATCTTCTTTGGTTAAGCCCCTAAACCTACCTTGCAGCGCAAAGTAATCTTCAACGGACTTACGCTTTGTTTTATCAAACAGTCGGTCGCTTGGAGGATTAAGTCTAAACTTCCCGTACTCAATCTCGTAGAGAGCCCACAAGCCGGTCTGCACGGCAAGCCGCCCAACTTCAACTGTTTTGCTCGGGTCATAACGCCAGCCAGTTGGACAAGGCGCCAGTATGTGAATGTACTTTGTGCCCCTTATTTCCTTGGCTTTCCTCAGCTTGTTAACTAAATCTATGGGGTATGAAGGGCATGCGGTTGCGACATAGGGTATTTTATGGGCTGCCATAATTAGGGGCATGTTCTTTTTGCGTTCCTTTTTACCTAATGGGGTGGTTGTCGTCCAAGCGCCATAGGGTGTCGCTCCGCTTCTCTGCATTCCAGTATTTCCGTAGGCTTCGTTATCATAACATATGTAGATGAAGTCTGCTTCCCTTTCGGCAGCCCCAGACAAAGCTTGGATACCAATGTCAACGGTTCCGCCGTCTCCAGCCCACCCAACAACGGTTACATCATGCATTTCCCTTTTGCGCAGCGCAGCAACTATTCCAGAAGCAGCTGCAGCAGTAGACTCAAACAATATATTTTGAAGAGGCACAGCAACTGAAGTGTAGGGATACGGTCCTTGAATAACTGTTGTGCAACATGCTGGTACAACCAAAATAACCTTGTTTCCTAACGCCTTAAAAAGTAACCTTAAGGCAATGGATGGACCGCAGCCGGCACACGCTGCGTGTCCCTTAAGCAAGTATTCTTCTCGAGGGAGCTCTTTTACTGTCACCATTTTCTTCACCTTCTCAAATCAACCCATGACATTTCTTTTTCTACTTTCCCGGCATGCATCCACTTTGCTGATTTTCTAGCGATTTTTTCAATGGTTTCAAAAGTTACGTCTCTACCGCCTAAGCCTGCGATGAAGCTTGCAAACAGCGGGTGGTCTTTTTGGGAGAAGATTGACGCTTTGGTTTCTGCGGCGAGGAAGCCTTCAGCTCCGAAGGATATGTGACGGTCGATTGTTACAAGCATTTGCGCATGCTCGGCAAGTTTCCTTACTTCTTCGGTTGGAAATGGGCGGAAAACGCGAATTCTTGCCAGTCCAGCTTTCAATCCTTCCTTCCGCATTTTGTCTATAGCTATTTTCGCGTCGCCAGCCATAGTTCCCATAGTGATAAGCACCAGGTCAGCATCTTCACACTTGTACTTTTCAACCAAGCCTCCATACTCAAAGCCAAAACGGTTGCCGTATTCCTTGTCAATCTTTGGGATAAGCTTTTTCGCGTTTTCCATGGCTTCTTGAATCATGTAACGAAACTCCATGTAATACTCTGGAGAAACAAGGTTTGCATGAGACAGGGGACGGTTAACGTCTAAAATCCACCCAGACTTGTAGGAAGGCAGAAAATTGTCAATCTCCTTCTGGTCTGGGATTTTCACAGGGGAATATGTATGCGAGAGAATGAAGCCCTCAAGGCAAACCATGGCTGGCAGAAAAACTTTTTCATCTTCACAAAGTTTGTAGGCTTGGATTATCGTGTCAAACACTTCTTGGTTATCAGCGCAGTAAAACTGAATCCACCCAGTGTCTCTTTGGGAAAGAGAGTCGCTGAGGTCTGGCCATATGCTCCATGGTGCCCCCATTGCTCGGTTAACGACAGCCATCACTATTGGTAAGCGCGAGCCGGAAGCCCAGTGTAAGGCTTCGTGCATGAGAGCCAAACCGTGGGCTGAAGTTGCAGTGAAGGTTCTAACTCCTGCTGCCGCGGCGCCTATACATGCGACCATGGCGCTGTGCTCGGATTCCACGCAAATATATTCAGCGTCCAACTCGCCGTTTTCAACAAACTCAGCTATTTTCTCAACAATTGTTGTTTGGGGGGTTATAGGGTAGGCTGCAATAACCTTAACTCTAGCTGCTTTTGCAGCGTATCCAGCTATGTGATTTGCGGTGTCAACAATAGTCTGCGCCATTACTCTTCCTCCCGTTTCATTGTTATCGCCTTAACTGGGCATTCGTTGGCGCATATCCCACAGCCCTTGCAGTAATCATAATCTATTTTGGGCGAGTCGTCTTGTTGGCGTTCTATAGCCGCGTCGGGGCAATAAATCCAACAAAGCGTGCATTTCGTACATTTTGAGTAATCAATTTCTGGACGGAAGGTTCTCCAAAAACCCGTTTTACCCATGCTGCCATATGTGGGGGTTGAAAGCGGTGTCAGCAGCGCTTCTTTTCTGGACTTTGAAGTTGCATCTTCCAAAACTACCACCCTTTCACCAATCTTTCATAAGCCAATTCAGCTGCCCTTGCATTTTTCTCGCCAGCACTTCCTAACCAAGTTTCTTTTATGGCTTTTAAAACGCTTTCCAACTTAATTTCGCCAGTTGCCTTAGCGAAAGCTCCCAAAATTGATGTGCTGACAATCGGCGCGCCTGCAACCACAAGGTTCAATTCAAGCGCTATCCCAGTTGCGTCAACAGTGGCAACTCTGCAACCTTTCACATCTATCTCCGCCGGCTTTTTCGTAGTGTTTATCAAAACTATTCCATCCTTCCTTAAACCCTCAGTGACATCAACAACCTTGTAGATAACTGGGTCTAGAACTATCACATAATCTGGGTGATAGATTTGGCTGTGCAAAAAGATTGGTTTGTCGTCTATTCTTGCAAAGGCTTTGACAGGTGCTCCTCGGCGTTCAGCTCCAAAGTATGGAAAAGCTTGAACCCATTTGCCCTCAAGAAAAGCGGCATGCGCCAAAATCTGTGCGGCGGTCACGCTTCCTTGTCCGCCGCGACCGTGTATTCGGATTTCTCTGAGCACTATTCTCCACTTCCATTAGAAGTGAAAGTTGAGTGGCTCAACCTTTATTAGCGTTGACTCAAAATACTGTCAAAATTAACATAAAAAGAAAGCCGCCGAGAGCGAAAATCGGGACACTCATCCTTTTCGCTTTTTGAAAAGACCTATCCAGCATCAGAACCAATGACTCAAGCTTCGATTTCCCAATAACCTTTACATTTTCAACTGTTACGAAGCGACTTCCAGTCTTGCAGCTTTCTAAATTTTCCACAGCTAAAAGCGCCGCCTCTTTAATGTAACCAATTAGTTTTTCATGGTCCATTGCTTCGCCTACTGGATGGTATCCGCGACCCTTTAACACTATAGCGCTTACAGCATGCGTGTCCGTTGTTAAAATTTCTCCTTCATCAAAGCCAACAGAGTGAAGCGCTAACAAAATTTTTTCGCGAAGCCCAGTTTGCATGTTGTTACCGTCAATAACAACGTAAACCGTCCTCATTCCCTCAACTTCTGTAACGATTACTGTAATGCCACCTGGACCCATACCATCTTTTAGGCTGAACTCCTTAGGAGTTATTGTTGCGGCTCCAACCTTGACGGGTGAACGCTTTAAAGAAACTGCCTTTTCCAAACATTTTGCGCCAACATCCTCTAATCTGCTTAAAACCTCTTGCATGTTCACTGCGCCATCAATACTGTTGTGGGCGTTAACAACGACGCATGAAAGACCATGTTTTTCAGCTTCTTGACGCATGAACTGCCCCAGTTCTTGCGGTAAGTCTTCTGTGGTTTTTGGTGCAAGAGTAAAAGAGAGGAGTGCTGTTTTGCCGAAAATTTGGCAGCATGCAGTTGCAAAGCCATCACTAACCTTAACGAAGGGCGTTGCTCCCACTTCTTTTGTCTCAAAATTCGCAGAACCCACAACTTCACGGATTATCTTTTGGTTCTGAGGTTGCGAAGCTAAATCAAGTTCATGCCCAAGCAAACCTAGAGGAACGCACGCAACACCACCAAAGTTTTTTTCGAATGCACCCTTCAACATCGATGGAAGAAGACTGCTGCCAATGTTTTTGAAAGGCCCCGGATGAACGGTGGGGACTATTATGGCGGCTTTAGGTTTTGAAGAATCAAATTTTATTATGGACACGCTTATGTCTTGCTCTTCGCTTAGCCTTTCAAGTAAATTTTCAAAAGGAACATTCAAATCTGCCACCCAGTTTAGCAGAAAAGCCTTAAAAAAAGTTATTGAAGGAACACCTAACATTTGCTTGCCTACACGGTTAATCAGAGAAAGGAACACGTGAACTATGGAAACACTAATTATTGGTGACAGAAGGAGAAACAGTAAAACCCGCAAAAGTGTAATGTAACCGCAATTCACCCACAACACCACGAACGGGACAATGCAAAGGTATGGGGAAAGAAAAGAGACGACTAAGCGCCGCGTATAACTAGCTGGCAATGTCGCATTTACAACTATTAAACGGAAAATCAAGACGACGTAAAACCCGAAAACGCAGAGTTTAATCAGCCACAACTGTGCGCCAAACGCAGAAGCGCAGAAAACACCAACTACAATGAAGATTAGCCAGAAAAACCAGCAAAAAAGGGAAACTACAACGGTTCTTCTAAAGTCATAAATAGGATTTCGCGGCAGGAGAATTTTTGCGGTGAAATAATCAGGTATTAAGCTAACGGAAAAAAGGGAAAACCCCAAAATCAAGCCGTTAAAAAATCCTTCAATTTGATTAAAAAGCGCAACTGCCGAGAGCAATCCGCTGATTACGCATAGCAACGCTAGAAGAATAATAGCCCTTCTAAGCGAAGGAAGCAAAAACAGCGAAGAATAGTGCTTAACTGCCTTCTCTATAGACGATTCTAAATTTGACTTGCCAGCGGAAGCCATGTTTACCATCCCGAACGCGGATTCTAAGAGGAAACGGGCATATTAAAAAATGTCGCAACCCTCCGTGAAAAGATGCCTTATGAAGGTTAAAACATGCCCAAAATAAATTGTATTGCAGACTAAGCGTAAATTTTAAATGAAAAAGTCAAAAACAACCAGGAAAACACCTATGCAATTACCATTTGCGTTGATAGAGGTATGCAGAACCGCGAAGGGTAACTGTTTTATTTACCAAATTCCAATTAGATGTTTTGCGAAACTTAATGCCAGAACAAGAACTACCTCTAACCATATTTCACATGCTTGAAAAGAATTATGGAAAAAAGATACGGGTGATTCTAGAACCCTCTTACGGCTTTGAGGGAACACTCGCAGCTATAACGCGGGAGCCAGCGGGAATATGGCTCTCAGATGCTGAGCTGATTACTTTGCGGGCAACAATCGCCCAACCCGTACCGCAGGTTGTAAGCAGAGAAGAAAGAAGCGAAATTTTCATTCACCTCAACTCTGTACAACGCATAGAAGTTTTGCACACGCCACGCCGCTAAAATCACCCAAAGAATACCTTGGCTAGAGCACATACAATAATTAGCGCTATTGCTAAACCTATAAGAACCTCAGGTCTGACTTTGACGCCTTCTGTTTCCTCTTCAAAGAACCTTAATAGGCCGGCGCTTGCCGCGGGCATTGGCGCCGACTCCTTCTTCTTTTTCTTACTCATTTTCCAACCTCTTTCATGGTTGGCGCTAAAATGATTGTTTCCTTCATTAATTAACGTTACGCAATTTCAAATACTTTTTATTCTTGGGCAAACGATAATATGGTCAAAACAGGTGTCTTCGATGGCAAATCCTCGAGAAGATTACAGTCACATATTTAGCCTTCTAGAACAACATCATAAATGGTTCCGAGAATGCATCCCTCTTATAGCAAGCGAAAACATTCCAAGCCCAGCAGTTCGTGAAGCCCTAACAGCAGATTTCGGAAATCGTTACGCCGAAGGCTGGCCTGGAGAACGTGTTTACGCTGGTTGCCGCTACATAGATCAAGTGGAGTTTAAATGCATTGAATTAATGAAAAAACTGTTTTCTGCAGAATTTGTTGATGTTAGGCCGATTTCAGGTGTTGTGGCAAACCTAGTTGTCTACACGGCTTTCACGGAGCCGGGTGACACCATGATGGCACTGTCAATCCCGTGTGGAGGTCACATTACAATGGGCAAAAAGGAACTCGGCGGCACAGCAGGGGCTGTTCATGGCTTGGCTGTTGAATATTTGCCCTTAGACTATAAAGAACTAAATATAGATGTAGATAAGGCGAAAGAGCGAATTGAGAAACTTGCGGCGGAAGGGAGACCGCCAAAACTCGTTATGTTCGGCGCTAGTGTCTTCCCATTTCCACATCCAATCAAAGAACTTGTAGACACTGTGCGGTCGGTTGGCGGGACAGTCGGATATGACGCAGCTCATGTGGCTGGATTAATTGCTGGGAAACAATTCCAAGATCCCCTTAGAGAGGGGGCGGATGTCGTAAGCATGAGCACCCACAAAACGTTCTTTGGACCTCAACACGGTGGAGTCTTGTCATGGGAAAAGTATGCAGACAAGATAAAACGCGCGACTTTCCCGGGGATGGTGAGTAATCATCATTTGCATGCTGTGGCTGGTGTTGCAGTTGCATGTGCTGAGATGTTGGAGTTTGGTAAGGAATATGCAAGTCAAGTGGTGAAGAACGCTAAGGCTTTAGCTCAAGCCCTTTACGAAAGGGGATTAAATGTTTTGGCGGAGCATAAGGGCTTCACCCAGTCGCATGTAATCCTAATCGACATAACAAAACAAGGCGATGGCGGTACGATAGAGGAAACTTTGGAAAAGGCAAACATAATAATAAACAGAAACCTTTTGCCATGGGATATTAAGGAAGGAAGACATTTCCAGCATCCTGGCGGGATAAGGTTGGGCGTTTCAGAGGTTACAAGGCTTGGGATGAGAGAGTCTGAGATGGTGGAAATAGCTGAGTTAATAAAGCGTGTGATAATAGACAGGGAACCGCCGGAAAAAGTGAAAACGGATGTTGCAGAATTCAGAAGGGAATATCAGAAAGTGCATTATTGTTTTGAAAACGCAACTGAAGCATACGGATATATAAAAATTCGTTAAGAACAGTGAAGCTTCAGTGACAACTTTTGTGTGTATAATATGGACTGTCGGGCACAGCAATCATCCAAAAGACAAGTTCTTAGAGCTGCTAAACGAGCATGGAATTCAAATTCTTGTTGATGTTCGCAGCTTTCCAACATCAAAAGTTGACCACTTTAAAAAGGAGCAAATGGAAAGGTGGCTTCCAGAACATGGCATAGAGTATGTTTGGCTGGGGAAAGAGCTTGGGGGCTACCGAAGGGGAGGATATAAGGCGCATATGCGAACAAAACTGTTTAGGGAAGGAATCCGGAAATTACTGGCAATAGCCGTTCAAAAGAGAACATGCATAATGTGCATGGAGCCAAACCCTAAATACTGTCATAGACGGTTCATCTCTGCATATTTAGAAAGGAAAGGAGTCAAAGTATTCCACATAACTGCAAAAGGACAGAAAAACCTAGTCCAATTCCAACATTAAAGCCTTAACAAGGCACATGCACATTAATTAGGAAATGGAGGAACATTATGCATATACATGAGTTTCAGGAGTTGATGCGGCGCCTTTACTTTCATAGAGATTCCGAACGAGGCTTAGCTAAAACCTATAATTGGCTTGTAGAAGAAGTTGAAGAATTGAAGGAAGCCTTAGAAAAAGCAGACGTAAAAGCCATAGAAAATGAATTCGCAGACGTCATCGCTTGGCTGGCTTCACTTGCAAACATCACCAACATAGACTTAGAAAAGGCTGCCCTCGCCAAGTATGATAAGAAATGCCCAAAGTGTGGGCAAGTGCCATGCCGCTGCCCTTTCTAGGCTAAGTTAATTAGGCGCTTCTGCCCTAAACCAGTAAGCTCCCAAATGTAGGGTCGGCGCCCCTTTCTTTCAACCATTCCTTCAATTTCTAAAAGCCTTAAATGATGGATAATAACATTATACTGCAGTTTGGCTTCTTTGGAGAGCGTTTTAGCGTCGGTTGAACCCTTCTTCTCTAACACGTTGAGTATTTGGGTTCTAGCCCTTAACCCAAGCTTAACATTTCTAATTTTTGTTAAGTACGCGTTGGGATGGTAAACTTCCTTGATAGTTATCCACCAAAAATAGATTTGCCGTTTACATAGAAAAGTTTTCTTTTAGGCGAAATCTGTTAGGCTGATTTGCTTCAGCTTTTTCCCCTCAAACAAGGCGTTAATCTCTTCTTTCATCAGCAAAATCCTCTGCGCATAATACTGTGGCAAACGGTATCTTTCAACCAGCCGCTGGGCTGCCTCCAAATACTTTTCGATGCCGCCGCGATAAACTGTCAAAGCTAGTTGCCCGCCGCATAGAGAACATTTCCCACGCAGGGGCAAGCGGCGAAAACGTTTATTGCATGCTTTGCATCTAAAACCCTGTGTGGAGTAAGCCCGTAAATTGCCAGCGATGTCCCTTATGAAATGCGTTGTCAAAACCTTAAGCGCAACCCTTCTCGCGTCTACAGCCTCTATTTTTTCAGCCAACTCCAACTGACTGTTAAGTTTATCAATCATGGTTGTAAGTCGTTTATAGGCACTTTCAGGATTCCCCATGTTAACGTTTGTTACAGGTGTTGTAAACTTGAAGCCCTCGAACTGCGCTTCGGTGCCGAGTCTGCACTCAATAAGGTCTATGAGGGAGCTTACATGTTTGGCTTCCGCGTTTTCCCAAGTTTTCTCGTAAAACTCGAGGGGATAGGCGTCTGCAACATCAAAATCGTGTGCTTGCCTCTGCACTTCCATCGTGTTGACAACGGGAATCAAGAGAAGCGGAGCATCCATTATTCCACCTATTTGCGCGGGCAAATACTCCAGCGAAAAGTTAAGCAAAGTGTCCAAAGCCAGCATCAAAGCATCCTCGTCACCATCGCAATCTCTGCGTTTAGCTGAATGCCAAACTGGATGGGCATAACAAATATTTAGACTAGTGAAGCCAATAACCCGCCCCAAAATACCGACTGATGTATGGGGGGCTAAGCCAAAAATAAGGTGCCCCACAAGATCATCTGGCTTCCTAACATTATAGTATGGAGTAAGCCCATAAACTCTGGTTAAAAGATCATCTATAAAGTTTGCAACATGAACAAAATATTCCGCGCATTTAACAGGGATAATAACGTCTTGAAGCTTCAATTCGCAAACTTGATCTGGACTGGTTAACGGCGCGCCATAAACGTCATAGGCATACCCAAGCTTCTTCAGTTTCTCAATAGACACTCCAATTTCGGAAGGCTTAAAATGAGTTAAAGGAGCGTTTGTTGCGTCAAAACGAATTGTGCCATCCTTGTAAACAGACAAGTCATATTTAGCGCGGAGAACCCCTTTCTCAATAATCTCCGGAGTCTTTGTCTCATTTGTTAATCCACGAACACCCTTCAAAACCTTGGGCATAGAAACACCCAAACGCGTGCAAGCTGCCTCCAACAGTTCCTTAAAGTTAACAACTTGCTTTTGGAAGGGTTTCGCTGGCACTTTACAAACTGGGCAATTATCATTCTTCAGTGTTCTTCCACATATAGGACAAACTTTCTCAATGAAAGTTTCAGAGCCGCAAGCTGGACACCTTATACCAAAAGTAAATGTCTTACATATTGGGCATTTGCGCTTAACAACCTCCACAAAAACAGGCCCTCCCTTCGCAGCCTCTACAATGTCCCTTTGGGCACCCCCAGCCAAACCAACAGGGAAAAGAACATGGACAAGGGGTTTCATTTCCCGTCTCTTAGCCTTTTCGGGTCTCCCCATTCGCGCGCCAACAAGCGTAGGAGCCTTATCCTTAATCTGCACGCCAGAAAGTAAACTGACAGCTTCCAAAACAGATTTTGCCGCTGAAACATCAATGTTCCGCGTAGCTCCATAACCAAGGGAAAAGGCAAAAGCATAAGCTTCCTCATTTTCGACAACTATCTTTCCATCCGAAACCTTGTGCGGCAAACAGATAACCTCCAAAGCATGCTTGACCTTTGCGTCCATCTCTCCAGAAATTTTGCAAACACCATCATCACAATTAACTACAGAAGCTAAGAGCCATTTCCTTAAAAGGGCAAGCTCTTCAAGTGAAGCGAGATTCGGCCAGAAAAACGTGAAAGCCGGGTGAAGAGGAACACCAACCGCAAGCGACAAGGCTACAGCTTCTTTAACGTTTGGCTTGTTGACAAAGGGATTTTCCAAGAAACCCTTAATCTTCTCCAATGGAATTTTTGCAGCTTCTGCAGCCTTTTCAAGGTTTCCATTGAATTTTTCAGCCAAAGCTCTTTTCAGATCCTCGGCCCACCACTCTTCAACATACCCAGAAGGCGCAAGAACCTTGCTGTTGTAAAGGAAGTCTCCAAAACTGATTAAAATGTCTCCCAAAAAGAGGATTTTCTCAACATCGTCCTTTATCCTAGCGTAGTTTTCGGTGGAAACGCGAATAACAGAACCATCCTTCAGCTTAACAACTGGTGGTTCCAAAGCATCAACCGGAACAACAATGCCACCCTTGCCTGGAAGTTCCAAGCGCAGTTGTGTTCCAGCCGCCAAAAAGCCGCCGAGCACCTGCATGCTTGCAGGATGCATTCCAACCGCGGCTAAGCCCGTGTTTCTCGCCCTACCATACCTTAATCTAAAACCGCCACGGGTAGACGGAAAGGAGAAAATTGGGCGTCCAGCAATCACATCATCCATGAAGCCTCCGGATTTTTTCTCAGACTTCTTTTGAAACTCCTTCAGCCAATCCCATCCTTGAAAACCAAGCTTCTCTATAATAGCCCAAACTTTTGGCGCGCGCCCAACAATGCCATCGTTAACAACGCGGAGGGCCCCGCCTCTCAAACGGTTGGTTTCAATTCGGGGAAGATTTCGAAAAGCAGAAACTTCTATGGGGTCGGATTCCGTGCCCGTAACTTCCACGGGTAGCCATTGGAGAGCTCTCCGCAATTCCTCATCAGAAACATGGTATTGAAAACGGCTCACTGAACGTTCATAAAGCCTTACCTCTTCAATGAAGCGTGAAATTTCATCGTCCAAAGGCTTGTAACGGTCTAAACCGAGAAGTCGTCGCACGAAATCTCCTACAACAAGTGTCAGTGCCTGGTCTGTTCCGCCCGCAGACCTTATTGGACCCGCAAAGTAAATGGCGAGATAACGAGTGCGGTCACGGTTTGTTTTAATTTTAACTTTCGCCACTCCCTGTATAGGCGCTGCTGTAAGCCCTTCAGTAAAAATTGCAAGAGCAGTTCGTATCGCCTGTTCCGCTGCCTCCTCCGGCTCCATGTGGCCAAATTTTCCATAAATTATTTCTTCAACTATTTTAAAGGCTAATTCTTCGCGCGAGAGTTTCTTGCTCAGTTCTCTAATGCTTTCAGCCACACCCTTCGGGCCCACAAGACCTTCTACGAGGTCAGCTAGATCTTTTGCAATTTTGCATTCCGGTTTTGGTGCGGGGTCAAAGCCTTTTGCTCTTGCCTTCTCGCTTATGGCATATAACCGTCCGAGTTCGCTTTCCAACGCCACTATGTATTGGCGGTACGTTTCACTCATTGGACCGTTCAAGCTTTATCTCCTAAACTTGATGCATACCATTATTTATTTTGGCTTTCTAACAAGAACACGTCAAAAAGCCTTAACCCTAAGCCTCTTATCGCAAGGTAAGTTTCACAGAAAGAAGACAACTCAAAGTCGGCTATGTCTTATGCCACCAACGATTTCAGAAACTTTCTCTCTAACCCCTGCATTTTCAACAATGTTACCTGTAACAATGACGTTTGCGCCGGCGGACGCCGCCGCCAACGCTTGCTCCCTAGTTCTAATGCCTCCCCCCACTATTAGGGGGACATCAATGTATTGTTTAACAGTGCTAATCATGTTTGGCGGAACAGGTCTTTTCGCGCCTGACCCCGCCTCCAAGTATATGAACCGCATGCCTAAATACTGCCCCGCTAGGGCATGGGCTGCCGCAAGCTCTGGCTTATTGTATGGTATGGGAACAGCTTTACCAACAACGCCGGCGGTGCCGCCGTCGCCCACAATTATGTACCCGAGGGGGATCGGTTCCAAACAGTACCTTTTAATCAGGGGAGCTCCTAATACTTGAGCGCCCATCAAGAAGTACGGGTCAACGGAGTTTAGTAAAGACATAAACCATATTGCGTCAGCATAGCGGGTTATGCCAGTCACGTTATTAGGGAACAGAATCACTGGAAGTTTAACAACCCCTTTCACGGCTTTTACCACTTTATCCAAATGTGCAGATGAAACAAAGGTCGAGCCCCCTATCATTATGGCCGACGTCCCACTTTCCTTTGCCTTCCTCGCAATTGTTGAGGCTTGCGGAGGCGTAACCTCTTCAGGATCTATGAGAGTGATATGGATAGCGCCATCAGCCTCTATCTTTTCGAGCAAATACTTTTCAATGGGACCAACCATAAACTCAGCCTCAGTAAACTGCTTTAACCATAAAATCGGAGAATCCCCTCTCACACATGCCTTGGCGAACGCCTTTTGATGGTTTCTGAAGTTCTCCCGTTTTCAGCCTCATATAAAGGCCTTCTATACCTTTAAAACACAACCTTTCAGTATTTATATTTGTCTTTAAATATTTGCCTTATACCATGAAAAGTTGGGATTGCTTTGAAATTGACTCCTTCCATTCTAGATCTGGACTGGTCTGAAGTTGAGGGAAAAATTAAGCACTTCATTGAGGATTATGTGGAAAAGTCTGGAGCAAACGGCATAGTAC
>JAVZMA010000013.1:0-33171 GCA_038883475.1 Bathyarchaeia archaeon
TGGTGCGCAAAATGCGAGAAAAAAGTCATAGTAGTAAAGGAAGGGGAGGAACCGGCAAGGATAACAAGCGCCATGGCCCTTGACACCCTTGAAGCAACGCTTTTGACAAAAATTCAGGAAATACAAAATAAGATGCAGAACACGGAAAACGTGGAGGAACTGCAGAAACTCGGCAATACTCTTTCTGGACTTCTTGAGAACTTGGAAAAAATAAGGAAAATGAAGAGAGTTTAAGGAAATGCTTGGTTTCTACGAAGGTTTTCCAGTAAATGTCCACAAAACAGCAGTTTTCACCACCTCGATCTCAAACAAGCGGCTACAGGAACAGATGATAAGGCTCTTCAACGAATTAAACACCAACACTTTCAACCTAGAAGATGTCGCAACCCCTTCAATACCACAATGCACCGTAATTTTTGAGTTCGGAATAGCAGAAACCAACAGCTTCAACTACCTAGACGCTGAAGAGGTCGCCAAAGTGCTAAAGACTATCCATAAAAAACCACTGCAGATAATGGATTTCTTTTGTATAATTCGCTATTACAAAGAAACCGCGGAGGAGAAGAAGAAACCTCTAAAATTTGATTACTACATGCTCCGCTTCTTATTCAACAAAAACACTGTTGAAATTCTAGTTTTACATGAAAGAGGGCCAAGATATCTTTCGCCAGAAGACCTCATCACCTTTCTAACAAACAAGATTAACGAAGCGTCTTTAAGGAAAGTATTGAAGGTGCTGGAAACTTCTTAGTGGATTTGTTCAATTTATTCGGAACATGCCAAAAGCCTTTTAATCATAGTAATGTAAAAAAAGAAAACGTGCACAAAAGAGAGGAAGGAGAATTTGCAGCTTGTTAGAGGTTGTAGAGCGTAAACGTCTAAAGCATGGTGTTCTTATTGCTATCGAGGGAATTGATGGAGCTGGGAAAACTACGCAAGCAAAAATTCTCCTAGAGACGCTTATAAAAAAAGGATACGATGCCGTTTGTTTTCATGAACCAACAGATGGGAAATGGGGTAGAAAAATAAAAGAATTAGCGACTAATGGTCGTTATAAAATAAGCCCAGAAGTTGAGCTACAATTTTTCTATTTAGATCGTCTTGAAGACGTCAAGAGAAATATTCAACCAGCTTTGCAAAGAAAGAAGATAGTAATCATGGATAGGTATTACCTATCTAGTGTAGCTTATCAAGGTGCAAGAGGTCTTGACCTTGACCTCATAGAGAAAAAAAATGAGACTATCGCACCCATCCCGAACATTGCAATCATAATTGATTTAAATTCTGAAGTTGCCCTAACAAGAATCAGATATAAACGAAATGAAATCCCTAATTACTTCGAAAGAAAGAAATACTTAGAGCATGTAAGACAAATTTTTTTGAAACGTTTTAGCAATAGAACTAACGTCAGAATAATAGATGGTGATGATACACGTCCAATACAAATGATAGCCTCTGATATCTGGAAAATCGTGGAACCAATAATAAAAGAGGCGGAGGACGCGTAGTTTGAACAAAGAGCAGTTGAGAAAAAAAATCATCGATCTTTTCCAAAAAAAGGGAAAAATAGAAGAAGAAATTCAGAAACTTCAAAATCAACTAGTGCAGCAACTATGTCCTAAGGAGAAACAAGAATGCGAACCTGCATATTGCACGTTTAGGATAACAGATACTTGCCCATTTCTTAAAGAGTGGAGCAAGATATTAGAAGAAGGACATGTTCAAAAAGATACAAAATACGACGACTTTATCGATTTTATAGAGAAATTTTCAGCAAATAAAGGCATTTCTCCAAAAAATTAATTACATTTTCTTTTTTGTTTTGTACACTTTCTCGCGAGATGCAAAAGTTTTTCCTTCATTTACCTTAAACTCTTACTATTTCAACATTAGAAATTATAAGCGTGAAAATGCATCAGTAATAATCCAAGAGCCTTTGGAGAAAATATGAATGCTGACAAACTATTGGGGTGAAATAAAAGATCCGGTTCACGGCTATGTTTACATAACTGAAAACGAAAAAACAGTTATAGATTCCTATCCAGTTCAGAGACTGCGAAGATTGAGACAGCTTGCGGGTTCCGAGTATGTTTATCCAGGGGCAAACCACACGCGGTTTGAACATTCTGTTGGCGTTATGTATTTGGCTGGGAAAGTTGTAGAGAACCCTAATATTTCGAGGCGTATAAGCGGAGACGAAGCGGAAATGGTTAAAATTGCGGCTTTGCTTCATGACGTGGGGCATGGTCCCTTCTCGCATGTTTTTGAACATTTGCTGATTAAGGAGCTTGGCAAGACACATGAGGACATTACTTCATGGGTTGTTGAAAAAAGCGAGTTGGCAGACATATTGAACAAGATTGGTTTCGAGCCGAAAGAGGTTAGCAAGCTTGCTGTTGGAAAGCTTCACAAGCCTAAAAAGACGTTTTTAGACCAGATAATAAGCAGCGCTGTAGACGTTGACAAGCAAGACTTTATTGTGCGGGATACGCATCACACGGGCGCAGAATATGGCTTCATTGACATTTTTCGAATAATTCATGCACTGGATGTTTTAGGTGAAAACCTTGCAGTGGATTTAGGCGCTTTATCAGCCTTAGAATCCTTCATAATAGCCCGAATAGAATCTTTCAAAAGCATATACTTCCACCGTGTTGGAAGAGCAGCGCAAATAATGCTTGCCATGGCTATGGAAGAGGCAAATGAAGAGCTTGGGCTGACAGACTTTAAAACTCCAGAGGAGTATTTAGCTATGGATGATTACACTGTTTGGGCGGCTTTAAAAAACTGCAAGAAATCAAGCAAGATAATCGGTGACCTTGAAAGGCGAAGGATGTTGAAGTGCGCTTACGAAAAGACCTTTTACGAAAAGGACTCCATGATTTCAAACATCTTTAGCCGCACCGTTCACAGAGAGCAGCTGCAAAGAGAAATAGCTAAAGAAGCAAAAGTGAATACAGAAGCAATCATAATAGACGTTCCGACAGTTCCATCAGTGCCATACCACCACTCTGTCCTCATGGAGTCTATGGAAATTCCAGTTTTCCAAAAGCTGGCGAATGGCAGAAAAGTTCCGCAAAAACTAAGCGAGTTCTCAAGGGTTTTTGAAACTCTTAAAGGCTTCATCAATATACTGCGTGTTTATACGGACGAGGAAAACCGCGTTAGAGTCGGTGACGCAGCGTCAAAAGTCTTAGGGAAAATTCCGTCAGCAGCAAAAGTATCCTATTAAAAAGGGTCTGGAATGTGTGAAACGAAGTTGGTGGGGCGAGGAATTGTTGAAGGAAAATGCACTGGAGAGGCTCTCGTATCCGCTAAACCTCTAAGCTTCTTAGGCGGAGTTGACCCTGCCGACGGCAAAATTATCGCTGTAGGTCACGACCTCTGCGGCGAATGCGTTAAAGACAAGGTTTTATGCTTTCCTCATGGGCACGGTTCAACAGTCGGCAGCTACATTCTATACGCGTTAGCCAAGAGAAGGCTTGCGCCAAAGGCAATAGTTAACCAAACTGCTGACCCTGTTGTTGTTGTAGGCGCTATAATAGCCAACATCCCAATGGTTGATCAAATAAACATCAAACAGCTTAGAACTGGTGACTTGCTTGAAGTTGATGCCTATGAAGGTTATGTAAAAGTTCTAAAGAGGAAGAAGGGCTGAGGTCGGCTTGTATCTAACAAAGGAAGAAGAACGTGTTCTCGCCGGAGAATATGGTTGGGTAAACCAAACATGCATGAAAATCCTCGTTAAGTTAGGCGAGCTTTTCGGTGCAACAAAACTCATACCAATAAGCTCCGCTCACGTTTCTGGTGTCTCCTACAAAACCCTCGGCGATGCACCAGTTGAATTTCTTGAAGCGTTGGCAGATGCTGGTGGAAAAGCCAAAGTTACAGCAACTTTAAACCCGCAAAGCTTCGACACAGAGTATTTACGTAAAAAATTAGGCGAAAGTTTATGGCTGAAACAGTTGAGCGCCATTAAGCATTTTGAAAAAATGGGTTTCCAGCAGTCCTTCACGTGCACCCCCTATTATCTTAAAAAGCCGAGGCAAAACTCGCATCTGGCATGGGCTGAATCCTCCGCAGTAGTATACGCAAACTCTGTTCTTGAAGCGTGGACAAACCGCGAAGGCGGACCAAGCGCGCTCGCAGCAGCAATCATTGGAAAAACACCTGATTACGGAATGCACAAGCCCGAAAATCGCTTTCCAACAGTTCTTGTTAAACTTGAAACTCAACTCAAAAGCGAAATTGAATTTGGGGCTTTAGGCATTTTTCTTGGAGAAACCTTGGGAGATAAAATTCCAGCGATTTTAGGGTTAAAGAATGCTTCGCAAGAATGCCTAAAACAATTAGGTGCGGCGCTTGCCTCTGCTGGCATGGTGAACATGTTCCACTTCAGTGAAAAATATGCGGAGACACGTAAAATGGAAACGATAGGCGTAGAAGTATCTGACATAAAACGCACAATAGAAAACCTCACAACTTCTTCGGAGGCTGCGCCAGACCTAGTCTTCATAGGGTGTCCCCACTGCTCTCTAAAAGAAGTTAAAGAAGTCGCAAACATGCTTGGCAACAGAAAAGTCAAAGAGGGAATAGAACTTTGGGTTTGCACTTCCCGCTTCGTCAAAGAAAAAGCAAAGAGATATGTGGAAAAACTTGAAAAGAGCGGATGCCGAGTGATAACAGACACATGTGCAGTCGTAACATGGACAGACAAGCTTGGAATAAAAACAATAATGACCAACTCCGCCAAAACAGCTCACTACGCTCCAACCCTAAACAAAGCAGAAACCATACTCGCCCCGCTTGAAAAATGCCTAAACACAGCCCTAAAAGGATAAGGTTTATTCGAACGAAAATCATTTTCCATGATGCATCCGCAAAAGCGCTCCGGTAGTATAGCCCGGTCAAGTATTCCGGCCTTTCGAGCCGGAGACGCGGGTCCGAATCCCGCCCGGAGCATTTAATTTTAGGGCATTTTGGGCTTATTTTAACTAAAAGAGACTGATTTGAGTTATTTTAGAGGAAGCCAAAATCAGGGCACAAGTTTACTGGCAAAGCATCAGTGTGATTTAAGCTCAATATTAGTTTAGTAGACACGTTTACGATGACCTACAACTAACAAGAATACTTCGTTTTTCTTAATTTGATAAAGAACTCGATAATCGCCTATTCTTAGGGAGTAAACGCCTTTCCATTCACCGCGTAAAGGTTTTCCTATGTAAGGGTTAGTCTTTAGCATGTTGATTTCTCGAATTATCCGCACCTGAATTTCTCTGTCTAAAGCCTTTATGTTCTTTAAGAAACGCGGCGTAAATCGAATTTCAAATTTCGCCTTCAAGGTTTAACTCTCTTATAAGCTCATTTAGTGGCTTAGCCTTGCCCTCTTCAACCTCTCGCAAGGCAATCTTCAAATCTTTAACAAGCTTCTTATCTTGTATAACCTCAAGGGTTTCCAATAGCTCATCCATTAAACTGGCAGCTTTTGTTAGCAATTCTTTTTCTTCCGCTGTTAAGAGAGTCATCTACCTTTCACAACTCCTACAGAAATAAATCTCCGCGAATATTTTAACGCTTACTCTCAAAATAAACTAGCATACATACAATGAAATTCAAATTTCCCATTCAAGCAGTATATTTATTAAAATCATATTAGCAAAGGTTTTTACTGGTAAAATTGGGTGCGTTCCCGTTCGGAGCACTCCAAACGTGGTTTTCAGTAAAAGACATAATCGTGTCTTACCTGCTGAGGGGCTTTAAAATAAATGTTTATAATTATGCCTATAAACAGATAATGACGCATGCATAGGTAGAAACTATGACTAGAAGAATCAAAAAAACGCCTTTTAAGGCAACGTCCGTAGTTAATAATTGCACTTTTGGGCCTTTTAACAAGCCTGTGGCAGTGGTCAAGCCTGGCGAAGTTATTGAAGTTGAAACATGGGATTGCTTCGGCGAAATTTGCGGGACAGCCATTGGGATTCCTTCTATAGTGACAATAAAGGTTGATTTGATAAAGGAAAAGAATATGGATTGGCCACGTGTTGAATCACCAAGCGAAATTATGACGGTTTGCAGCGAAAAGAAACTTGGAAGGGGCTGATTTTCGTCATGGAACACTCTGGAAAAATCGTTGACGACGAGATTTTCATTAGAGATGCGCTTAGGATAGTTGAGGAAGGAGAAAAATTTAAGGTAACTCTGAGGTTGCTTGGCGCTTTGGCTGTAAAAATTCACAGTTATGAATACAGCGATTTGCATGCAAGGCTTAAAAGGTTAGGTGACGAAAAACAAGCTTTCACGGACATTGACTTAATGGCATATAGCAAGGAACGCGTTAAAGTTCGAAAACTCATGGAAGACGTGCTTAGGTTTGAACATTCTAGAAATTTCATGCTTATGCATGGAAAAGAAAGGCTTCTGTACTATCATCCCAAGGGATTGTATCATGTGGACGTTTTCTTTGATGAGCTCAAGTTCAGTCATGACATTTATTTTGGATCCAGCCCCGAGAAAGGGAGATTGAGGTTGGATTTTCCCACAATCTCTCTTACAGATCTCTTCCTTGAAAAACTCCAAATTCACGAAATCAACGAGAAAGATATTAAAGACATTATAGTTTTACTGAGAGCCCATGAAATAGGTCAAACGGATCAAAAAGAGGTTATCAACGCTAAGTATGTTGCCAAAATTTTGGCTGACGACTGGGGATTTTGGTACGACGCGAAAATGAATCTCCATAAGGTGAAGAGTTTTGCAGATGGTTATCAAGCAAAGGGTATTTTAACCTCAGAAGACTCGGCGGACATTCACGACAAGACGGATAGAATAATAGCGTTCATTGACGCCGAACCTAAAACCAAAAAATGGAAAAAGCGGGAGAAAAAAGGAACAGACAAAGGATGGTGGAGACCCGTTGAAGCTATCATGCGCTGATGGTCAAATTCACCCAGCCACAAACATGAAATCTTTAATTTTTCCGTTTGAAAACTGTATTAGGACGCCTCTGAGGATTCCCTCTTGATATTCGCTGCCAGGGTTTAAGCATAATGTTCGACCGATTTTGGTGAAGCCTTTAGATTCGTGGATGTGGCCATGCAATCCCAGTAGAGGTTGATATTTCACAATTGCATCGTGAACTGCTTTGCTCCCGACGGGAATCATTTTAAATTTGCCTCCTGGCTCGAGTTTGGGTCTTAGGTCTTCGTCAAGTTCTGGTGCCATATCAATTCCCGACGCATAGGGTGGAACATGGATGTTAAATATGGATTTTTCTGGGTTTTCAAGTTTGGATGCCAAATTGTTTATTTTCGTCAGTAATTCTTCTTCGGGAATATCTCTCGGGCATTTCCACGGAGTTATGTTGGAGCTTCCCAAACTAATCATTTCTAAATCGTTGCTGATGGTGACAATTTTTTCGTTTGGGTTGATAACGCATGTGGATTTGTCTAGAATGGGGTCTATGGAAAAACTGTCATCGTTGCCTGGAGATACAAAACATTTTATTTTTGTTCCTTTCAAGCGTTCTTCAGCTATCTTTAACCATCTGCTGATTGTCTCTTTCATTAATTCTGTAAATAACGCGTCTAATTTGTCTTGGTTTTGCGATAATTCTTCTGCCTCCGATGAGTTTGTAGTGTATGGATAAAACCCTATTGCTCTGATTTTTTGAATTAGTTCGTCCAGCTCTTTTCCTTTCTTTACCTTTACATATTCGCCTAGAAACTTGCAATGGAAATAACCATCAGTTTTCTCGATAATTGGCACAACAGCCTTTCCTGTTATGTCGCCGCCTAGAATCAGAACATCTGCTTTGTAGAATGCGCCAGCATTTAGGAACTTCTTGAAACAAACTTCAGATCCGTGTATGTCCGTGGTGAAATAGAGGCGGGTCCTTGCCATCATGTGCACATCCAGTTTAATGATCTCATTCAGGTGGGATTTCTTTAAAGGATAGCTCTAGTGGAATGCCCGTCATCTTATGGTAAATTGAAGATATGAAGTATATTACAAGTCCTAAGGCATAGAGACCGAAAGTAAAGGCTAGAATTGCTGGATCGATTGTCCCTATCAATGTTGGAGACATGCTGGCATACCCTAACCAAGCGGCTATAATTATCGACAGAATAGCCAAGAGAGTTAATAATGAAACTGGACCTATTTTCTTTTTCACGATAGCTGGAGCTTTGTCGTATATGTCTTTCCTTGTATATGGAAACACGATAGCTGAAATTGAAGCGATAATCTGCATTATCATCCAGCCAAAGACTATGTAAGCAAAATAGCTTAGAAGTGGAGTCCAGAGCCATGCCGCTTGAAGAATTATAGCTACTATAGTTACGAAAATAAGTGCCATGTATGGAGAATTATATCGCTTGTCAACTTTTGAAAGTGCAGTGGGAAGAACTCTGTCGAAAGACCACGCGAAAACGAAGCGAACCGTCAACATTATGTAAGTCAGTATGGCTCCTAAGATCATCATTGACCACGTAAACACGTAGAAGCAGTAAATCGCCGTGTTTGTTGCATAGCGGAATAGAAATGGAAAGAATGGTTCAGCAAAGGGTAAAACATAGGCAGGATTTCCCGTTTCGGCAAGATAGGAGATTGCTCCAATAAATTGACCGCCCATTCCCACGTATGTAGCCCAATAACCCAACCAAGCTATCAGACCGAATATGATGACCGCCCCTATTATGGCTATCAATTGGGACTTTTGAACGTCCTTGATTTCGCCTGCAACGTATATTGTTGAGTTAAATCCAAGGAAGTTTATGTAGGTGAAAGCTAAACCTAAAAGCGTGGCGTCAAGTAAAAATTCACCGGGGAAACCGGCTGCTTTGGCGGCGTCTATGGTTGCGTTATAATCCATCCCTGACTGTGCGCTGAAGTTGGCAGCAAACTGTGCAGAGCCAAGAGACAGTAAAGTTGCGACGTAAACCACAAAGCCCACTAGGACTATGATGAAGAAAATCCAGAGCGCTATTGTTGAAGCTTTTGCCCCACGCGAGATAATGGCTGCACACACTAAGTAAAAAATAACTGCAAATATAAACGCGAACTCTGTAGAAGAAACGAAGGCAGCCATTTCCGCGTATCCAAGAGCTTCCAGTATCGGAGCTAGAGCCCATTGTGTAAACCATGGAATGTACGAACCAGCAACGCTCAATAGAACTATGAATAAGAAGAAGTTACACATGAACCCTATGGAAGGATGAAGAGTTCTGCTTATCCATATGTAATCTCCACCTGAACGTGGCATGGCCGCTGAGTAGATGGCGTAAAACAATCCTACAATTATGCTTAATGGTATGGCCAAAAGCGCTGTCATCGGCAGATCTACACCTGGATAAATTGCTGATGCCCAAACTCCATAGACGAATATTGCGGTAGGCGCCATAACCATGATGTTTAGAATCATTGCGTCTAGTGCTGATATGTTCCTGATAAGCCCTGAAGCCTTTCTCACGTAAACTTCTTTCTCCAAACTTTTCCTCCCTTTTATTGTTGCATAAAGGCTTAAGTCATAGCATTTTTGATATAAGGTTTGTGGGTGGTTTCCATGGTTTCGGTAACGGGTGGAAAAGTCATATTGGGTTTCATTTTTCTTGTTTGTCTAAAAGGGTGAGTGTGAATTTATGCTGGTAGAAAAGCTGGAAGGAATGTTTGTGCCTCACATAACGCCTTTCTCGCAAGATGGAAAACTTGATGAAGAGGCGCTTAGGGCATGTGTAAGATTTTGGTTAGAAGGCGGGGTTTCCGGGTTGATGCCTTGCGGAAGTAACGGGGAAGCGCCTTACCTTTCCAGAGAGGAAAGAAAAAAAGTCATTAAAGTTGTGATGGATGAGGCGCACAGCTCTGTGGTTGTGGTCGCGGGCACAGGCAGCATGAGCACTTGGGAAACGATTCAATTGACACGGGATGCAAAGGACCTTGGCGTTGACGCTGCGCTTGTTGTGACTCCTTTCTACTTCAAACTTTCAAACAAGGAAATTTACGAGCATTATAAGACTGTTTTGGAAGTAGTTGACCTTCCCCTAGTTTTATATAGCGTGCCGAAGTTTACAGGTTACTCTTTGGAGCCAACAATAATTTCTCGACTTGCGTCTGAATACAGCAATGTTGTTGGCGTTAAAGACAGCGGCGGAAACATGAGCACAATGGCAGAAACGATAAGGTTGGTTGGCGACAAAATTTCTGTTCTAGCAGGGACGGCTGATGTTGTGCTTCCAACACTGATGCTTGGGGGAAAGGGCGCAGTGGTAGCTGTTGCAAACGTTTTTCCAAAATTGTGCGCCAGCTTATACGAGAGTTTCAAAAAAGGAGCTTATGAAGAGGCTGGTCGTTTGCAGAAACTGATAACTTACGCGAATGATGTACTTGTTAAAAAATACAATCAGCTCTCAGCCATAAAAGAGGCATTGAAACTGTTAGGATTGCCAGCGGGCTACCCACGCAAACCAGCCTTGCCATTGGAAGAAGTGGAGAAGAGAGAAATCAGAAACTTGTTGAAAATTGTTGAAGGAGTTTAGCATGCTTTGAATTCAATAAACTAGAACTCATATGTAAGTTAAGTCCATGAAGAACAATTTTTAAGCAAGGAGGAGCAGAAAACGGAGGAAATTAAATCTGTTTATAAGAGGCTGATGGATAAGGCGAAGGATCTACTTGTTTTCCAGTCTGTCAGGTACATTATAGACTGGGATATGGAAACAATGATGCCTCCGAAAGCCGTAGGTCTGAGAGGTCAACAGTTGGCTTTGCTAAGCCGCACAGAACACAAAATGAGCACCGACCCGGAAATAGGAATGTTGCTCGAGAGCATTTTGCATAATCCAAAATACGATTATCTTGATGAGGTTCAAAAAAGAAACGTGTATCTAATGAAGAAACAGTATGACGAGCAGACAGCGCTTCCCGAGGATTTGGTTGCCGAAATTGCTAAACAACGCACTATAACAGTTGACGTCTGGAAAAAAGCCAAAGCAGCCAAAAACTTCTCAATGTTTAGACCTGAGCTTGAAAAGCTTGTGGATTTGGAAAAGAAAGCTGCAGAAATTCTTATGAAAGTAAAAGAGACCGCAACACCATATGACGCGTTAATCGATATTTACGAACCGAAAATGACGACTGAAACAATCGCTAAAATCTTTAACGAATTACAAAAAGGGTTGATTTCAATCTTGAAAAAATGCGAAGGGGCTCCAAAACAACCTGGGATGCACTTTCTCGAACGGCATGTTCCAATAGAAGTACAGCGTCGAATAGCCAAAGTTTTGGCGGAAACCGTGGATTATGATGTAACCTCCAAAGAGGCTGGAGGAAGGATAGATGAAACTGAACATCCTTTCACAACGGGCTATTATCATGACGTGCGAATAACAACCCATTTTTACGAAGAGAATTTTGTATCATCAATCTTCTCGGTTCTTCATGAAGCCGGACATGCCTTATATGAGCAGAACCTAAAAAAAGAGTGGATTTATCAACCAGTCGGCGCCGCGTGCTCTTCGGGTTTCCATGAGTCGCAATCCCGCTTTATAGAAAACATAATTGGGCGCTCCCGCGAATTTTGGGTGCACTTTCTTCCAAAAATGAAAGAGATTGCTGGCGAAACTCTAGCAGACTTGGAATTGGACAAGTTTGTTCATGCAATAAACCGTGTTAAGCCCTCAAAAATCCGGGTGGAAGCTGACGAGGTCACTTATGGGCTGCACATAATAATTAGGTTTAATATTGAAAGAGACCTTTTTGCAGACAAAGTAACCGTTAAAGAGCTTCCTGAAATGTGGAATCAAATGTACGAGAAGTATTTAGGGATGAAAGTTGAAAATGACTCTGAAGGTGTAATGCAAGACACCCACTGGGCAAGCAGCTTGTACGGATATTTTCCAAGTTACGCTTTAGGCAACATTTACAGCGGACAAATACTTACTGCAATGGAGAAAGACATGCCGAACTGGAGGCAACACCTTTCAAATGGCAATTTTCGGAATATTAAAAATTGGCTTGTCAAAAACGTCCATAGCCGCGGAAACCTTTACGACCCGGCAGACCTAATTAAAAGGATAGCTGGAACGGAACTAGATGTCAAACCGTACTTGAACTACCTTAACGGTAAATACTCAAAACTTTACGGTTTCTAAGCGCTCCTTTTTCTTACCGCTTCATACACTTGTAAGAAGATTTCAGCGAAAATGCTGCATAATATAAGGGAGACTCCGGTCCAGCCAGCTGTTGCATTGTAGTAGTTGCTTCCATACAAGAATAAAACAAAACCGAGCAAAAACAAACATAAACATGCTAAGTCTTTCCGTGTCATTAGGCAACCCTGCATGCTAGTTTAAACCCTTTACGTTCCAGAAATATATAGGCTTAACGATAAAAGGACTTAGGGCATACGGTGTTAAAATACGCGAAACGCCTTTTCATTCTACAGTATCCGACATCTTTTCTGCAGAATCACGTAATTTAGCGCTGGAACGAACGTCGTAACCCGACAATTTTATATACAAGCTTCGCGCAATAGCGTATACGGTGAACTGCAAAATGTCGGATATTAATGTTGTAAAACCTCAATCCAGAGAAGAGTTCATCAAGATATTGACGGAAGCTGCCAAAAGAGAAATAGAATCAAGGGCTATGTTTAAGGTTAAGCCGACAAAACCTACAATTTCTGGTACGGCTAAAATCTTGAACATACATAGAGACACTCTTTACGCTTGGCTTAAAGAGTTCAATGTCGATTTTAAAGATATTTCGCGGAATCTGTCGACAACAATCATGCCGGAGCCTGTCGAAACAGGGAAAACCTATCTTATTGGCGAGGCACTTGTCGGGGAAGGAGAGGAAGTTGCGCACATTGACCTCTTAATGGGCGACAAAGATGGGCCTGTTGGAGAGGCTTTTGCCGCTGGTTTGTCTAATCTTTCTGCTGGGCATACTCCTTTGCTTGCTGTTATTAGACCCAATTTGCCGCCTAAGCCGCATACGCTGCTTGTGCCAAAGGTCACAGTTAAAACCATGGAGGATACTGCTAAAATTTTTGGGCCTGCGCAGGCTGCGGTGGCGAAAGCTGTTGCGGACGCTGTTGAGGAGGGGCTTATCCCCCGTGATAAGGTGGATGATTGGGTTATCGTGTGCAGCGTTTTTGTCCATCCGCAAGCGAAGGATTACCGCAAAATCTACCATTATAATTATAGCGCAACTAAACTAGCTCTAAAAAGAGCACTAAATAAATATCCCACTCTTGAGAAGGTGTTCTATGACAAGGATAGGGCTAAACACCCGATAATGGGATTCAGGGTTCCACGCCTGTGGAGACCGCCGTATCTGCAAATATCGCTTGATATACCGGAACTTGAAAGGACAAAGAGAATTATAGAGCAAATTCCTGGAAGCGACAGAATAATCTTGGAGGTTGGGACGCCGCTCATAAAGCGTTATGGAACCAAAGTGATAAACGACCTTAGGCAAGTAGCCAAAGATGTTTTCATGGTTGCAGATTTGAAAACTTTAGATGTTGGAAAAGTTGAGGTTGACATAGCTTATGAGGAGACTGCTGACGCTGTTGTGGCTGCTGGGCTGGCTCCTGCAGAAACGCTTAATGCTTTCATATATGAGGCGCGAAGGGTTGGCATATACTCCATGGTTGACATGTTAAACGTTGAAGATCCCATTGAAAAGCTCAAGACATTGAAGGATTTTCCAGACGTAGTTATTATACACAGGGGGATAGATCAGGAAACTGGGAAATCCATTGGGCTTGACCTAATACAGAAGCTTCGTCAAACCTTTAGAGATAAGCGCTTCCTAGTTGCTGTGGCTGGTGGAATAGTGCCTGAAACAGCGAGAGAGGCTCTGGAAAAGGGCGCGGACATAATTATTGTGGGGCGCTATGTGACGCAGTCAAAGGATATTGAACGTGCTGTGAGAGAGTTT
Organism: Bathyarchaeia archaeon; assembly: GCA_038883475.1. Taxonomy (GTDB): domain Archaea; phylum Thermoproteota; class Bathyarchaeia; order Bathyarchaeales; family Bathycorpusculaceae; genus JAVZLH01. Next base: position 13,942 of record JAVZMA010000013.1, read on the forward strand.
CTAGAGGTAACACCGGAAATGCGCGAGGATGTGGACTTGTTCAGAGTTCATGTCGAATAGTTACGGTTTACGCAAAAATCTTGAAGGCTAGGTAACTGAGAAGGAAAAGTGCACTTGCCGTTACAAAGACGTAAGCGAAGCCTAAAGTTTGGGCCATGTAAGGTCCAATAAACGAGCCGCACGCACCTCCAACTCCTGTGAGAACATTGAACAATCCAGCTTTTCCAGCGGGTATAAGTTCCATAGACAGGGAGAGCGTTCGAACAAGGAACATTGCGTAAGCAAAGCCCATCAGAGTAAGGATTAATGTTGCTAACACAATGTTGCCAGTTGGTAAATACAAAACTGGGATTAAGAGAATAGTTAGGATGCTCCTTGTCAATACAATTTTACAAATATGCGTTTTCTCAGTCCACTGCTCTGAATCGGTGCTTGCCATAAAATAGCCTGTAACTCCCCCTATAGAATTTAGTGCGTAAATGGCAAAAATGATGCTTGTTGGGAGGGCTAAAATTTTCGAGAAAAATATTGGGAGGGGTGTGAATAAGATGCTTGTTGCTAATGAAAAGAGAATTAACCCCGTGCAAAAAGCATTAACATTTTCTCTTCTTAATTTCTCATTTATCTTCAATCCATCCATAATTTTTGAGGCAAGAATTACTCCCTTGTAGGTGAAATCTATTGTTTTTTCTATGCTCACAAGTCTTCTTTCAAAAATCATTACGGGATCGGTTATCAAGAAAATGGAAATCAAAAACGCAACGAAGTTCAATCCGCTACAGAGCAGCAGTATGGTTCCCGAGTTAAGGTTGTAGGTTGATGCTGCAAAGCCTAAGAGCAAACCGAAAAGCCATCCAATTTCAGTGAAGCCTTCGTAGAATGCGAATGCCTTTTTCCATTCACTGTGCGAATATAATTCGGCTACTAGCACATTTTTTGGTGCTTCGTGGGCGATGTGGAGAATTGACATGAGAGTGTAGAGGATGATTAATAGGCTTACGCTTGTTGTAAAGGTGAATAGGTAAAGGATAACCGCCGTCGTGAAAAAGGATAAGAGGATGTAACGTTTGTAACGCCTTGTTCTATCACATATATAGCCCCAAAAGAAGGATGCAGGGATAACTAAAAACAACGCAGTTGCAGACATAATCCCCACATCAATTAGAGAACCGCCAACAGCAATTATGTAAAGTGGAAGAAAAACCGAGAGCAAGCCAAATGCCATTTCGTGAATGAAGAACCCTAACCGCCACATGGTTAGGAAACCAGTTTAAGGTAGAATTAAAACCTTACCAACTAAACCTTCTCTTCCCTTTAGAGAAACCCCTTAATTTTTCATAAATCCTTAATAGAGGGAAATTTTAACTTCATAAACATCGCTGGAGAGTTTAATCGTCTATGGCGAAGTTCAAAGTAGTGATATCCGACCCGGAAACTGGAACATCAAAATCCGTCGAACTTGAAGGAGCACGCGCTGCCTCGCTTGTCGGAAGAAAGATGGGTGAAGTTATAGACGGTTCAATAGTGGATTTGCCGGGGCATAAGGTACAAATAACCGGTGGATCGGATAAGGATGGCTTTCCAATGAGGCCTAACGTTCATGGTGGGGTTCGCAGAGAGGTTGTGTTAAGTGGTGGCGTTGGCTTTAACCCTGAGGCTAAGGGAGCAAGGAGACGCAAGACGGTTCGCGGAAACGTCATAACCGACGAGATTGTGCAAGTTAACATGAAAATTGTGGAGAAACCAACGGAGAAAGAGAAAAAGAAGGCAAAGGAAAAGAAGGAAGAAGCTGAGAACGAACCTTCTGCAAGTAGTTCTTAAAGGGAAGTCAAACTTTATTAACTCGGTAGGTTAATCCTTTCTTTAATTTGCAGATTATGGGAAAGCAAAAATGAGCAGCGAAAAAAGCACGCCTCTTCCAAAGCAGCCTGAAATAAACATTGGTACTATTGGGCATGTTGATCATGGCAAAACAACATTAGTGCAGGCTTTGACTGGTGTTTGGGCGTCAAGGCATAGTGAAGAGTTGAAGAGAGGCATAACAATAAAGCTTGGTTATGCAGACATGCCCATTTACAAATGTCCAAAATGTGAAAGCCCCAAAAACTATTCTACACAGCCGACCTGTCCGAACTGCGGTTCAAGAACAACTTTTGTTAGAGCAGTGAGCTTTGTCGATGCTCCGGGCCACGAGGCGCTCATGGCGACTATGCTTTCTGGAGCCGCGATAATGGATGGAGCTTTGCTTGTGATAGCGGCTGACGAGCCTTGCCCCCAACCGCAAACCAGAGAACATCTGGCGGCTGCGGAGATTGTAGGCATAAAAAACATGGTTATAGTGCAGAATAAGATTGACATTGTTGACGCGGATAGAGCGCGGAGGAGTTATGAGGAAATCAAAAATTTTGTTAAGGGAACAGTGGCTGAAAACGCTCCAATAATCCCTGTTTCAGCGCAGAGGGGAGTGAACATGGACATTCTCATTCAAGCAATTGAAGAGTTTATACCAACGCCAAAACGGGATGAAACAAAACCCCCGCTTATGTATGTTGTACGCTCTTTTGATGTGAACAAGCCTGGGACTCCCATTGAAAAGCTTGAAGGCGGCGTCCTCGGAGGCACAATATTGCAGGGTAAGTTTTCTGTTGGGAGCGAGATTGAGATTCGCCCTGGAATCAGCACTGAAAAAGAGGGCAGGTCGTTCCATAATCCTTTGTTCAGCGAGATAGTTAGTTTGCATGCTGGTGGAAGAAGCGTTAAAGAGGCGCATTGCGGTGGACTTGTTGGCGTCGGCACCCTTCTAGACCCGTCATTTTCTAAGGCGGATGGTTTAACTGGCAACATTGTTGGAAAATCGGGAATGCTTCCGCCTACGCTTTCGGAGTTGACTTTGGAAACGCACATTTTAGAGCAAGCTGTTGGAACAAAGGAGCTTATTAAAGTTGAAAGAATCAACATTGGCGAAACTTTGCTTCTTCATGTGGGTGCGGCTATAACTGTGGGGAAAGTCGATTCTGTAAAGAAAGAAACGATAACTGCCAAGCTCAGTAGACCTGTATGTGCACAAGAGGGGTCTAGGGTTGCGATAAGTAGAAAAATCATGGGAAGATGGAGACTAATAGGATACGGGATAATATTATAAAGGGAGTTTTCTAGAAAAAGATTTTCAGTTATATATATAACCAAATACTCTAGAAATATGGTAAGCACTAAATGCGAAACAGAGAACAGCTTGCTTGGTGGGAGAGCGTGGGGAATTGAGGCCTCACGCCCCATGGAAAGGGGAAGCCGACAAGAGTCGGCTCAGATTCCACAAACGAGAGAAGGGGGAAGTAACCTAAAATGTATAAAACCAAGATTTTGCTCTCAACCGCGATGGTGGCATGTCTACTGCTGGCTTCGCTTGCAGCTTACGGTGCAGCGGATAACGATGAAGTTTACATCACTGGGGTTACACCAGTTCCAGGTTTTTTCAGTGTGCCTTTCTTAACTCCTTGGGAAAATGCCTTAGCGGTGCTCCCGCAAACCACTACGATCTACCTCAGTAATGGCTCAACAGCATCTGTAACATTATCTTGGGCTACTGTCGTGCCATATTTCCCGTACGCATTCGGAAACTACACGGTCATAGGCACCTTCGAATTACCAGAGGGTGTATCTCAACCAGATCCTCCAATACCTTTGCAAGTGACAACAATTTTGAGAGTAGAACCAGGGCCTGGCTGGTTCGGTAACCCTATTACCCTTGATTGGGAAGGGTTTTATCAACCCGGCATGTATGTAGAAGCGAAAATATGGTTTGAAGGTGCTTGGCAGACTTATTACTACTATGTGCCAAGCTCCTACGACGGATCTAAACCTGTACCTCTTGTAGTTGAGCTACACGGCGGCTGGTGTACTGGTGCAGCCCTATGGGTGGGCACTCGTACCGATAGACTTGCCGAGAAGGAGGGTTTCATTGTTGTATCTCCCAACTGGGGGGCTGGGATGCCTCCTTATATCGTTAATGTTACGGGCTATGTCGCCGAAATCATTAATGCAATGGAAGCCAACTTTAACATTGATCCTAGGCGCATATACATGTGGGGTCCCTCAGGAGGCGGATGGCTTACAGGACACTTTGTACTTAATTACCCCGGAAGAATCGCTGGTATTGGATTAGTGAGTGGTTCTATTTCATTGCTGGAGCGTGTTGTGACGAAAGGGGAAAAAATGAGACCGATGACCGTCGTTATGTTCGCAGGCACGAAAGAATCAATTGGCATGCCACCTTTGGTGGGCTGGAACGATCTTACCGTGTGGAACCATGCAGTTGCTGCGAAGCTTATACAGGACTTCCATTGTGATCCCACCCCGCAGATAACCGATTGGGGATCAAGTACCAACATGTCCAACCTCGACCTAGACGAGTTACCATACTGGACCAGTGTAGAGAATGCTATCCTGATCAGCCAAGAGTTTCCCACTCATGTGATCCAGTATACATGGACAGGAGGCATATATGGTTCTGAAGTGATAGTCTACGATATAATAGGAGGCGGGCATGTATGGCCTGGAGGCACACAGTATGTTTCTCTGGAGCAAGTTGGAGCAGAAACATACGTGATAGATGCAACTGAACTGCTCTGGAAACATTTAAGCAAACATTCGCTACCTGAAGTTTTTGAAGGTAATGTGACAATTAAGACTCCCTCATTAACCTATGAGGGGCCTGCCGAACTTCACATAAGCGCTTACACGCCTTACGAGCACACAGTTTATCTCCACTTTGATGACCAGTGGATTGAGTGGAACATTAATTTCAAGTTGAAACTCTGCAACGTCGAACTCTACCACTGTAAAGGCGAACTCGGAAAATTATTGGTAACAGTAGTTCGCACCAAAGATAAAGGCTCATATGCCATAGCTGTAGGCTGCAAAATTTTCTTCTACGGAAGCGCCTCATAAACAGAGCAGCATCAACAAAAACATCCCCTCATTTTTCTTTGTTCTTCTCATTAGAAATGTGTAACATCAAATTTTGGTGTTATTCTGTGAGCAGATTTTTATTGCATCTTGGACAGGTTTTGATAAACCTAAATTTCGCAGAATTTTTTACCTTTCCAACTTCAGCCTTAATAGCGGTGCTTGTCCACGCGCTTCCACATGTTCTGCATATGTAAACTGGCATCCTGTTTCTTTCTCTAACCTGCCTATAAAAGCCAAAGCCCAAAACAGTTACTGCAATAATTGCCAAAAAGAACGCGCCGAAAATTAATCTAAGGAAAGTCCAGTAGGGAACAGCCCAGTCAACGCTAAAGGTAAGATTGTAACTGTAAAGAGTGTGATTAACAATCCAGTCTAATTGTAAGAGGATGAGAATTCCAAAAATCAGAACTCCGTCAACTAATAAAAATGGGATAAGTGCATACTCGCTCTTTGAATTCAATTGATTTTCACCTTAAACCAATAGCTGATTTATGTGCGCTAAAAAACTTGTGGAGCTTAGCTCTAAGAAAACTGGGTTGAACAGCAACAAGAATGCATAAAAGAAACTGGAGATAGAATGTGTTTTGAGAAGTATGGAAAAGAAATTAAAGATAATCTTGGACTCAAACGCGCTATTTGTTCCACTTCAATTTAAAATAGACATTTTCGAAGAGTTAAAAACGCTTTTGAAAAGAAATTTTGAACCCGTCTTGCTCATGCCAGTTCTGCAAGAACTCGAAAAGCTTGCAAGGGAAGGTTCACCGCAAATGAAGAGAAACGCTTCTTACGCTTTGAAACTCGCCGAAAAATGTAAACTAGTAGATGTAAGTGAAGAAGGCATGTTTTCGCCAGACGATGTCATTGTAAAAACAGCTATGGAATGGAGTTGCCCCGTTTTTACGAATGATAGAAGATTGAGGAAGAGGCTAAGAGATATAAATGTGCCAGTTATTTATGTGAGGCAAAAGTCTCGCCTAGAAATTAACGGAGCGATATAATTAATGTTTAAACTTGTAACCCTCGAAGACACAATCCGCATCCCACCAGAAACCTTCGGCAAACCCATAGAACACGTGGGTCTTCAGCAAGTTAAGGTAAAGTACGAAGGGGCTGTTGACGAGGAATTAGGCTACGTTATTGCAGTAACCAACGTTAAAGTAAGCCCAACTGGAAAAATAATTCCAGGAGATGGAGCTACATACCACAAGGTAACCTTCTCCCTATTAACATTCTACCCCAAAATTCAGGAGATAGTTGAAGGAGATGTTGTGGAAATCGCCGACTTCGGCGCCTTCGTGCGTATAGGTCCGGTGGACGCGTTGCTTCATGTTTCACAGCTTATGGACGACTTCATCTCCTACGACGAAAAACAAGGAGTTCTTTTTGGGAAAGAGACTAAAAGGAAACTGTCAAGCGGCGACCAAGTTCGTGTTCGAATAACAGCGGTTTCCCTCGGTAGAGCTGGGAGTTCTGGAAAAATAGGCGTAACAGCCAGGCAACCTTTCCTCGGTAAACTGGAGTGGATTGAAGAGGAATCTAAGAAGACAAAGGAAGCTGTAGCCAAAGAAAAGAAAGAAAGCGGCGAAGAAGAAAAAGGTGGTTAGGAATGAGTGAAAAGGCATGTACAAGCTGCCATTTTATAACCAAAGGAAACATATGCCCAAAATGTAAAACAGCAACACTGAGCGACGACTTCAGCGGACTAGCCATAATCTTCGACCCCGAAAACTCAACCATAGCAAAAGCCATGAACGTCAAAGAAAAAGGACGCTACGCTTTGAAGGTCAGATAAACATGAGCATCGTGTACACTCTCACACCAGAACTACGTAGAAAGCTCAAAGAACCGCTCGGAGAATTAATATGCGGTTCATATGCTGAAACAATTAAGGTTCTTAAGGGCGTTGTGGAGAAAGAGAAACCGCCCTACGTGATCTCAGTCGGAGACAGAGTTTCAAAGAACCTTGTTGGGAACGGGATATTCCCACGACTTATGATTGTAGACAACAAAGTGATGCGGAAAAGCATAAAGCCAATTCTGTTAGCAGCCGACAAATTCATCAATGTCCAGAATCCTCCTGGAACAATAACAGACGAAGCCATGGCAGCAATTCAAGAGGCGTTAAAAGACAATTGTAGAGTCAAAATAACCGTAAATGGAGAGGAAGATTTGCTCACACTTATAGCTATTTTACATGCGGAGGAAAACGCTTTCGTTGTGTATGGTCAGCCGCGGAAAGGCGTGGTTCTAGTTAAAGTTACTTCTGAGAAGAAGGCAGAAGTGGTTGGAATCCTTAAGGTTATGGAAAATTTTCGAAAAACTAAATAGGAGGATGGCACACCAGTCAACATCACCTACGAGGGGAAACTATGAAACTACAGATAACATCAGAGAAAAATAACCCTCTACTAAAGCGGAGGGAAATCTATTTCACTGTGGAACATGAACAAACAGGCAGTACACCGCCGAGGCTTGAAGTTAGAAACGCTGTCGCCGCCGTGTTAAAGGCGGATGAAAACTTAGTTTTCATTAAAAAGTTAGAAACAAAAACAGGAACACAAGTCGCTGAGGGAATAGCAAACATTTATGATTCTGTCGAGCAAGCCCAACTTGCTGAACCAGAATACATCATCAAACGGAACAGTCCACCTGAAAAACCCAAAGAGGAGAGAAAGGAGGAATAGCAAATGTCTGAAGAAACCGCAAAGGAGACAGAAAAGGCTGCGAAGAAAAAGAAGAAGGAAAAAGGTGTTTTCTCTCTATACAAGATTGAAGGCGGCAAAATCCTGAGACTGCGCCCAACTTGCGAACGCTGCGGAACAGGATACTTCATGGCTGACCACGGCGACAGATACACTTGCGGACACTGCGGTTTTACACGGTACAAACCAACCGGAAAATGAACACCTTTAAATTTCACGGCTGCATAACACTTCCGTTGGATTAAAATGATTAGAGTTAATGTTTCCATAACCCATGTTTCGGCTGACCGCTTCTGGGACATGAACAAGCCTATCCCGCCAATTCAGATAAGCACCAACCTTAACTTGGTAGGTGTGGAAAAAAAATCGGAAGATTCGCTTGAGGTACCCTTTGTCTTAACGATAAATTACAATCCTTCTATAGCGCAAATAAATCTTAAAGGAAAGGCATACGTGGTCGGTGATAAAAGCGAAATTGAAAAAGTCTACAAGGATTACGAGCAGAAGAAGCCGCCGCCACCAGTAATAGTGCAGTCAATTTCCAATGTTGTTTTCATAGAATCCATCATGGTGTCTAGAACGCTGAACATCCCGCCGCCAATCCCGTTACCGCAAATACCAGAAGTTAAGCCGTCTGGCAAAAAGCCTTCAGGGATGGAATATAGCGCTTAAACCAATTACATGGAAATTTTTCTGACAGCGTTTTCAAACTTAGGGGTATGCTGAACTTTTCCGTTTTGATTTGGTGTAAACCAAAGGTTTAATAGGAATTTTTGTATGGTTCAATATGGTTAGCATGTCAGTTTTGTATACATATAGAAAAATTAAGGATTTAAATGAAATGCACCCGGGAAATTACGTCTCGGTTCGTGGACGCGTCGTTCGGCTATTTTATGATAAGGCGTACACGCGTGCTTATTTAACGCTTGCTGATGATTCAGGAATGGTGTTAGCCAAGGTTCAAAATGCGGCTTCACAGACAATTTTTGTTGGTGCTATCGTTAACGTTAGGGCAGAAATAGCAGCTTATCAAGAAAGAGTTTATTTAAAGACTAAAGAAATATCCAAAATGCAGGATGTAGAAGATGGATATGCGCAGTTGGCAAATGTATCCATCCCAAATGGTGCTGTTCTTCCAGATTTTGATGGACGAAAGTGGATAAAACCTTTCAGGTATAAATCAGAAAACTTTGTGGACCTTTACAGCGTGGCATTACAAGAGGAGAGAAAATTAGGGCTGATAGGCGTAGGGGTCGCCGTATTCTTAATTGCGTTTTTCATGCCTTTATTGATTGGTATCCCAATGTTAATTTTTGGTGCCATCATAATACTCGTCGGATTGATTTCTAACGAAACCCTTGTCAAAAGTTACGAAATCCTACAACAAAGACAAACTGCAATACAAGCCTAAGCTTAAACCGAGAACAATAGTTTCCGCAATCCCATCAGTGACTGAGTTGTTGTTCTGCTATTTCGCAAAATAATAGGTGCGTTAAAACATTGAAAATTTAACTTTTACTTCAGTGGAACATACATGGAAGAGCGGGAAGCACCGATTCCGGGAGTTCCATGTTTCACCGGCTTGTTTGTGATTACAAATTCTCCTAGGTAATGTCCAATCATTTCAGGCTTTATTTCCACTTGGACAAAATCTTTGCCATTGTGAACAAGAATCGTTAAACCAACCATTTCGGGCAAAACAATCATGTCGCGCGCGTGTGTTCTAATTGTCACGTTCTTTCCGCTTCTCATAGCCTCCTTTGCCTTCCTTATCTTTTCAAGCAGCGTTCTTTGTTCCAAGTTTAGACCTCTGTGGAGACTTCTTCTCTGTCTTGAGGGAAGTAAGTTGATGAACTCGTCCATTGACATGCTCTGTAACTGATTAAGCGTGTAACCGCGATATGTAAATTCTTTAGGCATTTTCCATCAACCAAACTGATAAATTGCGGATGCTATAAGTCTTCTGCTCATCTCCACGTCAAACTACTCGTTTTCTTCCTCTCCCTGCTCCTCTAGCTGCAATCAACCCAACTTTTTGCCCTGGAGGTGCACCATGAGATGTTGTTGTAACTTTACGTGCGCTTCTTTTGCTGCTTCCATATGGATGTACTGCTGCAACCATAGCTCTTCCGCGGGTTCTCGGGTATTTATGTCCTTTCGCTTTCATCAAATGGAATTTCGCGCCAGATTTCAAGAAGGGCTTTTCAGTTCTGCCTGCTCCGGAAACAACACCAATTGTCGCCAAACAATAGTCATTAACGTACCTTGTACTTCCAGATGGAAGCCTAATCATTGTTCCTTGAGGTGTATGAGCTACAATTACACCATATGTTCCGGAAGATTTCGCGATTTTGCCGCCGTCTCCTGGGTTAAGCTCTATATTGCACGCCATGGTTCCTTCCGGAATTTTTCCTACAGGGAGGATGTTGCCAACTTCTGGGGGCGCATTTCCTCCCATGTAAATTTTTTGTCCTTCATAGACTCCTTCTGGGATTATGGTGTAGCATGTTTCACCGTTCTCGAACCGTATGAGTGCGAGAGGTGTTCCACGTCCAGGGTCGTGGACGATTTCTTCCACCACGCCTTTGATGACTGCTTCATAATATTCTTTCGGCTTCATTGCTAGCGGATATTGTGCAGGGGCTACTCTTTTATGAGTTGAAGCCCTAAACGTTGGTCCGCCACGCCCGCGTCTTTGAACACGAATTCTTTTTCCCATGGCTTATTCCTCCCCTTGGTTTAGAGTATTCCAAGCTTAATTGCAACGTCAGCCGCCTTATATTCGGGGGCGAGTTTAACGAAAGCCTTCTTTTCTCCTTGAGGTGTGATTAAAAGATTAACTTTCTCAACCTTTACCTCGTAAAGTTCTTCCACAGCCCTTTTCACGTCGGCTTTGCTGGCTTTCTTGTTAATTATGAAAACAAGCTTGTTTTCTTTCTCAACCATTAAACTGGCGGCTTCAGTCATAAGCGGGTAAAGAATAACATCGTACGGGTCCATTAGGCTTTTCCTCCTAGGCTGTAGAGCTCTGCCAGTTTCTCGATTGCGCCTTCAGTCCATATGGTTAACCTTCCAGGATGGGCGCCCGGAGCTAAAATTTCAGCGTTCAAGTCTTTAACTGTCACGATGTCCACTCCTGGTATGTTTCTTGCAGCTTCCATGACGCCCTTGTTTTCCGCCACAACTATGAGTGGTCCCACAGCTTGCTTTAATCTTCTGCCTCTGCGCTTGCCTTTACCCGCCCTGATTTTTCTACTTTCTCTCACTCGGTAAACATCTGACAAAACTCCTAACTGGATTAGCGCTTCCTCAACATCCTTTGTTTTCTTTAGTTTTTCAATGTCATTTGTGACTATCAACGGGATTTGTGGCACATCCTCGATTGAATGTCCTCTTAAAGCAACAACCTCCTTAGACGCTGTTGCCGCTATCGCCGATAACAAAGCAAGACGCTTCTCCTTTCTGGGAATCTTTTTGACGATTTTCTTTTCAGAAGTTGGCGGATGTGCTGCTCTACCGCCGACTGTTCCAGGAGCGAAAGCCGCCCTCGCCGTAGCTCCCTTAATTCTGGGAACTCTTGCCATGCCTAAGCCTACGCCTCTAGACTCTGCTGAGGTTCTTTTGCCAGCCATAGGGTCTCTGCCTTGAGGCTGGAATTTGTTTGATTGTATCGCGATTACAGCACGTTTTATAACGTCAGGTCTTAATGGAGCTTCAAAAATTGGGGGTAGAGTTATCTTCTTTATTGGTTTTCCTGTGAGGTCAAAGATTTTCGCTGTCTTTTTCGCCATCATTTTCCACCGTCTATTTTCCTTGCGGAGACTCCAGAGACACGTACGTAATTTGAGGTGGTTCTTCAGCTATTTGTTTTGGTTGGCGTGTTGGGTAACGTATTTTTATTGGGCGTTTTTCTGTTCCAGGTATGCTTCCTTCCACTAACATGTAGGGACCTTTGACTATGCCGTATCTTAGGAAGCCGCCTTTAGGTGTTATTTCTTTTCCATCCTTGCCGATTTTTAGGATGCGTTTGTTGTATTCTGTTCTTTGGTGGAAACCCATTTGTCCCGCTCTGGGAATTGAGTACATGACGTGGTGGGGGTTCCATGGACCTAGGGTGGCGATTCCTCTTTTTGTTTTTCTTCCTTTATGCTGAAGTACTGTTACTCCCCAGCGTTTCACTGGACCTTGAAAGCCTTTTCCCGTTGATACAGCTATCACGTCTACGTATTGGCCTTCTTTGAAAATCTCTATGGGCGTTACCGTTTTTCCTAATAGGCTTTTTGCGTATTCAAACTGTTGTTGGATTGTGCCTCCGCCTATTTCTATTTCGGCTACGTCTGGCTTTTTCTTTGGTAAACCAGTTTGTTTCGGCATGGCTGCGGCGATGACGCGTATTTTGGCTATTTTGCTTAGATTTTCCTCCATTTTCTTGAGGTTTTCTTCTGTGTTTAGGTTTTCTGGAAGCGTTAATACTCTGTCAAGTTCGTCTGGCGGGTCTTTCATCCAAGCTTCCGTTAAACTGTTTAGGCCATATGGAGTTTTTGTGTAGGCTCTTATGGCGCATATGAGCATGGGAGGCGTTTCAATAACCGTGGCTGGGCGCATAACCTCTTTTCCATAATTTGGTGAGCGTTTTCTATCTTCTATCGCAAAAACATGGGTCATTCCAGCTTTATAACCTATAAAACCCAAAAGCCTAGGTGTGTCAGCCTTTATTTCAGGCCAATGACGTATTCTAGCTAATAGGCTTTTGGCGCGTTTCCTAGGCAAATAAGCAAGTGAACCGTGTTTAGGAGCGTGCTTTTTTCTGTGACCCATTGTTCTTCCGCTTCGCGTCTTTTAGGAATGAAGAAATTAAGTTATAAACGTTACCGTTAAGCCTTTAGTTTTTAAGGCAATTGTTAAGGTTGAGTTGGTGATTTTGTTTTTTGGCAGAAGTCTAGTAAATGTTAAATTTTTAGGGGTTTACTCTTTTTGGGGGTTTGTAGTTGGATGTTTCGTCTTTGGTTGCAGATGCGCTTTACCGTTCTGGATGTTTAAGGTTTGGCAGTTTTCGGATAAAGTCTGGAGCTTTAAGTCCATACTATATTGACCTTGGGCGTTTGCTTTCGGCGCCAAAAGAGTTAAACACAGTTGCAGAGTGTGCAGCAGAGAAAATTTTGGAGATTATGGCTTCTGAAAGGGTGGATAAGTTGGCTTCCATCGAGTTGAAGGGTGCGCTGATTTTGCCCAGCATAGCGTGTAGGCTGAACCTTCCATGTGTTGTGGTGCGCAAAGAAGAGAAGGCGTATGGTGTGACTGGAAGAATTGTCGGCGCGGATGTCATAAAAGGCGACAGAATACTGTTTTTTGACGATGTCGTCAGCGAAGGCTTGTCAAAACTGGAAGGCATAAAACCCTTAGAGGCGCTTGGAGCCAAAGTAGAACATCTAGTGGTCGTGGTAGACAGGGAGCAAGGCGGAAAAGAAAATCTTGAAAAACAAGGCTACAAAGTTCACGCCTTAACCAGTATCTCCATGCTTGTTCACCATCTTTCAAAGGGCGGAAAAATTTCGAAAGAACAAGCAGAAACAGTTCTAGACTACGTTAAAAATTATAGAAGCAACTTCTAAGAGAAGCGTTGAAGTATCATTTCAAGTATTTTTTGGGCACATTCTTCTGGAGTGTTTTGGGAAGTATCCAAAGTTATTTCGGGGTTGAGCGGTTCTTCATATGGCTGTCCTATTCCCGGAACTGTTGGTGCTTTCCCCTTCAAAGCCTTAGCGTAGATTTGTTTTGGTGCTTGGTGTGTTTCTTTGCGTTTTGCTTCACGTTCCATGCAAACTTCTAACGGGCACTCAAGATAGGCTTCTATAAAATTTGGAATTTGTTTTCTTGCGTTTTCGCGGTAACGCCTCAAGTTTCCAGTAGCGTCAATTATCACGTTCACCCCATTTTGTGTTAACAGTTTGGCTATGTAGACGAGCGTGGTATAAACAATGTCCCGTTCTTCAAGCGTGTATGTGGGCTTTGGAGTTAAAACCTTGCGTAAAGCGTCTGAAGACAATAATTGGGCTTGAATTCTATTTTTTTCTAAAAGTTTGAGCAACTCCTCAGAAACCACGGATTTGCCGCTGCCCGGCAAACCAGTGACCCAAATGCACCAACCGTCTTTCAAAGCGAACCATCCATCTTTTTTCCTCTATATTTCTTGCATAAACTCCCTTAAAAATTGGTAATTGTGAATTTTGAAAAGGTGGCTTTCGCATTTACAATCTGAGCATCCAAAACCTTTTACAGCAACGCCTATTCTGCCAATCTCCTCTGCAATTTTGCATTCCTCAACTTTTTCTGCTTTCTTGTAGAAAATTTTCTCAATTTTTGCTGCTTTATTGCAAAGCAAGTAGTCTATGTGCCAAAATTTTCTTTTGTTCCTTCCCAAATGTCTTTCCACCCGCCTTTCTAGGTTGTTTTGAGCGGATCCAGCATAGGCGTAAAAGCCCTTTTCAAAGTTTATTTTGCCTAATGCACCTACGTGAACTGTGATGTTTTTATTTACAGAAATTATTAGAGCATATACGCCCTTCATTAACGGTCATATTACGAGTTGTTTGATTTATACCATTTCAAAATTTCGTTTATAGCCTTGCTTGAGTAACCCATTCCCTTAAGAAGTTTCTTCAACTCATTAATAGACTCGACACTCAAGCAGTCACACCTACACTCACGATTATTATTTTGAATCAGTATTTATCTTTTTAATTCCCATATCGGAATATGTCAAAGCAAAAACCTTTTTGGCTTCTCTGCAAACTGCATGTTTAAGCTTTTCTAATGTAGGAGTTTACTGCATCCAAATCAAACTTTTCATGTTGCAGAACATTCTTCACGAAGTTTAAAAGTTTAATTCGCACGTCTCTGTTGAGATTTGGATACCATATCGGCGAAGCCACAACCAAACCGCGCCAAGCATAGAATGGTTGCACGGTCTTCAAAATCTCGAAGTCGCCAGTCTTTGTTAGGTAGTTTTCCCAGAAAACCCTAAACAACCGCTCAAAAACTCCCGCCAACTCCCCGTATTTTTGGAGAGAATAAAATATGTAGTTAATGGTCATTGCCGTGACATCGTCGGCTGGCTCGCCCCACTCTCCTCTGCTGCGGTCTAACACCGTAAAGTCCGTGCCATTATGGAACATCACGTTCCACGGGTGAAAATCGCCGTGCACCTGACTCAGCCTATGTGCCATCCGTTTAAGGCGCCAGCGCCAGACAACGCAGTCTCTTTCAATGTCAATTAGGTAGTTTTCGTTTACGAAGTTAAGGTTTGGCGGGTAACTGTCCAGCAATCCCATAATGCATTCGCCGTGACCAACAAGCTCTCTTACGCGCCTAACATAAAGCCAAGGAGCTTCCAGCTTAACTTTGTGGATTTCCGCGAGGTAGTCGGACAGCGCCAAACATCGCTTCTCATCCAAGGCATTTAACCGCCCAGTCTCTTTTATGCGGTCCAAGTCTAAGTGGTAAAGGCATCCATCTACAAACTCGGTTAAAATGAAGAATTCGTTGCATTTGCCAAGAGATTTTAAACATTTGCCATTTTCAGCGAAGGCGCCCACGTCGATGGAGCGCACATGCTTGGGCAGTTTGTTGAAGGCGGAATGCTGCCAGAGAAGTATTTGCGCCCTATCCGAAAAATGGTCATGTCCAAAACCCTCTGGGCGCATAGTTTCTAAAACAACCCGTTTAACCTCGCCGCCGCCAACTCTGAACTCTATCACGTACGGATAACCATAACCAAAACCCTTTAAATCCTCAAGCTTCTCGCCGCCAAGCCTCCAAACCCCAAGAACCTCCGCCTCTCCGCCGTAAAGAGACGAGAGATACTTTCGAAGAGCATCTTTAGAAAGCTTCATAATTCTAACACCAACTCGTTTACAATAGACGTGCAGAAGCTTTAAAGTTTTAAGAGCAACAACTCATAAAACAGCATTAGAAAGCGGTTTCGCCATGAACGCCATTCTCATACACAACGGAACAATCCTCACAATGCACAATCGCAAGGTAATCCATGAAGGAGCGATAGCCATAGAAAACGAAACAATAATCGACGTTGGAAAGACAAACCTTCTTAAGCGAAAGTATGGAAGAGGCTACGAGAAAATAAACGCGAAAGGCAAACTCGTCATGCCAGGGCTCGTCAACACGCACCAACACGCTGCAATGAGTTTACTGAGGGGTTATGCTGACGACCTACCACTTCAAGAATGGCTGGAAAAATGGATATGGCCAATAGAAAAACACATGACTGCCCGCGACATTTATGTCGGCGCTTTGTTAACGGCGATAGAATCTATAATGGGCGGAACAACAACGGTTAACACCATGTATCATTATATGCCAGAGGAGAATGAGGCGAAAGCCTTCAGAGATGTGGGCTTAAGGGGAGTGGTGGGTCACGTTTGTTTTTCATGGAGAAAGGAAGAGGACAAGCGAGCGCTGGAACACCTAGCCAAAAACTGGCACAATGCAGAAGATGGTTTGATTCGCGTAAGCGTTGACCCCCATGCGCCTTACACCGTTGACCCAGAATACATGAAGGAACTAAAACTAATCCGCGAAGAACTGAATAAAAAGTACGGTTCTGAAAGGGCTCCTATAATTTGGCACGTTCACATTGCTGAAACTGTAGATGAGCCGAGAAAAATAGAGCACGCCTTCAATGTGCGGTTGGATAGCAAAGGTGTAATGGAATATCTGGACTCGCTAGGCGTTTTAGACAAACATGTAATTGCGGCGCATTGCGTTGCACTAACAGAAGGAGATATTAAAATTGCGAAAGAAAGAAACGTGAAGGTTTCCCACAACCCCATATCCAACCTCAAACTGGCGTCTGGGATAAGTCCAGTTCCCCAAATGCTTAAGGAAGATGTGGTTGTTTCTCTCGGCACAGACAGCCCTTGCTCAAATAATTCAGCGGACATGTTTGAAGTCATGAAAACCACCGCCATACTCCACAAAGGAGTGAACAAAGACCCGACAGTTTTGCCTGCTGAAAAAATTTTGGAAATGGCTACAATAGACGGTGCAAAGGCGTTGTGTTTAGAAAATGAAGTAGGCTCTATAGAGGTTGGAAAAAAGGCAGACATAACCATAATAAACCTCAAGAAACCGCATTTACATCCACTCTACAATGAGGCAAGCCACCTTGTTTACGCGGTTAAAGCCTCCGACGTCGAAACCGTTTTAATAAACGGCAAAATAATCATGGAAAACGGGAAAATAACAACTTTAGATGTTGATAAAGTCATGGAAATGGTTGAGAAAGCCAAAAACAACCTAATAAGTAAGGCGGCGCAACGTTAAATAGTCCAAGAATTGTTGAGCATAAGGGAAGGTTAAAGGAAATGGAAAACTTCAAAGTGAAAGATGCCTCCCTAGCGGATAAGGGGCATATGCAAATTGAATGGGCTTCAAAACACATGCCAGTTCTAAACCAAATCAAAAAACGATTTGAAAAGGAAAAACCCTTAAAAGGCTTAACTTTGGGCGCATGTCTTCACGTGACAAAGGAAACAGCAGTTCTCGTAGAAGCGCTCATTGCGGGCGGCGCCAAAGTTGCTTTGTGCGGTTCTAACCCTCTTTCTACACAGGATGATGTTGCCGCGGCTTTAACTGAAAAAGGGGTTAAGGTTTTTGCTTGGCGGGGGCAAACAACAGAGGAATATTACTGGTGCGTGGAGCGGGTTGTTGACCAAAAGCCCGTGATAACGCTTGATGACGGTGCAGACCTTGTTGGCACAGTCCACAGCAAAAGAACTGAAGTGTTGTCAAGGATTAAGGGTGGAACTGAAGAGACGACGACTGGTGTTTTGCGGCTTCGTGCTATGGAAAAATCAGGCACGTTAAAATATGCTATAATAGCCGTTAACGACGCCCACACGAAATATTTGTTTGACAACCGTTACGGAACTGGGCAAAGCACAATAGACGGAATCCTAAGAGCCACAAACATTCTTTTAGCTGGAAAAAACTTTGTAGTTTGTGGTTACGGATGGTGCGCTCGGGGGATAGCCCAAAAAGCTCGTGGAATGGGAGCAAACGTCATAGTTACTGAAGTCAACCCTTTAAGGGCACTTGAAGCTGCAATGGACGGTTTCCGCGTTATGCCCATAGCCGAAGCGGCATCCATAGGCGACATATTTGTAACCTCCACTGGCGACGTAAGTGTGATAAGGAAAGAGCACATGCAAAAAATGAAAGACGGCGCAATACTCGCCAACAGCGGACACTTCAATGTGGAGATAAACATTAAAGACTTGGAAGAACTGGCGGTTTCAAAGAGGAAGATAAGGCAAAACTTGGACGAATACATGCTAAAAGATGGGCGAAAACTGTATCTGCTGGCGGAAGGGCGACTCGTAAACCTAGCGGCGGCAGAAGGACATCCATCCGAAGTAATGGATATGTCTTTTGCAAACCAAGCGCTCTGTGTGGAATACTTAGCGGAAAACGAGAAGATGCTTCCTAAGGTTTATTCGGTGCCTAAGGAAATCGATGAGGCAGTTGCGAGGCTGAAACTCGAAGCTATGCGGATAAAGATAGACGAGCTTACGGAGGAGCAGAAGAAGTATTTGGCAACATGGGAAATGGGAACTACATGATTATGAGCCCTAAAGAAATGGTAAACTTTAAAAGCTTAAAAATGATAAACATGGCTTTGCAGTGGTGATGTGAATGGTTAGTAAAGATCAATCAATAGGTGGAGTAATACTGCTTGTATGTGTTGTTATCGCCATCTTCTACATAGTAACATTGTTCTATCCCAAATGGCTTGTAGACCTAGGCTGGGCAAGCGACGCAAATGCCATTCAATTTTGGGTCATAGCTATCCCCGTTTTCATAGCCTTTGTTGCAGTAATGGGCATAGGTGCGTGGATAGGTTGGACAATGGCAACAACACCACCGCCAAAACCAATAGAAGAAATTACAGCGGAAATGGAGGAAAAGAAAGAGGAAGAGAAGCCTGAAACAGCAGAAAAGCCAGTGGAAGAGGCGAAAGCGGCAGAAGAACCTTCAGAAGAAGAAAAGAAGAAGAAAAAGAAAAGCGAAAAGTAAGGGCTCTCCACCGGTTTCATCTTCATCTAAGAATAACTGAACTTGGAAAATGCCAGCAATTCTTTTGTGGTTAAACACTTTTCTAAATTTGTTATAAGCCTAGAATTTTTAATGCGAAATATAGGGCAAAATGAACGGCAACAGAAACGCCCACTATAATCACAACGGCTTTTGGAGAAACAAGCAAATAAGAGGTTTCCTCGCCTTTAGGCTGTATTTCATATTCCTTGATCTCGTGAGTTTCCCTGTTAATACGAACAAGCGCCGTGAACTTTTTCATTTCAACCTCAACAGTGTAAACTTCCTCCTCAAGCGAAACCCGTTTTGGCTTCAAGCCTCCCTTATGCCCAATCCTTTTCAAAAAACCAGTAGCTATCGCTGTAACAGTTTCTGCGTTTAATTCTTTAGGCTGTGGAGTAGCTGACGTAAGCGCGCCCGGTGTTCTCCTTTGTAGGGCGGTTGCCAA
>JAVZMA010000014.1:0-32688 GCA_038883475.1 Bathyarchaeia archaeon
AAAATGTGTAACCACTATGTCGGCGCCAGCAACAAGCTCATAAAACTGTGTAGAATACTCGATTATTTTCCATTCGGGATGCCGTTGTTTATAAGGTTCTGGATTTACTTTGCCAGTTTGTAAAACCACATTTTCTAAACTGCTTTTAGAAATTACGTCAAAAAGTTGCTTATGCCCCAGAGTACCACCTGTTACCAGAATATATCCGCCGTTCCATGGTTCCACTTCAGGTTTTGGAAGCAAGGGTCCAACAACCACCCCCCTTTTTAAAAGTCTTTTTTGCTCTTCCCAATGCAAGGCAGTGACAGTTGAAAAGGGTTGTAGTAAAAGCGCGGTTTTTGAAGCTTTTGTAAAGCGAACGGAGCTTTCAATGTTAAATAATGGTATGCCTTTCATCCAAGCAAAAAAACTTGGCGGTATACAAAAGTTGCTGCCGGTGCTTACAACTGCATCAAAGTTGCCGGAGACTTGCCTAAAAGATTCGAAAAAAGCTTTTGTTAGTTTCGGAAGGAATTCGCTTATGGGGGTTTTGGCTTCCCGTGGCTTCAAAAGAAAATAAACTGTGCCAAACTTGCTGAGTCTTTTTTGACTTAAAACATCTCCTTTAGGGACGAGAAAATGCATTTTAGCTCTGCCGTGAAGCCTCTGCGCTAGAGCGTAGCCATATCCAGTATGCCCTCCTCCACCCGCAAGGATTAACACGTCCTTTGTCAACTATTCCCCCCTTTTGTAGCCCGCTTTAATATTTGCTCGATGATAACTATTCAACAAGTATTTAAAACTCTAAATGGCTAAAAACCTATCTGTAAACTTGCCTAGTTAACATGACACAAGGTGGAGCTTTGGCTAAGAACGAGATAAGAGTTCACTATTCGGGTCTCGTTATATTTGTCACTAAGATGCTCAGTATAGCAACTGGCATGATTTTTACAATTTTATTAACAAGGGAAGATATAACAGGGATTTCGAAGGGTCAGTTTGGTGTTTGGTCCAACGTATCCGATTTGACAGGGTATTTCACGCTTTTTGCTCCGGCAATTCCATTTTGGGTAATGCGCTTTGTCGCAAGAGAAAGGAGGGGTGCGGCAAAAACAGGGTTTCTTGCGAATTTAGTATTAGCCGTGGTTTCAGTGACTTTTTATATTCTATTAGTTCCACTAATTGCTCCTGCGCTCAATGTCAGCGCGTACATAAACCTCTATTTGTTAGCGTCTGCCAATATGGTAAACGTTTACATGCTCAGCGTACTGGAAGCATGTTTACAGGCAAAGAAACCTCAAGCGGTAGGATACGGTTTGCTTTTAGAAGAACTATGCAAAATTTTCTCGGCGTACTTATTCATGGTGGTGTTGCGGCAGCAACTTCTGGGAGCTATGGCGGCGCTTGTCATAGCGATAGCAGTTCAGATAGCATATTACATAAAGTTGGTATCGCCTGAGTTTAAGCAAGAAGTTCAATGGAGCTATGTGAAGGAATGGTTGAAAGGTTCAACTGCAAACGTTTATAACTTAATAGGTAATAACATAGCCGCATTCATATTCATACTACTTTTTGTTTATGGTGGTCAAACTGCGAGGGGAAATTATCAGGCTGCAGCGGTAATTGCGAACATAATCATATACTCTACTTTCTTATCTTATGCATTGTATCCAAAGTTGCTTACCTCAAATAGTCTTGAGGATGTGACAGCATCCCTTAGGATGGTCTTGATGTTTGCAGTTCCGATGACAGCAGGGGTATTGGCGATGCCTGAGTCATTTCTTACAATTTTAGACGAATCTTACAGAGAAGCCACGCCAATACTCATCATTTTAGCGGTTGACGCACTTATAGCAACATTAGGAAGCTTTTACACTTCTGTCGTCTTTGGAGTTGAGAAGCTAGATGAGAAAGCTCAGATCTCACTTCGGCAACTGGTGAGAAGTAACATTTTTAAAGTTTTCACTTTACCGTATATTCATTCAGCGATAACGCTACCAACAACATTTTATGTTCTATCAAACTTTGCGCTTAACCAATCAGTGCAAGCCGGGATTTATGTGGCGGTGATAAACATGGTAGCACGCCTTCTGATGTTTTCCATCTTATATCTTATTGTTCGCAAAACAGTTTCGGTTGCTATTCCGTGGACAAACATAGCAAAATACATTCTCGCTTCCATAATTATGGGCTGCATCCTTTTTGTGATTCCTCACCCGAGGACAATAAGTTCAACTCTAGGCTACACGGTGTCGGGTGGAATCATTTACCTTACGCTTTTGATGATAATGGACAAGGAGGCTAGGATATTGTTTAAAGCGGTGTGGCATGAAATTAAGTTTATAGTTAGTAGGTGATGGATTAGGCGTTGTTATTCCATAGTTCCAGAAAAAGTGTTTTCAAGGCTTTTATGAAAGCGTCATAGTTTGTCCATAACGCAGCTACCCGTTTTTTGCCGTTGTCTTTTCTGATTAGCAGAAGTAGTTGTTCGCTGTCGGCTAGCAGGAAAGTCGGTAGGTCTCCATTGTTTGAAAGGGAGTATTTGGCTTTTTTAAGCTTCATCTTATCAATGAAAAAGCAGCTTTTCGGAGAATAATTTGTTAACAGTTGCACGTTTATGTTCGCTTTCGCCGCATTTTCGAGCCTGTCTAAGACGCCTGAGTGGTAGAAGTTTGTGATGTCGTATTCGGATAGGTAAACTAAGGCTTCTTTTTGAACATTGTTGAGTATCTCGTTAGTCTTTAGGCTTATTTGCTCCTCGCCCTCTAATATCTGGAAAACTTCCTTTCTCTCGCTTTCTGTCTCTGTTTTTGGAAGGGAAAGCCAAAGATCGACAAGACTTTGCTTTTTTCTTTCCAGGAGGCTTATTTTCATTTTTTTGGTTTCTATAAGTATATCTAAGGCTTTTTCAAATGGTGTAGCAATGAATTTGAGGGGTTTTTCGAAAACAGATGATATTAGACCCTTTTTTTCTAGGTCGCGTAGGATTCTGTATGTTTCTGTTCTGTGGAGGGACAACGCTTCTGAAATTTCGCTGGCCTTGTGCTCTCCTGCGCGAGCCAAGTAGATGTAGACTCTTATCTCGTTCTTGGATAACCCGAGTCTGCATAGGGCTTTCTCTATGATTTCGATGGATTTATTTGGTCCTTTATCGGTTTTTATGAACCGCCACATTCCGCTTTTTTCATCGTAGAGTTTTATGACGCTTTCGGGTTTTTCAACAGATAATTCCATTTTATTCCCAACAGCCTACTCCCAGTTCAAATTCCGATGTAGAATTCGATTCTGGCTAGGCATATTTTATACTTCTGAATTCAAAATATGAATCACAAATCCATAATCAAAAGCGTTAAATCAACAAAGTCGAAAATTAACATCAGAAGCCGGATAGGGGGAAGGGGAAGCGCAGAGTAAAGTAGGCTTAGAATTTAGTTTACGGTATCTTTTCTTGCCTAGAAACAACCATTGGTTGAGGAGGAACGCTTTAGTTTTTGCTTTTATACTTTTTGATTATTTCTCAACGCTAGCTTTTTGTCGTTTACCTCATCAAGAAGCGAATATTTACGCGCGAACATTTATGGAAAGTTTTGGCATACCTTTAGGACTAACACTGTTTGTTCTGATAGCTAACCTTCCGATTTACATGGTTTTTTGTGTGGACTCTCATCTGGTTAAGCTTCCACAAAGAACTGCCGTTGTTGTTGAAATTGGTCTTGATATAGTTTTCGCATGGTTCATTGCAGGACTTCATTTTAGCGGCGGCTCCAGTTGGTTTTGGATTGCGCCAGATTTGGTTAGGCAGGCTCTTGGGGCTATTTTGTACGTGTCTGCTGCTTTGCTGTTTGTGAAATCCCATAAACCACGCTATGATAGTTGATTATGGTTAGTGTGTAACAGTTGGTAACATACTAACTCTATTATCTTTATGATTTTGATAGTTTAACCGATATTATTCGAGTCAGGAGATTCCATTATGGAAAAGAAAGACGCCAAAACAGCTGAAAACGCGCCTCAACCGCAAAAACAAGAAGAAGCCCAAACAGAAGTTGCTGAAGAAGCATACTTTTTCCATCCTGTACAGCTTTCAGAGGAAAGTGGAGAAGTATTAGATGAACAAGAGATAGAGAAATCCAAGGTTGAAGTGGAACAGAAACTGCAAGAGCTTTTGAAAAGTATTAGTGAGGAGACCCTGCAG
Organism: Bathyarchaeia archaeon; assembly: GCA_038883475.1. Lineage (GTDB taxonomy): Archaea > Thermoproteota > Bathyarchaeia > Bathyarchaeales > Bathycorpusculaceae > JAVZLH01. Next base: position 4,175 of record JAVZMA010000014.1, read on the forward strand.
CTGAGCGAGTTTTTGATGGAGGAAAACAAGATAATGAATGAACTGTGCATAGCTCTTAAACAGATTCTGAAAAAACTTAATGTATCCTTCAACATTCCTCCGCAGGATATACCCCTTAGGAAAAGGGCAAAGAAGGTTATTTTGAATGAGGAGGGACACTTAATACTTGTTTACGAGAAAGGCGAGGTGCACTCGGCTTTTTTGGCTGAGTATCCCCCTGAAATTGTGATGGCTGTTTTGCTTGTTATAATGCCGGAAATGGCTAAGGTGATAATGCTTTACAGAAAGAAGATAAGTACAAGAGTAAGCTTCTTCGGAAAAGTAAGAAAGGAACTTAAAAGTGTTGTAAAAGCGATAATAGGCAGCGGACAAGAAAGTACAGGCGCTAGCCAAGAACAGTCAATGGATGTCGTAAAAGAGGAAATAAACAGTGAAAATCAAGGCTAGAAGGGATTGGTGCCAAGTTTGGGCGGGTTTTTAACTGAAATTCGAACTTTTTATTCGCTTAAGGAAATACGAGAAGGCATCGAAGAGGAGATAAACCAGTATAAGCTGCTGTTCGAAGATTACAGTCAATGGTTGGGAAGCCTCTTAAGGAACCCTGAATCCTTGAAAAATCAGGAAATGACAAAAAAGGCTTCTGAACTGCAGAAGGTTTTAAAAACTGGGAGCAGAGGTAAAGGTAAAAAAGAGGAAAAGAAAGCTGGTTTTTCAACAGAGTGGGTGCAGTTTAAGGACGTTATGCTTTGCTCTGATGAAGTAGGCGAAATAGAAGTGCTTTTTGAAGCTATTGAAGAATTGAAAAGCAAAATTGACAGACTTGAAAAGGCTAAAAACTCCATAGTGGACTTGGAGCGTTATGGTTTAGGAAAAGAACTTTTATATGTAACCTATATACATGACGGAATTCCCGAAAAGATTGTTTTCAAACAGAAGAAGGGTGTTGAAACCGCGCAAAAATTCGAGTTTGCTGCTGACTTCTCGGTTCTGACACAAACATGAAGCGGAAACTAAATCAGGAAGTGTTATATTCCATGAAAGCTTTAGTAAATTTCTTCATTAAATCATAGGGGTTTTCAACAACACAGTTCACACGAGTGTATTGCCGAACTGCTCGACTGTTTACACCAATACCAATAACTCCAACACCCATGCGCTCAACTTTTTTGATGTTTTCTTTCAGTTTTTCTTCAGCGTCACTGTATCCCGTGGGGAAGAAGTCTGAAACAACAACTAGGACCCTTGCCTCCTCTATGCGTTTCGTTAATGCGTGAGCTGCTAGCAAAATCGCGTCAGGAAGATATGTGAAGCCTCCATGGATTAAACCCCCTATTCTAGCTTTTACTCTTGAGTCAAATTTTTCAGAGAAGTCCTTGATGACGTAAAATTTGTTGTTGAAAGCGTACATGCCCCAAGAGTTCTGGTTGAGGATTAGCGTTCTTGCAACTTCAGCTAAGCAGAGGGCTATTCCTCGAACCTCGCCTTTAAACATGTTTAGGCTTTGACTAGCGTCAATAAGTATTGACCATGTATCCTCTCTTGTTTGGAGCTCTTCCCTTGTGAAAATGTCGGTTCGCTGACTTTTGCTGGCTATGACCTGTATCGCCTCTTGCAAATCAACGAAACCGCTTTCTTGTCTAAAGTCTTCCCCGCTAACGTTTTTCAAGAGCCTAAGCATATGCAGCACACGCCTTATAGGGCTACTTAAAAGCTCCCTTCTTCGTAAAAACTCGGCGTAATCCTCTGATGGAAACGCGAAATCTTCAAAAAGCGTGTCCTTTCCAAGTGTGGCATAATCCTTCAAAATTTTTAAACGAGAGATTTCTCTTTCCTGCCATGCTATTAGAGCTCGCTGGGCTTCGCTTTCATTCAAATTCTGCATTAAAGTTTTAAGTTGAGCTTCACTATCCATCTCTGGACTGGCAAAGCGCAGCGCCCCAGCTAAGTGCTGTTGAATTTCTTCGTCTTTTGGGATGCGTTGCTCGTAGAAGAGGTCATTTGTGCCATGACTCTCTGTATACAATAAAGATGGAACTTCGAAGACTTCGCCATAAACGGCTATTGTTTCATAAATTTTGTTAGCTGCATCTATCTTCTCGTCTATGGTGGGGTTGCTGCCTATTTTTCTTAGAATGGAGGTTATGGCTTCCACATCGGTTTTTATTTCGTCGCTTATGTCGCCTTTAACCTTTCCCGTGTTAACGCTTAGAAGAGTTGAAACCATAATTCGTGAAACGTCGTTTGGAAGCTCTTTTGCATCTTTCATTCTGAGAAACGAAAAAGCGTTTGCATATGCTATTTCTGGAAGCATCCAATTGAAAGACTGCTTCAAATTTGCGTCAACAATAGCGTCTTCAAGAAGGCTAAGAACGTAAGTAGCTAGGTTAAGCTGCTTCCCTCCTGCCCACTTAGCATAAATTGAAAAGTTAGATAAGTAAGCGTGCATGCTAAGATGGTATACCGCGGCTTTAAAAATGTACCAAATAATTTTCCTGTGAACGGGATCTTGAAGGTTAAACTTTAACCCTTGGAAAAATGCTTGATTTTTATCCAGCATTTTGGGCTTAATTAAATGAAGAACCAAGCCTTGCGAGTCCTTTCCGAGATATGGGTATTTCAACTCGTCATGAAGAACAATTTTTAGTTCATTATGTGTTTTCTTTGATATTTGGGGAACGGTAGACCATGCAAAATCAAAAAAGTTCAAGGCAAAACCCGTTTTATGATGCACCGAAGAATGACTCTATTACGCGTTTTACTGCTGCTTGAATTTCAACATCATCACTTGTTGTCCCAACTATTGTTTCCACAGCCGCTTCTATGGGTTCGCAACCATCAGCAATCAAAGTTGCCCAGTTAATTAGGTCTCCGGGCGACGGCCCATAGGGCAAGTCACCGTTTTTGTATTGTCGCCGAAGTTCTGCCCCAGCTTTAACTATTTTTTCGGCTGTTCTTGCGTCTATACCACTTCTTTTGACTAAAAGTTCAATTTCGTCTGGGGAGATTTTGTCCCCTATACTCAAGTAATCAAAGTTTATCCACACTGACATGCGTCGCCTTAAAGCCGCGTTTAAGGGTTTTGTTCCAATAAATTCCGCTGAGAACGGGTTCATCGCGATTACTAGATAGCCATAAGGATGCCTATGGACTATTTCATTATCCTTTTCTGTCAGAACAAGGTGGCCCCTCGTGTCCAGAACAGGGTTTAATCGTGTGGCTATGTCTTGTTTCATCATGTTAGCCTCGTCCAAATATAACAGACCGCCGTGTCTGCACCACATAACTATTTGCCCATCAATCCAGTTTTCTTTTCCAAGACCGATATATCTACCAAACAGGTCATATGCTGATGTTTGCAAACCACAGTTTATCTCCCACATTGGAAGACCGCAAAGTTCAGCAACCAAGTAAACTATATGTGTCTTTCCAGTACCGCTCGGACCAATTAACGCGCACTGCTTAAAGTGGTAAAGAGCACGAACTATTCTTTCAACATAATTGAAACCGCGGTCAATGTATTCTGGAGTGTTACGCGGTATCAAAGATTGAACAGATTCGGGAAACACGTATCCTGGATGCAAATCATATTTTTCTATTCGATACTTTTTGCGAAGGTCATTTTGTGATGTGACAGCCACATTGGCAGTCTTCGTAATAGAAACAGACAATTTTGTGTCCTTAACTTCGGTTTTTATTTGTTCTTCAACAACGTATGCAGAATCCTTTTTCTGTTTTTTTCCACCTTGGAATCCGAAGCCGACGGTTTCTGCCACTATTGGTTTTTCTGTCAATTTCTGCTTTACAGGCGACAAAATATTTCCTCCATCTCTGATAGAGAAAGGGGACAAGAACTGATTTAAATCTTACTTCTCACGATTCAATACGATTGATTAGTCGAGCCAATTACAATAAAAGATCAGCCAAAACATTTTGCAATGTAGCTTTATCTCCTATATTTCGGAAGATGGCTTTTCCAGTTCCGTAAAGGCGGAAGGAGACATCTTTGAAGGATAACTCGAAAATTATGGATGCAATTGACTTTTCAACTTTTGCCTTTTTCAAAATTTTGGCTATGGCTTCGTCTTTCTTTTCATACTTGAATATTACGATGAACTCTTTTTCTTTCCCGCATGTTTCTTCGATTCTCGCCACGTAATCATCAATAGTCGTCATTAGATTTGCTCGATCTCCTTTAAGGCTTCAATGAATTTGTCAATTTCTTCGCGGATGTTGTATATGTAAAAGCTTACCCTAACAGAGGATTTCAACCCGAAAATTTCGTGTAATGGTTGGGCACAGTGGAAACCGCTTCTAACCATTATCCCATAATTGTCAAGAAAGAGAGCAACATCATGGGAACTTAAATCGCCGACGCTGAAGGGAATTATTCCACACTTAGCTGATTGATCCTTGGGACCATAAATCTTAACCTTTTCACATTCTTGCATAAGGCGAAATGCATATTTCGTCAACGTTTCTTCATGTGCCTTAACGTTTTCCATGCCTATTCTTTTCAGATATCTTATTGCTTCCATTAATCCAACGCCGCCGCAAACGTTTGGGGTTCCCGCTTCAAACTTCCACGGCAAATCATTCCATGTGATGGTGCACCGCTTCTTTTCCAAGTCAAAGGATACATTGCGTATCATTTCTCCACCGCCTTGAAAAGGCTCCATTTCCTCGAGAATTTCGCGTTTGCCATAAAGAACCCCTATGCCTGTTGGACCCAGCATTTTGTGTCCTGAAAAGGCGAGAAAGTCAGCGTCTAAATCCTTAACGTTAACGGGCATGTGTGGAACTGATTGGGCGCCGTCTACAAGGATTAACGCGTCATGTTCGTGGGTAGTTTTGGCGAGTCTTTTTATGTCGTTTACAACCCCGCTGACATTTGAAACGTGACTTATACACACCATTTTGGTTTTGTTTGAAATTTTGTTCTCAAAATCCGTGTAGTTTAGAGTGCCATCATCGTTCACTTCTATGTATTTAATTTTGAATCCTTTGATTTTGGAGAGGATTTCCCATGGAACAATGTTGCTGTGGTGCTCCATTAAGGAGATTAAAACTTCGTCGTTTTCCCTTAAGTTGCGAAGCCCCCAGCTATACGCCACTAGGTTTATGGCTTCGGTTGTGCCTCTTACAAAGATTATCTCTTCTATGCTTTTGGCGTTTATGAACTTTGCAACTTCTTCATGTGCGTTTTCGTAAAGTTCCGTTGCCTCTTGGGAAAGCGTGTGAACCGCTCTGTGGACGTTTGCGTTGTGGTTTTCGTAGAAGTTTTTGATGGCTTCAATCACTTGTTTTGGTTTTTGTGATGTTGCCGCATTGTCGAAGTATATTAGTTGGTGGTTGTTTATTTCCCGTTTTAGGATTGGGAAGTCTTCTCGAATTTTGTATGGGTCAAAGGTCATTGCTGTCTACTCTCTTCCTTCTTCATTCTTTTTTCCAGCATTTTAGCCAATTCCTCTTCTTCCAAAGCTTGCCTTTCCTCGAAGCTCAGCGCTTCTGGAAGCCATGATGGCGATAAGCCTTTGCCTTTGTAGTATTTCCGAATTGCTCTTTTTAGTGCGCCAACTGCCAAGATGCCGCAGTGAAATTTCACTGTTGGCAGTCCGCCGACCTCTTCTGTTACGCTTTTCCAGCTTAGTTTCCAAGCGTCTTCAAGCTTCATGCCCTTAATCATTTCTGTGACTATGCTTGAAGTCGCTATGTTTGCCGCGCAACCGTAACTTTCAAAAGTTGCCCGTTCAATAACATCTTGCTCGTTGATTTTTAGGTAGAAAGTTATCATGTCGCCGCACATGGGGTTTCCAGCCACTGCCGTAACAGTTGCATCCTCCATTTTTCCAAGGTTTTTGGGGTTGCGAAACAGTTCAAGCACTTTCGGGTTGTAGGGTAAAGGTATCCGCGACATTCTTATTCCACCTCGGTTGGGGTTTCGCCCACAATCCCCCTTATTCGCTCAACAGCTTTCGGAAAAACCTCTAAAACATACTCTATGTCTTCTTGGGTATGGCATCGTGTCACTTTCATAAGTATGCTGCCGTGGGCCTCATCAAACTTTCTGCCTATGGCAATCAAAACGTGACTTGGCTGGAGCAAGCGTCTGGTGCAGGCGCTTCCGCTTGAAACATAAACTCCCTTTAGGCTTAGTTCAATTGTCAATGCTTCACCCTCGCATCTCAAGAAGCTAATGTTGATGTTGTCTGGAGCCCTTTTCTCTCCTCGCGGTCCGTTAAGCCTAACATCAGGTATTCCCTCTATTATTCCGTTAATTAGTTTATCTCTAAGTCTCCGCATGTGATTTACGTTTTCTTCAAAGTTTTTGAAAGTTAATTCGGAGGCTTTTGTGAATCCAACTATGAGGGGTGTGTTTTCGATTCCGGGCCAAAGTTTCTGTGTTCCTATTTGGCCTTCCAGAATTCGTTCTATGCTGACGCCCTCTTTCACGTATAAGGCGCCTATGCCTCTTGGTCCTAAAATTTTGTAGCTGCTTATGGTTGCCAAATCCACGTCTAATTCTCTTGCGTTAAAGCGTATTTTTCCGTAGGCGTCTGAGGCGTCTGTGTGGAAAAGGGCGTTCGGGTTTTTGTCTTTAACTATTTCTTTTGCTTCTTTTATCGGCTCTATTGTTCCTATTTCGTGGTTTACTGTGGATATGCTGACAAGAACTGTTTCTTTGTCTACGGCTTCCTTTAGCTTTTCTAGGTTTATGAAGCCCTCAGCGTCAACGGACACTTTTGCTACGGTAAACCCGTATTTTTGAAGCATGTCAGCAACATGCAGCACGCTTAGGGGCTCAATTTCCGAGATTACTATTTTTTTGCCTTTACTCTTCATTGCGAAAGCTGCACCCATTAGTGCAAGGTTGTTGGCTTCCGTTTCTCCAGGAGTGAAATTTATTTCTTCAAGGGTTTTGCAGCCTAAAAAACCAGCCATTTTTTGCGCAGACTCCATTATGGCTTCGAAGGCTTCCCAGCCTGGTTTATGGGTTAAGGTTGGGTTGCCGTAAGCTCGCTGGTTATAGTATGGGAGCATGGCTTCAACTATTTCTTTTGGGGTTATGCTTGAGTTTTCGATGTCTAGGTAAACTTCTCGCTTGATTCCTTCATGCGCTTTAAGCAGTTCCCTAACATTCTCAACCATAAATTTCAAGTCCCTTTTTGCTTCAACACTTTAATAGATTTTAGCTTATAGAAAAGGCATTTGGCTTTAAAGGCTTAGACATTATAGTTGCAACTGAATTTTCTACATATTTTGATTAGAAAAACAACCAATAGCAGCCTCCTCCCTCTAGATTTTTCATTGTAGACCTTGCTGGTTTAAAAACTGAAAGAGTCACAATCAGGTGCTTCTAAATGAAGCTATGCTTTTGAAAATTTTGGCATTTGTTTTTTATATTGAGGTTATGTTTAGGATTTCTATTGCGGCTATTTCGCCTTTTTCATTGTAGTGGATTATTGTTTGGCCGTCTTTTGTTGGTTCTCCATGTGTTGTTTTTGCATGTTTAAACCTTATGAATAGGTCTCCTACATCGTCTCCGTAATCTATTGTTATGACTTTTCTAGGAAGCTTTATCCCATACTTTTGCTCTATTTTTTCTAGCACTTCTCTGACGTTGATGTCTAAGAGGGTTTCAACTTTTTGAATTGCCGATACCTCCTCGTTTTTCTCCTATGACTTGTATAGAAGGCGGTTCTTATATAGCCTTCCTTATCTTCTTTTGAATAAATTATCACAATATAATCAGATACTTCATCGTGTAGTCTTTTCAGCGCATGGAATGCTCCCACAGGGTCAATGTACACTTCGTCTGGATGGGCCACAACATCTAAAACGAGGGATAACTTGTTTTCAAGCTCTGGATGTCTCAAAACTATGTGTTTCCACCTTTCATCTGTAAGCAAAATTCTAGTTCCGTCAAACGCCCTAATCCTCATAACGCTGCAACCATGCCCTTCCAAGCCCTTTTGCGTCGAACATTAATAATAGGCTTTAGCTTATAGAAAAGACATTTGCTTTATGGATTTAAATGCCATATTTGCAACTGATTTCCCTACAAATTTTTGGTTAGAAACCCAGCCAATAGCGACCTCTCCCCTCTAGATTTCCCATAAGAGGCGATGTCAATTTTGTAAAGTAGAAGCCCAGCCAAAATTGGATACCCTCCTCTATAATTTTAACCCTAAAACACAAATTTTGCTCCGTTAGTGTCTCCTAACAGAAATTAGTTTTTAACGAAATTTCAAAATTGGTAATAAAAACTTTTCACACCTTTTCCATTAGTCATCGTTAATGGATCCTTTTTGAATGGAATTAATTAATTGGATTTAGCTTGTTTAGGTTTTCTACTGCGGCTATTTTCCGTTTTTGTCGTATACGTTTTGATGTATACTCCATAATGAGGCTTGTTGCCTTTCAGGGTTTTTGTTTTGCATAACGCTTTAAATTACCATTAGCTTTATTGTGCTGTAGGAGAAGAAACAGGCGTATTCAAGTGAAAATTACAGAACTGCCAATTCCAGAATCCGTTAAAGAAGTGCTTATCAAATCTGGAATTGTTGAGCTTTATCCGCCACAAGAAGAAGCCGTAAAAGCTGGAGCCCTCGAAGGGCGGAACCTTGTTTTGGCTAGTCCAACAGCTTCCGGTAAAACTTTGGTTGCCGAGTTATGCGCCCTCAAACACATTTTAGAAAGGGACGGGAAAGTTCTTTACTTAACGCCCTTAAGGGCTTTAGCCAGCGAAAAATACGAGGAGTTCCGAAAATATACGAGTATAACAAAGAAGAACGGCAAAAGGGTAAGCGTTGGCATTTCCACTGGCGATTATGACAGTTCTGACCCGTGGCTGGAACGCTACGACATCATCGTGGCAACCAATGAAAAGGTGGATTCGCTTCTTAGGCATAGAGCCAAATGGATGGATGAAATCTCGCTTGTTATAGCCGATGAAGTACACTTGTTAAATGAAGCGGAGCGGGGACCAACCCTTGAAGTTGTTTTGGCGAGGCTAATGCAGACAAGCCCAGACATCCAAATTTTGGCTTTAAGCGCAACCATAAACAACGTTGAAGAAATCGGAGGCTGGCTTAAGGCAGATTACATAACGACAGAATGGCGCCCAATACTCTTAAAGGAAGGAATCTTGCTCCACAACGAAATCCAATACAAAGACGGAGATGCCAGAAAGATAGAGGGCGAAATAAAAAATCCAGCAATAAACCTAGCCCTAAACACCGTAAAATCTGGCGGGCAAGCCCTCATATTCGCCTCCACAAGAAAAAACGCAGTAACGCTGGCGAAAAAAACTGCGCCAATAATAGGTGAAAACCTATCCAAACCAATAAAACGCGCCTTAGAACGAGAAGCCGAAAGGATTTTGGCAACTGGCGAAAAGACAAGAATAAGCGAGTTGCTAGCTGAATTAGTCAAAAATGGAGTGGCGTTCCATCACGCGGGTTTGGGTGGCGGACACAGAAAACTAATAGAAGACTCGTTTAGGCAGGGAAAAATTAAGGTTTTAACCGCCACGCCCACGCTGGCTTTCGGCGTCAACCTACCAGCAAGAACCGTAATAATACACGATTACAGGCGATATGAACCGGGCTACGGCTATTATCCAATAAGCGTTTTAGAATACAAACAGATGGCTGGGAGAGCGGGAAGACCAAAATACGACAAAGTCGGCGAAGCTATCCTTATTGGCAAGACGGCTGACGAAGCAGACTACCTAATGGAAAGCTATATTCTCGCGAATCCAGAGCGGATTTGGTCAAGGCTTGCTGTCGAAAGAATCTTGAGGTCTCACGTGTTAGCGACGATAGCGGCAGATTACGCTCACACAGAACGGGGCATATACGACTTTTTCGGCAAAACCTTCTATGCATACCAGTATGACATAGCCGCCATAAGAAGCCTCATAGCAAAAATCCTCAAGTACCTATATGACGAAGAGATGGTAGACGTAAGCGGAGAAAACATCTACGCCACACGATTCGGCAAAAGAGTAAGCGAGCTTTACATAGACCCAGTTTCCGCGGTCATAATCCGCGATGCTTTAAGGCAAAAACCCATGCAACTAACAGACTTAAGCCTTCTCCACATGATAGCGCATACGCCTGACATGAGCCCTATATTGCGACCGACAATGAGAGAGGCGGATGAAATAGCGGTTTTCATGGAAGAACACAAAGAAGAGTTTTTGGTGGAAATGCCAAACGAGTGGGAAGACCGCATAGCTTATGAACAGTTTCTCGGCGAAGTGAAAACCGCCATGGTTCTGGAGGCGTGGATTGAAGAAAAGAGCGAAGATGAAATAATCGAAAGGTTCAGAACGCAACCAGGAGACCTCTACAGGATAATTGAAAACGCCAAGTGGTTGCTTTACGCAACCCACGAATTGGCAGTGCTCTTCGAAAACAAACAAATCCTATCACCAACCTTTGAACTCATGGAAAGAGTTGAAAAGGGTGTAAAAAAAGAACTTTTGCCAATCGTTAGGCTCGAAGGAATAGGCAGAGTACGCGGACGCATACTATACAACGCTGGATTCAAAACAATAGAAGACATAAAACACGCGCAACTGGAGGAACTAATGAAACTGCCTCTGATAGGACCAAAACTGGCAAAGAAAATTAAGGAGCAGGTCGGCGGCTTTGTAAGAAAGGAAGCTTGGGAAAGACTTGAAAAAGAAGATATGTGGCGACAGAAGGCAATAACAGAATACTAAACAGTTTGCAATTCCTTTCTTCTCTTGGAAAAGTTTTTCAGATACTCCTTGAAGCCCCTAACCCTCTTAAGGTAAAAGCCATACTTCACCAGCGCGTTCATAGCTCTCGCTGCGTCCTCCGGGGATGAATATGCGGGAATTCCAAGTTTGTCGAATCTAAAGCGTGTGTACAAAGCCATTTCTGTCTCTCCGATGTCGCATGCAACAATCGGTTTGTCGTATTTGCTTGCGACTTTTGCAACCTTGTCCACAAAGTCCTCTTGCAACGCGGGCAAATGATGCAAACCAAGCAATATTATTCCGTCAATCTCCGGATCCTGGAAAAGCACCTCTGCTGCAAGCTCAAACATTTCAGATGTAGCGGAACCGGTGATGTCCACAGGGTTAACGTTCGTCGCGAACTTTGGAAGTTTTCCTTCCTTCTTCAACTGCTCAAACTTTCTGATTGTCTCTTTAGAAAAACGGTTGACTTTTAGCCCTCTTAATTCACACTCATCAACAGCCATTATGCCTGGTCCACCCGCATCCGTAATTACTCCAATGTTTTTGCCGGATGCTGGCGGCTGCATGGCTAACGCTTTTCCGATGTCAAAGAACTCCTCCATATCCTTTGCCCTTATCACTCCAGCCTGTTCAAAGGCAGCATCATAAATCGCATCGGAGCCAGCTATGGCGCCTGTGTGCGACATCGCAGCTCTAGCTCCGGCGGGTGTTCTGCCAGCTTTGAGGGCTATGACTGGCTTTTTCTTTGTCACCCTCTTTGCTACTTCAAGAAACTTTCTCCCAGCTTTTATGTCCTCAACGTATAATAGTATGGCTTTGGTTTTGTCGTCGTAGAGTAGGTAATTCAGCATTTCCGCTTCGTCTACATCGCTTTTGTTTCCGAAACTTGCAAATTTGCTTATTCCTATTTGACGCCCAGCCAAATAATCAAGCGCTGCAGCTCCGAAAGCCCCGCTCTGCGTGACCACTGCAATGCCTCCGGGCATGGGTCGCGGAGTTGCAACAACCTCATCGCCTGTTGTCAGAATTTTTGTTTCAGGAAGAAAGAGCATGTCAACGCCTGTTCGCGAGTCGTAAACCCCTAGGCAGTTTGGACCCAGAACCCGTATTCCAGCTTTTTTGGCTATTTCCACAATGCGGTTTTCAAGCTCGTGATTTCCAATTTCACTGAATCCAGAAGTTATTATGACGACTGCCTTAACTCCTTTGGAGGCTGCATCTTCCATTATTTTTGGAACAACGCTTGCGGGAACAACCACCACAACTAGATCCAATTTCTTGGGAATTTTGGTTAGAGATGGATAACATTGAAAGCCTAAAATTGAATCTTCATGTGGATTAACTGGGTAAATTTCTCCCTTAAAAATTCCCCTCCTCACGTTTTCAACAAAATTTTTAAAAATGACGTGCCCTGCCTTACTGCTCTTTTTAGTGGCTCCAACAACAGCAACTGAAGCGGGATTGAAAAATGCGTCTAACTGTTTGGTTTCCAATTCCATTGCATACGTCACCTTTTGCTTCTAATAATCACTATGGGTTTATGTTTTACTGTCTCAAGCATGTCCCAACTCACATCAGCTAATTTTACTCCAAACTTTTCAGCCATGTCCCAAACCGTTCTTCCAGCTCCATGACCTCTCACGCGATTAGCGATTTCAGCTATTTGCAAAGCGTTTTCTGCATCTAATTTGCATCCAGCCACAGCTATAGGTGTTGCTCTCCGCCTAAGTTTAAGCATCCGACCGACAACGTAGGCAAGAAAACCGCCGAACGAGTGAATGCCACAAACTGGTTTTGGGCGTGGCGTAAAATGGAAGTTTCTAAGCGAGTATGTTTTATCTGTGTCTGTAATCATGACGCAAACATTTCTATGCAGTTTCAGAATAATCTGGTTACGTATTTTTTGAGCTATTTCGTCAGCATTGTTTAAGGGCAAACTAACATAGGAATAGGCTAAATTGCTTCCATCAATTCCGCCTTCAGAACCGAACATTAAGGCTTGCAGAAAACCCGCATATTGGATGGCAACTTGTTTATGGCGGTAACCTTCATCCAACGGGTATTCACGTAAATGAAGAAGAAGTCCTCGCCTTAGATGGCATAGAGGACCGAGAAAGTATCCCCAAACCATGCGCATCCAAAATCTGCAAATCAGCTTTGCACTTAAGCTAGGTTCGGCAACACTCTCATTTACAATGTTGCCCATGGCGGTTGAAATTGCCTTTTCAGAAATAACCACAAAATCTCCATCAAACACTTTACCACTAATTCCCTCAACAATTTTTTCCATGAAATCCGTTTTCGGCCTCCAATAGCATGTAGCAACAGCTAACGCCTTATAATTTGGCATCATAACCCTTTTAAGCGCTAAAGAAGTTCATAAGTTTTGAAATCTCTTTTTTATCTCTTCCACATTACATTCGGGCGGTTTCATTTTTCCCTCTGGGCAATAGCCCAATTTCACACATGAAGGCCCCGCGTTTTCAAAAAGGGCAGGGGCAACTTTCTTGACTTGTCTTAGCATTTCCGTTGCAACTTCTCTTATCTCCCATTGTGAGCGCGCGCAGCAGCGGAGGCTGAAGAAGTGGTTCAGTTCGCGGGCGTTCATCGTTACGATTATGTTGGTTTTTGCAGCGTTTGGAAGGATAAACCTTGCATCTTCCTTTGGAACTCCAAGTTGCAGAAGCCTTTGGTAAGCTTCTGAAATTTTTTCCAAAGCCTCTTCAAAGACTCTTTTTGCCTCTGTGTTTTCAGCAATGCTTTTTGGCGTTACATATTTTTCCAAAGTGTCATAAGTAACATACCGCTGGCTCTGCTGCGTGTATGAGGCAATGCGGTGTCTGACAAGCTGGTGAGTCATGGCTCTAGAAACGCCTTCAAGGCTGAACGTGAAAGAGGCATGCTCAACAACTGACATGTGCCCATAACCAGTAACCCGCTTAATTATTTGCCTCGCCCTTTCAAGATTCATTTTTTCAAAAGTTTCAGACGGACTTCCACTCTTTGACGATGTCAGAGCTGCTGCTCCACACAAAAGTTCCGGGTCTGCCGTGTAACGTAAAAGCTTAACCTTCATCTGCTTAGCCTCACCCACCCTTTAGAAAGAAAGTCATAAATTTGCTTTGCGTAAAGGATTTTGGAAAAGGGAATAAAATGCCGAGACTGAAAACAGCCCTAGCATACATAAACCAGCTTTGCTCAAGCCCAAACACGCAGAAACATCAGTTAGGGCTTAAACTAAAAGCACAATACACTGCATGGGTGAGAACGCTCAATCTTCAAGATTTTGTAACTTTCAACGAAACAATAGAAAAAAACAAAACGCAAATTGGAGCCGCCCAGTTCTTTGGAAAATTTCGTGCTTACGCTTTTGAGGAGTATGTTTACCGCCTCTTACAATCAAAGGTTTATGTTCCAAAAAATCTGCAGTTGTTTTGGGGCGAAAAATGTCTTGTCTGGCAAAAGGACGGGAAAGAGTATGCGATGGAATTTGACGTTTCCATAGGTGAAAGAAGAGGCTGTTTCGTTGAGCCAAAAATCGTCTTTGACGCTAAAATAGAGCTTGACTCCGCCCGACTGAAAACTGCCCTAGCTTCTTTTGCGATTTTAAAAGAGTGGAGCAAGAGGGCAAAATGCGTTTTAGTTTACGCCTTCAAAGAGTTAGACCCCATGCTCTCGGAGTTAGCTATGCGTTGGGCTGATGGCATTTTCCAGTTCAGCCTTGAAAACGATGAAACATCGTTTTTTCTCAAATTTGTTTCGGAATGTTTAGAAGAGGAAAAAGCTCCCTAGATGCTGGCGTATATGCGTTCGCTTGTGTAGTTGCCGCTCTGCATTTCCTCTTCTATTTCACGCAACAACAGTATACGCTTAAACGTCGGCGGGTGTGTCGCAAACCACGTGTTTATCTTCGCCCAAGTTGATTTGGCTTCTTTCTCCATAGCAAGCTCCAACTCCCTTTCATCCAAAACACCATCTTTGTCTAAGTCGTAGTCTTGTTTCTTCTCCATTATTTGCTGAATTTCTTGCTTAGCCATGGCGGGGTCTCCTATATAGAAGGCTCTTGCCCCCGACGGCGGTTTCGGCGAAAGCGACAGTCCATACGTGATTTTTGCCAGCGCACTTTGCAAGCTTCTGGGCGAACCAGTAACATATGCGGAATAAGCATCTGCATAATGCTCCCGCAACCTACTAAGGTACATCACACATAGAAGCGAGATGATGTAAACTATGTAAGAGATTATTCCAATGGCAAGGAAAGCCGCCCTAATACTTCCCTCCTCTTTCCTCGAAGAACCAGACCATCTTGCAGCCTCCCATGTTCCCCGCGCAATCAAATACGCCAATAAGGGCAAGGCTGAAAGCACAGTCATAACAACATAGTCCTTGTGTTTTATATGCCCCAACTCATGTCCAATAACGCCTCTAACCTCGTCTTCGTTGAGGTTTTTCAAAAGCCCCTCATGTACGGCTAAGGTGGCGCTGCTGGCTGTTCTGCCAAAAACAAAGGCGTTCGGAGTGTTGTCTGGCACTATAGCCAGTTTAGGCATCGGCAACCCGCTCTTATCCGCTAACTCCTTAACTGTGGATTCGAGCCACGGGTTTTCTCCAGCTTCCAAATACCGTAACCGCGTTGAGGCCTTAACAACTGCTGGACCTATAAGATACTGGAAGAGTATGAAGAGTATTGTTAGGATTATGGAGTAGAAAATGTTGAGCCCTATAATGAGCATTATTGCTGATAGGAACATGGCGAATATGAAAGCTACTAAGAAGATTGACATTGACATCGTAAGCTTTAGTTCCGCTAGCCTAGCCAAACGGTTTCCCAGCAAAGCACTAGAGAAAGAATCAACGAATAAAGTTTCCTACCAACACAAACCTTTTCGTTTTTAAATTAACTTTGAGCTTTTACAAATTCTGTTATGTGTTTGTTGACAAGTTCTGGCTCTTCAAGTTGAACCCAGTGACCACATTCAGGCAGATACTTTATAGAATAGGGTGCGTCAACAAACTCCTCCGTGTTCACTATCAAATCTTTAGAAAGCGCCGCATCTTTTTCTCCCCAAATCACCAGCGTGGGCGCCTTAATTTTCGGAAAAGCCACAGTTCGCTCTGAAAACAATATGGCGGGGTTCATGTTAGCCCGATAATAGTTCAAAGCTGCTGTTAAGGCTTTAGGCTTCGACCAAGCCTCAACATAAGCCCTCAAATCATCCTCTGTGAGCACATCTCTTTTGACAAAGGATTGCAGAAGCATATTCTTCAGAAAGGCATAGTTGTTTCGGCTCAAGACCTCTTCTGGAACCTCTGCTGTTTGAAAGAAGAAAACATACCAACTTTTCCGCAACTGTCTAAACAGATTTCTAGTTCGCATTACATAGGCGTTGGGATGAGGAGCATTCAAAATCACCAGCTTCTCCACAGCTTGCGGATTAAAGGCGGCAAGACTCCAAGCGACAATTCCACCCCAATCATGCCCAACCACCACAGCACGCTCTTCGCCTAGAGCATGAATAAGTCCAAGAACATCCCCAGCCAAAAGATGCAAACGATAATTGTCAACGCCTTCCGGCTTATCCGTCTCGTTGTAACCACGCAAATCTGGAGCCACAACACGAAAGTGCCTAGCCAACGCTGGAATTTGAAGACGCCAAACATACCAAAAATCTGGAAAGCCATGAAGCAAAAGCAACAGTTTCCCCTCTCCCTGCGTCACATAATGCATGCGAACCCCGTCAACTTTAACAAAACCATGCTTCCAAGCCTCTTTCATCCACATACTCCCCAAGCCAAGCTAGGAGCATTTCAAATTTTTATTACTTTTTATCCATCAACATCGGTATTTACATACGAAGACTGGCGAAGTAACGCCGAGGAAAGGATTTCAGCATCAATTTACCAGTAAAGGTGATCTACATTTTACAGTGTTTGGTTCTATTTTAAGCATAAGCATCACCCATGCTTCATCATTTATTTTCCAGAAAACTTTTCTATTTCACTAAGTATCTTTGCTAACAGTTTCGGTTCAATTCTGAAGCCTTTACTTACAAGCCTCAGCACTATTTCTTTTGCTTCATCCTTATTCAGTAACTCCTCCCTCAAAGCCTTCATAATTACATAGAGGGCCCCCTTGACTTTCAGACCCAATGTTTCAGCAAAAGCCCTCCCACTGGATTCGTCCATCAACAGTAACGTGTTAGTTTTGCGTGCCAATATTATCGCTTGAGCCTCTCCTAAATGGATTTCGAAGGCATGTTCCATTATCTTTTCGCAAAGCTTAACCTCTCTTTCATTTAGCTTTGAAATCTTTATCCAACCTTGTTCAATGCGTTCTTTTATGGCTAGGGCATCGCTAAATCCTTCTTGCAAGCCTTTTTCAACGGCTTCTATGTAAACCTCTTGAGGAATGATTACTTCGCCAAAAAGCTCTTTGAGTAATGTGATTTTGCCTATCTTAGAGAGCCATATCAGAGGGCTTGTGTTGGAGACTATGGGCAACAGAGTGTTCCTCACTTAAGCCTTAAAGTCCTCTTCTAAATCGTGCTCTGAGTATTGGATAAGAACGCCTCTCTCTGCCAAAATCTTATAGAGGTTCCACAAAGATACACCAGCTAATTGAGCTGCTTTCCATCCGGTGATTTGCCCCCGCCGGTATAGTTCAACAGCGTGGTCTAAGTTCCTTTCTTTGACGCCGTGTTCTAGAATCTCGCGTATCAAAGCTGATCTGTCTTTTCCTTCTTTATCCGCTAATTCACGAAGTTTCTTTATGGTTTCACGGGGCAATCTTAAGCTGATTGTTTCAGACAAGGAAATCACCGTGATACAACATATATCAATCGTATTATATAAATCATGTTGCTACACGAGCACCTCTCCGGTGAAAGAGATCGTCAATGACAACCATCATTTGAATCATCAAAAATGCATAAATCAAGTTTCCTTGTCAAAAATCAGCCTTAAAGGCAAAATTGGCGCCGGGGAAGGGGTTCGAACCCTTGCGAGCCCGAAGGCCCACTGGCTTACTTGTCTGGCTCCGTTTAAATTATTGATCTCGAGGCCAGCGCGTTAACCACTCCGCCACCCCGGCATATGAAGGAGTAGGAGTTAGGGCAGTAGTAGGGATGGAAAGAACCACCGCTTATTTCTTTTCCTCTTTAGCTTGTCCCACTCATGCAGTATTTTTGCGGCTTCGTTTGCGACTTTTATGGCGTTTTCTTCGCCCGCGCCCTCTTCAAACTTGTCGTGACATCGGTTGGCGTAAACTGCGCAGACGGAACCAGCCCGCAGTCCATGCAGGCTTGCTAGCGTGAAGAGGGTTGCGGTTTCCATTTCAAAGTTGAGCACGCCAGCCTTCTGCAGCGTGGGAAGCAAATTCTCTGTTTGATGCGTTTTGGATGGTCGGTTTTGTCCCGCATAGAAGTCGGCTGTTGTGGCTGTTATGCCCACGTGATAATTGGTTATGCCCAGTTTTTCAGCAGCTTCAACCAAAGCCAAAAGAACCTCAGGGTGGGCTACTGCAGGGTATTCTGGCATGATATAACAGTTGCTAGTGTAGTCAAGGCGCACAGCCGCGGAGGATATGATTATGTCACCGCAGTTTATGTCCTCTTGTATTGCGCCGGTGCTTCCAACACGGATAAAAGTGTGCACGCCCACGCGCGCAGCCTCATTAACAACAATAGCCATGCAGGCGGGACCAATGCCGCTTGACAAAGCTGAAATAGGAACTCCCTTATACGCACCTGTAAAACTGTGGAACTCTCGGCGACAAGAAACTTCCCTTGCAGAATCCCAGAAACGCGTAATCTTTACAACCCTGTCAGGATCGCCTGGAACAAGCAAGTATTCGGCTAAGTCGCCTTTTGCGCAGGCAATATGATATTGTTTCTCCGTGGAGTTTATTCTATGCAAAGTCTATCCCCTCGAAACACTTAGTGTTTTCCGACATTTAAAACGAGTGATAAAGGAGGACATGTGGGAAAAGTTGGGGTTAACCCCTTTTTGGTCCAGCCAAATCCGCTATGTCTACGCTGTGTTCATAAATTTGCCTCAGAAAGGAAGCCCCGGCTAGTATTTGCGGTACAACATCTATTGACTGGGCTTTGACAACTTTTTCTATGTTAGTGAAGGCTTTCTCCATTTTTCCCCGCATTTCCCGCACGCTTTCCGCTGTGGCTATGTCGCCATTAAAGAAGGCCTTAAGGGCAGTTTCATGCGCTTCAAAACAGGCCATGTGAAAATCGGCAAGTAATTTCCTTATTTCCTCGGGTGGTTTTAAGCCCTTCAACGCAATGGTTTTTAGCGCTATCCTAACGCATTCATCACCAATAGCCTCCACCAAACTTGCTGCTAAACGATAATCCAAACAATCGATGGGGCTTACACCTAATTTCTCGCTTAAGCTTGGATTTTGAATTATTGTGCGCAAAATGCGGACAAGGAGAAAGTAAAGCCTATTACTTTCATCGTCTCGCGCAATGACGTTTTGAGCTAAGTGAACATCACCGTCAACAAAGGAGTTTACGACATCACGGTGCATGCTGGCAACAATTGCATAGTTCCTGCGCAAAATTTTATCAGGCGGAAAACTCGCCGGTTCAAGCAGGCACTGCAGCATAATGCTAGAGTAGTCTTCCTCAACGATTTCTAAGCCGATCAACTGGTTAGCAGCTTTCTTAACTGTCTCACGCATTTCAAGGCTTATACGTTCCTTAGCCTCAATACGGATAATGTCAAAGCCAAGAAGGTATTTGCCTAAAATCTCACGGCTTAAATACGGACTGGGTTTAATACTAACAACACGAGGGGTAGGCTCAACATTGTATTGGGGGTCTATGAGAAGTTTGCCATCACTGGATTCACTGATTGCTACAACAGAGCCTTTATGCAAACCGTGGCGGTCCGCCCACTCTCTAGGCAAGCACACAAAGAATGTTCCTGTTGGGGTGCGTTGGACTTTACGCAGTTCGTCCATGCCATCACCACGTGAATATTCGAATTGGAATATTAACATCTATAAATAAAAATCTTATATATAAATCTAGGCGCGCGTATTGAAATTGAAAGAGAAAGGTATAATTGGTATAGATTTGGCTGGAAAACCAGAAAATCCTACCGGTTGGGCTTTGCTGCTGGGCAATTTTGTGAAAACAGGAGTTATTTATACGGATGGCGAAATTCTGGAATTCATAGTCAGAAACAGCCCAGCAGTGGTTGCCGTCGACGCCCCTTTTAGCCTACCAAAAACTGGTCTTTTAAGAAAAGCGGATAGGGGTATGATAAAGAGGGGGTATAGAGTTTTTCCGCCAAATCTTCCTTCAATGCGAACTCTCACGCTGCGGGCAATGACGCTAAACAAGTTAATAGCAAAAAGCGGATACAAAACAATAGAGGTGCATCCAACTTCAACGCGAAAAGCCTTAAACATGCCCACAAAAGATTTAGAGGCTATACAAGGAATCTTGAAAAGCATGGGGTTGAAAGGAGATATAGAAGCACACCCTTTAACAATGCACGAAATCGATGCTATTACAGCAGCGTTGACAGGCTACCTCTACATAAAAAATAAAACCGAAGCTATAGGAGACATGGACGAGGGCTACATAACTGTTCCAAAAAAGTGTGATTGGAAGGTGTTAAAAATTTGAGCGCGATAGAAAAGCTTCAGAAAGCTGTAGAAACAACGATTGCTGCAGGATACCAGCTAGATAAAGAAGCCTTTGAGTTCCTCAAAAACGCTGCTGTAACGGAAGACCCTCTAGAAATCGTGAACAAAGCTCTGAAAAAAATGGAAACTCAAAAAGAAAAAGTGTTTTTTATTGATAGAAACTTTTTGGAATCTTTGGTAAAGGGGTTTGCAGAGCCGGAGAGGGAGCTAGTTTCCCAAAAAGAAGCCTTTCAACAACTTCCTGAACTGCAGATAACTGAGGGGAAAAAAGTTTTCCACCCATATGCAAAGGGTATTGAGGCAAAAATCGGCGTAATCGAAGACCCCAGCACCGAGATAGGTTCGGAAGGAGACCTTGAAGGTTATTTGAAGTATTTCTGTGACCGGTTTAAGCGTATGGAAAAGTTGCTGAGGCAGAGAATGGACGTTAGAGCTGCTGCCTCAATTATGGATGCTCTAAAATCGCCAGCTAACACAAGGGTAAAAATAATTTGTATGGTTACGGATAAGAGAGAATCAAAACAAAGGATAATATTAACGGTAGAGGATTTACAAGCCAATGCCATCGCGCTTGTGCCGCAAAACGCCTCGCAAGAACTTTTGGCGAAAGCGCGGTCACTTCTGCTTGACCAAGTGGTCTGCTTAGCGGTCACCAAAACGAGAAGCGACCTCCTTATAGTGGAAGACATAATTTTACCAGACATAAGCCAGAGGCAACAGCACAAAGCGCCTTTGCCAGTTTACGCCGTTTTAACTTCCGACCTGCACGTTGGCAGCACGAAATTTCAGAAGAAGATGTTTGACCGTTTTGTGTCGTGGCTTAACGGCAATTATGGAAACGAAAAAATGAGGGAAATAGCAAGCCATGTTAAATATGTGCTTATTGCCGGCGATATAGTTGATGGAATAGGCGTTTATCCAAACCAAATAAAGGAGTTGGCGGTAAAGGACATTCATAAGCAGTACATGCTCGCATCTGAGCATATGAAAGAGATACCAGACTATATAGAAGTAGTAATGATACCGGGGAACCACGATGCGCCGAGGAAGGCCTTGCCTCAACCAGCAATATCGAACGATTTTCTCAAAACACTGCAAGAAACAAGGAAAGTCCATTCCTTTGGAAACCCTTGCATGCTCAGCCTCCACGGCGTAGAAATTTTGTTATACCACGGGCGAAGCCTAGACGACATACTCCACACAATCCCGAAAGTAGATACCCCAGAGCAAGCCATGAAACTGCTACTGCAAAGCCGCCATTTAGCACCAATATACGGTGGAAAAACCATGTTATCGCCGGAAAACAGAGACTTCTTAGTGATTGAACGTGTTCCAGATATTTTCCACGCGGGGCATGTGCACATATTTGGTCATACAAACTATCGTGGGGCATTAATTGTTAATTCAGGTTGCTGGCAGGAACAGACTGAATACATGAAGAGAATGGGGCTTACCCCAACC
The DNA here is from genome assembly GCA_038883475.1 of Bathyarchaeia archaeon. Lineage (GTDB taxonomy): Archaea > Thermoproteota > Bathyarchaeia > Bathyarchaeales > Bathycorpusculaceae > JAVZLH01. Next base: position 26,038 of record JAVZMA010000014.1, read on the forward strand.
CCTGGAAAGGTTCCAGTGGTTAACTTACAAACTTTGGAGCTTATGGTGGTATCCTTTGATTAAGAGAGCCCGCGCGCCACCAACTTTGCAACTCGTAACGGTTCTGGAATTCTGCTTTTTATAGATAAAGCTTGTAAAAGGTTTTCAGCCGCCCTAAAATCAAGGTCTATAGTTTCGATATAAATTGGTGTTTCGCCAGCTACGACGACGCGGTGTGCAGTTCCCAGTTTTTCGAAAATTTGCCAGCGTACTTTCCAGTCCTTAAAGTGTTTCTGGAGCGCTTGTTTTACTGCCTTGTTGTTGGGCTTTTTTCGTGACACAATAATGACTGGCTTCTGAAACTTCTCATAAATGAGTGTGGGGTCAATTAGGTTAAACCCAGCGAAGGATACTCCAGCAAGCAGAACCGCTGCAAACTTCCATCCAGTCAACATTTCGGTTAACTTTTCCGTCGCGTCCAAACCGTCAACTGTTATCCTTGCAACTTTAATATCCTCAATTTCAACTCCTTTAGATAAGACTGCTGCCAAAATGGCTGTTTTAGTTATGCCTTTCTGGAAACTGCCGTCCTCAACTCCCACCACGGGCATTTTTCGAAAGGCATTTTGGTTCATATTCAACCAGTCTTTCAAGCCTTCCGTCATCCTTGAAAACTTCTCTGATAAGAGTACGTGGTATCTCCAGCCTAATCTTTTTTGTGCGTCCATATCTCCCCATACTTACGACTTTAGCGTTCAGCAGCCCCATCGAGTCAAGCTCATTCACTAAAGTTCCTAACCGACGCTGAGTCAATGGAGCAATGCCCACTTCACCGCAGAGTTCCGAATAGATTTCATAAATTTCCCCGGTAACAGAACTCTTAGCATCCACTTTATTCAAGTGATACACACTGAAAAGCACCAGTTTGGAATGCAACGTCAGATTTTTTAGAGCTTCCACAACTCTGTTCCGCTCAATGTGTTTTTCGGCTTCCCTAACATGGTCTTCAGATACAAAGTTTGCTCCGTTCCGTTCAGCAATTTCGCCAGCAACCCGCAGCAAATCCAAAGCTCGCCTCGCGTCACCATGCTCCGCAGCCGCCAAAGCCGCGCAAAAACTCAAGGCACCCTCTGACAGCGCACCTTCATGAAATGCCAATTTCGCTCGTTCAAGAAGAATGTTGCGAAGTTCGCTTGCGTCATATGGTCTAAAGACCATTTCCTCCTCACTGAGTGAGCTTAAAACACGGGGGTCAAGAAATTCTTTGAAGCGGAGGTCATTTGAGATGCCTATCAGAGATACCTTGCTATTATGGAGGGTCTCGTTTACTCTTGTTAATTCATAGAGAAGCTCATCCCCCCGAGTTTTCACGAGTGAATCCACTTCATCTAACGCTACAATTAACATCGTCTTCTCCGCGTCGAGCCTTTTCCTAAATCGGTCAAAAACTTCCCCTACAGAAAGGCCTGTAAACGGGATTTGAAGTCCTATGCTTTGGCACAGACTTGTAAATACACGATATTCGGAGCCAACCATACGGCAGTTTACATAACAGAATTTAACTGGAGCGTTATACTCTTTTGCGGTCGCCTCTAGGTATCCAAGCACATATTTAGTAACAGCGGTCTTCCCTGTGCCTGTCTTTCCATAAATGAAGATGTTAGAGCATCTCGCATCCTTGAGGACGGGCGCAACCATTTCACCAAGTAACCTTATCTGCTCTTCTCTATGTGGTAGTTTATCTGGAAGGTAATCATGGCGTAAAACTTCTCTATCTTTGAAAATCTTGGGGTTATTGACAAATCTACGGAACACATCGCTTAATACATTGTCGTCCAAGTGAAACCCTCCAAATTTTCTCTAAAGGTAGCACCTCTTTTTCTCGTGAATAAGATAAGCTATGCCATATAGAAAACTAAATTTCTAGCACTATATTCCTACAGAGAAACAAATTCGCTTGGAGAGGATGAAAGGGCACCCCAGAATTTCCATTGGAAACTCTTAAAGCAACTTTTACAAAATGTTGTTTTCTTTACTTGAAAGAAAAATACTCTGAAAGGTAAAAACAACTGCTAGCTATAATAATAATTATTGTTAAGAAAATTAGATAATTATTAAAAATGCATAACTTGCACTTTTGCAAAGAGTTCTAACTTTTCCAGAGGAAACGAAGGGGTGGACTTCACCATCGTAAACTCTAAATAATTTCCCCCTTCCTGTTCTTTTCACTTTCCTTAAACATTCCTACAAACAAAGAATTTTAATATCCCTCTTTAACATTTCCCTTGAACTTCACAAAAATGTGAAAATAGTGTGAAATAAACTCAAGAATGCTTCTTTTTTAACCCTTTTATGCCAATAATTTAATTTTTTATGTCTCTTTACTGTAAAAAGGACACCCCTTCATTTCTACTGGAAATAAAGGCTGAACTCTATCCTATTCCCTTTTGAAGTTTAGAAAAATTTTGTGAATCCCGTAAACTCAAAAAGTCCATATTTTCCCGCTTTTCCGCTTTTTCGTAAAGAAATAGTCTTTTTTAGCTACTGTTTTTCACCGTAATAGCTATAACTTGTTAACTGTAAATTGTGACAACTAGATGTGACGGTTTAGGGAATGCCAGCAAGAAAGATGCGTGTTGAACTGTTCGATAGCGAAGGGAATCGGTATACGATAATTTTTGAAGGACAAGTAACCAGAGATAAAGCCCTACGATTGTTAGACCTTGTAGAACTACTCGGCGGAATACCAACTAACGAGGGCAACCCCAGCGTCGTTAACGCAGGCAACAGTGACATCCCAAAATGCGAAAAAGTGCGCGTTTGCGTCCAAAAGAACTTCCCAGTCGTTTGGTTCTCTTCAAGGGACGTGCAATCAGCTTATGAACAAGAGTTTAAAGAACCTATAAGTTTAAGCACCGTAGCCACATACCTGGCAAGGATGGCAAATAAAGGATACCTCTTAAAAACTGGGGCCTCCAATAAGTTAAAGTATAGGCTTGCTCCCAATCTTCCGCAAGTTGTTCCAAAACATAAAATTCCTTAAACCTACAGTGATTATGCAGTTTTACTTTCCGCTTTCTTCAGGATATCCTCCATTTCCTTTTTAACACTGTACTTAAACGGAATCTTTTTGGTGTCCCTCTCTAAATAACCCTCTTCATAAAGCTTCTTCATTAACCTCGCCGTGTGCTCCCTGCTAAGCTTAATTCTCTCTTTAATCTCAGGAGCAGTTTTAGGTCCCTCAAGAGCCAACATTCTTAACACAGCCACTTCTGTTTCGGTCAACGGAGCCAATGCCTTCTCCTTCTTTATTGGGATTACCGCTTCAGCCCTGATCTCCGGGATCTCCGAAAACTGGCGCAGTTGTTCCTCTATAGCCGAAACCTTTGCAGCTAAAATTTCATGTGACGCAACCGTATCATGCAACTTCTTATCTACATCCTCAACCTTCATTAACACTTCTGTTCCAACTTTTGCAATGGGTCCAACTTTATCTTCTAAAACGCGTATTTTTCCCTCAACCTCCTCAGCCTTGCTTAACGCCCTTTCACTCTTTGAAGAAAGAGCCTCAACTTTAAACGCCAAAGTTTCAAGTTTTTCACCTTCACGTTTAAGTTGCCTATTAAAGCTCAGAACGACATCCTCAATGACTTCTTTCGCTTTGTCATATTCGTTGCAAATTCTACGAATTTGACGATAATACTCGATCGCAGCTCCAATTGTTGCAGCAAGCAGAACGCCGAGAAGAATTAACAAAAGATCCAGCATACCTTCACCCCACGTGATTCCTGCGTGATAACACGTAACTCAAACATGTTACATCACAAATCACAATTTCATGCATTTATGATTTAAAAGTTACGGTTCTCAAGATCCATGACGTCACACATCACACGGGAACTGACACCTAATATTTGAGGAAAATCTCTCTTTACTCTGTTTGAGAATATTCTTAAGTTTTTTCTGATTTTCAGTTTCTTTTACTGCCTTATTTAGGTGTTAAAACGGGTTTTACTTTTGCCTTCAAAAAGTTAATGTGACTTGTGACGTCACAAGCTTTCTTCGGATGAATTTGCAAGTGTTTTCAGCTGAATTTCAAGCTCCTCCCTGAGAATTTCGATGATTTTTAGCTGTTCAGTTTTGTTTGGCATGTTTTTGAATGCTTCTACATATTCCCGCAGTTTGTTGCCTATTTCAAGATAGGGGTCTAAAGTTGTGGTTTCGAAGATTCCCAGGTACCCTAAAAGAAGCACGGTGTAGATGGCTTTTATGACGTTTTGCTTTGCTTGTTTTAAGGTCCTATTGAAGGCTCCGCGGCTTATTTTAGCCTTTGTTAAGCGTAATCTGGCTTTTTCATCGTATTTTAGCGGTTTTCCAGCAGTATTTTCAGATAAAATGTCAATTAGTAGTGTTTCTAGCTGTGTTTTCGTTAAATGACTGTTTTTGGCGAGGATTTTAGCAACAGGGTCATTTAATGAACTCATTATTAAAGGCTGAATGCTTTCTTTAAGCTTCAAAGTCTTCACCGCGCGAACATGCTAGGTGAATACAATTTTGTATACCGCCACGCTTTTAAAATTATCGGAGACTGATGGGCCCTGCTATGCCTCTGAATTATTCACTAAAAAATTGCTAAAAACCATAAAGCGTCATTAAATATGCCGCTTTTTTACTTTAGACAAATAATTACTTGACATCACCGATTTAGTACCCTGATCAACCTCATTTTTGTATCTAGCATCATCTCTTGAAGTTAACAACGATCTCACGTGGACTACGCAAGTGCATAGTAAAAAGCGCGCCCCCGCGTAGAAAAGTAATATTGCCAAAGTTGACGGAACCAAAACGCCTTACCGGCTATTGTTAGTTGAAACGATGCGAAGTGCACGACTCATTCATTTTTAACAGTGCCTCCTAGCATACCTTATTTCTTAGGAAGAGGAATTACCTTTGTGGATGTTGTGACGTCACTTGTCACGGGAAAGTCACGTGTGATAGCTCAATGTAACGATGCTTCCCGATGATGCTTGTCTCCTCTAGTGCCGGATGATATCACAAGTGTGATTCCGTTGTGATTTTAGACAAGTTTTGGATGGCCCTAAACGTGTGATTTGTTAAAGGTTTTCTGCGTGTTTCTTTAGTTCGTCAAAGAGTTCAGGTCGCAGGTCTTTTAAGGTTGGGACGAAAGTTTCGATTGGCTTTATGTCTGCATAGTCAACTGCGCTAATTATAAGGTCTTCCTCATCATACTTTGCGCATGCCATGAGTTTTCCCTGCGGGCCTATGAGTCTGCTTCCTCCCCAAAACTGTAGACCATTTTCTATACCTACTAGGTTGGCATAGGCTAGGAAAGCGGCGTTTTCTATTGCTCTTGCCACTGTCAAAGTTTCGAAAAATGTCTTTCGAACAGCTGGTGAGGCTGAAATGCAAACAATTAGCTGGGCTCCCTTAAGGCGAGTTAGACGGCATACTTCTGGGAAGAAGATGTCGTAACATATTATTAGCCCTATTCTTCCAATTTCTGTTTCGAAAGTTGCTGCTTGATATCCAGGACGGAAATACCTTTTCTCTTCAAAAACACTGTGTGTTGGAAGATGCATCTTCCGGTATTTTCCAATAAACCCTTCTGGCGCCACGAGAACTGCGGTGTTATAAATAACTGCTTGTGCTTTATCGCTTAATTCTGGCATACCAAAAACTATGTGTGCCTTATGTTTTTTTGCAATGTTTTCCATAGCTCTGGTTGAAGGCCCCGGCACCGTTTCTGCCAAATCGTAGATTTGGTCTCGAACAACGTAGCCCGTTAGCGAAAGTTCGGGGAAAATTACGAGGTGTGCATCTTGTTCTTTAGCTTTTACCACGTATTCTTCCATTTTCCTAATGTTTTCCTTTTTGTTTCCTCTCTTGCAGCTTATTTGTGCTAGGGCAATCTTAACCTTCCTTATCATACCTAACTTTCCACCGAACAGCTTACATGAAATCCCGTGGAAGTCTGAAATCCATTCCCACGGTTCTATATCCCAGCTTAACTGTTAATAGCGTTTGCCTTTTATGCTCTGTAGAAAGCCACCTTCGCTTTACTCTTTCCACCAAATCTTTTCCTATCCCTAACTGCCGTGCTATTTCCTCTGTTTCCATAAAATGTTCAAGTCCGTAAAGAATAAGATCAAGTTGTTCATATTTTATGCCCAGTTCATTTTCGGCAAGTTGCCCAGGCCACAAAGCTGGCGAGGAAGGTTTCTCTATAATCTCGTTTGGGACGCCTATGTGCTGGGCAAGTTTTCGGACTTGTGTCTTGAACAAGTCAATTATTGGCCAAATGTCTGCGGCTACATCCCCCCATTTTGTAAAGTATCCCATCATGGCTTCTGACTTGTCTGAGCTTCCACAAACAAGCATGTTAAGCTTATTAGCGTAGTAATAAATGCAAATCATCCGTGTCCTAGCTTTTATGTTGCCCTTACAAACTTTCTCCGCTGGGTCGAAAATAGGTATAGAATTGTAGAGCGCGTGCAAAACGGCTGTGATATCACAGGTCTGAGTTTTGAACCCGAACTTTTTCGCCAAAAGTTGCGCGTGTTCAATGTCCCTTTCATTATGCGTTTCCTCTTCTGGAAGCATAAGCCCTAAAACTTTATCGCCCCCTATAGCTAAGGCTGAAAGCGCCGCGGC
>JAVZMA010000015.1:0-32170 GCA_038883475.1 Bathyarchaeia archaeon
GGCTGAAACTCTTGCTGCTTCCATGCCTGCTGGTCCCCCGCCGACAACGAGAACCCGCTTGCGAACCTTTGCCTTCTCGATCCTGTACTCTTCTTCCCTTCCCAAGGCAGCATTAACCGTACAAGCAATGTCTTCGTTGAAAAACAATCTGCCGATGCATTCGTCACACGCTATACACGGATTAATTTCGTCTAGGGCTCCATCCGCTATCTTCTTTGGCAAGTAGGGATCAGCTAGCAATGCTCTTCCCATAGAAACCAAGTCCGCTTTTCCCTGCTGCAGAATTTCTTCGGCTAGTTTAGGATCGTCTAGTCTTCCAACTGCGATAACTGGGACGTTTACAACCTTTTTTATTCCAGCGGCTAAGTGCACCATGACGCCGTGGGGAAGAGCCATGGGTGCTGTTGTGACTGGTATGGGTGAGTCGTAGATTCCTCCAGAAATGTGGAGGGCGTCTACGCCGCCATCCTCCAGCATCTTCGCAATTATCTTCGCCTCTTCTAACTTGATGCCGCCTTCAATGTAGTCGTCTCCGTTTATTCTGCATAAAACTGGATAGCTTTCGCCAACTTTTTCTCTGATGCGTTCTAGAATTTCTAAGAGAAATCTTGCTCTTTTCTTTACGTCTCCGCCGTACTTGTCGGTTCGCTTGTTTGTGAGGGGAGAAAGAAACTGGTTTATTAAATATCCATGTGCGCCGTGGATTTCTACTGCGTCAAACCCTGCCTCCTTAACTCTTCTAGCTGCCTCGGCAAAGACTTCAACTAATTCTTCGATTTCCGACGTGGTTAAGGCTCTGGGAGTTTCTCCTGTTAATCGACATGGAACTTCTGAGGCGGAAACTGGCTGAGTTCCAATAATTGAGGAGTGGGATTGTCTGCCGCCGTGGAAAAGTTGAAGGGCAACCTTAGCGCCGTTCGCCTTTACTGCTGTGACTAAATCTCTTAGCCCTGGAATCTTGTTGTCGTGGTCTACGCCTAGTTGCTTAATGCTGCCTTTTCCTCTGGGTTCTACATAAGCGCCTTCAACTATTATTAGGCCTACTCCGCCTTTGGCTCTTTCCACATGATAATTAGTTAGGCGTTGGGTTACTGTGCCGTCTTCGTTTGAGAAGTTTGTTCCCATAGGCGGCATAACTATTCTGTTTTTGAGCTTCATGGTGCCAATTTGGAAGGGCTCAAACAGCTTGCGCATGCGGCGTGTCTCCTTTCTACCTTATTTAATGTAGGAAAATATAAGGGCTGTTATGGCGAATGCTATGGAAATAAATTTTTGAGAAAATAAACGTTAGATTCTATGAAATTCTTAACTAGTATCTTCTTCTTTGGTTTCTTCTTTTCATCCAGCACTCTCGGCAGTAAACTGGTCTGTTTGGGTCTGGAACGAAAGGAACTTCGCATTCTTGCCCACAATCAGAACAGACTGCCTTGTGCATCTCTTTCTCGCTCATTTAACTATTTCAACTCCTTTTGGCTTATACTGTGCAAAAACAGCTTTTGCACGACCCTAAATTACAAGTTTAAGCCGCTTATAAGAGTTTTCCCAGAAAACACGCTTGCAAAACGTGAAAATCAGCTCAAATCGTCTATTAGCTTCTTTACTCGCCTTTCTATCTCATCTCTAATCTCACGAACCTTCTCTATAGGCTTACCCTTAGGGTCTTCAATCCCCCAATCCACAACTTTACCAAGCAAAGGCGCTGGACAAAATCCCTCGGCACCGCAACCCATGACTATTATCACGTCTGCTTCCTGCACCATTTGGTTGTTGATGAGTTTCGGCTTATTGGTGGAAATGTCAATTCCCTTTTCGCGCATGACTTGAACGACAATAGGGTTAACTCCTTCCGAGGGCACGGTGCCAGCGCTTGACGCTTCAATTTTGTCTTTTCCATAATGCTTTGCGAAGGCTTCAGCCATTTGGCTTCTGCCAGCGTTTTCAACACAGACAAAAAGAACTTTCTTCACGCAACCACCGCCAAGATGTTTTAGACGCGTAGGGAGCCTATTATTGTTTGCCATTCCGCATTTGTTATGCAGATTAGCTCTTTAAATGTTCAGATGCAAGACGTGCACACGAAACTCATAAAAGCACGTGCCACCAAGTAAAAATTCTAAAAGGCACATGCCTTGATGGAAGGGGATGCAAACGGTTAAAGCTAAATCGAGAAAGTTTGTTGCGGCGAACCCGAGCAAATGCACGGGTTGCAGCCTATGTGAATACGTTTGTGCTTTGGAAAAAAAGGAGTCTTTTTGGAATCCCTTAAGGTCAAGGATAAGGATTGTCCGTTTAACTCCCGCCTTCAACATTGCAATGACCTGCAGATTCTGCGAAGATGCTCCCTGCGTGAAGGCCTGCCCGCGAGACGCCTTAACCCAGTCTGAAGAAAACGGCGTAATCATTGTAAATGAGGCAAGATGCGACGGATGCGGCTGGTGTGTCCCAGCCTGCCCCTACGGCGGAATCGCAGTTCACCCCGACAAGCCATCAGTTTTGACATGCGACCTCTGCAACGGAGAACCAAAATGCATCGAATTCTGCCCCGAAGAAGCTTTAGAACTTGTTTCAGGAGATGAGGAAGCCATGAAAAAGTTGCTGACCGCCGTTGAAAATATACCAGCAGAAGTTGAGAAATTAACCACTCTAGTGAAGAAGAGAGATTTCGGTGCGTTGTTGACTGAGGCTGAGGGAAGGGCAAGGAGACTTTCGGAGAAGCTTGAGGCAATGAACAAAAAATGGGGATTAAAACTTTAGGTTCCATGTCGGGTTTCGCAATCAAAGCACAAGTCAACATCTCGATTTGTCCAGAAAGTTTTGCCGCATTTAACACAAGTGGCTTTTCGCAATAACCCCTTTTCCTCAGACTTCGCTGGTGTAAAGGCAAAATCTCTTTTTGGGAAAGTTATGGCTTTCTTGTGACATAAGGGTTCGCAAGCGGTGCAGCCATTAACGCATTTGTGGGGATAGGCTACAACAGCCTTTCCATCTTTAAAGATTAAGACGCCGTTTGGACAGAACTCCACACACTTCGGCTTACCAAACTGGATGCAGCCGTCGCATTTTTCTGGGAAAATTGTTGGATACCATGGCGTGCAAGATTGTGCCATTTAGAGTTTTTCACCCTTGTTGCTGTTTTCTTCGGCAGTCATAACAGTATTCTGTTTCAAAGTTTGTCAAGAAAGTTTTGCCGCATCCTTTGCATTTTACTTCTTTTAGCATCCCCTCTTTTATCGGCGAAACGGATTTTAGAATGTCTGTTGCTGCTTGTGCGCATGCGCAAGGCTGTTTCTTTTCAAGTTCTTTTTCTGTCATGATTTACAGCGACCCACTTAAAATGCCGTAAAGCAGTCCAAAGATTACGCTTCCAGCCCAAGCTATAAGCATATAGGTTAAAACGACTTTCCACTTGGCTATCCTTGAAACGGCTAAGGCGTTAGCCACATCATATGGTTGTCCCATAAGCCAACTAAGCAAGGCGCCCTTTGACATGCCTAACTCGGACATTCCCTTCCCAAGAACAATTTCGACAAGCGTGGGAGTGTAAAGAGGCCCACCAATAACAGAAGCAATCAAAACTCCTGTGACGCCTGTTAGGTATGTTCCAACAATGTCTTCTGGCAGAAATGCCTCTACATAGCTGACTGCAACCAGCCCCAAAAGAAAGAATGGAAGAATTTGCTTTGCTAAATATCCTGCAAATTTTAGCGATGCCCAAAGTCTTTCATCCAAAGGAGGCTTAACAATCTCTATCTTCGCTGATGATGAAGTTGCACTGTTTATTTGGTGTTCTTTTTCGACCGCCTTACCCCATGGAGTTTTTGATATGATTATGCCCGCAACCAGAGACACAACGGCAGACACTATAATGCGCACCCCCGCAAGCTCCCATGATATCATCTCTCCAGTGAGCAGTATGGATAGGATGTTGGCTGCTGGAGCCATCAACAAGAAAGTTATTGCTGGGCCTATTCCCGCCCCGGCATACAATACTCCGCCAAAGAGGGGAACCATCGTACATGAACAAACTGTTAGGAAAGGGGCCATTCCAAGCGCGAGTCCATATCCTGCTACTTTTCCGCTGCCCATATACTTTGTTATTGCTTCTTTTGGTACAAACTCGTAAATTAAGCCTGCAACTGTGAATGCGAAGAGAAGGCAAACTGTTCCATGGCTGAAGTAGTCAATTAAGTATACTATTGGGATTTGCCATAGTGGAAGCGGACGTAAATCAACGGGTTTTGATTGCGGCGCCAGCGAATATGCTACTATGCGACTGTAGATTAGAAGCCCTACAACTATTATTATGAATGTTAGAATTATGCCTGCGCGGATGGCTCTTTTGGTTTTTTCTTCCACGCGTTTTTCGCCTTCTATTTGGCTGCTTCCTTCAGCAGCTTTTCCACTTCGTCTTCGCTTGGAATTCTTCCCATGATTTTGACGGTGTCGTTCACTGCTATTGCTGGAGAAACTAAAACGCCGTATTTCTGCACGACTTGTTTTGACATTATGTTAGCCTTTTCAATCTCCACCCTTATCCCAGATTGCTTAAGTTTTTCAGCAGCCTTTTCCACAGCCTTTTTGGCTGCTTGACACCGCATGCAAGGCGGTTCTGGACCTATGACCTCGACTTTAACCTCTTTCACAGTTTTCCACCTTAGGGAAGTGATGAAGAATATAGCAATATTTAAATATTGTTATAGACTCTTGCTTAAACATGCATCCAAAAACAGAAAACATAAAGTTCAAAGCCAAAATCTTCAACGCCCTCGCAGACCCGGTTAGGCTTAAAATTCTTGAATATTTACGTGACGGTGAAAGATGTGTCTGCGAAATCATTCCATACTTGGGGATAGCGCAACCTTTAGTTTCTAGACATTTGGCTATTCTGAAGCACTATGGTCTAGTAAAAGATAGGAAACAAGGGAACAGAAGATTCTATTCAGTCAGCGACCCAGCAATATTCAGCGTAATCGATGCTGTCACAGTCGACTTAGTGAATGCACTTTCGAAAAGAGTTATTGAACAAATAGTTTAGAGGAGGCGAAAATGTAAATGTCAAAAGAGGGCGAATGGCATGAAGGAATGCCAACACATGAAACCATATTGTTTTCATGCTTTGGCGGTTTGTCAAACACCGGAATAACAAGCGCATTGGCTTGTTTAGAAGTTGTTAAGGAGCTTGGCTTAGAAAAGGTGGCTATTGGATGTTTACCATCTGTGCCATTAGGCGTCAAGCCAGTTTTGGGAAAAGCTAAGGCTGCAAAGAAAATAATAACTGTGGACGGTTGTCCTTTTGAATGTGCTCGAAAGACTATAGAGGCGGCTGGCTTCAAAATTGACAAAAGTATCGTGTTGGCCAGAGATATAGGCATGAAAAAAGTGGCTTTACATACAGACATCGGCAAAGGATTAGGCGTTGAAAAATACGTTTCCAACGAAGACATAAGAAAAGCTAAGGAGCTAATTATCAAGGCACTTTTGGAGAAATCGCATGAGTGATAAAGATTTTGCGGAGCTTTTGTTTCCCGAAGTTTTAGTTAGGAAAATTGAGATTAAGGAGATAACGCCTTGCACTGCTGATCCTGAAAGGATTAAGTTTTTGGCTCAGGCTGACAAGCCTTTGGAGGATGTTTTGCCAATTCTTTATTTGGCTATTCCAAACGCGAAGTACTCCGAGAAGTTGGGCGCATTAAGCTATAGGTATAAACAGCATTTGGTGACAATTTTCTCTTCTGGCAGAATTGGAATGACGTACGTGAAGGATAGAAGTGAAGCTGACCAGTTGATAGAAGAAGTTAAGAGCCTTATAAATCGTGCATTCCTCTACCTAAAAACCAATGGAAAACCGAGCGCGGAGCAAGTGCAAGCAAGGAAGGAGCTAACACCTGTAAAAATTTATGAGTTGCTGCCAAAAACAAACTGCAGGGTATGCGGAGAACAAAGCTGCTTCACTTTCGCGGCTAAGCTTATAAACGGAGAAAAAACCTTGCAAGACTGCCAACCCCTAGAATCGAAAGAGCATACTGCAAAGAAAAATCAAATTGAGAAGATGATGAATCCAATAAAGCTGAAGTAGAACGGGGCGAAATTTTTAAAACATATTTAAATATTTTGTTTTGTTAATTAGTTTCAGGTTCAATGCAATGTCTAAAACGAAAATTGATAAAAGACTCATGCATTTGGCGCGTTCTGGACTATGCCCCCATGAAGACCCGACAAAATACGCTGCAGAGCTAAAGCAACTTGCAGACACTGTGGCAAAGACCGACGCGGTTGAAAAACAAAGCAAAGTTTTCAAAGCGTTAGCTGACACAACTAGGCTGAGGATTTTGAAGCTTTTAGAAGTTAGAGAAATGTGTGTCTGCGAGGTAATGATTGCTTTGGGATTAACGCAACCTACAACATCGCATCATCTTGGAATTATGGAAAACGTGGGATTGATAAAAAGTAGGAAAGAAGGAAAATGGGTTTACTATAGCATAGCAGACCAAAAATTAATCAAAAATATGGAGAAGCTGAATCTCATTTAGTTTTAAAGTTTTGAGAAAACTGTAACAATAAATTTAAATACTTGAATACAACTGCACTACTCTTCTCAAAGGTGATAATTGTTGAAGAAGGTACTGGTAGGCGTTGACGGTTCAGAATATGCGGAAAAAGCTTTAAAGCAAGCAATCGAAATTGCGGAAAAGTTTTCAGCAGAAGTAACCGTTGTGAATGTTTATCATGCCCCAACTGGTCAAGATGTAAGTCAAAAAATCTTAGATAGGGCTAAAGAAATTTTGGAAAATTCAAAAGTAAAATTTAAACTTGTTTCAGTTTTGAGTCCAAACACGCCGAAGATTATTACTGATATGGCTGAAAAAGAAAAATTTGATTTGATTGTTGTTGGAAGTAGAGGAATAGGTGCAGTCCACGCTTATTTGATAGGCAGTGTATGCAACAAAATCTGCTATGACTCGCCAGTCAGCGTACTTATTGTAAAATAGCATTTACTGCCAAAGGGAGAAAAATGGAGTCTGCTAAAGAGTCTACGGCAACGAGAAAAGCCGAACTTGGCATATTCGAGAAATACTTGACATTGTGGATTGCCATATGCATAGTTGCTGGACTGCTTGTTGGAAGATTTTTCCCACAGTTCGGACAGTTCATGGATTCCCTCAAATATGGACAGTTGTCAATTCCCATAGGCATTCTCCTATTTTTCATGATGTACCCAACAGTTGTGGGAATAAGGTTCAGCGATATAAAGCAAGCAGCGAAGAGACCAAAGCCCTTAATTGTTACGTTAATCGCAAACTGGGTTATAGCTCCGCCTTTAATGACTTTCTATGCAAACCTGATACTAACCGACCCCCTCTATAAGGCTGGAGTGATACTGCTTGGTTTGTCTCCGTGCACAGCCATGGTTATGTGGTGGATGTTCTTGGCAAAAGGAGACATGGCGCAAGGATTGATAAACACGGCTATAAACGCCCTTTTCATGCTTTTCCTGTATGCACCTCTGGCAGCTATATACCTTGGAGTAAGCAGCATCCCAGTGCCTTGGGATTTGATAGCCCTAAGCGTTCTCATTTTTATCGCTTTGCCAGTAACAGCCGGAGCAATTTCACGCAAAATAATTATCAAAAAGAAGGGGGAGGAATGGTTCAACAACGCTTACATTCCGTTGGTAGGCAAAATTTCCATAGTTGCGCTTCTCACAACCCTAATAGTTCTGTTCTCATTTGAAGGAGAAGTTATAATAAACAATCCTTTGCTTGTGGCATATCTCGCCGCGCCCAACCTTCTGCATTATGCGACAATGATTGCTTGGACATACCCGCTTGGATATTTTGCAGGTTGGGCTTACGAAACCGCCATAGACACCACGCTTATAGGCTCTAGCAGTCACTTTGAAGTTGCCATAGCAGTAGCAACAACCTTGTATGGCATTGGTTCGGGCGCCGCGTTAGCAACTGTTATAGGTCCTTTAATGGAAGTGCCATTGATGCTTTCAATTGTTAAATTAGGCTTGTATACACGGAAGTATTTTCCGAGAAAGAAGCGTCAGATTGTCCAGTAGGAGCATAGAGTCAAGTTGTTCCATTTAAACTGGCTTTTCAAAAATTTTATGACATCCTCCTCTTCCAGATAGCGGTTTCCATTAGCGTCTCTCCGAAAAGGGATACCCGTTCCCTTTAGGGTTTCGCCTCTTGCAGTGTCTATGAAAACATAGTAGGCTTCTCCAGCTGGCAGTATAAGCCTCAGGTTTGTAAGTTCCCTTTTAGGTGAAAGCCCGTCCTGTTCAATGTTGTAAACGATGGCGCTGGGCTTAAGTTCTTCGGCTAATCGCTTAAATTCTTTCCAAGTTCTAATTTTTCTAACACCTTCGCCCATTTCAACCAGCTTCAGCCTATAATTATTCAAGACATATCTAAACTTTGTTAAGAAGTCTTTTAGGGAAAAAGCTCCATTTCCTTTGTCGCGCCGCATTTGACACAGACAAGTTGCACATGAGACCTATCGTGGGTCAGCTCTTTAGCTTTCCATTTGTGGTCGCATGTACCCTCTTTTCTTTCACTTGTTTTGTTTTCGCTCAAATCCAACATCTCCTAAATGGTAATGTATATTCAAGAATTTAAATCTGTTGTTTTGTTTTTCATGCTAACAGTTATATATGTAACGTTGTTATATACTCGCGATAAGAATGTGCAAATCACATAATTGCGGATGCTGGCACAACTATCCAGAACGCGGATGGATACAATTCCTAATAATGAGAGTGCTATACGAAAAACCCATGCACGGCTACCAACTCCTCGAAGAAATTGAGAAACGAAGCTACGGATGTCACAAACTCGAATCAGGCTCCATATACACGCTTCTAAGAAGGATGGAGGAACGCGGCTTATTGGAGTCCCGGTGGGAGAAGGTTGAAGGGTGCCCAGATCGGCGAATTTACAAGCTGACCAGCAAAGGCGTTGAAGCCCTCAAAATGGGACTCGCATCGATAGTTAGGAGGAAAATGCTCTTCGACGACTTAGCAAAGTTTTACCATGAAAAATTTGAAAAAATCGAGGGGGGAGGTGAAAAGTAAATGTGTGGAAATTGCTGTTGCCACGAGTCGGAAACACATCATGAACAGCACAAACACGAACACCATATGGACTTTCCATTTCCTTTGATGGATGTGGAAGAGGAAATAAAAATGCTTGAAGAATATAGGAGAACCCCTAACAAGGCAGTTGGAAAAAGTAAACAAGCGCCTAGAAGCCCTAAAACGCTGAATACATGCAAAATCTGCACAGAAGCTTTCACTTCTCACATATCTTATGAAAATTTGGAAGAGAATGGAAAATGAAAGTGATAAATTTAAGCAAACTCGTGGAGTTTTCGCAAAAGAAAGGCTTATTGGACACTATGGAAGAGCGCAAGCGCGTAAAGAAGGACTTGCTTAAAACCAAGAACTACAACCTTGTGCTGGTTTGTCTCGAGGCAGGTCAAGAAATTCCTTCACGTCCTGAACCATATGATGCTTGCTTCTATATAATCAGCGGAAGCGGCACGTTCACAGTAGGCGACGAACAAGCTGATTTGTCCAGCGGTGAAATGCTCTTCGCTCCAGCAAATACACCAAGAGGAATAAAGAGCAAAGAGCGCCTAGTCTTGTTAGGCATACAAGAACCTCATTAAAGAAGTTGAAAGCATGAACGCAATAGAAGTTCAAAACCTAACAAAACGCTACGAGGATGTAACGGCAGTTGACCACATAAACTTCGAAGTCAAAAAGGGCGAAATTTTTGGTTTTCTAGGTCCAAATGGCGCCGGAAAAACAACAACAATACGGATTTTGACAGGGCTTCTAAAACCAGATGAGGGAAAAGCCTTCATAGTTGGTTATGATGTTGCTAAAAATCCAATTGAAGCTAAACAGCGTATTGGTGTTGTTCCAGAAGTTTCAACCGCTTACATAGACCTTACTGCATGGGGGAACCTCACGTTAATAGGCAAACTTTACGGAGTCCCAACACAAACGCTTCAAGAAAACACCACCAGACTTTTGAAAGAATTCGGGTTACATGAAGTTAAGGATAAACTTGTCAGAGGTTTCTCAAAAGGAATGAAACAAAAGCTTCTGTTATGCATGGCTTTAGTGAACGACCCCAAAGTGCTTTTCTTGGATGAGCCGACTTCTGGGCTTGACGTTGAAAGTGCAAGGCTTCTGAGGGAAAGAATCAAACAATTCAATAGGGATGGAAAAACTGTTTTTCTCTCAACCCACAACATGGAAGAAGCAAACCAGCTGTGCAACCGAACGGCGATAATAAACCATGGAAAAATAGCAGCCATAGACACTCCTGAAAACCTCCGAGCCCAAAGCATGGAACTCCAATATATCGAAGTTCTCTTCAACAAGAGTGTAAACATACAAAAAGTCTCAAAACACTCCAGCATAAGCAAGGCTTCATTTGTAGGCAATAGACTGCGAATTTACACGGCTGACCCCTCGGAAGTGATAGAGTTTTTAGCCGATTTTGCCAAGGAGAACGACGTACGAATTTTAAGTTTAAACACCATGATGCCCTCGCTTGAAGATGTCTTCTTAAAACTAATAAAAGAAAGGGAGGCTTCTCCAAAATGAGCCAATTTACAGAACAATTTAAACGTTCTCTCGCCATAGCGAAAAAGAACATAAAAATTTACTATTCAAAGGGACCAGTCATCATTTTCGGGCTGGTTTTCCCACTGTTTTTGGCTTTGGCTTACGTTATAGGAAGGAATATTCCGCTAAAAGAGGTTTTGCCAGGGATAATTGCCATGACAACCTTTTTTACTGCTACGTCGGTTGGTCCTTCGATTGTTCCTTGGGAAACGCGTTCGAAAACCCTTGAGAGGCTCTTGTGTTGTCCAGTTGCTTTTTGGGCGATTATTTTGGGCGACATGTTGTCTTCTTTCCTTTTTGGACTTGTCATATCAGTAATTCCGCTTCTGCTAGTTCTAACATTCAATGTAGAATTATTAAACTTTACAATATTGTTCTTTGGCATGGTCATCGCAAACTTATGCTTCTCCGCCCTAAGCGTTCTTCTTTCAGCTTACCCGCCGACAGACATCCCAGCAACATCCATGATGTTATCATCCCTAGTCAAGTTCCCGTTAGTATTTATAAGCGGCGTATTCATACCAGTCGAGCAACTGCCCGCGTGGGGAAGAATTGTTGCCTCCTTCTCGCCGTTAACGTATTTCGCAGACTTGACTAGGCAGTCCATTTTAAACACCAGTTTTTACCCAATTGTATTAGACTTTCTGGCAATTGCGATTTTTGCAGCGGTTTTCTTGTTTGCAGCCATAAAGATTCATGAGAAAACATTGGCGAAGCGAATAAGTTGAAAAAGCGGCGCCAATGCGAGTGACATATGAAAAATTTTAATTACAATGACGGTGTATAATGTTTTGTTTAGAAATGAAGTTTTGGGGGAATGAAAAGTTTGGCTTCCAAAAAACTGTTAGAAATGCTGAATCAGGCAATTGCTAGAGAAATGCAAGTTGCCATACAGTACATGTGGCAACACGTTCAATGGGTTGGAGTTAAAGGCTTCGCTGTTCACGACGAGTTGAAAGCTATTGCAATAACCGAGATGAAGCATGCTGAAGCCATCGCGGAACGCCTCTTCTACTTGGGCGACATACCTACAACAAAGCCAACGGAAATTGTGGTCGGTAAAACACTTAAGGAAATGATAGAGCGCGACGTGAAGGATGAAGAAAACGCGATAAAGCTTTACAAACAAATCATAGCGCAAGCGCGAAAAGAAAAGGATGAAACAACCGAAATTTTATTCATGAACATCTTAAAGGACGAGGAAGAACATCACGACACCTTTACAACTTTACTCGAAGAAATATAAAGAAACTCTACACTCCCTCTTTTTATGCAATTAAACGCCTAGCTCGGAGTTTTGCAAACTGAATCTAAAAGAATATACACGCAAAAGAAATTTTAAGAAAACAACAGAACCAGAAGGAAAACTAAAAATGGGGAAAGGAAACATTTACGTGATTCAGAAACACGCCGCGACGCACTTGCACTATGACCTTCGCCTCGAAATGGACGGTATGCTAAAAAGCTGGGCAATTCCGAAAGAGCCGCCGACAACCAGCGGTGTTAAGCGTTTGGCTGTGCAGGTTGAAGACCACCCAGTTGGTTACGCCAATTTTGAGGGCACAATTCCAGAAGGCGAATACGGCGCTGGAACTGTGGAAATTTGGGATAAAGGCTTCTACAACTTAATAGACCGAAAGGAAGATAAACTCGTCGTGGAAATTCATGGCGAAAAATTAAGAGGAACATATGTTCTTGTTAGGTTTAAAAATAAGAAGAATTGGCTTTTCTTCAAGAGAGGCTAAATTTGTTAGGCTATTCTTCTTCGGTTTCTGCCTCTCCTTCTCCAACAACTTCGGCTTCAGCAAACCTTCTGCTTATCCTCGTTATCCTTATTTTAACATGGTCTCCTGGTTTGGTGTTCGGTATGAAAGTTACTAAGCCTTGGATTCTCGCTATGCCTTCTCCTCTGCGGCTTGTCTCTCTCACGTCAACCTCGTACTCTTTTCCAACTTCAACTGGTTTTGGAGCAAATCCTCCTCTTCCGCTGAAGCCTCTTCTTTGACCGAAGCCTCTTCTTTGACCGAAGCCTCTTCTCTCTCCCATGCGTTTTCACCTCTTCTTCCGTTAATCTTGTCTTATTCCGCGGACGGCTCAACTGTAAGTGTTCCGTACTTTCCGACGTTCAGTTGAATTTCGCCTCTAAAGCTTGTTACGTACCCGTTTTCCACTTTCACAGTATCGTTCACGTTCACTTGGTTTATCTGTTCATTCCACAACGTCAGCTTTATTGTTCCAGTCTCGTCGGCGATTATGGCGGTTGCAACCCTGTGGGTTTCATCTTTGAACCTTGCCAGCACCTCTCGCGGGTCGGATTTTTCCAGAACCTTGGCTTTTACGCTGACACGTTTCATTCCATTTCTTAATTCCTTTATCTTCAATTGGCTGAGTCACCTGCTTTAGGCTATTTTCTCCGCGACCGCGAACTTTTCGCCAACAGACAAAATTCTGACTTTGACGCGTTCGCCCACCTTAGCGTTTGGGACAAAAATCAGGTAACTTTGAATTCTGGCTATGCCGTCTCCTCTGCTTCCAATATCATCTATGACAACCTCCAGCTCCTGATTTTCCCTCACTGGCCTAGGAGCAAAAAACGGTCTACCCGCACGGAATCTTCTCTGACTTCCAAACCTTCTAGGTTTTCTTTTGGCATTTTTTGTTTTTTCTGGCAGCCTTCTTGGCATATGGTGTTGTCGTCCTTATCGCGGAACCAGCCTACAACCGCAAGACTCACATGTCACCTTGACATTGAGTTTTTGGCAGAGGCTAGTTATATGCGAAAACAGCGCCCGCGCATATAAATCTTGCTAATCATACGTTAACGTTTACTCTAGAGATTTTACGAAATAACGTATATAGGATTGCGCAACATTTGCTATGATGCCGAAATAAAGCATGAGGATTAGGCTTGGCTAAACTAGCGCCTACAGAACCCATAATCAAACTTATTGATGTATACAAGGAGTACAAAGTTGGCGGCATCTCCACTCTGGCTTTAAAAAATATAAACTTCAAAATACACAAAGGAGACCTCATTGCAATAATGGGCCCTTCAGGCTCGGGAAAAACAACATTACTTAACATGATAGGGCTTCTTGATAGGCCAACTAGGGGAACAGTTTTTTTCGACGGGTTCAATGTTTCAAAGCTTAATGATAAAATCCTTGCAAATTTACGGAACACTAGGCTAGGTTTTGTATTCCAAACGTTCAACCTTGTTAATAGACTAACTGTTTTTGAAAACATAGAGTTGCCACTAATACCAAAGGGAATTCCGCGCAAAGTAAGAGTTGAAATGGTCAAGGAAGCGTTAGCCAAGGCAGGTGGTGATGAAAAGTGGCTCCCCAAAAAGCCAACTCAGCTTTCTGGTGGGGAACAACAACGTGTGGCGATTGCAAGGGCTATAGTCGGAAAACCCGTCGTTGTGCTAGCGGACGAGCCTACCGGCAACTTGGATAGGTCTTCAGCTAAAGTGGTGGTTGAGACTTTTCTAAATTTAAACAAGGCAGGGCATACGGTGGTGGTTGTAACGCATGATCCAGAAGTGGCTAACTGCATGGAAAAAATATATGTTATCAGAGATGGAGAGATCATAGGAGAATTCATGCCTAATAAGGAAGAGTCGCTTATAAATAAGATGTAAAATTCCATTAAGAGAAAGTGAGAGCATGAAAAGGTTGAAGAAAAGCTTAACATTAATATTGGTTTTTACGCTAGTATTTCAGTACGCATTTCTATCTGCAAACAGAACTTTCGGGGAAATAGGAGATTTTCGCATAGTATACTTTAATGTGAGGTCTTCAGCTGACACAGCGGAGGTGTATCCTGGCAGCAAAAGAGTTGATTTAAAAGTTGAAGCAGTCTACCAAAACAACACCCCCGCCCAGAACGTGGTTGGATGGCTTAATACAACCGTTGAAGGCATCGGTTTCAGTTCTGGGAGCGGTTCATGTTCCCCAGCGCGGTTGCTTAATGGAAGCGTTACCGAAAATGTTAGCATTAACACCTACGTCACTTTTGAATATTTACTCGACATTTCAAACTCTGTGGAACCAAAAGAGTATGAACTGGAACTTAACATAACCTACGTAAAAGAAGGCAACACGGCATTTGAAGTATATGCAATAACCTTAACAGTTTCGCCTTATCCCCCGATTTCCTTAAGAATTGTAGACGCCTACTTTTCTCCATCTTCTTATCCAGGGTCTGTTAATACAAATCTTTACGTGATTTTAGAGAATAACGGCAGCAACACTATAAACTCGGCAAACTTCAACGTTACACTCCCAGAGGGATTCACCGTTGAAAATTCGCGGGCAAGCACTGGACTTGTTAATAGGGGAGATCGTTTTACTTTAACATTCACGGGAATATCTATACCAGTAAACACTTCGGTGGGAGCATACAACGCAACTGTTTATGCTGACTGCAGCGCAAGAACAGAGGATGGAGTAGCCTACAGCAACTCCACATCATTGAATGTTCCGTTGGAAGTTGAAAGCCCGCCTCCAGAAGAGCCGATCATGGTGGCGTCTGTAAACACGCTCTACAATGGGGCTCCGGCTCCGCTGCTTCCATCTGCGAGAGGCATTGTTTTGCGAATTTACTTTATCAACAGGCTTCCGGACACCATAAGCGCCATGGCTGTAAACGTTACACTCCCAGATGGGATGCTGGTTAGAGCTGTTTCCGGAACATACATTAACGGTATGGCGCCTGGAGGCACATGCTTTGTAGACTTAACAGTTGATGTTGACCCCGAAATAAATTTGACAAGGTACGTGGGAGAGTTGAACATAACCTATCTTAGGATTGTTTCAGGGTCTTCTTTCCTCATGAACCAAACTGTGCATTTCCCGATGAACGTTGAAAGCGTAAACAGTCACATGTCAGAATTGTCGCTTGTCACAGCTTATTGGGGTTATCCAGACCCAACGCCCGTTTATTCCACTTCGCGGTATGTACCGTTGACGATTAGACTTATCAACAATGGGCGATACGATGTTCGGGGAGTTGTTATAAACGCTTCGTCACAACATCTTACGCCCATAAAAGACTCGGAAGCATGTGCTACAACAGTTGTAGGTGGGGGATACTGCACGGCAGAACTATACTTTGACATTAACACAACAGCCCCAAACGTTCCATTGAAAATTTTCGCTAGTTACATGTTCACAGAGTTCGGAACACACATCAATGTTGTTAGAAACTTCACAGCATCTTTGCCCATTGAAAGTTACCCAGCCTCGGAAAGCATCTTGTCCCTAGTTAGCGCCGGATGGCAAAACAATGTAAACGTTTTCCCAAAAACCAGCAACGCCACATACCAAATAACCTTGGCAAACAGGGCACCCTACTCAATAAGCGGAATAAACCTTACGCTGAAACTTCCAGCCGGCATGTCCTCGAAAGGACTGAGCGAAGCCACCGCATACACTGACGGACCCATCAGAAGTTTAGCCACTTTCACATCTTCATTTATGGTTTCGGTGGAGGACATACCTCCAGCAAGCTACAACGCAACTCTAATTGTTGACTGCATACTGCTTTCTGGGGGACCCGGTGTTAGACGAGTTGAGGAGTTCACTGTGCAAATAGGCGTTAATGATGATACTGCTGTCTTGGAGCTTGTGGATTCCAGGTGGTATGAGGGGTCAGTTGGGCCGAACACATATGGCGCCCACCTCATCATACTTGTAAGGAATGTTTATGTAGACAGTTTAAGGGGTGCTGTATTGGAAATCAACTTGCCGGAAGGGATCCGTAATTCTGCGGACAACTCCAGCCGCGTTAGAGCCATACCTCTATCAGTGCAGTTACCGCAGCCGTTGCAAGCCCAGAATCTTGCTGAAATCTTAAGTGCATTTCTAAGTGCTCAGCAAGCAAGTCCAGCGCAGGTTTTCGATAGGGGAGACATTCTAACCTTTGTGGTAAGTCTCAACTTGTTCGATGTTGAGGTGGGAAATTACACGTTTTATGGACGGCTTTCATATGTTGACGCTTGGGGCGGAAACAGAGAAATCCAGCTGACAATTCCGGTGGCTGTGCTTGGAAGAGCTGGATATATCGAAATAACCATGGACAAAAGCCTGAGTGTGAGAAGCCGCTACGTCAACACTTCGCTTACACTTATAAACCATGGGAGTTCCCCATTATACGACGCCTACATAGTGGTTTCGCCTTACCAAGGAACACCAATACTAATAGCCTCTCCAACGGTAAACTATGTTGAAAAAATAGGCCCCGGAGAAGAGTGTGTAATACCGATGGCATTGGCTTACAACCCTCTTGGTTTCTACTCTCAAACTGGAGCAGCATCTATAACCTATGGGCCTGTTCCCCTTTTGGTTTCGGTCTTCTATAGAGACGCAAGCGGATACTATCAAACATTCAACAATTCCGTAACCGTCACTGTTGAGCCCTTCATAGAACTCTTAATAAGAAACATCAGAGCAACGGGAACAAACTCATCCTCAACAGTTACGGGAATCATCGTTAACTACGGCTCTTCAACGGCTTACCGCGTTGAGACAGAACTGAAAATTGGAGACACCGTGCAATCCTCTTTCATAGGAGACATTGACCCAGGCTCAGAAGTTGCCTTCAGAGTGGACATAAATAAATACAATAATAGTGCTCTTCTAACGGTGAGATACTACAACATTTTCAATGAGAAGGACTCAAAAGAAGTGAACGTCAGCATAACACTGCAGGAGGAAGTCGCGCCTCCGCCGACTCAAGGTGAAGAGTGGCCTATTGAAAGATGGGTTATTGTGGCTGGAGTGATTGTCTTTCTTGCAATAGCAACTGTGATGATTTATAAAATGATGAAGAAGTCGAGGTCGGCGGTAAACCCGTGAAGCCCAACGCGAGGCTTTAAAATGCTTATGGATTTTGTGAAACTGTCGCTGAAGGCTCTGAGCGAAAGAAGAACTAGAGCAACCCTCACAATAGTAGGCATAGCCATAGGCCCCCTAATCCTCGTCATGATGAGTTCTGTTGTTGGAAGCTACTCAAGCTACATAGTGGAAAGAGTCACATCTCTGGGACAGAACGCCATCGCAATTTTTCCAACAGAAAACTACCAGCTTGACGAAGAAGACTTAAACTACATACGAACGATTTCCGCGGTCGCAAGAGCTGAACCATTCTACAACACACAGGGAATTCTGAAAAGAGGCAACGAAGAGCTCAAGTTGTCAATTTTTTCAGTGGATTATAGCTTGCTTTTTGAGGCAATAGGCAGTTTAAAGATCGATGAAGGATCTATTCCATCGGAATCCAACATAATTTACACAATAATAGGTAGAAAAATAGCCTACAAAGACAATGAAAAATATTTCCAGTTGGAAAGTGTTCTGACGTTAACTGTGCCGAAGATTGAAGGCGGGAAAATAACCGGCAAGAAAACCGTAAACGTGGTTGTAGGCGCCATCCTCGAGGAGTATGGCGGCGCTTTAATCGTTGACCCAGATTTAACAATTTTTACATGTTTAGAAGCTGGCAAAAGACTTTTAGGATTAAGCAAGTGGTCTGGAATACTCGTTTTGGTTGGCGACCCCGCGAATGTAAAATCTACAGTTTCAACTTTGAGGCAGCATTATGAGGAGAAGGTTCAGATAATAGCCTTCAGTTCGATAGCTGAGGCTATTTCAAGCGTAACTGGAGCTATAAACTTCATAAACTTTTCAACATCCCTTTCAGCTTTTGCCGTTGCAATCGCGGGAGTTGCAGCCACGATGATAACATCTGTGATGGAACGCACCAGAGAAATAGGCGTTATGAAAGCTATAGGTTATACTAACTCTCAAATACTTTCATTAATATTGATGGAATCAATAATGATGAGTTTGGTGGGAGGAACCGTTGGAATATCAATAGGGGTAGTGGGCGCATACATCCTCTCATCAAGAGGGTTCACGATCGGAGGAATAGGCGAGAGTGGAATCACCCTTCAATTAAACCCGTTAATAACTCCAGTCCTAATAGTTCAAACGCTTGTTCTCACGATGTTAATAGGTCTCATGGGCGGGGCATTGCCAGCGTATAGGGCTTCTAAAATTCCTCCTGTTGTAGCTCTGAGATACGAGTAAATGCACCAGAAGATTGGTTTTAAGCTCCAACTAAAAAGCCTTCTACAAATGTTGTAGCGAAATAAGCCACAGCAGCGATAAGGAAGCTTTTTGTCCATGAAAACTCGGTTGTTAATCGAACTGCAAGGGCGCATAGAACTACAGTCCATATGAGCACCACTATTTGGACGTAACCGTAAATTTGGTTTACAAGCCATGTTTCTTCTAGAATCTTGTTGTAGGCATTTTCGCTTTCGCCTTTGACTCCGCCTATAAGCTCGAAGGGGTAGCGGATGGTTGATAGAGTTGAAAATGTTGCAGCGTTTATTACTGCTTGCACAAACATGGTTATTAACGCAAATCCGACCAAAATTAGAATAACCTTCCAAACAGTGTTAGCCTTAAACGCCTTAGTCATAATGTAAATTATTCCACCTAGTAAAACCCACCTGACAACGAACTGCATAAACGTGTAGAGCGAAAAGTTAACCGCATAACTCACAATGTTCTCCACCGGTGGCTTAAAAACGCCTCCGAAGAAGAGCCCGTCAACCAAAACCGTTATGTTTGAGCCTTCAGGCCAAGTGAAATTTAATCCTAATCCCGTGATGTTTCCCCAGTCTGCAGCGGTTCCTATTTCAGTCCAGTTTTGGTTTGCAAGGGGGATTGTTAGGTTGTTCCATACATTAACTGTGGAGTTAGAGAGGTTTTCTGTGAGATTGTAGTAGAAATAGTCTGATGGGCTTGAATACATGTGGATGGCGACATTTTCGGGGCTGCTATCAGGACTTATCCATTTTATCCTCAAATAAAGATCCTTGTAACCGCTAGAGCCTGAACAGTTTACTGGTCCAATGTTATCTAACTGCATGGAGATTTCATTGCTGTTTATTGCTGAGAATTCTATACTCCTGTTTCCGTACATGCTTCCTTGTATGTAATCCGTATAATTTTCTGTAGGTGCCAGCCCGCTTGTTGTCCATAAAGTTGCGTTCTCAGTCCACTCATCCAACTGCTTTGACGTTGGCATAGTTTCTTCCACAAGAGTCTTACTCACAAGGGTATACATGGAACCCACGTTTGCGGCTGCGAAAAGAATCATTATTAGAATCGGTCCGACGTATTTTGGGTTTTGGCTTATTTCCTTGAATGCCTTGTGGGGCGCGTATATTACTTTGAATATTCCGTAGGCGAACAATTCTTTGCTCCGTCCGTAAATGATTCTTACTAGTTTATTAAGGATTTGCTACAACCCGAGTTTTAGCCGCCTATAAGTTGTGTAATCAACATACTCAAGGAAGCAATTTTCCGCTTGATATTTAACTGTTAGTTTTTGGCGTTGCCGCTTGTCAAGTATCTGGCTTGTTGTTATAAGCGAGTAAGCATCGCTTCCAGCCCCAGAACCATAACTGGCAATTAAAATGCGTTCTTCAGGCTTTGCTACGTCTAAAACTGCAGCTAAGCCCAGCGGCGAAGAACCCGAGTAAGTGTTGCCGAACTTGGCTACTTGAAGCGAAGGCAAATACTGCTCCTCCTTAAAACCAAGCTCCTTTGCAACCTTCACCGGAAACTGGACGTTAGGTTGATGGGCGACGAAATAGTTGATGTCACTTGTTTTTAGGTTAAGCCTCTCCATCAGTTTTCCAGCAGCCTTCTTAATGTGTTTGAAGTAGGCGGGGTCTCCAGTGAATCTTCCACCATGCATGGGGTATGGTTCGCCATCGCGGCGCCAAAAGTCAGGCGTGTCGGAAGTGCAGGAGTACCAGCCTTCAATTTCAGCTATAACATCATGCTTCCCAAAAATGTAGGCACACCCGCCGAAACCAACGAAGAGGTCAAGTTCCCCACCTGGACAGTCTCTGGGCGCTGCTTGCGAATTGTCTGCACCTATAACCATGGCATATTGAATGTTTGATTTTGGATAGTTAACAAGCGAGGCTGCGTCCTTAAACATGCTTGTCGCTGCCTTACATGCAAACTCCGTGTCTACAGCGTCAACGCCCTGCACATCTTCATCAGCCTCCCCAAGCCGCAAAACCTGCGCAACCTTCGAGGCTATGGGCTTGACGGCGTAGGGGTTCGACTCTGAACCAGCATAAACTTTGCCTATAAGAGAACCGTCAACCCCGGAATGGATTAGTGCCAGTTTTCCAGCCTCGACAGCAGCCGTTATCGCATCCTCATCTATGAATGGAACAGAACGTTCCATGCCTTGTTCTTTTATTCTAAATCTTGAAGTATAAAATCCGTAGCCGACGATTCCAGGCGCGTCATACTCCTTATTTGGTTTGGCAATGTTGTATTCTTGATGTGGATAAAACTCGTCTGCGAAAGTGAAGGTTAAAGAAATTGTGGGGATGACATCGCTTTTATCCACCGAGTAACGCCTTCGAAATCTTGGAGTAACCTCTCTTCCTTCTAGGGCGGAAAAGTCAATCTGCTCGCCATCCCCTATTATCTTGTCAGTCAGCCTTCCGGGAACTCTTATTTTCCCGTTGTGAAAAGAGACTATACCATAAATGAAGCTGCCGAGTTTTCTGAACTTGTTTGTGGGTTCGTTAATTAATGTGCATATTTCAAGTTTCCCTTTCTCATAAAAAAGGTCTATTTCAGCCATTTTCCCGAAGCTTTTCCTTCCGCATCTCCCACAGTAATCTCTAACTTCAAAATACTCCTTACCACAGATTTGACAGCGCCTTCCCCGAAGCCTATCTCCAAGATAGGAGACCCTTCTTTCTATTGGCTCACTGCTCATTTACTAATCCCTCCCAAAAATGTGGACGTAACCTTTTGTTCCGAAACCTTCAAGCTCCAGCACACACCCATACTTCAGCTCACCGTCACTTTTGACTTGCCGTTCTCCTGCCTCGCCTCTGAGTTGTTTGAAAACTTCGAATGTTTGGGCGCCGCCAGTTGCGCCTAAGGGGTTTCCGTCAGCTTTTAATCCTCCGTTCATGTTTACGAACAGTTTCTTTCCATCTATCTCGTAATATCCCTTGTAGTCCTCACAGCTTGCATATACATTTAACCATGATTTTCCTTGCTGGCAGAAACCCAAATCTTCAAGAGATATCATCTCCATGACTGATGACTGGTCGTAAAGCTCAACCACCTTTATATCCCACAGATTTATTCCAGCCATTTTTAGGGCGTTTTTCATTGCTATTTTGCTTACGAGGAAATGCGTTAGGTCTTCCCTCGCAGGGAATGTTAAATAGTCTGTTGCTGAAGCACTGCCCAGGATGTAGACCGGTTTGTCCGTGAATTTTTGCGCATAATCTTCGCTTGTGAGAATTACGACTGCGGCTCCATCAGAAATTGGCGCATAATCATAAAGCCCTAGAGGTTTTCTGGCTTCCTTTCTTGCGTTTATAACTTGTTCCAAGGTTATCTTTCGCTGGTATTGGGCGTACTCGTTTTTTGTTGCGTTTAAATGGTTCTTGACGGGAATCTGGGCTAGGGCAATGTAAAGTTTTTCAAGGTCTTCGCCTTTTATGTTGTATCGTTTTATGTAAGCTCTAAGCATAAGCTCGTGGTTTGCTTCTGGAGTGCACCCCGCGTAATAGCTCCATGGGTCTTCTAGAAGCATTAGGTCGTCGCGGATTTTGTCCCAGCGATCCGTCATTTTTTCTATTCCGCCGACCAAGACAACATTGTATTTTCCAGCTAGGATGGCGTTGCAAGCGTTTAGAAGGGCTGAGCTGAAGGAGCGGGTTACTTCCATTGGGACGTGAAGTTCTGTGAGTTCTGAAAGGAAGCCTTCCTCTAACCCAAGCTTGTTTGTTATTGGGAGAAAATAGTCTGAGAGGTAGCAGGCTTCAAGGTCTTTGCGTTCCACGTTTGCTTCTGCGGAAGCCTTAATCCAAGCCTCTTCGATAAGCTTCTCTGGCTCCTTCTCGTAGTGTTCTCCGAACGCGGTTCTTCCAACCGCAACTATTGCTGGACGATTTTTCATCAAACTACACCGTTTGTTGTCAATTAGCAAATATCCCTTTCATCATGACTTTTAAGTGTTTGCCATCTCTGGGTTTTCAAAAGATTCATAAAACATGCAAATAAACATATACGAAACAATAAAGGGTGAAATCATGAGCGAAAAAGAGGAGAAATACCGTTTAATCATAACCGTTAATTCGATACGCGGAAACTGCCCGGTCTTTAAGGTTGGAGACAAAATCGTTATAGAACCACCTAAAATAATTATTAAGGAAACCAGCAACTTCTGCATTCATGCCTTTGGGTGTATGCTCTCCATGATTGCTCCTCTAAGCCACGGCATAAGCTTCAAACAACTAGGCTTGGCAAAAGAGGGGGATGAAAAAGGCTATATTCAATGCTTAGACCCTGGAAAACCTTACACAAACGGCGGAACCGTGCTTTTTGAGATAACACGCGAAAAAATAGTCTCATAAGGTTTTTATTCTGCCTCTTTGCAATATGGCGAGTATTAGGGCGGTCAAAATGTTTGGAGTATATTTGGCTCAGACATTGCTATTGCAGAAAGCTAACGGAAAAGGGTTATGGGACATTGTTTCAGAACAACTTCGCCCAGTCTTCTTTTTAGCTTGGTTCTTCATTGAGCTTTTTGTCATGGCTGGAGTTTTATACATCGCTGGGCTTATTGTGGTAGGAGGAAAACGCGCCCGTTTCTCAGATGCCTTCATAATTTCTCTTGTAGGAACAGTTTTGTCAACACTGTTTTACATTTTCATACCCTACAGACTGATTGCCTTGCTTCTCAGCCTATTCACTTGGCTTCTTTTAATAAAGCGTCTCTATGAAACTGGTTGGCTTGGCGCTATCGCTGTTGGCATACTGGCGGTGATAGTTTACTTTGTAGTGTTGGTTCTTCTGGCGTTCATTATTCTAGGCATTCTCGTGTTTGAAAATCTTCTTTCTCTAATGATTCTAGCGTTTTAGGGGCTACCGTGATTGCTTGGTGAGAGAAAGCGCACAGTTTTATTAGGTTTAGCCTTCCTATTCTTTCTAATTCTTTCTTCGGTTGAAAACACCCTCTTCTTCAACATCGTGGGCAACATTTTTCAAAACTCGCTTTTGGCGGTTGCCATGTTCTTCATACATAACGTGCTTGTAGTCTCTCTAATCTTGTTGGGCATGACCTTCTACGTCAATTTAGTGCTCTCAAACTTCTTCAAAAAAGAAAAATATGGAAACATTATTCTGGAACACCCGCGAACCTTCGCCTTAGTCTTCGCTGTAATCGTCATTTTCTTGAGCATTCTGCGCGGCGGAAGCCTTCTAGGAGGAATAAAAATCGAAGAACTGCATTTAATACTGCTCATGAGCACGCCAGTTGGCATCATTGAAGGCTACGGCATTTACCTAACAATAAAAAAGACGCTAAGCCGAGAAATCTCACTAAAAGACCTCCTATACATTTACGGCATTTTCCTAATTGCGGCTATAATGGAAGTAGGCTTCATAAGCCTCTTAAAATGGATTTTAACGGGCTAAAATACTAAAAACGTTTATCCCACAACCTTCAATAAATACTAAAGTTTGAGGAGATTGCAAATGAGGCTGTTCCATTACGCGTCGGATGAGGAGATAAAGAGCGGCGAAACAACAGACATATACTTTGTAAGAACAAAACAAGTTATCGAAGCCAAAGGCTTGAGCCGAACACCCGCCATAGCAGACGTTACCCCTGGCAAGCTTCCAAACGGTTGGCCTTGGGGAATTTTATGCGGAATTGAGGAGGTGGCTCATCTTTTTGAAGGCGTGGCTGTTGACGTTTATGCTATGCCCGAGGGAAGCGTGTTCTATCATGAAGATTTTCGGGGGATAAGGGAGCCTGTTATGCGCATAGAAGGCGCTTACGGCGAATACTGCATTTACGAAACGCCGATGCTGGGTTTACTATGTCAAGCTTCTGGCATAGCAACGCGTTCAGCAAGGCTGCGGAAGATTGTGGGAGATAAAACTTTAATTTCATTTGGGATTCGCCGAATGCATCCCGCCTTGTCGCCGATGATTGACCGCGCAAGCTACATAGGAGGTTTTGACGGAGTTTCCAGCCTAAGCGGGGCAAAGCTTCTGGGTGTAGAACCAACGGGAACAATGCCCCATGCTCTCATTATAGTTTTCGGGGACCAAGTTAAGGCTTGGAAAGCCTTCGACGAAGTTATCTCGCCAGAGGTTCCAAGAATTGCTTTGGTTGACACTTATTTTGACGAGAAAATGGAGGCTTTGATGGCTGCTGAAGCCCTCAAAGAACGCTTGTACGGTGTTCGCCTCGACACTCCAGCCTCGAGGAAAGGAAATTTTGCCGAAATCATCCGCGAAGTAAGGTGGGAACTTGACATAAGAGGCTTTGATCACGTGAAAATCTTTGTTTCCGGAGGCGTAAACGAAGAGAACATTAAAGAGTTAAGTGATGCGGGGGCAGACGGTTTCGGAGTCGGCACTTCTGTTAGCAACGCGCCCACCATAGACTTCGCCATGGATATAGTGGAAATTGACGGCAAACTCTGTGCAAAAAGAGGGAAGATGGGGGGCAGAAAACAGGTTTGGCGATGTCCAAAATGCCTAACAGACCTAATCTTACCATCAAACAAGCCGCAGCCAAAATGCCCCCGA
Organism: Bathyarchaeia archaeon; assembly: GCA_038883475.1. GTDB lineage: Archaea > Thermoproteota > Bathyarchaeia > Bathyarchaeales > Bathycorpusculaceae > JAVZLH01. Next base: position 25,318 of record JAVZMA010000015.1, read on the forward strand.
TGCAATAGCAAAACAGAGCCAATGCTAAAACCCCTAATAAAAAACGGGAAAGTTGTGGCAGAACTCCCCAAACCAAACCAAATTCGTCAATATGTGCTTAAACAACTGGAAAAAATTCAACTTTAGCATTTTTCTTTCGATTTACTTGTCTAAACAGAGAGACGAGTATGTGGAGGGAAGACAAAGGATGGTCTCCGAGAAGAGCTCCACAGGATAGGTGTTGTAGCCTAACTCGCCTTCTCCACTATATTTATTCCTCGCTTTTTCAGTTCATTCAAAAAACGCGTGAAAAACTCATCGTCCATGCCCATTTTTTCTGGTGGAACAACGCCTCTTTCCCGCACCGTTCCATTAAGCAGTAGCTGTGCAGCTATAGATGCTGGATAAGCTGTTGTTCTAGCCATAGCCGTTATTTCCCATCTTTCATCATAGCGGTCAAGCATATGGTAAACATAGCTTCTCTTCTCATCATCCTCAAAGCCAAAAACCGTCACTTTTAACGCTACGATGTCTCTAATTTCTGGCTTGCTCAGCTTTTGCTCAAAAAGTTTTGCAGTAAGCCTTCTCGGCGATACACCCACGCCATCAACGCTGACTTTTCTTTCCTCAAAAAAGCCGAGAGCCTTGAGCAGTCTAATTTTTTCTGCGTGACCAGAATACCTAAGCGTCTTCTCCCACATTTCTTCCACGCCTTTCATCGTGTGCAACAAAGTTCTGAGACCATCCGTGAAAAAGGCTTCAAGTTTTCCAACGTTTGGAAAATCAACTTCTTCTAAACCAGTTAGCGCGTTCACCATAACTTTTTTTCCATCTCTTACAATTCTAACCTTCCTAGTATATTCGTCAATGAGGCTTTCAGCAGACCAGGTGATAACATAGCCTAGAGGCGATACAGGCTTCTCTGGGAGACCACCAACCAGAATGTGGATAGCCAGAACTTTGTCGAGTTTTTTGGCTGCGTGACCCACAAGAATGTTGCTTATTCCCGGTGCTAAGCCGCAATCTGGAACTATAGTTACGTTTTTGCTCTTCGCTTTATTATCTAGCGTTAAAGGGTTTTCAGCCATGTAGGAAACGTCGACAAGGTTCTTTTCGGCTTCGATGCAAGCCTCAACCAGTTGGTAACCGAGCTTTCCAGGCAAGAACCCCATGACTAAATCGAAATCCCTTACAGTGCGAAAGAGTTCGTTGCGATTTGCCGCGTCCAACCGAGTCCAAGAGACGTTTTTCCTGCCTATTTTTTCGGCAACGGTCCTCGCCTTACTTGGATTGTTGTCAGCGACAACAATTTCCGTCGAGCCTAAGCTATTTGCTAAATCTTCTGCGGCAACAGAGCCTATGTTGCCACAGCCTAAAACTAGTATTTTCATAGAGAATACTTCAAATGCGCTTTGATTAAAGCTTTCCTAAAAGGCACGCCATGTTAACATGCAGACACTGGCAGCTGAAAACATGCGCTTTCAATTAACTGTAGTAAGGTGTTAGTTTGAAAATTTTATATACCGCCATGACAATCTGTAGTTTGAGCAACATGGCTGAAGTTTGTCCAATCTGCGGGCTTCCAAAAGACCTATGCGTTTGCGGCGAAATAGAGAAGGAGCAACAAACCATCCGCATCAGGCTTGAAACACGCAAGTTCGGGAGACCAACGACGATAATTGAAGGCTTAAACGACAAGAACACAAACCTGTCAAGCATAGCTCAGAAACTAAAAAGTTTCTGTGCATGCGGAGGCACATCAAAAAACGGTCAAATACTTCTTCAAGGAGACCACCGTGAAAAAGTCCGCCAATACTTGGTGAAAATCGGGTATCCAGAAGGAAACATAGAACTTCAATAACAATAAAACTGCCGCATGGAAGCGTGAGCCCAAATGAGATTCCTAGAAGACCTACGTGAAGTATTCAAGGCTTTAAAGCACAGGGAACCTTCAAAAATTTACTGTCCAAGATGCGGAAGCTCAAGAATTCATTTGTCAAGCAGTTTAGATTATTGGCTGACGCCTAAGAAATATGTTTGCGACGAATGCGGATACAAAGGACAAATAGTTATGGAACTTGAAAAAGAAGAATAGCGATACTTTTAGCGTTAAACTACTGTTATGCCGCAGCAACAGGGTACATTTAGTCTGGAAGCTCCAAGTTCAACTGCTTCTTTAGTGTTTTGTAGCGGTTTCTCACGGTTACTTCTGTGACGCCAGCCGCCTCCGCTATGTCCTTCTGCGTCTTCTTCTCGTCATTCTGTAAACAAGCAATATAGAGAGCTGCAGCAGCCAATCCCATAGGGTCTTTGCCTGCAGCTGCGCGCTTGTTTCTCGCGTCTCTAAGGATTTGGATGGCGATTCCCTGTGTTTTGCCTGAAATTCCAATCCTTTCAGCTATTTTTGAAACGTATGTAAGCGGGTCTGCGATTGGCATTTGAACGTCAAGCTCCCTGAGCAAAAGCCTATAGCATCTGGCGACGTCCTTCTTATCTACAAGGCTTGCATCAGCAATTTCCCTTAAGGTTCTTGGTGTTCCGCTTCCGCGGCAAGCGGCATAAAGCGCAGCAGCCGCTATCGCTGCAATAGACCTTCCTCTAACCAAGCCTTTGTCCAGGGCTTTGCGGTAGATAACCGCCGCCTTCTCCTTTATTGGCGGTGGAATGTAGACTTTGTCGGAGAGGCGGTCAAGCTCCGCCATTGCTTGGGCGAGGTTTCTGTCTATTGAGGAGTGCACTCGAGAGCGTATCTGCCATTTTCTTAGGCGCCACATTTGCAGTCTTGTTGAAAGGGGAAGCTTCCTTCCAAAGGCGTCGCGGTCAACCTGGCTTATGGCTGTTGACAAGCCTTTGTCATGAACAGAGTAGGATGTTGGCACTCCAACGCGGCTTCTTGAGGCCTTTTCCTCTTGCGTGAAGGCCCGCCACTCAGGTCCCTTATCCATCATCTGCTCATACAAAACTAGTCCGCAGTCTCCGCAGACAGTCTCGCCAGTATCATAATCATGTATAAGGTTTGGGCTACCGCATTCTGGGCATTTGTCAACTAGACGTTGACGCGCACCGCTATCTTTTTTGCTCAATTACCCTCACTCCAGCTTGTTTTGCGTAGAACCGTCACATTTCATCTTCCGCTGGATGGAGCAGAAAACGGTCCATCCGGCCCCGCGCGCCTATTTAGGTGAAATGTTTTAATATATAAATTTTGCGGTTTAAACACGCGGATTCTGTTCGCAACTTTTGAATACTTACATCAACTATTGATTCTAGAGGGAAAGACTCTAGATGTTAACGCTTCCCGAAAAAATTCGAAGAACCCTTGAGAAAGTTGTTAAGGAGATGATGGTGGAAGAAAACGTTTATGGCGTTGGCTTATTTGGAAGTTGGAGCCGAGGAGATGCTTCAGCTTCAAGTGATGTAGACTTGCTAATTCTCGACGGAGCAGACTTCGCCTATGAGTTTGTGGAGAGGAGAGAAACGGGCGGTTTATTCATCGATTTAGACCATATCCCGAAAAAGTGGCTTCGCGGCTTGATTCCTCCTGAAATTGACCAAAAATTGTATGAGATGCAAATTCTTTACGACAGAGACTGGTCTTTGGCGAACGCCAAGCTTTTGATGGCTAAGTCTTACGGTTCGCCAGAGAGAGTTGACATCAGAACAGAATCCCACATCGTAGACTCGGACATTTACCTGAGCCGCGCAACCTCAGCCCTCTCAAAAGGCGACTTCCAAAGCGCCTCCATTTTCGCCACAACAGCTTTAGAAAGCATCTTAAAAGTTCTGGTTGAAATAGCCTTAGAACCCTTCTCAAACAGCAGAATGTTGGAGAAGTTTGAGACCTCAGCCGCAAAACTCGGCGTAAAAGAAGCATTCAAAGAATACATGCACATAACAGCCCTAAACACTGTTGACAGCGCAAAAGCCAAAGACAAGCTAAAGCTCTACAAAGCAATCTGGGAGGAGATGTACGCCATTGTTAGGCAGAATTTCCAAGAACTTGAAAACACTCATTTCAAAGTTAAAACAAAACTGAAGTATTATCTTAATCCAGCCTTTCTACAAGGCTTCGTCGCACGCGTAAACTCCTTAACAGATTCTGGAAAGACGGCGGAGGCATCTCGTTACCTGGACAGCACGCTCATAGACTTGATTGAAAACTACGCTTGGTTCAAAGCTTCCACAACAAAAACTAAAATGGACTACACAACACTCATGCGCTCCTTTAAACGCCTAGAAGGAAAAAACCCGAAAAACTATAACAATGTGATAAAACTTCTAAACCTAGAGGACGCAAACGAAAGAACAGCAAAGGAAAAAATAGAAAAAACCCGAAAAGTTATGCTTAGAATACGTGGTGAGAGGAAAGTTTTAATCAAAAACCACCTATTAAAGAAGTGAACTGCGCAAAAATAGACATGTGAAGCCCGGTGGTGTAGTGGACAAGCATAGCGGGCTTTGGACCCGCTGACGAGAGTTCGAATCTCTCCCGGGCTACCAAATAAAGCAACATCAAATGTGACAGGTTAATGTAAAGGTGTGACTGAAGTTGAGTGAGTGCCCAAATTTGGAAATTAACTTGAAAGAGTGCCCTTGCACATACCCGTGTGATTTGAAAGGCAGATGCTGCGAGTGTTTGAGGAATCATAGAGCGCACAATGAGTTGCCAGCTTGTTATTTTCCACCAGAAGTTGAGAAAACATATGATAGGTCCATCAGAAAGTTCGTGTCTATTTACAAGCGATGACTAAAGGCTTTAGCGGTTAAATGCGTTTCATTAATTGCTTTTTCTTTGCGGCAACCAACAGAACCATTGCGGATATTAGAATTGTGAGCAGCAAAGTGGTTGTTGGAAATTCTGGTATAACGTTGGTTCCTTGGATTAAAACGGTTTTTGCTGAACTGTTGTAGGTGAAGTATAAGTAAGTGAAGTTTTCATCCTCGAACAGCGCATAATCTGTTGGCTCGACGTCCACAAGAACACTCCATTCTCCATCTTCCACCCACAACAGGTCTTTGGGAATTGCCACTCTGCAAAAGCCTTCTCCTGTTACGTTAAATTTCACAAATGCGCCTTCAACAGGGTTGAAGTAGAAGTCTGAAACAGTTGAGTTGCTTACAACATCAAAAAGGTATTCTGTATCATTCCATGTTCCAGCATTGAAAACGTTAATTGGGCCCATAAGGGGATGGTTATCGCTGTTTTCCGCGTCCAAAACATATGGGAAGTCGCCTATGCCGTCGCTTCCAGTCTCATTCTGACCAGGACCACAGTAAATGTCTGTGCCGTTGTAGCCGCTCCAGTAGTTTCCGCCGCTGGGGTAACCGTTATCCCAACGGTTGAGGTATGAGTCAGAGCTGATTAAAATATTATCTGTGTTATTGATGAAGTTGTTATGGAAAAACGTGTTCTCAGAAGAATCGTAATACAAAATGATGCCTATAGAATGGTTCATAACAGTATTTTCTTTAATGATGCTTCTTGATGCCCAGTCCATGCGAATGCCATAGGAGCTATTGTCTCCAGTGATGCTATTTCTATATATACAGTTACGTGAACCCGAGAGATAAATTCCAACGTCACCCATCACTGTTATTTCATTTTCGTAAACAAGGTTGTTGCTTCCTGCGACAGTGATACCTATTGGATCGGTGCTAAATATCTGATTTCGGAAAATTTTATTGGCTGAACTTCCAATGAAAATTGATCCGTAGGTTACAATGTTTTCAGATATCGTATTGTTAGAGCCAGACCACATATCTACTTCGTATCCTTCATTTGCTGTCAGATTGTTTCCAGTTATGGTGTTATGTGAAGAATTTTCCAGATATATGCCAGACACTTTATTCGCCGTTACAGTGATGTTGAAAATTAAGATGTTTGATGACATGTTAAGGGAGATTCCATGGCCAAACGCTCTTATTTCCTTGATGTTTCTTAAAGTCACGTTGCGTCTTCCGGTCAAATCTATTCCTTTAGATCCTAAATCCTCTGCGCCTTCGACGGTGTACAATCCCATTCCATCAAGCACAATATTGTCTCGCTGAATGACGATTGATTCGTTAACGTCCCCCGTCAAAGTGTATACATTCCCGTCGCGGCTAATTGGCGCATCTGAAGGGAAAACTGACCCGTCGGACTGGATGTATATGGTTCCGCTCGCTTTAACATGCTCAACTTTTATTGCTATACCTACAGTGCAAATAATAAGAAGAATGAGTATTGCTGTCAAACATGCTTTCAACTTCATTCACACGCGCTCCCCAATCTCCGCTACGACACCTATTCCATAAATTCATTTCTTATATAATTTACGCGGTTCTCCACAGCCATAAGACGCTCTTAGATTAAATCTAGAACAAAAAGAGAAGGAGTGTAAAAGGATATCGTTTACAGCTAGTCGAAGCACCCGGGCTTAAAGCACTTTGGCGACGGTAGTGGTGTGGCTTTGAATTTGTAATCCACCGAACCCTTTCGCATCACTGGGCTTACAACAAGTATCGCATAGCTTGGCTTTTTAGCGTATGCTAGTTGTGAGCCTATTTCTGTTGAGTCTTTCAAGCACATATCCATAGGTATGTAAAGTGTCATCCCATCAATCACATAAGCATAAACAACTGTCACTTGAAAGTCTGCTTCTGGATAGACTGGTGTCAACGTCAATGGTTTTCCGCTTACGCTCGCACTTTGTATGTACCATCCCTCGTAGAGCGTTGCCCAGTCAGTCATGTAACGGAAACCAACGAGCACAGTTTTTCCGGCATACGCAGAGAGGTCAAACGTCATCGTCACCCAGTCCTCGCTCCAGCCCGTTAGCCCTGGAAGATTAGCGATTATGTCTGGGTGGGCGTCTGGGTCATGTTCGTAAGTTGT
>JAVZMA010000016.1:0-31847 GCA_038883475.1 Bathyarchaeia archaeon
GGCTCATCGTAATTTGCACCGTTACTTCGTAATTAGTACCGACATATGCCAAGTCTGGACCTTGAACAATTACGTGAAGATCCTGCACATCACCACGCAGCTCCCACATTGTAGTGTATCGCCAATCTCCATAAACTGTCGGATCTGCTGTTAACGTCGGGTTTGAGCTTCGATATTCTAAGGCTTGCTTTTCTTCCAACCTTTCTGTCTCATTCAAAATATTGTTTAGGTTAGGAGGATCAAATTTTGTCCAAGGTTTAGTTTGAACAGGCGCTTTTGCCATCTTTTCTCTTTCAGCTAATTTTTTTAATTTAGCATCGAAGCCGGCTGAACTGGTCTCTGTAGCCTTCTTTATCGGCTCAGCGGCAACAGTGGGAATGGTTATCATCAGTAGTAGAGCCATCACGCAAAAAAGAGACATTTTCTTCATTTCAAATCCCAATTTGGGAGTTGGACTTTCAGCTATATATATATCGGAAATTCAATAAATTTATAAGGTGAGGTCATGACCGTGAGAAGTTCGCTGGTATCACTCAGGCTGTTTAGGAATGTGTTAAAGGTGCTCGGTGTCGTTTTGGCTGCATTGCTTTTGTTTGGCATGTGCATGTATGTTATGCGTTTCAACAAGACTGGTGGATGGATTTACGTCGAGGCTGAAGATGAGTTTGTGGGGGCAAAAACTTTCATACCGACGGTTGTTAACGAGCTTGATTACGTGGATGTTGCTGTTGAGGTTTTTGCTAACATTAATTTAAACGTCACAGTTTACACCTATTTCTGCGAAGCAATAAACTATAATGAAAATGGGGTTTTGACACTTACCAACCTATGGGACGGCAAATGTTATAGTCAAAGCTTTAGTGTACTTTGCGGTTCATCGGAAGAATTTGGTGTCCGCGTTAGAGCACCCGATGTTCCGGCAACCTCCAAACAGATGTTTATGCTGTCTGTTGAGTATCGTCCGCAACGAATTGAAGATGTTATAGATGCTAGATGGAAACAGTGGGGAGTTAGAACCGTAAATTCCACAATTGTCGAGATACAGGTTCAAAATTCCTTCCTAATCCCAGACTCTATAATGCTGACCTCAGCCATCCTGGAATTTCCAATAATCCTTTTATTAGCAATTCCAAGTAACTGGAAAGCAGTGATCGCCAGCAAACTCCACAAGAAAGCTCGATGAAAAACTTGTCTTAAACTGGGGTAATAACTGCATTCAGTAGATACCTTCCCCGATTCGAGTAGCAGAAGTGATGTTGAGGTTGTCGCTTATATTATTGACGACTGAACGTAATAGAAGGCTTTTTCTGACGTTCTCTTAATGTCTCCTAACAGAATAAGCTAAGTAAGTGACATTTTCTAGAAATAATGGCAAAGCAGAAAATTACAAGTTTTTATATTTCTAAGGTAATTTTCAAATGGTCAACCATGATAGTCGGCATTTGTGGAAGTCCTCGAAAGAAGGCAACAGAATACATTACTAAAGAAGCCTTGCAAATATTGGAAAATATGAACTTTCAGACAGAATTCTTCACTGTCAGAGGGAAAAATATTGGTTTTTGCACACACTGTGATTATTGTTTAAAACATAAGGAGTGTAGGATTAAAGATGATATGGCAATACTTTATGACCTCTTCAAGGCTGCTGAAGGCATAATTATCGCGACGCCTGTTTATAATGGAGGAGTTAGTGCACAGATGAAGGCGGTTATGGATAGGTGTCGGGCGCTTACGGCGGCGGATCCCAACATTTTTAGGTACAAAGTTGGTATGGCTATCGCTGTTGGTGGGGATAGAATAGGAGGACAAGAGCTAGCTATACAACAGATTTTAACTTTTTACATTCTAAATGGAATTATTCCGGTGAGTGGAGGTGCTTTTGGAGCGAATTTAGGTGCAACTTTTTGGTCAAAAGATACGTTAGAGAACGTTAGAAATGATGATGAAGGATTTAAAAGTCTGAAAAAATCCGTAAGAAAATTTGCAGAAGCTCTAAAACATTTTAAAACTTTGGGAACGCGTGAATAATGAAAGAGACCAAAGAAAAAGAAAGTGGCTTGGGGAATTACTGGAAGTGGAGATAGATTAATCGAAACTATAGATATCATGAAGAAGATAAAAGTGCAATACCAAGGTGATGTTGACATTAACGTTTACCTTAGTAAGGCTGGAGATCAAGTCATAAAATGGTATAAACTGGGCAATACCTTAAAAGAAAATTTTAACAAAGTTTTTGTCGAAATCAACTCCAACTCGCCGTTTTTAGCTGGTCAATTACAAACTGGAAAGTTTGAATTTTTGTTAATTGCTCCGGCGACATCTAACACTGTGGCTAAAATTTCAATTGGAATAGCTGATAGTTTAATCAGTAACGCAGCAATTATGGCTCTGAAAGCTTTTGTGCCGGTTTACGTAATGCCGTCAGATTATAAAGAAGGAGTGATAATTACTAAACTTCCAGACGGCAAGGATTTAAAGCTGATGGCTCGTAAAGAAGACGTAGAACACGTTATAAAGCTAGCCAAAATGAAAGGGGTCACTATAATAGAAAAAACTGAGGACATCCACCAAATCTTTAAAAAACATTTTGAATCAGTAAAACATCAACGGCTTTCCTAGCTACTACTTCGACTCCAAGTTCACTGAACATTGTTTAGCCTTGCACATTGGGCCGAATTGAGGGCCTTCTTTAACAACATGTCCGAATTGCTTGCAAAATAAACTTTTTACTACCTTATTGACTTAATAGCTGGAAGAAGCTCTGAAATTTAATAGTTTATTGCATGCCTTCTCTAAGAAGCGTAAGCAATTCTTCAGCTTTGTTGGTGGAGGCATGCATGTCTTATTACAGCAAACGTGCGCGGTGGCTTTGCCCTCAATTTTCTCATAGCTCATCTCATTATTTTTCTTTAGTGAAACTATTATGTTCGGTAGATATTGCGCTTTTAGTACAAAATCCGCAGCTGTTCTTGCGGCATTTATGTATCGTGTTTCATCTAAAACAAAACTTGCTTTTGCCAAAGCAGCTATCATTAAACCGTTCCAGTCTGATAAAATCTCGTAGTCCTTTGCCGGTTAGATGCCCCTTTCTCTTTTATCAAAAAGCGCACGTAAAATCTTGTTTAGCCTAGATGTCACTTATCGACAAGATTATTCTTCATTTCATTTCAATGTTTGTGTTAAAAGAAAAGATAGGGAATTAGTTATCGTGAATATTCGTAGGGGTTGCTGCCTATAAACGTGCATATCACTTTCTGATTGCCTTCTTAACTTTGTCTAAAACGTCAGGCGGAATGGTTTTCATGTTATGTGCTTTTGCTGCGTGTTCTGCTATTTTCTTCATGAGCTCGTCTTCTGTCTTTGCTTTTGCTTCAAATCCACAGTTCATACCTATATCCTTACATCTAAAAGTTGGCATATCTCTCACCAAATCAATTTTTTTCCGTTGCGTCCACACTTAAGCCTTTCGCTTTTTAACCAGGAAGGCAAATAAAATTTTCATAAGCCATACTTTCCAATTCTTAGCCTTGAAAAACTCCGGCGATCGTTTTGTTTCTGGTTTGCTCGAGACTTCAGTCGCATTTTGTGGACAAAAGCCCTAAGCTCTCCAGAAAACCTTGCGGTAGTCCAAGGAGGGATTTGAACCAAGTCAAGTTATGGCGAAAGTTGTTCTTCCTTTTAAGAATTCTCAGAATTTAAAACAGAGATCTAAACTTCTTCTCCATCACATTCGCTACTTATTCAAAGTCTCCTGTGCTTTCTACGAAAGCCAATATAGCATACTGGCTTAATACACGCTAGTTTTCTGAAGGCTCGACCTTGACGACTATTTCCTTTATATCAAATAGCTTTTGAGCTGTCTCTTCAACTTTTTTGGAAATGCCGTTGGCCTCTTTTACGGATAATCTACCGTCCACAAGAATAACTATATCTCCTGCAATATACGAACCCATTTTCCTCAATCTTACGTTCTTGATCCCTTTCACTCCCGAAACAGTCTTTGCCATCATCTCCAAGTTTGTGCGAACATCATGACAACTGCAAGCATCCATCAGTATAAGTGAACTTTCTTTGATTATCATGTAAGATGAAACGAGGACAAATACGCCGATAACTAATCCTACAACCGAGTCAAACTGGATAATCCCGAATTTATCCGCTAAAGTTATGCCTAAGAAGGCTGATATTGATGAGAGAGTATCTGTGGCCGAATTGACTACCTCTGCTTTGAGAGAAAGCAACCTTAATGATCGCGCCACCTTAATTTTATAGATCAGCATAACGGTGGATATAACCATCGCAATCAACGCCGTCTCAATTGCTATGTTTCCATACTTCAACTCTCTAACAATCCATAATTTTGTATAAGACTCGGACATGACGACCAATCCAACACCTGCAATAATGATGGCGCCCAACATCGAATAGAAGGTCTCAGCCCTCAAATAGCCAAAATGAAACCTGCCATCTGGGTCACGTTTAGAAATGCGAAGACCAACCCAAACCACTAAGGATGTAGCGGCATCGGAAAAAGAGTCAACAGCATCTCCAATGAGCGCAAGACTCCCCGCAAAAAACCCCACAGAAATTTCAAAGAAACCAATTGCTGTCATGATAACTGAAGACAGGACCGAAACTCGTTCCCCATCAGCTGTTTTCCTCATTTCACCCAATGTTTCTTCCACATAACTGATAGATTATTAATCGATATAAGAGCATTTTGAGTGCTTAATGGCTGGACCAGAATAGGTTTTAAAGTTAAAATATTGATTAACAACTTAGTCAACATTAAACCTCTTATGTAAGACTTCAAAAACTAAGTTTACAAAATAAATAGTTGGTGGTTTCCTTGGCAAAAAGGAGAAAGCGAGAATACCGGTCTTGCAAGATGCTTACTTCTATCACGATGATGAGAAATACACCGTTGAAATAGAATTGCCTGGAGCCACAAAAGAAAACATTAACCTTGAAGTGGCTGAAACAAATCTATGTCTAAGCGCGCCGCGAAATGATGTGGAGTATTTTGGATGCTGGATTTTCGCCCATGAAGTTAAGCCAAAACAGACAAAAGCCTCCTTTAAAAATGGATTGCTGACGGTTACGTTCCGCTAGCTAAACCAATGAAAGATAAAAAGTTAATTCCATCTAAACCGTGCTCCTTTCATTGTCTTAGGCATGGATATTTTACTGTAAAACCTAATTCGCTATTTTAGCCTCGACGCGCATACGCAAATTATTGAGAGTTTTCCCGCATCTTTCACAAAATCCATAAATGTCCAGTCTCTGTCCTGTCAATTGAAATTTGGCTGATTCTGCCACCTGTTTTACGACGGAGCGTATTTCAGGAGTGTTTTGATCTACGATTTTACCGCATTTCAAACAGACCATGTTTATGTGAGGGGCCATGTTGGGGTCAAATCTCGTGTTCCCCTGCGAGAATGGCAACTCTTGGATTAAATCAAGTTCTTTAAGAATTTTGATGGTTTTGTAAACTGTTGCTAGGCTTACCGTCGGATATTCCTCCCTTACTTTTTTGTAAATGGCTTTGGCGGTCGGGTGAGTTGAGTTCTGAAGGGCATACTTGCATATTGCTATCCTCTGCGGAGTTGCCTTGTATCCCTTCTTTCTAAGCGCTTCAATTATTGATTTCAGCGATTTTCGGTGGAGAAACATGATTTTATTAGGTAATAACAATTCTTAAATAAGATTTCGGTGCAACATAAAATCTGATTTGTTTTAAAATAAAAATAAGGGAGGTGAGCGTATTGAGTAAGAAATATTCTACCAATGTTGGCAGGGAAATGGTTGAAAAGGCAGGCGTCGACGTCGACTTGTTAATAGACAAGTTGAAGAAGGCCGCTGCCGCCGAATTCACAACATACTATTACTACACTCTGCTTAGGATGCATTGCACTGGCTTAGAAGGTGAAACAATAAAGGAAATTGCCGAAGACGCGAGATTAGAAGATAGACTTCATTTTGAAACCCTTGTGCCACGCATTTACGAGCTCGGCGGCGAACTTTATAGAGATTTAAGAGAGCTCCACGATGACGCTGCTTGTGAAGCGGCTTACCTGCCAAAGGATCCAAGCGACTTGAAGGCTATACTCAAAGTCTTGTTGGAAGCAGAGAGATGCGCAGTAAGAGTCTATACAGAAATTTGTAACATGACATATGGCAAAGACCAAAGAACTTATGATTTGTCGCTGGCGATTCTTCACGAAGAAGTAGAGCACGAAGCTTGGTTCCAGGAACTTCTTGAAGGAAGACCATCCGGACACTTTAGACGTAGAACACCAGGCGAAGGTCCGTACACACAAAAGTTCAGACACATCGAATAATGCCGTTAATAAAAATAAAAGCATTCAGCAACCTTTTTTATTTTTTTAGAACATTCAATTAAGAAGGTTGTGCAGTTAAATGGAGATAATTCATTTAGGGTTTGTTGCTAGCCTATTGGCAGGCTTGGCTACAGGAGCTGGAGCTCTTCCAATATTTTTTAAGAAGAGTTTTTCTGACGACACACTGGATGTTTTGCTTGGTTTTGCAGCTGGAGCCATGCTTTTTGTGGTTATAGATGAGATGGTTCCTGAAAGCCATCGGAAAGGGTTTGGAAGAAAAGCTACTTTTGGGTTAATAGGCGGTTTCGCAATAATGATGCTTTTAGACAGTTTGTTCGCATAAATAGTGGGGGAGCCAATGCGTAAATATATTAAAATAGCTCAAGTAGAAGAAGTGCCTAAAAATGGAATGAAGTTAGTAAAAGTAGATGATCTTGAAGTTCTATTAGTAAATGTGGATGGCAATTTTTACGCCTTTGATAACCGATGCCCCCACATGGAGTATCCGCTGTTTTTCGGAAAATTAGAAGGTCAAATATTGACTTGCGGCTTTCATTATGCAAAATTTGATGTTAAAAGTGGCAAGCCATTAAATAAAACAACTGAAAAGCCTCTTAGAAAAATAAGGTTAAAGAAATCTGGTTCTTCTCTGATGATTGATCTCGCTCGTAAATCAAAAATTATTTAACATAAAAACACTTATAGACAATCGGCTAGTAAGATATATGCGTGAGGAATGGAGAATGGCTAAAAAAGAGCTTATACAAATGCTGAATAAAGCTTTAGAGCTGGAGCATGCCGCAAGAATACAATACCTTGCTCATGCAGAATTGGTAAAAGGAATAAACGCAGAGCCAATAATCGCCAGACTAAAGGAAATCGCCGAAGATGAGAAAAAACATGAGGAAATGTTCAGAGAGTTGATAGGGAGCTACTTGGGAGGCGTGCCTTCCATGGGAATGGCTGAAACTCACTCTGCTAAAACAATAAACGAAATTTTAGACGTGAACATTAAAGACGAGAAGCACGCTGTTGACGTTTACAGTGGAATCTTGGAAAAAGTACGCGAGATGAAAGACGATTTGAAATACGAGTATTTTCAGTTAGAACATAAGCTAAGACACGTCATCATGGATGAGCAAGAACACATAGCTGAGCTAAGCTTACTTCAAGGCAAATAAATAGCTAAACTTTTTCTATATTTTATTGATTATGCAGTAAACCTAAACGCTTGAATATTTAAGTAGTCTTACTATTCATTAAGTAGTTGACGGAACGGATTAAGCTTAATACCGGGGCAATTTTAAATGGAATCTCTTAAAAAGGCTGTTGTTGAAGCTATAAACGAGTACAATAAATATAGAAGTCCAGAAGCCAAAGCAAAATTAGTTAAGGTAAGCGAAAAGGAACTCATTCTGGATTTTGAGGGTTCTTTCTGTAGGACTTGTGGGGTATATGACTACCTAGAAGACTTCGTTTACGAACTACAGAAATTTGCAGATGTGAATTTGAAAATTGAAAGTTTTAAAGAATACAAACCCGAGACTATTAGGGTTAAGTACGCATTAAAAAGTGTGCGATGAAAGCAGGAGCATAAGATTTTAGGGGTATTTTATTTTTTGGGCGATGCTTTTACCAAAGCTGATACATTCCTGTAACTCGCTGCTCGTTGGTACATACCGAATTTCTAATTGCGGTTCATAAACCTCAAAGTTGGCTTTTTTGGCCATCTCCACCATCTGCCTTACTGCGCCACCTCCCCATCCATACGAACCAAAGAAGGCCCAAAGCTTTCCTTTCGGCTTTAATACGGTTATATATGTTAGGAAGGCACTTACTGATGGAAACATGGAGTTGTTAAGAGTTGGAGAACCTACAATAATAGCTTTGGCTTCCAAAATTTCAGTGACGATTTCTGTGGCGTCAGATTCTCGCAATTTGAAGAATTTAACTTCTATTCCTTGGCTTGCTATTCCATCGGCTATGGCTCTAGCCATGATTGTTGTGCTTCCCCACATGCTGTCATAGGCTATCACTGCCTTGTCTTTAGAAGCGCCTCCGCTCCATCTCTTGTAGATGTCAACAATTTTCATTGGATTGGAACGCCAAATAACCCCATGACTAGGAGCAATAACCTTAATTGCAATCTTCATATCAATCAATTCTTGAATTTTTCTTGTAACAAGCGCTGAAAAGGGCATGAGAATATTAGCGTAATATTTTGCTGCTTCTTCCATAAGCACCGATTCATCAACCTCATCGTCAAAACGTCCGGAAGTGGCTAGGTGCTGGCCGAAAGCATCGTTTGGCATTAAGATGCCATCTTCAACAACATAAGTGAACATGCTGTCAGGCCAATGCAGCATGGGCGCCTCAATAAATTTCAAAGTTCTTTTTCCAAGCTTCAACTGGTCACTGGTTTTAACCATTTCAATATTCAAGTCTTCGCCGTAATGTTTAGTTAAGCCCTCTTTTCCCTTCCGTGATGCTATTATTCGGGCGTTTTTTGCTTCTTTAATTATATAGGGCAATGCGCCTGAATGATCCATTTCAACATGGTTTATAATAATGTAATCGAGTTGTTCTGGGCTTACAATTTCGCTGATTTTTTCAATCAATTCGTTGTGAAAAGGGTATTTAACAGTGTCGACTAGGGCTGTCTTTTCATCCTTTATTAAGTAGGCGTTGTAGGTTGTTCCGCGTCTGGTCAAGTATCCGTGGAAGTCTCTAACGTTCCAGTCAACAGCACCCACCCAAAAAATGTTATCGCTTACTTCGATTTTACCCATATTCTATCATCCTATAACTTGGTATCATAGTATTTAGCCAATAAACGTATATGAAAATTTCTAAAGGTTAGCAACAAAAATGTTTATCTTTCTCTTAATTTTTCCCATTTTTCTAACTCTCCAGGAACTACAATGAATAGCGGATGTGGTTCTATAGCCTTATTGTTTAAAAGCGCCTTTGCCATAGCGGGATCTCTCTTCAAAAGCTTGTTTATCAGAAGATTATATTCATAACACAACTGTCCCGTGGTGACGGATATCTTCAAGTTGGTATTCACGAGGGATTGGTCAATTCTTTCAGGATTAAATTTGAATTTCCGCTTAACTCCTTCAGCCAAAATGAAAGAGAGGTAAGTATTAATCGCCTTCAAGGGTTCTTTTGACCCTTTAAACCTTGCCAGTTGCGGATGGTTCAAGTAACCCCTCGTTTTTCCCTCCAAAACAGCTTTAGCTAACAGCGCCTCTCGCCATAAAGCTAACAAACCCTGCCTGTCCAAGTATTTTGGGGGTATACTCCAAATCCTCAAGGTGCCACATTCTCATTTAAGGCTTATATAGTTCCATACTAGTCCAAATTTATTGGTTTATTAGATTATGGAGATCGTAGATTTAAGCCCAGCTAATTGGCATGAAGAAGTTGCCCGCTCTACAACTTTGACGTTGATCTATTTTTGGCATGCCCAATGTCCTTGGTGCAGAGAACTAACGCCTATTTTTGAAAAAGTGGCCTCAGAATACTCTGGAAAAATTAAATTTGCCAGATTGAACATCTTGGAGTCTCCATCAAATCAGGAGATGGCAGTTAATCTGGGAGTTATGAGCACGCCAACTTTGATGTTCTTTTGTGGTGGAAGACCGTTAATGCAGATTGTTGGTTTTATGGCAGAAGAGGATTTGAGAAAAACTTTAGATGAAATGTTAGGTAAATATCGTAAATGCCTTACGCAAAGCACCGACCTTAGAAGCTACATTGTTTGAAACCGTTACTATTCACGTTATTTTTAGTTCTTCGAAAAAGTCACTAATGTCTATTGTGGGTGAACCATCTATGTCATGGATCATCTGTTTTGCTGGTGGACTAGTGAGGTAGAAAGGTATTCTTTTAGCTATGCGTTCGTGAAACGCTGGAACTAGCTCGTTTTTGTAGAAAATTCCGATAGGAATTTTGTCACCCCACTCTTTTGCTTTTTCTATAGCTGCAACTTTTTTACTGAACTCTTCAGCAGAATCATGCACAACTGGGTCATAGCCAATTTCATCTAACTTGTAAAGCCTGGGGATCGGCTTTCCAGTTTTCGGATCAATGCGGTCCTCTCCAGCGTACCATTCCTTTGTGTTTATGTCGTTGTAGGTGGGGCATGGCTGCAGTATGTCAACGAGGCCTAATCCTTTATGCTTTATTGCGTGCTTCATGGTTTCTTTTAGGTGTTTTGTGTCGTAAGCGTAGGCTCTCGCAACGAAAGTGTAGCCCGCTGCTATTGCTAGCATTATTGGGTTTATTGCTTCGTTGAGGTTAGGCTTTGGAATGGCTTTAACTTTCAAGCCCCGTTGTAAGGTTGGTGAGGCTTGTCCTTTCGTAAGCCCATAAACACCGTTGTCATGTATTAAATAGGTCATGTCCACATTTCTTCTTCCAGCGTTAACGAGGTGGCCTACCCCTATTCCAAGTCCGTCGCCGTCTCCTCCGATGGCTATCACTTCTAATTCGGGGTTTGCGATTTTTATTCCCTGTGCGAAGGGTAGGGTTCTACCATGAAGCGTGTGGACCCCGTAGGCTTTAACAAAGTGGGGCACTTTTCCAGAACAGCCTATTCCAGAAACTAATACTACGCGGTGAGGCTCAAGTCCAAGTTCTGCAAGAGCCATCTGCAAAGCAGTAAGGATGCCGAAGTTTCCGCATCCGGGGCACCAGTCTACAAAAACTTCTGTTTTGAAATCCGTCCACTTAAGAGCCATAAGTTAACACCTGCCTTTTAGGCGCTTTATCCAAAAGCACAAGTTTTAAAGCATTGTAAACTTCGGTTGTTGTCATAGGTCTCCCATTGTATTTCAAAATTTGAAAATCCATGGAGATTCCTGTTTTTTCTCTTATAATTCCACCCAACTGCCCTGAATAGTTCATTTCAACATCAATTAATTTTTCAGCCTTTTGGAGAACTTCTGCTATATGCTGGCTAGGAAGCGGATGTACCATGCGAACCTGCAGAAAAGCAAGGCTAAAACCCTCTCCGGCCAGCTTATTTAATGTTTCAAGAATTGCGCCTTTTGGAGAACCCCAACTAACAATGATGTTTTTGGTGTTTTCATCACCGAAAAAGTTAACTTTCTCGCTCATAGGAACTTCTCTTTCCACAACTTCAAGTTTTTTCATCCTCTTTTCCATCATTTTAGTTCTCGTGTCTGATTCTTCGCTTATGTGCCCAAACTCGTTATGCTCATCGCCCGTGTACCAGTGGGCGCCTCCCCTTGTGCCTAGAAAAACTCTGGGAGAAATCCCTTTTTCCGTGAAAGCAAACCGCTTATATTCCAAATCCTTAAGCTTATCTTCATCTAGGATGTCACCTCGTTGAATTTTAACGCCTTTAGTTTCGAATATTGGAAAAGTTTGAGAACTGTTGGCAAGCGCTTTATCTATTAAATGAATTACTGGCAACTGAAATCTTTCGGCGTAGTTGAAGGCCGTTATCGCATCATAGAAGCATTCTTTAATGTCGCCTGAAGCAAGCACTATCCGTGGGAACTCGCCGTGGCCAGCGTGAACGGCGAACCTTAAATCATCCTGTCCGTGCCTAGTTGGCAAACCCGTGGAGGGAGCGCCTCTCTGATAATATGTGATTACAACGGGAACTTCATTGTTCCCCGCCCAAGATAATCCTTCAACCATAAGGGAAAACCCTGGCCCAGAAGTAGATGTGGATGCTCTCGTGCCAGTTAAAGCTGCCCCAGATGCCATATTTATCGCTGCAATTTCATCCTCGGTTTGCAGCACCACAACTCCCGCGTTTGCGCCGGGAACTTTTGTCCTTAGAATTTCGTGGGCTTCTATGTACTCGCTTTCATCTGCGGCGGGCGTTATGGGATAGTAAGTTTGAATTCTGCATCCTCCTAGAACCTTGCCAACAGCAACCGCTTGATTCCCTGATAGAAAAATGCGTTCCTCTTTTACTGGCAGTTTTTGAAGTTGACGGTTAAAGCCTTCTGGAAAACTTTTTTTAGCGTATTCATAAGCGAGCCTTAGTGCAAGGACGTTCATTTCAACGATTTTAGGTCTTTCTTGGAAAAATGTTCTTATGGCTTTCTCCACAAGCTCCACATCATAATTAACCAAGCCGAAAGAAATGCCTATTGTTAAAACGTTTATCATTCGCATAATCTTGCTTAGTTTATCTATGCCTAACTTGCTTGCAATTTGCTTAAGCAACTCCATGTAAGGAGCTTGAAAAACGCGGATGCCTCTCTTTTCCGCGTCCGCAAGTAAATCGCCTAAACGGTCACTTAACCCTTTCTTTTCTAGATACTTTTGAAAGGCTGATTTAAATTCTAGCGGCAAAGTCGATATGGTTAAAGTTCGTGTCTCCAACTGATCCTTATCAACAATTATTCCGCCTCCAAGAACAACTTCCTCTATATGGCGAACGACTGTTTCTGCGTCAAAAGCTGCAAGCAAATTCACATCATTTACATTAGCTAAAACTTCGTGGTCTGATACCCTTAAGTGAAAGTAACTGTGCAATCCCTTGATGTTAGAATGATATTCTCGCCTCCCATAAACATATAAGCCACCATAACCGCATGCCCTTCCAAAAATGTTCGCCGCAGTGTCTACACCGCTTCCTTGAGGACCACCTGTCATCCAGTTAAAATCTAGTTCCGCCAAACTCTTTACCCGCCAGTAGCCTTATCCACACCTATACAGCATTCACATTCAGAAGTTTCACCGCAATACGGACAAACACACTTACAATCGTCAATTGGTTGACCACATTTTTCACATAAAGGCGCATATTCCTCAGAATTCATCTAATAAACCCCCTTTTCATAATTGCCTTTCTAAATAGTTAAACCTTATGTGATGAGAAAAACTAATAATGAAACAGCAAAGCGAGGAGGAAAAAGAAATGGATTTTATGGAAAGGTTTTCAGATGAATGGGGACCTGAAAAAATTCTACAAGTCTACGACCCAGAAACCAAAATGAAGGGAATACTTGTCATCGATAACACTGCCCTTGGCCCTGGCAAAGGCGGAATAAGAATGACGCCCGCAGTGGACGTAGAGGAGGTTTCCAGACTTGCCAGAACTATGACTTGGAAATGCGCCCTAGCCGAATTACCTTTCGGAGGAGCCAAATCAGGAATAATCGCAGATCCTAAAAAGATCTCAAAAGAAGAGAAAAATAACTTAATTAGAGCCTTTGCCATTGCATTAAAACCTCTATCTCCAAGCCAATACATTGCAGGTCCAGACATTAATACCGGCGAAGAAGAAATGGCAATTTACGCTTTAACAAATGGCAACTTGAATTCTTGTACTGGCAAACCCGCAAATATGTGTGTTAGACCAGGCGAAAAATGTGGTATTCCCCATGAATACGGTTCGACGGCTTACGGGGTATTTCACGCATCAATGGTAGCTTCAGAGCACTTTGGTTTAGATTTAAAAAAAGCAAGAGTAGCCATTGACGGCTTCGGGAATGTAGGCTCCTTCCTTATGAAATACCTATCAGATTATGGAGCCGAAATTGTTGCAGTAAGCGACAGCAAAGGCTGCATATATAACCCTAACGGATTAGAATATGAAAAATTGAAGCAAGTTAAAGCTTCAACAAATTCTGTTATTAATTATGAGCCGGGACAAATTTTGAAAAATGAAGCGCTTTTCGAGCTGCCAGTAGAGGTTCTTGTTCCCGCTTCTATACCTGATGTCATAAACGAAAAGAATGTTGATAAAATTCAAGCAAGAATAGTTGTTGAGGCGGCTAATATCCCTGTGAAACCAGAGATCGAAAAAATACTTTATGAAAGAGGAATTCTAATAGTCCCCGATTTTGTGGCAAACGCTGGGGGCGTAATATCCTCTTACGCCGAGTATTTAGGTGAAAATCCAAGAAAAATGTTTGAGATTGTTGAAGAAAGAATAGTTAAGAATACTCGGTTAGTCTTAAGAGAAGCCGCTAAGGCAAAAATCCCGCCAAGAGATGCTGCATTAAAAATCGCTAAAAAAAGAGTTAGAGAAGCAATGGAAAAAAGAAGAGAAAATCGCACTAATTGAAACATTTTTGGCCCTAAGCGCTCATTTCCAGTCCATTCGATTTTCGTATGCTTTCACTAATATTTCAACCGAATTTCGTTCACAAATTTTTTAATCCAGACAATACATTCGAATTATTGTAAACAAAATAAGCGTGGTGATAGAAATGAGAAAAATGACTGAAGATAACTTGAAAAGCGCCTTTGCAGGTGAAAGCCAAGCCCACATGCGCTATTTGATTTTTGCTAGAAAGGCGGAGGAAGAGGGCTATCCGAATGTTGCAAGACTTTTTAGAGCCATAGCTTATGCTGAGCAGGTGCATGCAACAAACCATTATGATGTTTTAGGCATGATTCGCGGTTCATCCGATAATCTGCAAGTTGCCATAGACGGCGAAACCTACGAAGTGAATGAAATGTATCCAGCATACAATGCTGTAGCGAAACTCCAAGAGGAAAAGGGAGCCCAAAGAACAACCGATTGGGCGCTACAAGCAGAAAAAGTGCACGCAGGCATGTATCAAAAAGCCAAGCAAGCAGTTGAGGGAGGGAAAGACATTAAACTCGGTCCAATCTACATCTGTGACGTATGCGGATACACGGTGGAGGGCGAAGCGCCGAGCAGATGCCCAGTATGCGGAGCATCAAAGGAGAAGTTTAGGAAATTTTAGGGAATCTGCAAACTGCGAAAATAACAAATACGAAAGGAGATAAATTAATTGAAAGATTAGGGGGGATTAGATGGTTTATGAACCGCTGAGCTTTGAGCGTTTACTAGGGACAAAGGGGTTTAGTGATCAGCTTCTAAAAAATCATTTTGCGTTATATCAAGGCTATGTCACAAACACAAATAAACTAGCGGATTTACTGAACACGTTCCTAAAAGAAGGAAAAACCGGGACACCTGAGTATGCAGAATTGAAGCGTAGATGGGGATGGGAATTTAACGGCATGAGACTTCACGAATACTACTTCGGAAATATGATAAAAGGCGGAACGGAACTTGACAGAAATTCAAAACTCTTTAAGAAAATTACAGAAGATTTCGGAACATACGAAAATTGGGAGAAGGACTTTAAGGCTGTTGGAGCAATGCGAGGCATTGGATGGGTAATTCTATATTATGACCCAGTGGCTGGTCGCCTCTTCAATTTTTGGATCAATGAACACGATGTAGGTCATCTTTCTGGAGCCAACCCCATTTTAATAATGGATGTCTTTGAACACGCATACATGATTGATTATGGACTGAAACGGGCAGACTATATAGAGGCATTTTTCAAAGCCATCGACTGGAAAGTTGTAGCTAATAGATTTAGCGAAGCAACTGCGAAAGTCATTAAATACTGGTGAAAAAGAAGAGCTTAAACAGAATTGATAACAGCATACAAAAGGCTTTAGAAGTCATTAACCTATAACGGAAAACCATCATTCCCATTTTTTTAATGTGGTTTGCTCTATTACTTGGTATTTTAATCTAAGAATTTACAGAACTCTTATATTGCAACTTAAACATTACAGATTATTAAAATCGATGATAGGGAGGTGGAATTTTGACTAAAAAGGGTGAGAAATATAAGTGCGAAAAATGTGGGCTTGTGGTTGTTGTGGATGAAGCTTGTGAATGCACTGATTGTGATTTGATCTGCTGCGCAGTTCCGATGAAACCAGTCAAAACAAAGGCTAAAAAATAGAGTATCTGCATACAGTTCGAAAAATAACTAAGCTTTAACTACTTTTTCATTGAAAAGATTTCAAATCTCTTGTTGCTATTTTGTTGCAGATTTTCTTTTTTGTTTGTATCTTTCTGCGCAGTTTCGGCAGCAGAAGATGTACTCTTTTCCATCAATAGTCATGCGATAGGCTGCAAGTTGGCATATTTCTAACGGAATTTTCACATTGCAGAATTCACATCTAATAAATTCTTCTTTCATTTTATTTCCTCCTTACTTTTCTGTTTTTTGTGGTAATCTTCTATGGCGGCTTGTAGGGCGTCTGCTGCTAGGTTTGAACAGTGCATTTTGACTGGTGGTAGTCCCTCTAAAGCGTCTGCTACATCTCTTCTTGTGATTTTTAGGGCTTCTTCTAAGGTTTTTCCTTTCGCTAGTTCAGTTATCATGCTGCTTGTGGCTATGGCGGCACCGCATCCGAAGGTTTTAAACTTTATGTCATCAATGCGGTTGTCCTTCACTTTTATGTATATGGTCATCATGTCTCCGCAAACGGGGTTTCCAACAGTGCCCACGCCATCAGCATCTTGGATTTCTCCCATGTTTCGCGGGTTTCTAAAATGCTCCATAACTTTCTCGCTATACATTGCTCATCACTCCTTAGGGGTTAAGGGCGAAATAGCCCTCAACCTTTTAACAATATCAGGCATGATGCTTATAACATAATCCACTTCTTCTTCAGTGTTTTGCCTTCCAAGGGTGAATAGCACTGAGCCATGGGCTTCTTCATGTTTTAGCCCTGTCGCCATTAAAACATGGGAGGGCTCCAAAGTTTTCGCGGTACAAGCTGAACCAGAGGAGGCGGCTACACCCATCATGTCTAAGCTCAAAAGTATGGATTCCCCTTCTATGAAGCTGAACCGTACTGCGGCGTGTCTGGCAACCGCATGGTGGGATGCCCATTCAAAAAAGAGTAAGGCACAGACTCAAGCAGACCCTTAATAAGCTTGTCTCTAAGTCTGCTTAGCCTTTCGCTTTCTTCCTGCATTTCATTCTTAGCTATTTCAGCAGCTTTGCCAAAACCCACTATGCCCGGCACGTTTTCCGTTCCAGAACGCAACCCCCGCTCTTGACCTCCACCGTGAAATATAGGTTCTAGGCGAACGCCCTCGCGTATGTAAAGGGCGCCCACACCCTTAGGTCCGTACATTTCGTTTGAAGAAAGGGTAAGTAAATCAATTCCATCCTTTCTCACGTCTATTTGAATTTGTCCGTTAGCTGCAGTGGCGTCTACATGCAAATAAGCGTTTTTGCGGTGGACTATTTGACTTATCTCTTTTATGGGCTGAATGGTTCCAATTTCCCCATTAGCATACTGGACAGAAACAAGAATCGTATCATCTTTTAGTTCATGTTCCAAACTTTCAAGGCTGATAATGCCATAGCTGTCAACGGGCAAAAAAGTCACGTTGAATCCTTTTGTTTTAAGAAACTTGCATGGATTTAAGACTGACATGTGTTCGATGCTTGAGGTTATTATATGTTTTCCACGGTCAGCGTTACGATTGGCTACGCCTTTTATGGCGAGGTTGTTGCTTTCAGTGGCGCCGGAAGCAAAGATTATCGATTCTTTTCTTTCAGCGTTAATCAGTTCGGCAATTTTGATTCGTGCTTCATCTAAAGCCTTTCTAGGTTCTTCTCCGAAGGAATGAATGGAAAAGGGATTGCCATAGAAAAACTCCATGTAGGGAAGCATAGCCTCTATGACACGAGGGTCAATGGGCTTGCCAGCCGTGTGATCCATGTAAATTTTTCTGGAAACAGACATGGTCATCAGCTCCTAGAAGCATAGAACTGCATCCGCGTTAACAGCTAAATCGTTAAGGGTTGCTGCGCCTACAATTTTAGCTTCGGGCGCAAACTCTCCACGGGGAATACCTAGTAGCATGCAGCTTTGCTCGCACACCATTAGCTTTACTCCAGCCTTTACTGCTTGATCCACGACTTCTTTGAGGGTTGGAAAACCATTAATCTTTATCTTTTCAGCCTCTCCTTTCTTGACGACCGTTACTCCTTTTATTAGGAAGTAGATGGTTGCATCCATGTTCATCATGGCCGCTGTGGTCGCCAAAATGAACGGAGCGTAAGTGCGTTCCGGAGAGTTAACTCCGCTCGTTTGGATATACAAAATTTTTTTCCTTTCTGGCAACATATTTCACCTCCACAAATTATGTTTACTTCACCTTTCTAATTAGAATTCGAACTTGCTTTCCCGTTCTGGTCACGCTAACAATTTCTTGTCCAAGATTTTTCAGAAGACTGCGAATGTCATCCTCTGCTGCTGGGTCGTCTGCCAGAACCTCAAGGATTTCTCCAACTTGCATTTCGTCCAGCTCCATCCTTGTTCGAAAAACCGGCTCTGGACAATAAAGCCCCAGACAATCCAATTTCCTGTTAGGTTCAATCTTCATAAAACATCTCCAAGAATAAAAATGGGTGAAAGGAAATAAAAACGTTGTCTAAGGCTTACAAGGCATTTCTTTGGCGTTCTAAATCAGATGGGGTTATAATTCCTCTTTTAAGCCTTTCAGTTTTCTAGTCCACGCAACAAGGTTTTCCAACAAATCTTTAATCTTCGCCCGAGTTTTCTCGTCGATTAGTCTTCCTTTCTTATCAAACTTTTCTCCAGCTAAAGGCACCATAACCTCAGGCTTATTTATCGGATGCATATTTAAGGTTACTAAAACTTGTCTAAGCTGATACTGGGCCCGAGCGCCTCCCAAAGTTCCAATGGATGCACTCATGATTGCCACAGGTTTTCCTTCGAAAGAATTGTCTCCAGGCGGCCTAGAAGTCCAGTCAATGGCGTTCTTCAAAACTCCTGAAAAAGAATAGTTGTATTCTGGAGTCACAATTAGAATGGCGTCTGCCCGCCTTATTTTTCGCTTGAATTCTTTAACTTTAGCTGGCATGTCATTCTCAAAATCCTGATTATAAAGGGGAATCCCGTCAATGTCAAAAATTTCTAGTTTAGCATTTTTTGGCATCAGCTCAGCTGCAGCACGCAACAGCGCCTTATTGTATGACCCCTTTCTTAGACTTCCAGCAAAACCCAAAATTACAATTTGTTCCACGACCATCCTCATTTCGCTCCAATTACATCAGCTTAACTTTAGAAATGCCTAAAACTTATTTGCGTTTTCCATGGTTAAAAATTATTTTCATTGAAAGGATCTGGAAAGTATATGGCTTTTCGGGTGATTTCAACAGAGCATGTTCCCGTCTTCCTACACCATTCCTCACATTCATTGGCTATTTCACGGTCTGAATACCCGAGACCACAAATTTCACACAAATAAATTGTTTTATCACCTAGCTTCTTTTCCTTCACCATACAACTTCAACCTCGCTAAATCCTAACTAATAAGTTCTAGGCTAATATTCTTTTAATCGCTGTTAACGGAAGCGGATACGAAGTTATTTAAAAAGTGTGTAATTATTCCGAATCAGAATTTGAGGTGTGGATAATTAACAAATATTTAGCTTCAAACAATTGCTTGGTAGGTTATTCAGGTGGTCAGAAAGAGCATAATTGAGGTTGTTTGGTTCCAGAATCTTTCAAGATAAAGCCTGAAATGATTGAATTTGACATATTGAAAGCGTTTTACGATGGTGAATTAATTATTCCTTGGTGTTATGAGGTCGAAAATGTTAAGGTTGTTTATTCGAAGCGAAATAGATTTTGTAAGTTTACTTTTTAGTCTATTTGAAAACTTATGATCATTAGGTTATATGTTGATGTGTTTGGTCGGAGGACTTTAAGATAGGTCTGTATTGTGGTTTTGCCTTGGTTGTTGATGGATACTTTTATAGCAACATAAATTGTTTTAGTGCCTGGGAGATCGCACCATTCTCCTGTTTGTTGGTTGTATTCTCCGTAGAGGATGTATATTTGTCGAGAAATGGCTGTTTCGTTGTAAAAGTATATTGTGTAGTTATATAGGCGTTCAATGTTTGTTTGGTTGTAGGCTTCGAGTCTGATCTTCCAAGGGTCTGGTGATTCGTTAACTATTTTTAGGACGTATTCGTAGGCGTCAGATAACTCTACAACTTGCCAGTTATGGTCGGATTCCTGTCCAGCATACCACCTTTGCAAGTGTAGGTTTGTTGAATTGGTGAGCATTTCAATCCAGAATGGTCTTGGAAAAGCTCTTCCTGTTCCGGTGGAATCACATGTTGTGAATGAGAAAGTCCTACTTGTATTAACAGGTGAAATTGTTATATCTTTAACGTATTCTGTTGTAACCGTTGAATCGTGGAATCCCCTTTGAACCTTTACTCCCGCAGGCATCTGAATAACAAACCATCTCACGTGGCAAGTTCCTGTGGTTGTTCGCCTGAAAAATCTAATCTGTGTCGGGTTTTCTATCCAGCCTCTCACAGAAACTTGAGCAAGCCCGTTTGCTGTTGCCCTCCAAGTCATGTAAAGCCAAGTTCTTATAAGGTCAACTGAATCGATTGTTTGAATCGTTGGGTCTGATGCGCTTACTACCGTCTCACCAGTTTGTATCACTGTTTCATCGTTAAATTTTACAACAAACCATTCAACAGTTACTGTTGTTCCAGTTCCCTCCCTTCTCAGTCTTAAATTTGTAGTGCTCGTTAGTTCACCGGTGACAAACGCTTTATTATATTGTGTTGCATCTGTTCCGGTTGACCTCCTCGAAAGGAAAACTACACATTTAAAGATATTTTCAACATCGTTTATTGGCACATCTTTTTGATTCTCTGTTGAGGCAAATTGGGTTGTTCCTGATTGGACGCTTATTTGTTCGCCTAAAGCTTCAATTACATACCATGCAAAATTTGCTGGATTTGTTGTGCCAACCCTTTCAAAACGCAATTGCGAAGAGGACTCAAATCTTCCGCTTACGAGAACTTGCTCTTCTGGTTGGGTTGCGGCTACACCGCCACCGAAGCTTACGAGCAAAAATGCTTTTGAAATGTTAACAGGTTCGATGTCGACAAGCATGTAGGAGCTCCCTGAATTAATAACTCCTGTTCCTGATTGAACCTTCCATCCTCTTTCTACCACTTTAATTTCAACTTTTGCGCTTGTGTTGTTTGTGTAAATTGTGCTATTCCCTACAATGCCCTCTTTCAAAATTACTTTTGGAGACTCAGCGGAAACAAAATTCGCCTGACAATAATATGCGTTATAGACATCGCCATGCACTGGAATAAATAGACTAGCAAGTAATAAAACAAACGAAAGTAACACAGTGAAACTTTTTTCCCTCATAAACATTCCCATGGAAAAGAAAAAGGGAAAAGTGGCGAGTTACTCACCTTTAACCAGCAATTGTAGCGTAACGCTCACTGAATTTGTTGATAAGGCTCCAGCCTTCCATTTGACGTCCCATTCTACAACCCATGTTGCTCCAGCCGGGATGATTAATTCACCTGTAGATGAGCCTGGAGTGCCAACGTTTATTGGTTCGCCTTGCTGTGTGCCACCAACAGCGTCACGGACTATCACTGTAATAAATTCAATCTGGTCTGTGTCTCCGCTCCACGAGGCAAAAGCCAATGTGATGTTGCGGCTTGCAGAATCGAAATTTCTTATTCCTACAGCGGCTTGGTAAACTCTCGTGGCGTTTGGCCAGCCAGCCATGCTATTTAGGCTTACGTAAGTGCCATTAGTTCCAATAGAAGCCCCAGCAGCTTCGCTATCCTCGGTTAAGACGAACTGGACTTGGGCGGTTTCAGGTGTTATTGGCGATGCTTGCATATACAGATAGTTAAGGATACTGGCGGAAGCAGCAACAACAAGCACCGATGACATCAGCAATAGGAAAATCCTCAACAGCCTTTTTCCAGTCTTTCTTTGACCGTTTTCCATCATTTTTTCACCTCCTTTTTCTCCTAAACAAGTTGGGTTCTAAGTATACTGCAATGCTGAGGACCAGTAGAATTATACAGACCAGGAGAACTGCGTAAAGGCTTTCAACCGGAATCTTTGGAAGCCAAGGCATCAGGATGGGCTCGCCGTTGACATATGCCGAGATGAAAAACAGAGAAATAGAAAATGAAGGGACTGTGAAAACGGAAAGAAACATTCCAGCGGCGCTTAACAATTTCTTTTTGGCAATAATGTAGAAGTTAACGCATCCAATATTTAAGAGGGCTGCAAAGAGGTAAAGCAGACAGCTCCAAAAACGTGCTTCTGCAAACGGTAAAAGAAAAGTATAATTTACCCAGATCTGACCAAAGCCTGCAAGCGCCGCAACATGATACACATAAGGAAACGCCGTTGGAAACACCCTCTCAAAAAGAGATGCCAATAAACTCAAAGCTACGAAAAGATCAATCCCTATAAACAAGAGCAGTTCCGGAGGAAACGGTATTCTCGACATTTCGGCAGATCCCTTCAAGAGTCACTTCATCACCGATTCAAGAACCTAAATGAATCAATGATTATAAATTGATTATGAATTACAGATTCATATTGCATAAATAGAAGTATTTTCTGCAATATTATTTTCCCTTTTTTAAAAAAGTGAATCAATGATTAAAAAGAGAGCTAAAAATAAGCAAAGCTCCAAGGGTTGGACGCTATCAAATTTTAAAAATTGCGGAATCACAGCATCATTAAAGCACAATCATATCAATAATAGCTTTACATTGAAAAACTAAATTAAGGAGTTTAAGAAACTTCTTGTTATGTTAAGTGATTTAGAAAAAAGAGTTTTATGCGAGTTGCTTAAAAATGCTAAGACCAGCGACAGAAACATTGCAAGAACGCTACAGGTTTCACAAGCTACTATAACAAGGGTCCGCAGGAAACTTGAAAATGAGGGATACATTAAGAAGTATACGGTCATCCCAAGTTTTGAGAAATTGGGATGCGAAATAGTTGCCTTTACATTTGTAAAAATGAACCCACAACTTTACTCCAAAAACATAGAGGAGATAAGAAATTATGCAAAGCAGTGGCCAAACGCAATATATGCCTCTCGAGGAGAAGGCATGGGCATGACAGGAATAATTATCTCCTTACATAAAAACTACACAGACTACCTCCAAAAACTTAACATATTTAGAAGAGACTGGGGGCAATATGTAGAAGACATACAAAGCTTCATAACAAGCGTCAGCGAAGGCATAATAAAAGAATTCAACTTAGAATACATCGCAGAATGCCTCAAATAAAAGTCTCAGAAACCCCAAAATTTAAAATAACGCAATATTCAGAAAACGAATTCTAAATGTTTCTGTTAGTTGCAGTTAAAAGAAACAAACAGAAACCCGCACATCACGAAAAACCGAACAAAAAAGAGGGGATTTTGCGGGAGACATCGCCCCTTTAATATATTAGAAGCCATAAAAGACTAGATGTAAACGTGAAATGCGCCTAACTCAAAATTAAAGTTAAGGAGTGAGCCAAGTTTGAAAATATTAAATTACAAAAACGTGAAAGCGGAAGAAGCTAAAGAAGAGGGAGCTTCAAAACTCAAAGTGCGATGGCTCATAACAAAAGATTTAGGAGCGCCGAACTTTGCTATGAGACTTTTTGAAGTGGAACCTGGAGGCTACAGTCCACTGCATTCGCATCCTTGGGAGCATGAAGTATTTATCCTAGAAGGAGAGGGGACTGTCATAAGCGAAAGCGGAGAGAAGAAAGTAGGCGGGGGCGACGCCATACTTGTTCTTCCAAACGAGCGGCACCAGTTTAAAAACAACGGTAAAAATACTTTGAAGTTCCTCTGTCTCGTGCCCCACACCAGAAAGTGAAGATACTTTAAAGATTTTTGATACGCACCCACTCGCTCGCTAAAAATATATGCTAGTTGTTACATGTAGTTTTGGGTTTCAAGAGGGTCAAATACTTTGAAGTATGATGTGATAATTGTCGGTGCAGGGCCGGCAGGAATATTTTCGGCGCTTGAAATTACGGAGAAAACCAAACTTAGCGTTCTCATGTTGGACAGGGGACCTGACATTAACCAACGTAAATGTCCAGCAAGTCGAGGATTTGAATGCGTCAACTGCGAGCCTTGCCTACTACTGAGCGGATGGGGTGGGGCTGGAGCATTCAGTGATGGAAAACTCACATTGTCCACTGAGGTGGGCGGTTGGCTTAACCAGTATGTCTCCCAAGAAGAACTTGAAAAGCTTGTGAAACATGTTGACGAAATCTATCTAAAATTTGGAGCAACCGAACACTCTTACGGCGAAGAACTTGAAAAAATCGACGAAATCGAAAGAAAGGCTTCTTTGGCTGGGTTAAAGCTTATCCGCCAAAAAATCCGCCACATGGGCACAGAAAGATGCGCTCAAACCCTCAAAAAAATGCGCCAAGAACTAAACGGCAAAGTTGACTTTAGACCGAAAACGGATATAAAAGGGCTTATAGTGAAAGGCGACATGGTTGAAGGCGTTGAAACTGTAAACGGGGAGAAATTCTTTGGAAAATATGTTATTGTCGCGCCTGGCAGAAGCGGGGCGGAATGGCTTCAGACAGAAGCCCAAGCTTTAGGGTTAAAGACGCTTAATAACCCCGTCGATGTGGGTATAAGGGTTGAGGTTTTGGCTTCAGTTATGGAAGAATTAACGAACACGCTTTATGAGCCTAAACTTATTTATTATTCGAAATCTTTCGACGACCAAGTTCGCACTTTCTGCGTTGCGCCTTACGGCGAAGTAATAACTGAATCATATAACGGAGTTTTGACAGTTAACGGTCAAAGCTATGCTGAAAGAAAAACGGAAAACACAAACTTCGCCATTCTTGTGAGCACGTCCTTCACCGAACCTTTCAAAGAACCCATAGCTTATGGAAAATACCTCGCTAGGCTCTCGAACCTATTAAGCGGAGGCGTAATGATACAACGCTTAGGCGATTTACAGTCTGGGCGAAGGTCAACCCCAGAGCGAATAGCCCGCAGCGTAGTCAAGCCAACCCTAAAAAATGCCACTCCAGGCGATCTAAGCTTTGTTTTGCCTTATCGTTATTTAGCTGACATCAGAGAAATGCTTGAAGCCCTCGATAAAATTGCGCCCGGGATAAATTCGAGAGACACGCTTCTATATGGCATTGAGGTTAAATTCTATTCTTCGAGGCTTCAGTTAAGCAACAACCTCGAAACAAAAATACATAACCTATTCACGATAGGCGACGGAGCAGGAGTAACTAGAGGATTAATCCAAGCATCGGCTTCAGGGCTCATTGTTGCCCGGGAAATCATAAGAAGAGAAAAGCCGAAAGGGTAAGATAAATGGCGATAGTTCAAGAAATAAAATGCTCACATTGCGGAGCGCCATTGCCTTTTGAACCAGGAGAGATAGTGGCAACATGCAAATACTGCGGTTACACAACCGTAATAGAAACTGGAAAAGCTTTCACCTTCGAACATTCCATGCTACTGAACAAATATGACCCCATGCAAATTGAAGAACTCGCAAAAAGCTGGATGCAATCAGGTTTTCTAAAGCCTCTAGACCTTGCCAAAAAATCAAAAATTATTGAAAAATCCCTGATTTACATACCTTTTTGGATTGTAACAGCGGAAGCGGAAACAACCTACAAAGGAATTTTTGAACGCATCACCCCAGCCGTCGTTAAAGAAGGAAAGATAAAGAAAAAATACAATTGGCTGATTTTGGCGAGAAAAGCAACCGAGTTCCCAACAAGAGAATACGATGTGCCTTTAGAGGGCAAAATCCCATATGACTTTAGAAAAATTGAAGGCTACGCTAAGACGTTAAACAGCGAAGTTGACAGAGAAGAGGCTTTGGAACGGGCGAAAGAGGAAATTGAAGAACATCATAAATATTTGGCTCAGCAAGATGTGGACAAAATAACTGAAATCAAAAATGAGATAAATATCAGCCAAGCGGTTTACTTGCATGCCCCAATATGGTTTATAAAATACGAGTATAAGGGAAAAACCTACAAGCTGATAATAGATGGAGCGACAGGAACAGTCATCAAGGGCGACATACCTCCTTCTGGTTTTGGAATATTGTAACGAAACTTTAAAAGAAACCGTCACAAAATAATATGTTAAGCGTATCGTGAGGAATAAGATGAACGCAGAAACTAAAGTGTTCGATTACAACGTAGGCGCGCTTGTTATCATAGTTATCTCAGTAGGATTAGCAGCGGTTGTCTACGGCGCAAACATAATCCCCCTTAACATTTTCAACATTCCCGCTTGGCTATTTGGTCCCCTCGGAGTTTACACCATAATCTTTTCAGTTACAGCCTCAAAAGAAACAACATATCACCTGGTTTGGGGCATCATAATGTTTACCATCGCAATAGCTTCAGCCTTCTACAACGTGTTAAACGTATTCGTTGTTTTAGGTATACTTTTAATTGTCATCGCAGTTATAGGTATAGTCGCATACTGGAGGAGTAAAAAATGAGTGGAAAAGACTACTTGGGAAAAGTTCGAAAAGAACGGGGTCTTCTCGAGAAAATAATGAGCTACGTTCCAGGATATAGAGGCTACAAAGAGAAGGAGCTTAGAAGAGAGAGCGACCGTCTTGTTAGGATGGAAGTTGTGAATAGGCTTAAGGCTGCGAAAACCGCTTTTAGAAGGAAATTTGCAAATCCCTTACTTGTTCAGAAACTTTCAGGCGAAGACACTTTCAGATTTGACACGCTTACATCCCGAATTGATAGAGTTACCCAGCGCATAGACAAGGCAGTTGCTGGGTATGCTGGAATGTTCGACGCTATCAAGGTTAAGGAAGACAAGCTTGACACGGTTATCGAGTATGACTTAAGCCTAATAGAAAAAGCCGAAGCCATAAAAACCAATGTTGAAAAGGTAAACGAACTTGAACCCGGAAAAGACGAATGGAGAACAGCGATGGACGAGCTGATATCGAAGGTTGAAGAACTTGATGGACTCGTGGATAAAAGGTCAGAGATTCTTAGAGGATTGGGAGGATGACTTCAGCCCGTTACCGCCAAATAGGAGCAAAAATGGGAAACTTTCAACAGGTTTTGCCAGAATACCTTAAACAAATAGGATGGAGCACTAAAAAGGTTATTTCAGGCGAAAAAAGCTTCATGCTTGAACTGAAAAAGGGATTCTTTGACAAGGCAATGGTTAAGGTTAGAGGAATACCAGAAGATGTATACGTTGAAGTTGACGGACCAGTCGACTTAATGGATGTCGTGGAACAAGCTCTTGCAAACTCATGCGACAACCCAAGTGCTTTAATTGGATGGAAAGAGCAAAAGAAACAAGAAGCCATGGAGGCGGCTAAGAGTTTAGGAGTAGTTTTGCCAACAGCGTCAACTGCTGCATCTACTCCAGCTCAACCACAACCACCGCCAGCACCAAAACCCAAACTTGAAGCATGCATGCACTGCGGTGCCCCCCTCACCTACAATCCAGAGGAAATTCTGGTAATCTGCAACTACTGCGGATATGTTAACAACACAACTGGCGAGCAGCCTCCAAGATGTAGCATGCTACCAATTCTACTTACTGGTTCTCAAGCGCTTGAAACGGCAAAAAACCATGCTGCAAAAGGAATTCTAGTCACCAGAGGGATGGCTGAACGCGCTGAATGGGGCGCCATAATTCTCCGATATGTTCCAAACTGGGCGGTAACCGTTCAACTTGAAGGAAATCTTGAAGGCAAAAAGGCACTGGTAAAAACGAAGGACACAAAGGGGCAAGTTGCCCAAGAAGTTGCAATGCAAGCTTTAGGAGGAGCTCTAGGAAGCATTTTCGGCGGCGCTGGAAAAGGAGCGGGAAAAGCATTAGCCGATAGAACTGAAAGAGTTGCTGTCAGCGAGGCAATGGATGTTTTTGTCGTGGCACGTAAGGCAGCCCAATATCAGCCTGATGTTGGCGCTTACAAAATCCCTCTTGATAGGAAAGAGCCGTTCAAGAAAACAGGAGAAGAAACGCTTAACGTTGAAATAAGCCCTCAAGAGGCAAAGGAAAAAGCAAAAGGACTGGCTCTGCAAGAGCTAAGGTCAAGATACACTTTTGTTTCACGCTTCAGTGTCGGAGCCTACCCCATGGAAGAAAACGAACTGGTATATGCGCCTTGGTGGTTTATAGAATATCGCATGGGCGGCAAATCATTTTCCGTGATAGTTGACGCATGTAATGGAAGCGTCATTGCCGGACAAAGACCTTGGATTCCTAAAGGAATGATTTGAAAGGAGGTGAAATTGAATTGCCAAAAGTTATTGAGTGGGTTGGAGCAAGAGAAGGAGACATCGTTTGGAGATACCCTGTTGAAGAAATTGCGTGGGGAGACAATCTCATCGTCCACGAATACGAAGCCGCAGTTTTCTTCAGAGACGGAAAAGCCTACGACGTTTTCAGAGCAGGACGCCACGTCTTGACAACAGCAAACCTACCACTACTAACAAAAATAATTTCAAAAATCGCTGGCTTCGACAAAGTTCCCTTCAGAGCAACCGTTGTCTTCGTCTCTCTGAAACAGTTCCAAGGAAAGTTTGGAGCGCAAGGTCAAACAAAAGAACTTGCACCGCTTAAGTTCTTTGGCGGTTTCTGGTTTAGGGTTGAAGAACCAAACCTCTTCGTCAACGAAGTTGTAGGCGGACAAGGAGCTTTCACCACAGATGGACTGCAAAACTTTCTCAGAGGATACTTTAATGAAAGGCTCATTGACACTTTAAGCCAATATTCGTTGGCGGATGTATACGGCAAGCTTGATGAAACAAGCCTTCTTGCAAAGAATATGCTCTTTGACGCTTTTTCGCGGATAGGCCTTGAATTAATTGATGTGAAATTTGAAGGAATCGACACAACCCCAGAGTGGAGAGACAGATTATTCTACATAAAAACTGGAGTTGGCGCAACAGAAGTTCTAAGAATGGAAACAGTTCAAAAATCAGCAGAAAGCCTATCAAAAAGCCCCGGAGCGGCTGTTGGAGCTGGAGTAGCCATAATTCCACCTCTGTTTCAACAACCAACGGCAGCACCAGCACCTGCACAAACAATGGTGTTATGTCCAAAATGCAACTTCCAAAATCCGCAAACGGCAAAATTCTGCAGCAACTGCGGTGCACCGCTACAAGCAGCAGGCATCATTTGTCCAAAATGTGGTACGTCAAACCCTGCTGGAACAAAATTCTGCGGCAACTGTGGAACACCGTTGCAAGCCACCACTAAATGTCCAAAATGCAACAGCGAAATCCAAGCGGGAGTTAAGTTCTGCCCCAACTGCGGAGCAAAACTCGAGTAACAACCCCTCAACATTTTTTATCCTTTATTCCATTTTGCCTACTGGTTAGTTAATTGCGGATTTTAAAGGAAACATCGATGTGCTGTTTTCTGTAACGTTTTTATTTGCTTATTAATTATGCTATAAGGAGCATGACGATAATGAACATTAAAATTATCGGCAGAGGCACATGGTACGACAAAATGGCAGCAAAAATAATCGAGCGAGAGCGAAAGCTTGGCAGAAGCCTAGAAATGATAAGAACGGAAATGGGTCTCGGAGCCTCAGGTTTTCCCCACATTGGCAGTCTAGGCGATGCTGCCCGCTCTTACGCTGTGACCTTGGCTCTAAGAGAACAAGGCTACCGCTCTGAGCTTATCGCCTTCTGCGATGACAAAGACGGATTACGTAAAGTTCCCGCCGGACTACCGAAATCTCTGGAAAAATTTTTGGGATTCCCGGTTTCCAGCATTCCAGACCCTTTCGGCTGCCACGAAAGTTATGGCAAGCACATGAGTTCGCTGTTGCTTGAGGCATTAGACAAATGCAGTATAGAATACCGCTACATGTCCGCTAAAGAAGCATACGAAAAGGGAATTCTAAACAACGAAATACGAACATTACTCCTAAACGCAAAAAAAGTCGGAGAAATCGTCAAAGAAGAAGTTGGACAGGAACGGTATACGGAAGTTCTTCCATACTTCCCAGTCTGCGGGAACTGCGGGCGCATATACACGACAAAAGCCTTAGAGTTCTTGCCGAAAGAAGACAAGGTTCTTTACGTTTGCGAGGGGATGGAGATTAAGGGAAGATGGATTGAAGGTTGCAATTTTAAAGGAGAAGCCAACGTAGCGAGAGGCGAAGGAAAACTAAGCTGGAAAGGCGAGTTTGCGGCTAGGTGGAAAGCGCTTGACATAAGATTTGAAGCCTACGGAAAAGACATAGCAGACTCGGTCCGCGTTAACGACAGAATATGCCGCGAAATACTTGGGTATGAACCGCCTTCCCACGCAAGATATGAAATGTTTCTGGATAAGAGCGGAAGAAAAATTTCAAAATCTACGGGAAACGTTTTCACACCCCAAGTCTGGTTTAGGTACGGCTCACCGCAATCGCTGTTGCTACTTATGCTGAAAAGGTTTGTTGGAACCCGCACTTTAGATGTTACGGACATCCCATCTTACATGAACGAAATTGACTATCTTGAGGACTTGTACTTCGGAAGAAAAACATTGCCAGACAAAAAGGAACTGGCAAAATTGAAGGGTTTATATGAATACTGCTGGGCCTTGAAGCCCCCGGCTAAGCCAAGCGTCCACGTGCCCTACAACATGTTAACTTTTTTGGCTAAGATGGCACCGAAAGGAAAGGAAACAGAGTTCATAACCGAGAAACTTCAAAGCTACGGCTACTTACAGAAAAATCAGCCGCTCAACGAAGGCTTGAAGAAAAGGCTTGAGTATGCGCTAAATTGGGTAAGGGATTTTGAGGAAATAAAGGAAACACCAGTAAGCCTAGAGAAAGAGGAGAAAAACGCCATAACCGAGCTAATGGAAATCTTGAAAATTGAGACGGAAGCGGAAAAAATACAAAACGCCATATTCAACACAGCCAAAAAACACGGTTTAAAACCACAGAAATTCTTCAAAACCCTCTACACAATTCTTATAGGCGCACCTCAAGGACCAAGACTGGGTCCATACATCCTTGCCATGGGAAAACAAAACGTAATTGACGCCTTAAAGAGAGCTGTAGAAGTTCAAAGTTGATTGACACGTCCCGCACATCATTTCTTAATTCCTGGCACTTCGTAGAGAACCCCATCTCTTGACACTATTATAACGTTGCCACACTTTAAACACTTATAGTACCTGTTTGCTCCGCCTTCATATTTTTGTTCACCTAAAAATTCAAGGTCATCCTCAGCATGAGGGCACTTCTGTTCAGAAGACTTAACCTTCGACAACGAAACCACACGAAAATTAACAAAACAGCCCCTTTACTTAAAACTTTTGCAACCCCAAAAACAAAAGGGAGGCCTAACGAAATCCTCTTCCGTGAATTTATATCGAAGTAGAACAATCTTATAATTTGGGCCCGTAGTCTAGTACGGATTAGGACGCTGGCCTGCGGAGCCGGAGATCCTGGGTTCAAATCCCAGCGGGCCCGCCAAACTTTATAGTTTTGCCTTGGGACTAGCATGAATTGGATTGCTTAACTTCGACAATTTTTATCTTTGATTTTAAGCCTGCTACAATTTTGACTCGTGTTGATGGCACATTGAAGTGTTTGGCAAGTTTTTTGATAAGTTCTAAGTTTGCTTTCCTCTTTCGGGCTTTGAAGTTAGTCCAACAACTATTTTGTTTCCTTCTACTTTGATGAAGTCATCGTGGAATTTTACTTCAACTTCATACCGCAATATGCTCGCCTAGGCTTGTTAATATCTTGATTCTTTATGATTGTTCTTCTAAGCCTTTTAGCATTTGGTCTATGTCTTTTCCTATGTTTTCGCCAGAGTAGCCTCCCTCTAAAACAAAGAATGTCGGCTTTTTTAATGTTCCAATAATCTTTC
>JAVZMA010000017.1:0-28787 GCA_038883475.1 Bathyarchaeia archaeon
AACAAAGAGCAGTCGCCGCTGAAGCCTTAACCTTTTCAATAAGCGACGGCAACCGCTACCAAGTTTCTACAAACGTTTACGTTTTAAACGTTCAACTAACGCTTAAGCCGACAGGCACCAAAAACATCCGCTACTTCACAATCCAACTGAGAGAAGCCTAACCATGCAAATAGAACATTTCCGTATCCGCAGCTTCACCCGAAAATGGGACGCTAAGGAAGGCAAATTCATCATCAACATAGCATACGAAACAGCAGCGCCTAAACCAACAGAACGTGTAGTCGGCGTGGCAGAAGCCTTTGGCCTCGGCTTAGACAGATATGAAAAATTCGTTATTTACGACAATGTCGAGCTAAAAATTGGACCAAAAGACATTGTTTATATTACAGGCGACAGCGGCTCAGGCAAAAGCGTGCTACTCAAAGCCTTAGAAAAGGACATCCACGAAGCCGACTGGAGCTGCATAAACATTGCTGACATCAAGCCTGTTCCAAGCAAGCCCTTAATCGAAACCGTTGGAAAAAGCCTTGAAGAAGCCCTTGAGCTTCTGAGCCGAGTAGGGCTTAATGACGCCTTCCTTTTCCTACGCACTTACGAGCAGCTTAGCGACGGACAGAAATACCGATACAAAATCGCCAAAATGATTGAAAGCGGAGCGCAGTTCTGGATTTTAGACGAGTTTGCAGCCACCCTTGATCGTGACACAGCTAAAATAGTCGCCTACAACCTTCAAAAGTTTGCACGCCAACAAGGCAAAGCCGTTATAGCTGCGACAACCCACACAGACCTTTTTGAAGACTTAAACCCAAGCGTTCACATTCACAAACGGTTCGGCAAAGAGTTAACAGTCAAATATTACCCCAACGTGCCGGCTAAAGAGTGCAGCCTCATCAGGGAAATGCGCATAGAAGAAGGCACAACAGAAGATTGGCGCAAACTTGCCCATTTCCATTACCGCAGCCACAAAGTTGCGGGAATCCGCAAAATCTTTAGACTTATACGCGGCGACGAATTGTGCGGAATAATCATTTACAGTTATCCACCGCCAGTATGCTTCGGCAGAAGACACGTTCTGCCAAAAATGACCATGAAAGAGCTTAATGAAAAACTAAGCACAATAAGCCGCGTCATCGTGCACCCAAAATACCGAACAATAGGCTTAGGCATTAAACTCGTCAGGGAAACGCTGCCTTTAGCTGGGACGCCCTACGTGGAAATGACAGCAGTCATGGCCAAATATAATCCCTTCGCAGAAAAAGCAGGAGTGCAAAAAATAGCCGAGCAGCCGCCGCCCAAACAAGCCATAAAAATAGCAGAAATCCTGCATAAACTTGGCTTCAACATTCACCTTCTTGGAAGCGAAAAATACGTTTTGAATAAGCTGAAAAGCCTAAACGAAACAGAGGTAGAAACAATTAGAGAAGCCTTCATTAAGCATTGCCACGCACGGTTTATGAAATACTTTTTCTGCCACATGCCCTTTGGAAAAAAACAAGCCTACACTGAAGAGGTGAGAAAAGCCAGCTTGGAAAGGCTTGCCCACTTAATCAAAGTCTGCGGCTTCCTAATGCGAACGAAAGTATACCTGTTTTGGCATTCTTGAAATGCTATAAAATTAATTTCGGTTATACGTTATTAACAGAAGATTCAAAGAAAATAGCGGTTTATGAGGGGGTTATCAATCTTTTTGGTTTTCCGGGTTTAATGTATTGCTCATAACCTTTATAGAGCTCGCCTGGGTTCACTACATTGATTAAAAGTTGGGCATTCTTTGTGT
Organism: Bathyarchaeia archaeon; assembly: GCA_038883475.1. GTDB lineage: Archaea > Thermoproteota > Bathyarchaeia > Bathyarchaeales > Bathycorpusculaceae > JAVZLH01. The sequence goes on from JAVZMA010000017.1 coordinate 1,778, forward strand.
TTTCTACCTCGTTCCAAACTGGAAAATTAATAGAGTAGATTTTCTTTTTTAACGTTTCAATTATCTTTTCTTTATCTTGCGCTTCGAGCTTTTCTCTGCTTTCTATTCTTATTTCTGCGATTGCTCTCCTTTCTTTATCGTAATAATTGATGATACAATACTCGCCTGTTAACGAGTTTTTATAACCCTCAAGTTCTTCTAGGCATTTTTCAACTTCCTGCGGGTTTAGCTTTGCTCCTGCAAGATAGGCTGCTTCCCTTCTTATTTCACTGATAGAAGTTACGATTCCATCATCTTCTTTCTCAACACATTTTGCCCAATCACCTATCTTGTAATTTAAAAGCACCATGTAGGGTTTACTAACATCAGAAGGATATAAATTACTTACAACAATGTCGCCTATTTCGCCAATTCCTACATCAGATCCATCCCTTGTTAAGAAAATCAACGTTTCAGGCAACGATATAACATGCTCATCGCTAAATGGTTGAAGTTCATAAGCCATTATCCCATTTTCAGAAGAAGCATAAAGATCATACACAGACCCTCTTAACTCTTCTCCCATCTTTTTTCTCCTTTCAACAGTCGATGGTTCTCCCCCAGGAAAAATAGATTCGAAGTTAGGTTCTATACTAAATGCTTGGAGAACCAGAGGTAAACGGCACGCGAATGTTGTCAAACTAGTAAGTATATTTGGCTTGAACTCTTTATACTTATCAATAAAATTCTGTGGATTTTCTCTTATTTCTTGGGGAGGTATGTGCAGAAAGTTATAACCATATGTAGAAAACGAATGGTGAACCATATAACCAGAAGTGGCAGGAGGGTTAGGAAGACAACTTAAAATTTTGTCGCTTTTTTTTAACCCTATTTTATAGGCTTTAACAATTTGGGGCACAAACCATTTTTCATCATCAGGATTTAGCCAAATTTCTTTTGGTTTTCCTGCGGTTCCAGAGGTGTAGAAGGGTCCTTTAGCTTCGGGATGTTTATAATAAACTAATTCAGGTAAGTCGGCAGGAGTCGTATACAATCCTTTTTCATAAGCTTTTAGTAAATCTTCAGGCTTTCTAATTTCATCAGGGTTTATTCCCAATTCCTTATATTTTCTTGCATACCATGGGATTTCTTTAGAAAGGCTTACAACATATCGTATTCTCTTGTTTACCTCTTCTTTTGAGAATGCCATGTTGGAAGACACCTCCATTTGCCAATTTTTCTTGATGGAAAGTTTTTAAAATTTTGCGGAATTATCTTCTACTATGCAGTTTTATGTTCCATATGAGGATGGGAAGGTTGACCTTGAAGCGTATTTGCTTGAAGTGTTAAACTTTCATTTTAGGGAAACGCCATATTGGAGGGGAAAGTTAAGCCAACGCATTATTGATGAGCTTGTCTGCGACAGTTTGGATGAAACCTTGCATAACCTATCGAAATTTGAGGTTGATCAAAACCTTCTTAGGACGAGGTGGGTGGATTTCAAACCGAAAGGCTTGTCAAAGGTTAAGTGTTCTTTCTCTTCTGGCACCACTGGACCGCAAAAATACTGTTTATGGAGCGAAGATTACATTCAGAAGCAAGCAGAATACATCCACTACTATCTTGAGAGAACCGGCCTCAGCATGAAAAACGCGGTAATTCAAGGTCCTTCAAGCGTTTATAAGGATGTTAATGAAAGGTTTGTGCAGTTGTTCGGCGGAATCCCATACTTTGTGGGTTTAAGGGTGGAAGGGTTAAAGCCAATCATTGAAAACGCAGCCGCCAAAGGAACAGAAGAACTAATAAGAGTTGTCAAAGAATACTTCGCTCCAGAAATCGAAAAGACTAAACGCTTCCTAGAACATGACGAAGACATCAACTTCATACGGTCAGCATGGATGATGCTCGCCTTCTTCGAAACATTCTTCGGAGAAAAAAGAAACATTACAGCGGTTATGACAAGCGGTTTAGGCTACACACCCAATAACCACCAACTTCTAACACAAAAATTCAAACACGTAATCCCATCATACGGCTACTTCGCCTTCGGCGACGCCTTAGGCAGATACGCCAACGGCAACCTCGACTATTACCCAGCATTCCCAAACACCATTTTCACAGTAATTAAACAAGAAGGCGAAATAGCCAAATATGGCGAAAAAGGCAACCCCCTATTCATCATAGCAAGAAAAGACCTCCTCCTAATACTAAAAGAAAACAACGAAACAGCAGAAAAAGCCCAACCAACAGACAACTTCCCATGGAACGGAATAAGAAACCCACAAAGATAATCAAAACAACAACCCTCAAAAAACAAAAATTAAGAAAAATACATCTTGTCTGATATTTCATTCTCATGGTTTTTGTCCTGTTGTTAGTAGGGTTGTTTTTCCATAGTATGTGGGGGTTGTTTTGATGTTTTGAAGCCTGCTTTGGACATGAGTTTTTCGATGTATTCTTTTTTGTAATGGATTATGTTTGTTTTCAGCCTCATTGGAAGGTTCATTAGGGCTACAGCCAAATAGAAGGGTGTTGAAGTTATTGCCTGGAGCGGTTTCTGTTTTATAAGCAGCTTGTAGTCGCTTACTCCTTTTGTGTAGGCGACTGTTTGCACGTATACGAGGCTCAGCCTGCCGTCCTTCTTTAAAACCCTTTTTGCCTCTGAAACCAGCCTTTGCACGGAATAGGGCGGTATATAGCTGATAAAATTAACCCGGAAATCCCATCTAAACTTTCATCCTTGAAGGGCAGCTTATCCACAAACCTATAAAGGTGAATTTTGGCGGAATACGCCGCTGATTTTGCTTTGAAGATGTTAATTTTGTTTGTTTTTTGTTTTTACGCTTTTCTTCGTTAAATTTTAGAGAGAAAACGTAGGGAATCGAACTGCTTTTATGTTTATATGATAATTTTGACACTTTTGATTTGATGGAGTGAGCGGGTTTCCCATGTTTAGTCTTAAGGGTGTTTTGTTGCTAATTGGGTATGCAGTTTTTCTATTTTGGCTTGCTGTTCTGTTTTATGCTTTTATCTCATACATCCTTGGCTATTCGCCTCTAGGAATCCTAATCTCGCCAGAATCTCAACTTTCAATTTTAGGCTACTCCATATTGTTAAGAGAGTTCCATTCTCCATTGAAGAAGAAAGGGAAATATGGGATGATTCTGATAGCCTTCGATATGATTTTAGGGATCTCTATAATAGTGATAGGCGCTTACACCATTATTTTTGTGAATCCAAACCCGTTCGCATACCTATGCCTTGTGACGGGAGCATCCATCATCCTCATCAGCGCAAGACGCACGCAAAAATGGAGAGGTGAAGATGTTTAGAAAGGAAATTGCTTTTGAAGGTTACCTCGTCCATTACTATGAAACCTCATGCCTCGAGAAATGGCCAGCATACTACCTCAGAGAAGAGAGAAAGGGACACGAGTCCATGAAAAGGTGGTTCCAAGAACTTCTAAAACAACTCGTAGAAAGGAGGAAGGAGAAACCCGAAATCATAAGTTTTGAGGATATAATTCCAAAACAGGTTTATGAAAGGATGCTCCAAAACCAATGTCGAAATTTCGCTTCAGAATAATTGTAGAAGCTGAGGAGATATGTTAAAAGCGTATTCTCTTAGACTTTAACTTACCCGTTTGGGGGTCAAACATAAACCCCAAAGTTTCGATGACAGTAACACCTAAAACGCTTTTATCCTTCTCCTCACCAAACACAACAGGGCCAACAGTCCTCCGCCCCATCAACTCAAAAAACACCACACCAACATCTCTGATGGCTTCCTTGCCATCAGCCAATGAAAGTTTAATTTTGTCGATGGGCTTAACTCCAATCTCCATTAACTTATGCGAAGGCACCACACTAACGGGAAAGCCAACATCAACAGGCAGATCAACAAAAACAAACTTAAAAGGCTCCTCAACATTCGAAACCTTAACCTTAAAATTTGGATCTCTCACAAAGAAATAACAAGACTAAGCAAAATATTAAATTAGCCCCAATCCTCCTTGGCGATTCATCCGTGTTACAATAAACGAAAATAAGTGCAATATTCTTATGAAAATAGAAAAAGAGGGATTTGCGGGGGATTTCTCCATTAAAAGCGCAAATAGGCTACCCCGGCTACTTTTTGGATTACCCCGGTACACTTTTTGTATTTTATTTGCGCTTCCTAAAAAACATTAAGTCGTCCTTCTGGCAAACGTATTCAAAGCCTGACTCAAGTAACGCTTTAATCTCATCTGGTTTTGTTGCCACTTTCACCGTAAATTCGTCGCTGTATTCTCCGAATTAAAGAAGTCGGGGGAGACAGTCTCGAAAGACTCGCACACTCAATTAAAATTTGCGGCTTCCTATTACAGACTAAGGTTTATCTTTTCTGGAAGAAATAATATTGTTCGTAAGTTTGCTTTGAAAATGTAAATTTTGCTTGTTCTTAGCTTCTTCGCCGTTTTTCGTTAAATTTTAAAGAGAAAACGTAAGAAATCGAACCGCCTTTATGTTTATACAAGAATTTTGACACCTTTATTTGACGACGAGGTGTGTGAAACCCCATGTCTAATCTTAAGGATGTTTTGTTGTTGACTGGGTATGCAGTTTTTCTGTTTTGGTTTGCCGTGTTGGCCTTTGCCTTTGTCTCCTACATGCTCGGCTATCCAATTCCAGAAATCCTAATCTCACCAGAATCTTCACTTTCTTTTTTAGGCTACTCATTCTTGTTGAGAGAGTTCCAATTTCCATTGAAGAAGGGAGGGAAATATTGGAAGTTTCTGTTTGCCTACGACGTGTTTTTAGGGATCTTTATGATAATGGTGGGCGCCTACACTATCATTTTTGTGAATCCGAACCTGTTTGCATTCTTATGCCTTATGATGGGAGCATCCATAATCCTCATCCATACAAAGCCCATTACTAAATAGAGGTGCAGAAATGTTTAGGAAAGAGACGGTTTTTGAGGGTTACTTCGTCTCTTACTATGAAACATCATGCCTCGAGAAATGGCCAGCATACTATCTCAGAGAAGAGGGAAAGGGACATGAGCCCATGAAAAGGTGGTTCCAAGAACTTCTAAAACAACTCGTAGAAAAGAGGAAGGAGGAACCCGAAATTATAAGTTTTGAGGATATAATTCCGAAAGAGGTTTATGAGAGGATGCTTCAAAGACCGCTGGCAAAATTTCGCTTCAGAATAATTGTAGAAGCTGAGGAGATATGTTAAAAGCGTATTCTCTTAGGCTTTAACTTACCCGTTTTGGGGTCAAACAGGAACCCCAAAGTTTCGAGAACAGTAACACCTAAAACGCTTTTATCCTTCTCCTCACCAAACACAACAGGGCCAACAGTCCTCCGCTCCATCAACTCAAAAAACACCACACCAATATCTCTGATGGCTTCCTTGCCATCAGCCAATGAAAGTTTAATTTTGTCGATGGGCTTAACTCCAATCTCCATTAACTTATGCGAAGGCACCACACTAACGGGAAAGCCAACATCAACAGGCAGATCAACAAAAACAAACTTAAAAGGCTCCTCAACATTCGAAACCTTAACCTTAAAATTTAGATCTCTCACAAAGAAATAACAAGACTAAGCAAAATATTAAATTAGCCCCAATCTTCCTTGGCGATTCATCCGTGTTAGCAATAAACGAAAATAAGTGCAATATTATTGAAAATAGAAAAAGAGGGGATTCGCGGAGAATTCGCCATTTTTGGCGCAAATAGGCTACCCGGCACAGTTTGTTCCAGGTTATTTTGGTTAATAAGGTTAATTTAAGTTTTTATAAGTTGGATTATCTGCTCTTTTGAGATGGAGCCTTCAATTTTCTCCCCTGTGTCCATGACTAATGTGGGGAAAATTTTTATTTTCGCTCTTTTCTTAGATTTTGCTACGTCAATTATTTCAACATTGACACCATACTGATGCGCAATAGCCTTCACCATTTCTACAGTACTTTTCTGGTCTTCCGGAAGAACCCATTCATACTTTATTGTTGAATATTGTTTATAATCCTTGATAAGACGGTACCCACCCCTAATGCCCGGACCTACTTTATATCCCCACCTACCCTACGTTTCAGTGCCAACGACACTTTTGACGCTCTGCACGTATAATGTAATTTTGCGCCTATCCATGGTGCTCATGTTACTTCAAAATCCTTTATCATATTTACCTCTATGCTTTCAATAGCTCTATTTGCTTTCGAGTTTTTCCACACCAGTGAATTTTCCAACATAAACGATGTTTGTTATTTCAACGAAGAGTCCATTTTCAACAACTCCGGGGATAACCTTCAGTTTCTGTTCCAATTCCCTTGGGTTTTCTATGAGTCCAAAGTAAGCGTCTATTATAAAATTTCCATTATCAGTTACAATTGGACCGACTTTTCCAGAACTTTCCCTCATTTTAGGCTTTCCACCTAACTCGCTTATTTTGCGTGTAACAAAGGGAGCGGCGAAGGGCAAAACCTCTATGGGAACGGGATGATTTTTTTCGCCCAAAGTTTTTACTTTTTTACTTTCATCCACAACTATTACAAGTTTTTTTGATGAAAAGGCAACTATTTTCTCGCGGGCTAGTGCACCACCCATACCCTTTATTAGATTCAATTTTTCATCAACTTGATCTGCACCGTCTATTGTTAAGTCCAGGGTTGGGTGCTCTTCTAAGGTTGTTATTGGAATTCCGTTTTTCACAGCTAAGAGGAATGCTTGGTGTGATGTTGGGACTCCCAGCACGCGCAATCCTTCATGTCTAATTCTTTTCCCCATCTCCATGATTGCGTAGGCTGCGGTGCTTCCGCTTCCTAAGCCTACAATAAAGCCATCTTCAACATGCTTGACAGCCTCTATAGCGGCGTTTCGTTTCGCCTCTTCCAACTTATCCTTTTTAAGTTTCAAGTTCCATCTGCCCCAACCTTTCTAAAACTTTTTCCACTTCGGCGCGGATTTCTTCTATGCGTTTTTCCGCTTCAGTTCTTGGACTTGTTGTGGCGGGTGCTGGTTTTCTTTTACGTTTTTCCTTTTCTCCCGTTGTTGGTTTTTCTTCAGCTGCGGGTTTTGACGGCGTTTTTGCTGCGGGTATTGTGATTTCTTTTATTGGTTTTGCCTCAACTTTTGAGCGTAGTTCTTCGATTTTTGAGCTTATTTCGTCAAAGCGTTCACTGAAGAGTTTTATTAGGTCTTCCTGCATTGCTTCAAGTTCATGTAAAGCCACAAGTGATTCGTCTTTCGCTATTGCTTCTTTCACCGTCATCATCCGCGTCTTGTACGTTTGCGCGAGCCTTTCTCGCTCTTCTTCTGTGATTTTTCCTTCTGCATGCGCTTCGTAAAGTCGCCTAATTGCATCGCTTAGGATTTCCCTTTCCAAATCCAAAATTCTAAGTTCTTCCTTTGCGCGGGCTGCTTCGTCTGGCGATACGCTTTTAATAATTTTGAAAGGAATAGGCTTCAACTCCAGTTCGGATGATTCAGTTTTTTCGGCAACTTTCTTTTCCGTTTTTCCACGTTTCTTCATTCCGTAAATGACGAGTGAACACGTGATAATTGCCCCTAAAATAACAATGATGTAGGTTGCCAGTTCTTCAAGGGGCAATAAACTGTTCCCTCTCTATCTTTCATTTTCCTATATGTGAATATATAAATTATTAACAATCGAGCGGAATATACATGTTATTTGCCATTATGTAGGAAAGCAACGAACAGTTGTGCTGAGCGCCCAGAGCATTCACAATGTATCCCCTCCATAACCTCGATAATAACTTTGGAGAAGTACTTCTGCGACATTCTGTAAACGTCTTCTGATTTAAAGCCCATGTGAATGTCGCCCATCTCTGCTTTGAATTCCTCAAATTTGTGACTACAAAGGTCAACGATTGCAGCTTTGCCATCTCTTTTCAAAACCTCCTTTATGCTTCGAAAGACGTTTTCTGGTTCAGGGCTATGGTGAAGCATTAACGTTGAAAAGACAGCGTCAAATTCATGTGGAATTTCAAAGAATTTTCTCGCTTCGTTTATACTGCCCTTAATGCTTTCGGCTATGCCAACGAAAGGAACTATTCCGACGCCCCTCTTTTCTAATGCGGTAAGCATGGCTGGAGTCGCATCCAAAGCGTAAAATCGAACTTTAGGCAGCCTTTCACGCAGCTTCCTATACACTTTGACTGTGAAGAAGCCCGTGCCAGCACCAACATCCAAAACGTCGGCGTCTGCGGGAATACTCGGTGTGGCAAGCAAAAAATTGCAGATGACATCTGTTAGGCTGTTTATTCCATTTTTTCCAAAATAATTCACTAAAATTTTGTCTCTGTTTCTTGCTTCTTTGATTGTGAAATACGTGACTTCTTTTGCCAATAATTCTGGTTTAGGCGACTTAAGTCGCCTAAACAGTTGTTCAAGGTTCAGCTGTTTAACATAATTTTTAAAGTTGTTCATCTGGTAGCCTTGAGCTTATTTTAATGGTTTAAACCCGCAAATTGTTATACTTGCAGCTCTAAGCTTTTCAGCCGCTGGATTATCCAATATGCTCTTAAGCGGGAAAACTGTTTCTTCGAGAACCTTTATCTCTCTAAAACCAGCTTGCTCTATTAGACTCACGTACTCTTCCTTCCTTATTGCTCCAGAGACACAACTCACGTATGCATTTTCGTCATTCCTTATGGCTTGTGGAAGTTCATCCAAAAGTACAATGTCCGAAATTACTAGCCGTCCACCCGTTTTTAGAACTCTGAAGGCTTCTTCGAAAACTCGCTTTTTGTTTGGTGAAAGATTGATTACACAATTTGAAATGACCACGTCAACGCTACTATCGGCGACCGGAAGGTTCTCTATTTCTCCAAGTCTAAACTCCACGTTCTTGTAGCCGCTTTTTATCGCGTTTTCCCTAGCCCGATAAACCATTTCTGGAGTCATGTCAACGCCGATTACTTTGCCAGCATCTCCAACTTTTTTGGCTGCGAGAAAACAGTCAAACCCAAATCCAGAGCCAAGATCAAGAACGGTTTCGCCCTCTTTTAATGACGCGGATGCGATGGGGCTTCCACAACCAAGACTAGTGGTGCCTTCAGGAATAGACTTAAGCACCTCTTCTAAGATAATGCCTTTTGCGGTGTCAAAATCTGCGCAAGTTTTGCAGCATTCGGTGTTTGTGCTGCAGCAATTTTTCTGTTCCTTTGCTATTCTGGCGTAGCCTTTCCTTACAATCTTCCTAACTTTTTCCTCCTTCAAACAACAGCCGCCTCCTAACCGAAAATTTCCTTAATTACAGGTCCGAGGTAGCCTTTAACCGATTTTCCAAGTTCTTCAGCCTTAACCATAATCATACAACATAGCGTTTCGTCGCGCTCGCAGCAAATTATGGCTAGCTTGTCATTCGGTTTCAGGCGCGCTTTTTCCCTTAAATCCTTTGGAAACACAATCTGTCCCTTCGAATCAACAGTCACAATAGCATCGACTTTGCAACAGTCTTTTTCTGACATCCGACATCGCCATGCAATATACATGTTCGCTTCATTTAAGTTTTCCGATAATTCAGAAAATTCCGATAATACTGAATTTATGTCTTATGAGCCTCGGGCGGGCTTTGAACCCGCGACCTGCGGTTTACGAGACCGCTGCTCTACCAGGCTGAGCTACCGAGGCTTGCGTGCTCTTTAAATATGAGATGAAAAGCCTATTTTTAAGATGTTCGGAAAGGTTTAGGAGTGGAGCTTCTATGAATGAGGCAAGTTTGTTGGATTGCATTTTTGAGAGGGCTTCTGTTAGAAATTTCGAAAAGAATAAAAGCGTTTCAAACGAGGTTTTAAAGAAGATTTTGACGGCCGGGATAAGGGCTCCTTCTGCTGGAAACATACAGCCAAGAACCTTCATCGTTGTAACTGATGCAGCCATTAAGGAGAAGCTGTATGAACTATGTGAAAATCAGGAGTTTATGAAGGATGCGCCCGTTTGGATTGTGGTTTGCTTTGACCTTCATAGGCACATTAAAGCTGCAAGGCTGACTGGTGTAGATTATAATTTTACTGGAATCCTGCCCTATACTTTCGGAGTTTTGGACGCTGCGTTGTCTCTCGAAAACATGGTTATAGCTGCTGAAGCCTTAGGGCTGGGCAGCGTCATAATAGGCTCTGTTATAGAGCATCCAGAAAAGGTTAAGGAAATTTTGAAACTTCCAGAACATTGTTTGGCTCTGTCAATTCTATGTATTGGATATCCAAAAAACAAGCCTATACGAAGGGTGAAATGGGATTATAAAGTCGCTGTTTGCAAAAATCACTATAAAGACATAAGCTTAAAACATGTTCTGGAATACTGGAGAAAATGGATTATAAATGGTCTAAGGCGGAGCGGAAGGAAACCCACAAAGGAAGAGGTGGAAAGACTTTGCAGAGAAAGAGGTTACGGGACTGCCTATGCAAGCCATTACAAGGAGGATTTTGTAAAAGCTACAAACGAGAAGCTCATGAATTTCCTCAAAGAGCAGCTCCTACTAAAATAAAATAGGATTGAGTTTTTAAGTGACATTGGTCCTACCTACTTTATCTGAAAGGTGCAGGTTTTGAAAACTTTAAAGACGCTTGGAGAGAGAAAAGCAATTGAACTAATTCTGGAAAAGTTGAGTAAAATGCCAAAGATGCCTATTCCCTTCGGAGACGACGTATCCGCTTACCCAATAGACGCTAACAAAATTGCCATTTTGAAGACAGACATGCTTGTTGGCAAAACAGACGTCCCAAAAGGCATGAACCTCTGGCAAGCAGCGCGAAAAGCAGTCATAATGAACATCAGCGATTTTGCAGCGAAAGGTGTTAAACCACTAGCAGTTCTCGTTTCCTTAGGGCTACCGAGAAGACTAACAGCGAAGGACATAAAAGAAATTGGAGCGGGGCTAAACGTTGGAGCTCGCGAATATGGCACCTACATTATCGGTGGAGACACAAACGAGGCTTCAGACCTTATAATCAGCATTTCTCTCTTCGGGACAGCCAAAAAAGTGGAAGTCATGCTGCGCGACGGAGCAAAACCAGGAGACATTGTGGCTACAACTGGTTTTTTCGGCAAAACAGCAGCCGGAATGAAGGCTCTTCTCGAAAATTTTGAAGCACCCGAGGAAGTTCTTAAGGTTCTTGTCGATTCTGTTCTTATGCCCAAAGCAAGATTAAAAGAGGGACTAAGCCTACGTAAAACAAAAGCCGTAACGGCTTCCATCGATTCAAGTGATGGTTTAGCATGGAGCCTTCATGAACTTTCGAGGGCAAGCAAAGTTGGCTTCTTAGTTGATAGGCTTCCAATAGCTGAAGAGGCTAAAAAATTTGCTGAAATCCACAACCTTGATCCGCTTGAATTGGCGCTTTATGGAGGAGAGGAATACGAACTTGTCTTAACTTTAAAGCATGAACTCTGGGAAAAAGCAGAAAAAGCTGTTAAAAGAGTTGGTGGAAGACTCTTGCCTATTGGAAAAGTTACGGCTGAACGGCAAATCCTTCTGGAGTTTGACGGTGAAAAGAGGGTTATCGAACCGCGTGGCTGGGAACACTTTAGAAGGTAATGTTAATTTTGGAGTGGGCGCTATCAATTTTTGGTGTTAATGCTTAGCTTGACTGATTATCCAACTGTTCGCAAAGCCGTGTTTTATGAAAAACTTTCAAAGGATAAAGTTAGATGTACGCTTTGCGAGAGAAGATGCGAAATTCCGCTTGGACGCAAAGGATTCTGTAAGACAAGAGTTAATATAGACGGCGATCTGTATACGCTCGTTTACGGCGATATAAGCGCCATAGAAAGCCGGCCAATAGAAATAAAGCCATTCTTCCACTATTGGCCAGGTTCAACAGCGCTAACTTTTTCAACATGGTCATGTAATCTAAACTGCATTTGGTGCCAAAACTTCCACTTGTCAAAAAGCGAGCCTAAACCAAACGAAACAGTCTTTTACGCTCCAGATAAAATTGTGGACTTAGCCTTGCGTGGCGGCGATGCTGGTTTATGCGCAAGTTTTCAGGAGCCAACTTTATTGTCTGAATGGGCTATTGAACTGTTCAAGTTGGGTAAGGAGAGAGGCGTAAAATATTGTTGTTATGTTTCTAATGGTTACATGACGATGGGCGTTCTTAAGGCGCTTTTTGAGGCTGGGTTGGACGGACTTAAAATTGATGTAAAGGGCAACGGTGAGGTTTACGAGAAATATTGTGGAGGCGCGGATGTTGAGAAGATTTGGCGAAACGCCAGAGAAGCGCGAAAAATGGGCTTACATGTGGAAATTGTGAATTTGATCGTTAGAGGCGTTAACGATAACGAAGAAACACTTCGCTGGGTTATTGAAAAGCATCTAAAAGAGGTTGGTGCAGACGCTCCATTACATTTTACGCGTTATTTTCCAGCTTACAAGTTAAGAAATCCGCCAACAGACATCAAAACTTTGGAACACGCATATGAAATGGCAAAGAAAAATGGTATTCTCTATCCCTATGTTGGAAATGTTCTTGGACACAAGTATGAGAACACTTACTGCCCAGACTGTGGAGAGAAGCTGATTCAGCGATACGGTTACTACGTTGTAAAGTATAACATTACGAAAGACAAGAAGTGCCCAAAATGCGGCTTGGAAATTCCAATTAAAGGTGAATATTCGCCTTTAAGGTGAACGTTTAAGTGTTTCCTTAAGCGTCATGTAAAGCGCCGCGCTTAACGCCCTGCCAGCAAACGAAAACATGTAAACGATTTGCAACCCGAGAATCAATCCGAATATGCTTATCATATAATCTGACAAATAACCGCCTATTAAAGAACCGAAGAAAGAGGTTATGCCAACAACAAAGTTAAATGTTGCAGCAAAGCTTCCACGATGCTCTTCTGGGGCTATGTCAAGAAGGTAAGCAGTCATTGATGCTTGTCCTAAGGCGTTTGAAATTCCCCAAAACGCGCTTATCGCTATTAGAGTGTTCATGTCTGGAGAAAACGCGTAAGCCAATGGAACTGTTAATAAGCTGAATCTGAAAATAACAATAAGCGGCTTCCTTCCGATTTTATCTGCAAGCCTTCCAGCCCACCTCTGAAAAATTATCGTCGTGATGGCGTGTACAACCGTGAATATGGCTATGTCCAACATCGAAGCTTTCAAAACATTAATTTGTGTAATAGACATAAGCGGCCAAGCAATCGACATGAAGAATTGGAACGTTCCCTCAACAAAACAGTATCTTATGAAGTATGGCGATTTTCTCGCATATGCGAATATCCTAAAAACGTCATACACTAGGTTTTCCTTTAAGTTTATTTTTCCACCATTTTTGCCTTCTTTCACGCTGACTATCGCAATGGATGAAATTATCCCGCACACCGACGCAATTATTAAGGGTATGAAGAACATTTCATGCGGTTGAACGCCCATGTTAATCATTATCGCTCCAGAAATTATTGTGGCAACTAGGCTTCCAGCGGTTGCCCAAAGGTTTATGCTTGCATTCACCCTTCCAAGCCTCATTGATGGAACAATGTCGCCTATAAGGGCTGTCCACGCGGGTGTTATCATAGAACCTAAAAGAGCTTGAACAGCAAGTAAAATAATTAGTTGGGTGGCGTTCGTCACAAATATCATTGGTATCCACAATATTGCAACGATTAGGCTTCCAATGACTATGAAAGGTATTCTACGCTTCAGCTTGTCGCTTAGCATCCCCCAGAAGATTTGCATAACGTTGTTTGAAATATTGGCAGATGATTGAAACCATCCCATATCAGACGAAGAAGCGCCGAGCTTTACGGCATAAGCACCGGTAAAGGGGCTAACCATGCCGGTTCCAAAAGAGTATATTGTCGAGCGTATGTAAAGTGGAGTTAAGCTTTTTTCGTTTTTCAAGTCTTTACTCGCAACTTTGTCAGCCATTTTAATTTCACATTACTAGTTCTGTGAATTTTTCACCTAAATGCTGAGATGCTTAAAAACTAATCGCGCGTCTAACAATTAAATCTTCATTCTCTAAGCTTACTCTCGCGTTAAACTCCGCGTTTAGGATTATCATTTCAACTTTGTTTTTGAATGTTAAAAATTACGGTTCTCGATGGAAAATTTATATAAAAGTGATTTTGATTTTATTTCAAACTCGTTTCGGAGTCCAAATTTTCGGGCGAAGGTTTCACTTTTTCGCATGTTTCTTTTTACGTTTCTTGACGACTGTTACGGTGTTTGTTTGGTTAAAATGTCGAATTTTTGCATCTGGAAAAATCTTCTGAATCTCCTTACGGAGTTTTGCGATGTCAACTTCTCCATAAGTTTTCACATCAACAACTGGCGTGTCTTCTTCATAGCTTATCGAGACAGTATATCCAGAGCCAACTTCAACTTGTGTCGGCTCCAACTCAAACCCGATTTCCTCTTCGCCAACTTTAATGTAAGCTTCTGCTTCATGTTTCTGTTTTCTTTCAGTCATAGGAACCACAACTTTAAAGAAATGAACGCGGCAAATTAAAAGGCTTGTTATATAAAAATATGGATTAGAATTCCTTAATGAATCATCAGCTTCTCCTCATATTTTCTCAAATATTCTGCTGCCTCACCTATGTCCATGAACAAATCATCAACACGCTCAACATCCTCAACAGTAACCTTACCCTTTTTGGATGCCTTCGCATTTTGGGCTGCAAGACTCAACAGCTGAACAGCATAGCGCAGCGAACTTTTCGCGCCTACTTCCGCGAGCCTTTCCAAAGCCTTGTCGTCAAGCTTTATTTTCTCTTCTTCAGAACGTATTCGTAGTATCTCTTTCACGCTTTCTACGTCGTATGGCTGCGTGGCTATTATCACGGAGCGGTCTATTAGGTCTATTGGAAAGCCAAGCGGACTTTTCACGTCTGTTCCGCGAATTCTGGCTACACCCCTATTAGTTGCAAGAATAATTATTGGGACAAGTTCGCTTTCCATGGCTCTACCTAAAAAGCTGAAAGCCTCCAAATCCAAAAGATGTGAATCGTCAATGAAGAGCACGCCAGGATGGATGAACGCTTTTCCAGAATCCACCCACTCCTTGACTTGCTGATCTACTGCCATGCGCACTTCAGTGTCGATTTCCTTTGATTCTGAGCCACCAAAAAACAGCGAGAAGAACCCGCCTGAACGTTGCCTAGCGTTAAGTTCATCCAAATCATTAAGCGTCAAAGTGTAAACGAACTCTTTCTCCTTCAAGACTTTGCCGTTTGGTCTTGGAACCTTCCGTGTGGTGTCAACGTCATACGTTTTTCCCTTTGTGCTTTCTAGGCTTAACCCCAAACTTGCAACTCTGCCAGTTTCGGCATCTATTTGTATTACATAGCCTTCTGAAACGCCTTCCGCAATGATTTGCTGGGCTATTGAGGGACCAGCCTCTATAGTTTTTTCTTCGTCAGTAGTTCTCAAAGTCAACCTAACACTTTCAGGAACCTTCTGGTACGGATTGTACGGGTGCGGCGCAGTTTTTATGTCAACATGTATAAGTTCGCCTTCGTACACTTTGCGCATTTCATGTATCTCAACGCCTATACACTTTCGAATAGCCTCAATAAGAACCTCGGTTTTCTTACGTTCAGCACTGTAAATTTCGCTTCCACTCATCTGTATAAAGGGTACGTTCTCGCCTAGTTCCCGCGATATAGCCACAGCTATAGCTGTTTTTCCAGTTCCAGGCGGACCAGCTAAAATTATGCATTTTCCGCTAAGCTTTCCTTCCTTAATCATTTTCACAACCAAGCCGGCAGCTTCTCTGGCTTTTTCCTGCCCAACCATGCCATCCTTTATCTTCACAGCTCTCAAATTCTCATCTAAGCCTAACCCTTTAATGTGTGTATGAGCACCTATCCTCTCGAACCTGCTTACGCCGCCCGCGGGAATTTCTCTTATAGCCGCCATAAGCAGATATCACCCCCGCTGAACGTTAAAATTGCAGAGATAAACAGAAAAACAAGTTAGATATAAAAATTTAGCCTCTACATAAGCGGTTTTAAATTTTCCCGCTTCTGTCCATAATATAATTCAGCACGGTTATACATGAAGCAGCAAGGTAGAGCGTTTTGCCAAGAGAAACTTTTTCACCATATCTTAGAGCATAACCTTCAACCTTCTTGGGCAAGCCTACATGATCACCCAGAACAAAAACCGTGTTGTCCGTAAATCCAATTTCAGAAACATCCCTACCACCTTCCTCAAGCACATACACTCTAGCCTTTTCCACTTCCGCCTTCTCTCTCAAAAGCGCCTCAAAACTTAACCTCTCAACACTCACTCCAGGATGCGTTCTCCCAGACAAAACCTTCTTCAAAAGCCGCCTCCAAGTCTCCTGGTCGGTGCGAACATCGTGAAGGCTCGCGCCGTCAACTTTTAAATGCAGTGGCGGGTTTGGCGGACCGCTAAGAATGGCATGGAAAACAACGTCTCTGCGTATGCCATGTGAAAGAAAGAGGCTCGCGACGATGCATTCATAGACTATGTCCAAGCGTCCAGCATCATGCAAACTCGCCCAACGTGCATCAGTCCTTCCTATACGAGAATATAATATGAACTCACGCAAAGGAGGACACCACACAAAAAGTAATGGATCATTAATATAAAGCAGAGCCTCGGGCGGGCTTTGATCCCGCGACCTACGGCTTACAAGGCCGTTGCTCTACCAGGCTGAGCTACCGAGGCAACAGCAATACGCATATCGCAACAACGAAAATAAAAACGTTCTTAACCGCAAATCCAGCTGAAATTCGAATTAAAAACACTTATTACATGCGACGCAACCCTTATATGTGCGATAGCCACTTCAGAAATATTTTGGCTATCTTACTTTAAGCCATAACACATAGATGCACCTCCCCATCCACGAGATTGGGAGGGAAGGGGGAATGAGCCTTTAAAGCTCACATGACGCCACGCACAAGCCAAAATTAGCGTACGCCATACGCCATTAAAAGTTCACCGAACGCCAAACAGACACCACTAAAAAGCCCGACATGCCACGCCGTCTGGAGGATGGCTCGGCTTGAGCGCCGAAGAAGGGCGCGGCAAGCTGCGATAAAGCCCCGGGTAGGCGCATGCAGCCTTAGAACCGGGGATTCCTGAATGAGACTTCTCACCGTGGCTCTTCGGAGCCATGGTGCTCCCATTTGGGAGCGGGAACCCCCCGAACGGAAGCATCTTAGTAGGGGGAGGAAAAGAAACCAACTGGGATTCCCTGAGTAGCAGCGAGCGAAAGGGGAAGAGTCCAAACCGAATTCCATGGAGAAATCCATGGGAGATGTAGGGTTATGGGCCCGGCTTCCTCCTCACCGGTGAAGTTGAAGTGGCCTGGAAAGGCCCGCCAAAGAGGGTGAAAGCCCCGTAAGCGTAAGCCGGAAGGAGCCTGCGCCGGAGTCCCAGAGTATCGTACCCTGGTTTGGGTGCGAGAAGTTGGGAGACACTAACTTCCAAGACTAAATACGTCTCAAGACCGATAGCGCACTAGTACGGTGACGGAAAGCTGAAAAGTACCCCGGAAGGGGGGTGAAAAGCGCCTGAAACCAGACGGTTACAGACGTGTGCAGCCCGGAAGGGTAGATCCCTCCCAAAGGAAACCGCTGCGAGGCGGGAGTACGAGGGAGGGGGACCAGGGTTGCACGTTCCGTCTAGAAACACGGGCCGGGGAGTTCACAGCCGTGGCAAGCTTAAGGGTTGTAAGCCCGAAAGCGTAGGGAAACCAAAATGCACGCAGCTGGTTAGCCCAGCGAGGTGCGGGGTCTGAAAGGGCCCGGAGTCACGGCTGTGAGGCTAGAAACCGGGCGATCTAGCCCTGGGCAGGGCGAAGCTAGGCGAAAGCCTAGTGGAGGCTCGCAAGGGTGCTGACGTGCAATTCGTTCTCCAGACCTGGGGCTAGGGGCTAAAGACCAATCTAGCCCGGTGATAGCTAGTTCCCTCCGAAGTGGGTCGCAGCCCAGTCCCAAGCGAGGCGGCCGGTGGGGTAGAGCACTGATTGGAAGGCCAAGGGGTCGAAAGGCTCCACCTTCCTTTCAAACTCCGAATCCATCGGCGCCGTAGACCTTGGGAGACGGGTTACGGGGGGTAAGCTCCCGGACCGAGAGGGGGACAACCCAGACTGAGGTTAAGGCCCCAAAGTGCTGGCTAAACGTCAAACCGAAGGGCGTCGTCAGCCACAGACAGCGGGGAGGTAGGCTTAGAAGCAGCCACCCTTTAAAGAAAGCGTAACAGCTCACCCGCCGAGGCTGACGGCCCCGAAAATGGACGGGACTAAGCCAGCCGCCGATACCTCAGAGCGCAGCCAAGCGCTGCGTTGGTAGGAGGGCGTCCTGGCTGGGCAGAAGCTGGGCCGTGAGGTCCAGTGAACCGGCCTGGATTGCAGATCCCGGTGGTAGTAACAGCAAAGAGGGGTGAGAATCCCCTCCGCCGAAGGGGCCAGGGTTCCCCGGCAACGATCGTCAGCCGGGGGTAAGTCGGTCCTAAGGCGCGGCCTAACCGACTGCGCCGAAAGGGAATCCGGTTAAAATTCCGGAACCACGAAGGTACGATTGCGGCGACGCAAGCCCAACGTCTGACGCTTCGGGGTAGGCTGAGCAAGGCTGTCGCCTTGTTTAACCGTATAAGCCTGGGGAGTGCCGCAATGGCGAGAACCAGGTGAAAGCGGGAATAGCCGCCCGTTTAGGGCGGTTCAGCTGATCCCTGGAGCCAGTGAAAAGGACGTTGGGAAGGATCCTTCGTGACCGTACCTAGAACCGACACAGGTGTCCCTGGGCGAGGAACCCAAGGCGTGTCGGGTATACACTAGTGCGAGGGAACTCGGCAATTTAGCCCCGTACCCTCGGTATAAGGGGTGCCTGCCGTTTTAGCCTCTGGCTGGAACAGCAGGTCGCAGTGGCAAGGGGGTCCCGACTGTTTAATAAAAACACAGGAAGCCGCAAGCCCGAAAGGGTGTGAACGGCTTCTGAATCCTGGCCAGTACAGGTACCTGAAACCCGGGTTCAACCGGGCTAAGGGCCTGCAAACGCCGGGAGTAACTCTGACTCTCTCAAGGTAGCCAAATGCCTTGTCGGGTAAGTTCCGACGTGCATGAATGGATCAACGAGGGCCCCGCTGTCCCCGCGTAGTACCCGGTGAACCCACGTAACGTGGACGAACAGTCCACGAACTCCCAGCGGGAAAAGAAGTCCCTGTGGAGTTTTACTGCAGCCTGCCGCTGGAGCACGGTTGTGGATGCAGAGTGTAGACGGGAGCCGTTTGACCCCGGTTTCTCCGGGAACCGGGTAGGCGCCAATGGAACACCGTCCTTCTGCAGCCGTGTTTCTAACCAGCGCCTTCGGGCGCTGAGACAACGGTAGGTGGGCAGTTCGGCTGGGGCGGCACGCCCTTGAAAAGATATCAAGGGCGCCCTAAGGTCGGCTCAGGCGGGACAGAAACCCGCCGTGGAGTGCAAAGGCAAAAGCCGGCCTGACTGGATCCTCCACAGTAAGGGATCCAGGGGCGAAAGCCGGGCTTAGCGATCATCCATGTCCCCCTTGGTGGGGGCTGGATGTGTCAGAAAAATTACCCCGGGGATAACAGGCTCGTCGCGGGCGAGAGTCCCCATCGACCCCGCGGCTTGGTACCTCGATGTCGGCTCTTCCTATCCTGGCCCTGCATAAGGGGCCAAGGGTGAGGCTGCTCGCCTATTAAAAGGGAACGTGAGCTGGGTTTAGACCGTCGTGAGACAGGTCGGACTTTATCTGCTGGGAGTGCTGGCTGCCTGAGGGGAAAGGGTCCCTAGTACGAGAGGAACGGGACGCTGTGGCCTCTAGTTTACCGGTTGTCCGACAGGGCAAACGCCGGGCAGCCACGCCGTTGGGGATAAGGGCTGAAAGCATCTAAGCCCGAAGCCTCTCCCGAAAATAGGCAGCCAATCCCCTAAAACGGCTGGGCTGGCAACAGCCCGTGCCAAGGGGACGAGGGCTCCCATAAAAGATGGGTTTGATGGAGCCGGGGTGTAAGCTGGAAGGCTTCGGCCGACCAGCTCAGCCTGCGGCCCCCAACCGCCCGAGGTGTCGGGCGTAAGCGGTGTCTGGACGATATAGGGCGTGTGAACCTTTTCAAGGCGGTTTTTGCTTGTGCATGGCGGATTTATGTTGGTTTGATTATGAAAAAAGCCAATAGCAGCCTAGCCTCTCTAGAATTTTCTGTTTTGATGCTAACAGGTTGGGGGTAAACAATAATTTTCACTGAATATATAGTATTATGGGGAATTATGATGCGTGAGTTCGTTTTGTATTCTCGTTTGGGCAGAACAGATTCGAATTGGGTTAATTTGCATGATGCTGGGCGCTTAGACATAGTTTACGAGTGTGCTGTTGCCAGCCTCTTCTTGTCTCATGGAATACGTAAAGACACGGTTTTCCATGCGATTTTGAACGGTCCGCCGTCGCCTCCGCTGCACTTGGAAGTGGAAGGATTAACGCTTCATGATGTGCGGACAGACCAGCAGACATGGACGAAAATCTTGAAGAAAGTCTTGGCGGGAAAAACTCATCCAGGCATAACTGTTGAAAGGTTAAGTTTTGAAGCGTTGTTAAGGGATAAGGCAGAGCATTCTTCAGTTTACGTTCTTGAAGAGGGCGGTAGGGACGTTTATGATGTTGAAATTGCTGAAAATTCCACGTTCATTTTGGGAGACCATGTTGGTTTGCCCAAAAAGGTTGAGGCTTACGCTTTGCGTTATGGACAAAAAATTTCCCTTGGAAAAAAGCCCTATCTGGCGGCTGCTTGCATAGCGGTTTTAAACCATATTCTGGATAGGCGAGAAATTTCTAAAACTTAATATGTGAAAGCTAATGAAATTAGTAAGCCTACTAGACCTAAACAGAAGAAAACTAAGAAACCCAAACCAAGCGAGCATCTACCCTTAGTTCCAAAATGGGTTCCTAAACCTCCAAGATAGGATTTCCAAACAAGCCCAAATAGGGAAGTTGGCAAAGTATACCAGAACTTAAGCCAATTAGTTTGTGCTTGAAATTCTGCGAGGGCTTGCCGTGCAGCTTCTAGATTTGTAATGTCTATGACAATTGAAGGAATAAAAAACCATGCCACCACAAGCCCAAGCACACTTACGATGACAGTAGCTAAGTATGCATATCCAGTAACTGAAGCAGCAGTCTTAAAATCCCAACCGCTTTCACTGTTGCAAGCTGCCTTAATAATTAAGGATTTTATTAACCAACGCGCGATAATCAAGCCAAAAGCAAAAATCACACCAATAGTTATTGCAAATGTAATAATGCTCCAGAAAAAGGACGGCAAAGAACCGACAAATTGAATTTTCGTAAAAACCATAGCAATAACGGCAGCAGATAAAATAATTTCGAAAGCGAGGACGACGAAAACTTCGCCATAGCTAGGTGCTAATGCTATGTCTTTCATTCCTTCTGAAGGCGAAAACAAAACTTTAAGAAGTCTCTGTGAAAAGGAATATTTCCGCTTGTAAGGTTGTTCAGGAGCAACTTCAGGGGGCGGCGGAATTGAAGGCGCCAAAGATTTGGCTTCAAAAATCTCGGTTAGACTTGCTCCGCAGTTTCTGCAGAATTTGTCGCTTTTAGAAATGAGTGTTCCACACTTAGGACATACAAACTGTTCTTCATTCATTCTTATCAAAAAATAATTATTTACGCTTACAATATTTAATTTTTTACAAAAGTTGTGTGAAGACTATGAATCAATACTTGAAATTAACAACTCTTTTTAATTCAGTGAACAACTCTTGTACAGAGGTGTGGTTACGTTGGCTGAAAGAAAGGCTAAACGTGAATTAGGAGTTGAGGTAGATCATGAGGAAACGGGTTTCGTTATAGAACCGACACAAGTCGAGGTGGGTTCGGGATACACGATCTCCGTTGATTACGACGAGAATGAAAAACAAATAATAAACGTGAAAACTTATGGAGAAGTTGACGTTAAAAAAATCCGGAGAGAGATAGAGCGCATATTCCCGAATGCTCAAATCCGACAGTTAAACCATGCAAACTCTGTTGCGGTGGTTAAAAAGCGTAAGAGGAAGAAGTAAATTATAGAAAAGTTTTCCACCCAAAATTTTGCATTTTGATGCGAGATTAAAAATAAAGCAAGAACTTTCCCATATAAATTTTCTCTTTGAAAAGGCATAAATCAACATTCAAAACAAGAATTTCAACACAGAATGGGTCTGAGCTGACGCGACTAGTTTTTAAGCAGCCTTTACACTAAACTGAGAATTCAAAAACATAAACGAGAAGACCGTTGTGCAAGATGAGGCTGAAAAAGAAAACGAAATTGAGGAAAACTTAAAGTACCTATACACCCGCTCAGTAGTCAATTCTTTAGGTTCAGGGATGGTTAACCCCTTTATGGGTGCTTACGCTGTAGAGTTAGGCGCCTCATCATCGGAGATGGGCTGGTTCCAGTCGTCAATAAACCTCTCCACAAATGTAATGCAAATCTTCTGGGGAAGGTTAAGCGACAAGCTCAAACGCAGAAGTCCTTTCATAATTCTCGGAGGCATCATAATTGCAACCCTCTGGATACCCATGATCTTCATAACAAACGCAACTCAACTGATTGTTCTCCTTGCCGTCCAAGCGCTTTTGGGCTCGATGGCGACGCCAGCGTGGACAGCCCTTCTCGGTGACCTTGTCCCGCCCATTAAGCTTGGAAGAATAAATGCTACCATAAATTTGTGGGTCTCTGTTGGCAGCCTAGTTGCCACCATGATTTCCGGGGTAATACTTGTAACCATAGGCGGAACTCTCCAACAAATCTTCCTTGTTCCCTTCCTCGTGGCGACAATATGCGGCATAATCTCATCTCTAATGATGTTGAAGGTGAAAGAGAAAAAGCAAGAAACAAAGTCAAGCTGGAAAGAAACTGACAAATCAGGCTTCTTCAACATGTTGACCTATGCCAGAAAAAACCACGATTTCGTTAAATACTGCTACATGGAAGCCTTTTATGTGTTTTTCATGTCTCTCATTTGGCCCCTGATTTCCATTACTCAAATAAGAGTTCTGAACGCTACCATGCTTCACATAGCCCTCATAACTTTCGTCCAATACGTAGCAACTATAGTTTTTCAAAGTTGGGCTGGAAAGCTTTGCGATACTAAGGGAAGAAAACCTCTGATACTTTATTACAGGTTCAGCCTAGTAACTGTTCCGCTAGTCTACGCTTTTGTCCCAGACATAAACACATTAATAGTAATCAGCACTTTTTGGGGTGTTTCCACAGCCCTAGGACAAACTTCCATGACTGTATACCTCCTTGATGTTGCTCCTCAAGAGCACCGCGGAAGTTTTGCAGCCATATTCAACCTTATCTCAGGCGCGTTTTCCTTCTCCGGTTCTCTAATCGGCGGCTACCTCGCAGACTACACGACAGCCATATTCGGCCTTGTTGCTGGGTTGCAAATCGTATACATGATTTCTGCAGCTGGCAGAATAATGGGCTCGGTTTTGCACTTGAAGCTTAGGGAAACATTGAAGCAGCAAAGCAGTTAATCATGTTTTCCAGTTTGCATGCAAAAGATATTCTCCAGTTATTGGAATGTGCACTCCGCATTTCGGGCATTTCTTATCTTCTGTAATAATGTAATTAAGCACGTAGCAGCCATATCTCCTAACCAGTTTTTCTCCACAGCTGGGGCAATAGGTATTCTCATACTTGTGCCCGTTTACGTTGCCTATGTAAGGGTAGAGGACGCCTTCCTTCTTCGCCATATCATAAGCCTTCTCCAAAACCTCAACTTTTGTTGGGGGGTTGTTGAATTTGTAAGCTGGAAAGTACCGTGTGAAATGCAGCGGGGTTTCGGCTCCAACAGCTTTAAGATGCCTCTCAATAACCCACCTTAAGGTTTCCTCATCATCATTAACGCCCGTGACGACGAGGTTCACTATTTCAACATGCAACCCAAGCCTCTTAGCTTCGGCGGCATTTCTCCAAATTTTCTCGACATCCGCGCCTCCACAATATTTTGTGTAAACTTCATCGTCGCCTTTCACATCTATTTTAAGCCCGTCCAATCCAACTTCTGAAAGGGCCTTCAAAACTTCCGGGGTCATGTAACCATTAGAAACATAACAGCAATACTTTAGTCCCTTATCCTTGCCCAGCTTGAAAAGGCGAAGGGCCCACTCAGACAACAATGTTGGTTCTTGAAAACTAGCACATAAGCCAAGGTCGCCGCTGCAAATAGCAAGTTCAACAATTTTTTCAGGTGGATAATATGCGGCCTTAGCTGGGTTCGGCTCAGTTTTTGAGAGATGGAAGTTCTGGCACCAAACACAGTTTAAGTTGCATGACCATGTGGAAAAAGTAAGGGCTGTTGAGCCAGGCCAGTAATGGAAAAAGGGTTTTATTTCTATTGGGCGGCTTTCAATTGCGCTTATGTCTCCGTAAACAAGTGTGTAAAGTTTGCCGCCGAAATTCTTCCTTGTCTTGCAGAACCCAGTTTGACCTTCTGCGATTTCGCATCTCCTTTCGCAGAGACTGCATTTGACTTTGCCGCCTCCGAGCCTTTCATAAAAAAGGGCTTCTTGAACTGTTGGATAAGATGGTAAGCCACCCATTTTAGTGCCTTCGGAAATGTTCCCAGCCTCTTGGCTCAATAACGCGCTTCTCACCCTCAACCTCAAAAAGGATGTTTTTTTCAGCGGTCACTCTTCCTATTCTGATGAGGTTGCCGCCAACATTTTTAACAGCTTTTTCAGCCTTGCCCCAAAACTTAGAGTTTACGGTCAAAACAAGCTCGTATTCTTCACCGCCGTAAAAAGCTAACTCGAAAGGGTCTAAACCGTTCATTTCAGCGAATTTTTGAGCTTCGGGAGCTATTGGAAGACTTTCTATAAGAAAGCCTACATTGCTTGCTTTTGAAATTTCATGAAGGCTCAAAGCTAAGCCGTCGCTTGAATCAATGGCTGATGTAACGGCTTTTGTAAGGCTTAAAGCTAGGCCCTCTTTTAAACGGGCTTTAGGCATGAAAACAGTCTCAACAAGAGAACCGTGAATATCTTTTGGCGCTTTAAAACCTTCTAGAAGTATTTTTAGCCCAGCAGAAGTCTTTCCAAAAAGTCCAGTGATGGCCACTATGTCGTTTGGTTTGGCTCCGCTTCGCAACATTAAATTGTCCTTTCTCGCGATTCCGAATATTGAGAGGCTTATTATGAGGTCTGAAGCCTCATTTGTATCCCCGCCAACAATGTAAATGTCATACTCGCGGGTTCCAGCGTTTAAGCCGTCGCCAATTTCCTCCAGTTCTTTCTGCGTCATATTCCTTGGCATTCCAAGTGAGACAAGCGCAACAAGAGGTTTTGCACCCTTTGCTGCAAAATCGCTAATGTTCATAACAACTGCCTTACGGGCTGCCTGCCAGAAACTCATACCCTTTGGAACATCAGTTTCTCCAACCAGCATGTCAGTCTTTAAAATAAAAAGCTGGTTGCGGCTTATGGGGTAGGCTGAAACATCATCTCCGAAGGGGATGGGCATCTGCGGCATCTTTTCTAACTTTTCCAAAATTAGTTCGATTGCTTTTCTCTCGCCGATGTCCTCTAATGTTTTCAAAAGTTTGCACCTTCCAACCATAATTGAAGCTCTTAATTCATAATAGCATTTTCTCATTTACTTAACAGACGCTGCTCTGCGAGGAAATCCATCAGTTTCTTGTTTGTAGACTTCACGAATTCTTCCTTGTAATGATTGGCGTAGGTCACTCCATAACTTCTTTCTCTGCAAATTTTTTCAACTTCATCTTTTGCTGGTTTCGTTCCACAGCGTTTTAAATCACCTAAAATAAACCTCTTCCAGTAACCTAAAACATCCTTTAGGTTTATGTCTCTATAACGGTCTTCGCAAACAATGGTTTCACAGCTCCACTTTTCTCTCCTTTTAGGTCTTCTTTTCGGATGCCCAACACATAAAATTGATAGTGCCAAGCAGTGCTTCGGCAGTTTCAATATTTCCTTAACCTTTCTCGGATGTTCTATAACTGACCCAATTATGACGCTTCCCAATCCTAATGCTTCCGCAGCAATAACCATGTTTTCAAGGGACAAGGCGGCGTCTAAAACGCCAAAGGTGTAGGGCAAAATTCCAGTAAAATCATAATCTACCCCCGTTAGCTTTGCTGCTTTCAAGTGTCGATGAAGATCAACGCAAACTACAATCCAAACTGGAGCATCCTTCATAAACGCTTGATTTTCGCAGAGTTCGTAAAGTTTCTCCTTAATTCCCTCATCTTTTATAACTATGAATGTTCTAGGCTGAATGTTTCCAGCTGATGGGGCCCTTATCCCAGCCACCAAAATCTTCCTCAAATCCTCTTTTGAAACACTTCTGTTCTTGTCAAAATCTCTGACAGAAGCCCTTTCAAAAATTGAACTTAATAAATTAGCGGCTGACATAAAGTTTTACTCCTTCAAGGATTTCCGAACATCTTAAAAATAAGCTCTTCCCTTCAAATATAAAGAACACTATGCGCCTCGGTAGCTCAGCATGGTAGAGCAACGGCCTTGTAAGCCGTAGGTCGCGGGACCGAAGCCCGCCCGAGGCTTTTTATGGTTTAATGTTGGTTTCGTTGCGGGAAGAGCCAATAGCAGCCTAGCCTCTCTAGATTTTTAGAAAAGGGGTTATCCTTGCATTAGAGTTTTAAGCTGTTCGATTTCTTTGGCTAATGCTGGGTAGAGGTAGTCTAGGAGTTGGTTGGTTTCTGTTTCGTTGAAGCCTAGGACTTTGAGGATAGCCTTGTCTATTTCTACTCTTGCCCAAAACCTACCCCGCAACTGCTCCAAAACGCTGGGGAATGATACGTCTTTAATCTTGTTGAATACTTCTAATAGTAAGTTTTGTTCTTCCGGTGACAATTTGTTTGGGTCTAGTATTAATAAATCGTTGAGCGTGTACTCATGAAGCTTCATCCAAGCACCTCGGGTCTCGGTTCGTTTTGTGATAATCGCAAGCAGATTTGCAGTGCTATTAAACCATAAAGTGAGGATTTTTGCGTGCCCATTTATGATTCCCTTTATACTCCACATATCT
>JAVZMA010000018.1:0-28278 GCA_038883475.1 Bathyarchaeia archaeon
TGCCGAAGCATACTGGCGGTGGATAACTGTAAATGATTATTCCGCACAATTCGTCGCCGCGTATAAGTCTAAAGATTTTGCGGATTCCCGCAACTTTGTGGCTGCGGTAATGGAAATGGGCAAGTTTACGCCAATCTTCTGTTGTGCCTTCTTCTATGCGCATTTCTTTGAGAAGGCTGCACTCTTTCGCTGGTGTGTTAGGATAATAGTTCACTGTTATTTCTTTGCCGAACCGTTTGTGAATGTGCACTGAAGGGTTTAAGTCTTCAAAAAGGTCTGTATGGGTTGTCGCCGCCAAAACCGCTTTGCCCTGCTGCCTCGCCAACTTTTGAAGGTTAAACGCCACAATTTTAGCCGTGTCACGGTCAAGGGTGGCTGCAAACTCGTCTAAAATCCAGAACTGCGCTTGACTTTCAATCATTTTGGCGATTTTGTATCGGTATTTCTGTCCGTCGCTAAGCTGCTCGTATGTGCGAAGGAATAGGAAGGCGTCATTAAGCCCTACTCGACTCAGAAGCTCAAGGGCTTCTTCAAGGCTTTTTCCAACGGTTTCGATTAAGGGCTTGCCTGGAACGGGCTTGATGTCAGCAATGTTGATGCAGCTCCAGCCGGCTTCGCGGATGTCCTTTTCTAAGGCTTTGAGTAGCACGCTTTTGCCTGAGCCGCTGTCGCCTGTAATATAAACAATGTCTGTTGGTCCGATCTTTAGCTCGACATTGTCGTAAATTACGAATTTTTCATATCTGTCTAAGCCGAGGCCAAAGGCTTCTGCCACGCCAACTACGCGTTCTGTGGGTTCGGGCGCTGCTGTTTCGTATGCTATGTTGATGATGAATTTGCCTTCCTTAGCGTCCCATTTTCGGGTGAAGCTGCGGATATGAAAGTGTTCTATTTGCATGGTTAGGCTTCTCTCAGTTGGATTGTGAAGTAGCGGATGTTTTTGGTGCCTGTCGGCTTAAGCGTTAGTTGAACGTTTAAAACGTAAACGTTTGTAGAAACTTGGTAGCGGTTGCCGTCGCTTATTGAAAAGGTTAAGGCTTCAGCGGCGACTGCTCTTTGTTGTAGGTATGGAACTGCGCTGTCAGCCCAAGCAACGTCTTTTTCTATGCATTCTAATGTCCATTTGCGGATAAGCCCAACTGTGAAGATTTTTCGTTTGTATTGCCCGTTTTCCCATCCGTCCCATTGGCTGCCTACGAGTTCAAAGGTTTCAGCTATTCTTGTGCAGTTTAGGGTTTTGTTTCCAAGCGTGATGGGCATTTGTTAGCCTCTTATGTCTGCGCCTATGAAGCTGACTGCGGATCCCCAGCCGTACCAGACGAGCATGTCGCTCCAAGGCTCAAACTTGTCAAAAGTGTATTCGAGGCGGATGATGCCGCTGCCTGTCGCTTCTGCATATTTATCTGCATTGAAGTTTGCGGCTTTAGGTTTGGCTAAAGCTACAGCTTTGCCGCTGGACTCGTTGAACAATGGCTCTAATGTGATGTAAATTGTTGAAAGAAATGGAAGTGATAGCTCAACGGTTGAGGCGGCTTGGCCAAAGCTGCTGAAGGCAAGCCAGACGCTACAATAAACGTGGATTCTGACGGCGTAATATTTGTTTGTGCTGCCTGAGTTGTAAATTGAAACTTTAAGGTAGAAGGTTGTGGTTGAAGTTTCGCTTAATGGTATGGTTATGTCGCCAGCTAACCCCATGTTTGAGCCGTAGCCGCTTCCATGTGAATGTTTTTCTATCCAATTGGCTTGCGTCCAGTTTAATTGGTCTAAGCTTGTGTAGACGTCTACGATTAGGCTGTCTGAAGCGTAGTCTGTGAAGCTCACGTTGGCGTATGCACAGTTGAAGGTGAAGTAAAGTTCGTAGCTTGTGTTGCTTGTCCAGCCGCTGTTGGGGTCCGTCGCGTAGATTAGGTAGCCGTTTATGTAGTTTTCTGCGTTGTAGTAGCCTACCGCCACATAATTGCTTGAGTTGCTGCTTGTGAAGCTGCATTCGACTGTTAGGTAGATGGTTGTTCGCGTGCCCAAGTTGACGTAGCTGGATATTTCAAAAGTGTATGTAGTGCCAGCCGTTGATATGCTTGCAATGTTGTATGAGCCTAAAGTTGCTATTATGCTGTTGTTTGAGGGGTCTCTGACTCTGACGTAAAGGGTTCCCGTTGGGCTTCCGTAGCGTTTAAGCCAAACAGTTGCCTTCCAAAGGGTCTTGCCCGGCAGAAGTGTAGACTCGTTAATGCGTTCGCCTACAGCCGTGTAGCTTCCCGTGTAAAGGGCGAACTCCGAGTTTCTGTTTGTTTGGCTTACGTCGCATGTTTCGCCTGAATCCACAATGATGTTGGCGAAAACATGCATTTTGCTTGTTTTTCCAAATGGCAGTTTCCTTTTGGTTGGCAATGTAATGCTCCGCGTTATTTCCTGTGTGTTGTAGGCTGTAATTCTGTAGCCGTTTTCGTAGAGGTGTGTAGCCTTATCTTTCAGTTTGAAAAGTCCAACGCAAAACCTTGTCATCTTCGTCGTTTCGCCGGAAGTAACGCTGCAAAGTTGCACAGTTAAAGAGTGGCTTCCAACTGGTAGGCACGCGATTGTTCCTGTTGTTTTGGTTTCGTTTTGCCCCTTCATAGCGAAAACGAAGCGTCTTCCATAAGTGTCTGTGCTTGCGTAAACGCGTAGTCTGCCGCCGTTTGCTGGAAACTCTGCCGTCACCGCTATGACTACGGCTTGGTCTGAAGACTCAACAGACACCGTATAGCTTCTCGGAACGGACGACCAGCTTGTTCCCGTCGTTGAGAAGGGCAGAGTGTCGTCTATTACCCGCTTTTCATAAGCCATGTCGCGGACGCTTTCAACAAGCAAAGTCAAGCCTTTCACCTTACCCTAAATAAAGCCGATGCCTGTGAAACGAATCCTTTTAGTGGGTGCAGCGGAACTCGTCGCTTCAACAAGCACGCTTTTCAATTTTTCTTCAATAAGCTCCGCTGCAAGCTCAGCGGTTCGTCTATCCGCTGAGCCTTCAACATTAACTAATGGAGCCTCAAAAACAATCTTAACTTCGCCTGCCAACGGCGGAACCGGTGGGGCTACATGGGCTAACCCTGTAGTCGCGCCTAATTTTGGGGATGGCAAGCCTTTAAGGGATGAGGCTAAACTTGAAATTTGCTCTGTAGCTGTGTCCGTCAAAGTGTTTGTTTCTTTTAAGGCGCGGTTGAATTTTTCAGCCATGGGAGCCGCGTGTTTAAAGCATAAGCCTTTAAGTGCGTTGGCAAGCCAGTCTATTCCGCCCTTAACCGCGTTTACAACGTTGCCTACAGCGTCAAAAACAGGCTTAAACGTGTTGGATAGAAAGTCCGCCAACGGCTTTAAGATGTTGTCCCAAAGCCATTTAAGCCCGTCAGCAAGAGGCTTAAAACAGTTTGTCCAAAGCCAGTTGGCAGCCTCTCCAACCGCTTTCACGCTTGCGTAGAAAGTTGCTGTCAGAAAGCCGCCCAACGGGACTAATACGTTTTGCCAAAGCCAATTTAAAGCGTCTATCAAGGGTTTGACAGCGTGCTCATATAGCCACCAGAGGCCGTCGCCAACAGCTTTCCATGAAGCAATAAAGTAGGCTATTAGGAAGCTTGCAAGAGGCGCAAGCACATTGCTCCAAAGCCAATTAAACGCGTCTGATAAAGGTTTAACAACGTTATTCCAAAGCCAATTTAACGCGGCTGCAACAGCGTCCACAGCGGGCTTGAAAAAGTTGTATAGGGCCTCGCCTAAGGCGTTTACGGCGTTTCTGAAAGGCTCACATGTCTGGTAGGCTGTTATTAAAGCTGCTACGACAAGTCCGACAGCCATCACGACGGCCATAAGCGGGTTAGCCGCCAGAAAAGCTGTAACCTTGTTAACCATGTCAACCGCCGCGTGAAAGTTTTTGAAGGCTTTGACGCCACTGTCAATCATGGTTATGGCTGTTGGCACGATGGAGAGGGCTACATGCATCACTGTTTGGTTAAAGTTTTCTTGCGCCATTTCAGCCCTTTCAAGGACAAGCTGATAACGTTCTTGGGCTAAAGCCAAATCCTTTGCGGCTTTTTTGGCTTCTTCGCTTTCGCCGCCATATTTTTCAACAGCCTTGTTGTAGCGGGCTTGCGCGTCTTCAACGGCTTTAAGGCTTGATTTAACAGCCAAATTAGCCTTTTCAACGGCGTATTGAGCCTTCTCAAGCCTGTCAAAGCTCTGATAAAGCGAGAAGGCGCTTGTGGCGACGCCTGACAACCCTAAAACCAAGCTGCGAGCTGAAGCGCCGACCCTTTCGAAGGCTTCTGAGGCTTCGTCAACTGCACGGATTCTTACTTCAAGCTCTTGGCTCACAGTTTTCCACGCTTATTGAGTTTAGAAAACCACCATTCCGTCCACTTTAAAAGAAACGTGAACTGGAATATTGTTAGGCTGCCAATGTATTCCAACGGATAGCCGTATTCGTGGGCTATGAAGCCTATGTTTTGGGCAAACGTGTTGGCTTTTATCCATTCGGCAACTGTTTCTGGTTTGCTAAAAAATCCAGGTTAGCCGTTAAAGCGGTTAGGATTTTTGCAGCCGTATCCATTGGAAAAGCTTTGACATCTTCCATTTTAAGCTCTGGGTAAGCCTTGCGGAGCATAAGCCATATAATCAGTATGCCGCGCTCTTCGTCTGACTCTGTTTTGCTTATTTCAAGCATATCCGCCACGGTTAGCGGGCCATAACGGATTTCGCCGACTCCTTCTATGAAGGTGCTGCGGATTTCTCTGCTTGACTTGGCAAGTTCAAGCGGGTTAAACAGTTTAGCCTTTTCAGCTTTTACGGCTTCGATTTGCTCCAGTTTTTTGGCATATTCTTTGATTTTCGAGTCTCCATTTTCGCTACTACTCATGGAGCATCCCACAAAGGGAATTTTAAGTTTAAGCTGTTGTGAACGTCATGCTTTTGGCTTCGCCGCTTATGCTTTCCATCACTATGCCATCTTGTTCTATCGTAAGCTCATAGCTGTTTAGTATTACGTTGGTTAGGGTTATCTTTGGCTTGCCGGTGCCTTCGCCTTTCGGGTAAACTTCCATGGAAACGGCTGTACCGTCCAAAACTTTGCTTGCGTAAGTGCTGTCTATCCAAGCCTTTTCAATTGAGATGGTGAAGCTTTTGTTGCCTGCCTCGAGAACCGCCGGCATGTCTGGGTTTGCGCCGCTTATGAAATAGTCCTTTATTACATCCACGTCCATGCTGACTGAAACGCTTTTAGCGTATCCGATAGCCGTGTTATCCAGTTTGATTACGGCTGTCCTGCCAATTACCGGAGTGGACATCTCATTTTCGCCTCGTTTAGGCGGGCTTCACGCCTGTTGAAGCCCTTTACCGAGCGCTTTCCCAAGCTTGACGTATTGTCTCTTGCATCGCAAAAACGAGAAGAGGCATAGTCTCCTGTATTGCGCGGGTCAAAAAGTACCGTGGAGCTATGTAGCGGGTTCCATATTCTTGGTAAACTGCGTAGTTCACATAAGCGCCGAAACGCCAACATAGATCGCGGGTTACATGGGCGTATATGCTTGCCCTTAAGGCCCCAGTTCTAACAGGTGCGTAGCCTCTTGCCGTCTGAACTGTTTGTCGGGCTATGTCGCCCATAACTTCAAAAAGCCTTTCTCTCAGTTCTTCCGGCATTTTAGTTAAGGCTTGACGGAAGGCTTCAACTTCGCCTATTTCGATTTTGAATTTGACGGTCATGGCTTAGTTTTCCAGCTTAAACAAGCAACATGTATTGTTGTCCGGGCTAAATCGATGCTTTCCACACTGTTAGCCTCTCGGACAATGTGAACCCACACGTAGCCGCTTACAGCGTGCTCGTTGGCGTGGATTATGCGGTAAACCTCTTCTCGCATATCGTTGCGGAGTGATGGCTCCTTGGATAAAATATCAATAGCCACTGTTTCTTCAACTTGCCAGGTTTCAAAAGTAAGGCCTTTCACATTTGCCGTGAGCTGGTAGCACGCCACAATATTGCTTTTGCCAACTTTAGCAAAGTCGACGGTTTCAAAGCGGCTTTTAGCCCAATAAATGCTGTTTTTGTCTGGGCTTGTTAGGTTCCAATTGTTGTATAGCAGACTTGAAATTGCTGATACAGCGTCCGTCATGGATTAATTAACTCGCCCTTATATGTTGGGACTTCATTTTTTGCTAAGGATTCAGCGGCCAAGGCGCTTGATACAAGGTTTGTTAACTGCCTTGCCAAGTTTTCTTGGAAACCCTTTATCGCCCTTTCAATAGCTTCGGAGTATGGTCCAGCGCGGGAAACTCGCAGATCGCCGAGGAAATAGTCGAAAGCTCCGATTAAGGCTCCGCCGGCTGAAACAACGAGAATGCGTATGCATGCCAGGTCTAAAGCAGCCATTTTCGCAATTTTAAAGCACTGATCGTCCTCTGTTAAATCGCGGTTGATTAAAGAGTTAATGTAAGTGTTGGCGAAGTCCACGTGGGCTTGGAAGCTTGTTTCGGAAATTGTTAGGCCGTAAACCGTGTAAACATGGTTTACGCTGTCATATGGCGCGTTTAGGGCTGCAGCAACCTCTGCGGCTGTGACGTATTGTGTCCTCACGGCAGCTCAGTCCAGAAACAGTTGATGGTTAGGCGTTTTCACCTTGCAGAGTCTATGAGTTTTTGAAGCCAAACCGTTATGGCTGTGGGTCCAACTAACGCGGTGTAGACGTCGAAGGTCATTCCAGCCATGTCTAAGCCTAAAGCGCTGAACGTGGCTATGGCAACGGTGCGTAGAAACTTTTTCCAGTCGAAGGTCTTGTCCTGAGCTGAATAGCCCAAAACTGCGTAGATTATGCCTGCCGTTATGCCTAACGCTATATGAAATAGGTTCATTCCTTTCACCTCGCATTTGTTCCGCCAGCCCCGCTTGTGGGTTGGCTTTGGAGCACAGAAAAAGGGAAACTGAATAGAGACTTGCTTATGCTGAGCTGTTTAGCTTGTGCTTAACCCGGTTATTTTGACTATGGCTTCTCCGCAAGTGATTACAGGTGCGTATCTGGCGGTGAGAACCACTTCCACGCCGTCGCGTTCCTTCTTGACTTCCAAATCGGTTGTTAATGGGCGCTTGATTACGAAAAAGCCCACAGGTGCGTAGGCTGCGCTTACATTTTGACCAGTGCTTAGGATGTAAGCTGTTCCGGCTGGCACAACAGCACTTGTATAGACGTTCATTCCATAGATTGTGCCAACCGCGCCTGTTTGGATGACATCTTCGCCGTAATAGGCGTATAGGCTGAATTGCGGTAGGTAGTAAACGTCTCTTGCGTTTACTGGGTTAAGTAGTATGGTGTCAGGTATGAAGCCGTAGTTTTCAATGACGGCTTTAGCCCTCAAAATGTCTTTTGTTCCAAGCCCGCCTGTAATTGTGAACTCTGTGCCGGTGGCTGAGAGGCTTTGTCCCGTAGCCGTGAGCGACGTCCCAGCTGCAGTGTCAATAACCGTTATGCAGTCTTTATCGATGGTGTAGGCCATGCGTCTTGCCAGTCGCCTCAACTGGTCTTCAATGACGGGTATGTAAAGGTCTTCAATGTTTTCTCGGCTTACGAACTCGCGGAGGCCTTTCTTGTAGGGCGTAACCGTTATGGTTGTGTATGGAGTGTAGTCCATCGGTATTTCAGAGCCTTCAGCTGTTTCAGTTATGGCGGCTGCACGACTTCCAGACTGCTTAACAAAGGTTGCGGTTTTGCCAGCTACGAGTGGAAACTCTGGAAACAGCCTTTTAACCACCAGGGCGGGCATCGTCAACTCAATAATTTTTCTGTGTATGGCCGGATAGGCTATAGCGCCGGAGTCTATCCAGGTAAAGGCATCACGTAGCATAGACAAAAACGATCACCTCAATAGACGTGAGGGCTTAACGCTACTCTGATAACGTTGCCAGACGAGCCGCCTTCCAATGCGAAGCCGACGGCTCGGTTTCCCGCCGTAGAAACAGCTGCAGCGGCTCCGTTTGTTGTTGCTCCAACAGCGGCTCCTGCAGAAATGGTTCCGCCAGCGGTTACCCAAACGACTGGGCATCCCATTAAAACGCTTACCGACCCGCCTGAGTTTGCGTTTGAAACTGCAACGCCTATCACGGCGTCAGTGGCGGCTGTTGCCGGCTGAACAGTCATGTTACCGGTTACTTTGACGATTTGACCCTTCGTTATGTTTGCTCCAGCTGTAAAAGCGACAACGTCTCCTGGGAGGCAAAATATGTTTCCAGCCACTTGAGCGTCGTACGACATAAACCGTCACCCCGTTTACTGAAAGCCTACAAGTTTGCGGTGCGCCTTCAGAAGGTCTTGGAACCATTCATAATTGCCAAGGACTTCCTTACTGATTGCGTCGAGGGCCACTATGCCCTTACCCTTAGCCTTTGCCTCACTGGCTGAAGTTTCAGCTGTTTCATTTGCCTCCTCGCTTTTCTTTTTAGCCAGCTCAGCCAGCTTCTTTCCAGCTTCCGACCCCTCTATGGATCTTTTAACAGCCTCCAATTCGGCTGAAAGCTTTTTGACTTGTTCGGCTAATTGCTCAAACTGTTTCATAACGTCTTCATATCCCACTTGTTTAGGTGATTGCTCTCCTGGCGCGACGTTTACGGTTGCTTGGGCTGTTTGCAGAGAAGCCTCCTGTTTAGCGTCCATATGGGATTTCACCTCGTTTTGCGGGGTTTTTAAAACGGGTTTTTGTTCAGGCTCTTGCAGGCTTTCAGCCTTAGAGCCTACATCGCCATCCACGTTAGGGGATGACTGTGAAGATTTCGATGTTTCAAGCAGGCCGGCTTTAGTGAAAGTTTCGACGATGGCGTTCCATTGGGCGTCGTTCATGGCTGCATAAAAGCCTAAAGGCTTAAACTCTGTGTTGTCGTAGGCTGGGCTTGCCACTATGCTGAGTTCGCGAACGCGGGGCTTGTGAACTATTTCCCATGCTCCTGGACATAAATGGATTAGCATGCCATCGCGGCGTGTTTGTCTTTTGCATTTGCTGCATTCTACTTCGTCGCTGTCAACTTGGATGCTTACGTGGCTTACGTAGCCTCTTAGAATTTTCTCGATGAGTTTTTCTTCGCCTACCTCAGCTCTGAATAAGACGCGTTCGCCGTCGATCCATGCGTCGACAACCTTGCCTACAACCATTAGGGCTGATTCAGCGTGGTCTACGCGTAACTGCGCGCCTTTTAACGATTCAACAATGTGTTGAAGGTCTTCCCTTGGAACTTGCCACTTGTTCTTGTTGACGCTTGTGTCTATGGCTACGCCTTCAATGTTAATGAGTTTCTCTTTTAGGGAATATTCCGCGCTACCTTCCTGTGCCTTAAAGGCTACATAATATTTAAGTTGCATAACCGTAAAATGAACCAAAACGCGAAAGCAAAGTCATGCGTCCAAGAAACGTTAAGTCTTTTCCGCGATTAATTTCTCAATAATCTTTTCTAAGCATTCTTTTATCTCGTCTCGGCATTTGATATAGTCTTCAAGAGGTTTGCCCCAAGGGTCTTGAATGTCTCCCTTAAGCCCTGCATACTCCTTCAGCGTGAATGTTTTTTCTGGAGGTAAGCCGCTTTTCAGGCTCTCTTCCATTGTTAATATTAAGTCGAAGTCATCTACGTCTATGGAATTTATCGATTTTGGCATATGATCTGCGAGCAAGTCCTTGCCGTAAAGTTGGGTTATAGCTTTTCTTGCGTTCGGATGGGCTGATGACATGACTGGATATCCTTTTGCCGCAGAGTCTGCAGATATCTTGTGATCTAAGCCTCGCTGCTTTAAGATTTGTTCAAAGATAACCTTCGCCATGGGGCTTCTGCAAGTGTTTCCAAGGCAAACGAATAAGACTTTCATGTATCTCATCCAGGCAGTGGCATGTATTGAAAAAGCGTCGCAAGTTAAGTTTTTGGATTATGCTAAGCGATTTTTGAGATTTCAAGATAAACTTGCAGTAGCCTCTTGCGGTGTTCGTTCCAAGCATTGAAGTCTAAGAGGGTTTTCACTTCGCTTTTCAAGTGTTTCTCCAGCCATTTTTGGACTTGTTCTCTTGTTCTGAACAGCTTCTTGTCGAAAATGTAGTTTTGAATTTCCCAGCGGCTTGTTCCCTTAACCCTTCCAAGCGTTATTTTTACGCCGCGAGTTATTTCCTTGACGCGGAATCTGTCAAATTTATCTGGGTTTTGAACGCGGTATCTGAAAGTGTTTTCTGTTTCGTCTAAACCGGGCATAAAACCACGCTTTTAAATTTTTAAGGTTTTAGATTGTTGTGTTTCAAAATAGCCTGCAACTCTTCAATGGTGCTTGTTGGATAGTTTTCTGGAAAACCAAGCTGCACTCTGGCTTCTTTCGGTAAAATCACGCCTTTCTCCACAAGCATGCACAAGTATTTTGCCTTTTCCTGGACTGTGGGTTCCCAGATGGGCTTCCATTTTATCCTTGGAATTTCACGGTTTTCTCCAAACTCGGCTCGGATAAGCTCTTTGAACAGGTGGCTTTCAAGCTGGTCGCCTATGATTTCCTGCATCATTCTCAGCCGTGTGACGTATTCCTGCATCACCACTTCGGCGGTGGCGCGGTTTGTTCCTTCGCTTTTGCCCATGAATATTTTCGGTACGCCTAAAACGGCTTCCCGCTGCGTG
The DNA here is from genome assembly GCA_038883475.1 of Bathyarchaeia archaeon. Taxonomy (GTDB): domain Archaea; phylum Thermoproteota; class Bathyarchaeia; order Bathyarchaeales; family Bathycorpusculaceae; genus JAVZLH01. The sequence continues at coordinate 10,646 of JAVZMA010000018.1, forward strand.
TGTAGGTAGTCAAGCCACCAGTTTATGTTAACCTCTTTAGTCATGCTTTGAACAACTTGAACGTCAACGTCGCCTCTAACAAAAAGGTCTGTGGCTGGCTTACGGTTTCTGAAAGCCTCGACAAGTTGCTGTAGCTGTTGATCTGTGAATGGGCGTTCAGGCGTTCCAGCCTTAACAACCAGCATGGGCTTCGCGTAGGTGTGAACTATAACAGCCATGTCGTCTTCAAGCTGGTCGATTAAGGCTTGAATTTTAAGTAATGGTCTCAAAAGGCTTGTGCCGTAAGCGCTTTCATAATGCCAGCTTTTTGCGCCCCATTTAAAGTGGACAACATCAGAGGCTTCAAAAGCAACAGGCGGAAATGTCAAAAGTTGTATATAGCCGTAAACGTTGCCGTAAGCGTCTCGGCGGACACGCATATGCACGGGATCAAGGGGCTTAAGCCAAACTATTCTGCCTACTTCCTCGTCGCGGCAAAGCTCAAGGTAGGCGTTTCCAAACACAAGCATGTCCGTCGCAACTATGCGAAGAGTTTGTAGGATGTTTTGTTCGTCAAGCCAGTTGCTGAGCCACTCGCGGACATGATCTTCTCCGCCTTCCAATTCGAAACCGTTGCTTATAGCGAGGTTAACTGTTACGTCGATGGCTGCCTTGATATAGGGCGTGTAAGTGTACAGGTCCTTGTATTTTGGCAAGTCTTCAATGGGCTGGGCGCCCCACAAACGCTCCCAATAGGCTGTGTATGGCGGGACAACGAAGCCCGCCCCGCTGCCTTTAAGCATGTAACGTGTTACATAGCTCCAGAGAGCTTCGTCTTTACGCCAGCTTGCTGGGATCTCTTCTTCCAGTTGCCGTCGGCTGATTTCAGGCGAGACAATTCGTTGAGCCTTGAAAGCGTTCGCTATTTTGCCCCGTAATCCCGTTAAGCCTTTTATCAATTTTTCAGCTACAAAATTCAAGCTTTAAGCACCTTCATGGGGAAGTAATGCTGCGCCAACCCCGCTTATGGGGGCTTGAACGGCGGCGTACGCGGCTAAGGCTGTCGCCCAGAACACGTCGTCGCGGCTTCCCTCTGGATGGCTGAACCGTATGTGGCCGGTTTTCATCAGTTCAAACTTTTCCACGTTGAGCTCTGCGCATAAGTCTATGTCCTGTATTGTTCGGGCTGGCGTGTATGGAATTTTGAACTCGCCTCTCTTCATTTTCTCGCGGAGTATCGTTGCCATCTCCTCTTTCCGTTGTATTGTAAGCAATACGCCTACAACTCCTCTTATGCCTGCGTTATGCATGTCCTCGACAATGTAGTCGCCGACGCCTGTCACATCCGCGTATATGGCGTTTATCGTCTGCCATCTGTCTTGGAGGCTTTTAATGTAGCCTATAACCGACGCGTATTCGGTTTCAAGTGGGAAACGGTGAACGTGGACCAGCCTTAAAACGCTGTTTGAAAGCCTTTCCACCACAACGACGACGCTATAGTCTTGATGTTTGCCGAAATCCACGCCGATGTAAAAGTCGCCGCGGGGCTGGTCAAAAAACTCGTAGGGTGTTAATTCGCTGTCTATGCAGCTTACGATAAGGCTTTGAGTGAGCCAGGCGTTGACGTCTTCGACAAACTTACTTTCATATTCTCGTTGGAAACGCTCAGCTGGCAGTAAAGCCCTAATCTGCTCGATAAACTCCGGTTTTATCAAGCCTTCTTTAACTGCGTCCTCCCAAGTTACGACATGCTTGCGGAAGGCGGGGTCATTGTAGAAGCGGTAGAAGACGCTGTCCTTGTTCCACGGTGTACTGCTTACAATAAGCGTTCCGTCCGTCGTACTGAGCATTGGCATTAAAACACTGAAGAAAATGTCCTCGTCGTTGGCGAAAAAGTTGGCTTCGTCGGCTATAACCATGTGGGCTGTGTAGCCCCTAAGCAAGTTTTCGCTGTTTGGCAAAGCGATTATGCGGCTTCCATTCTTGAACAGTATTTGGGTGCGCTGCTGCTTGGCTATCCAAACTCTTCTTTGGTCTGGTGTGAGTTTAGCCAGAAAGTCTTGTATGCGGTCGCTTAATATCATGCTTTGGCGAAGCGACGGAGCCACTATAAGTGTTAAAGTGGACGGGTGAGCCAACGCATACCAGATGCTTTTGGCGGCTATCGTCGTTGTTTTGCCGCTTTGTCTGCTCCAACATAGGAGTATGCGTTTGCTGTTGTCGCGTAGGAAGTCTGTTTGATACTGTGTGGGTATAAACTTGAGGATTGTTCTGGCGAACATAACAGGGTCTTGGGGGATTTCGTTGGGCTGGCTTTCTTTTTCAAGCGACTGGAGTTCCTGTTTTAGCCTTTCCAACACGTTTTTTGGCTTCTTCAATGAGGTTTTCCAGCTCCCTCATCTGCTCGTTGAAGCGGACTTCGTCGTAGCTGTTGGCGAGGCTGTTGATGATTTGGGCGATGTAGCCGCAGATTTTAACCCATTCCTCTCGGTTTTCAGCCGTTTTAGCCGTGTCTCTTGCGAAGAGGAAAAGCCTTTCCAGCTCGCTGATGAGCTTGACGCGTAATTCTTGGGTTTGAAGCTGGCAGAAGATGTTAATCCTTTCAAGGGTTTCAGATATTTTCAGGATGCGTTTCTTGTCAGCCAACTTAGGCCTACCCCTCTATCCGCATCCATATGTAACGGTGAAGCTGTGAATTGTGGAGGGCATGTTCGTTGCGAGTCTTATCCTGCGAAGCTTCAAGCGTTTGTATGGGATGAGCACCTTTTTCTCTGGCACATCGATGTGGACGCCTAAAACCCTCATGACATCCAAGCCCAGAATAGGCGTAAAGCCCTCATCATAGATTGTCCAAGTATAAAGTTTTCTGCCGGCCACCTCTATGAGTATGTAGGCAGCTTTAACCCGTTTGACGGTGCCATCTGCCAGTCCAGCCTCCACAACGCCGGACTGTTCAAGCCCAAGCTTTTCCGCTAAAGCCTTGCTTATGGCGCAGCCGCTTGCACCAGTATCAACCAGAAACTCAACCTTCTCTGCCTTTTTAGGCTCCAGCGGATTGGCTATTTTGGCGTCTATGAAAATGTGTTCCTGGTTTTCAATTTGGCGAATATGCCACTGCTTCAAATTGAACATTCTCAATTAGGCGAACACGTCCTGGAGAAAATTGAGCAACGCTGTTAAAACAGCAATTACAAGCGTGATTGCAGCGATTTGGCGTGTTTGAAAGCCTATTATCAAGCCGCTTAAAAAGCCGATTAAGGCGGACTGACAAGCCTTTTTAAGGCTTCTTTTAGCGTAAAGCTTGAACCAGCGCTTTCGCTGAACAAGGCGAAACCAAAGCGTCTTAAACAAGCCTTTTCTGGAAACTGCCAGTTCCCCGAGAGTCAATTAAAACCTCGCCCCGCTCGATGTCAGGCACAAGGCTCAAGCTGAAGCCATCACAGTTCAACAAGCCCAAAACATCCAGCCTCGAAACCCTTGAAACCACTTCGCCACGAAGCTTATCCAAATAAGCATGGCGGAAAATTAAGCCCCGCACAACCCTACGCTGCATCTTCTCAAAACTGTGTCTATGAACCATACGAAATAGGCTCCGCTAAACGCCACTCAAAAGGCGGCGAACAATTTCTATCGGTATAGAAAAGTTTTAAAACCTTAAATTTTGAACGGTAACTATGTAGGGACCTATGTAGGTTTAAAGGGCTTATGCGAAGGAAAAGCTGGGTTAAAGTCTACCTGAGCAAAGAACAGAAACACTTGTTGGAACGTATAGCAAAAAGCCTCGGCATAGGCGAAAGCGAAGTCCTACGCCAAGCCTTCATGGAATACGCAAAAAGCATATCACTAATAACAGAAAAAGTCCACAGCTAAGTAATAATAGTCGCTCAAGGAGGGGGTGGAGTTGCTTGAGGATGTTGCTTTAGAATATGTTGGTAAGGTTAAGGAACTTTTGGCTCGCGAAAGTCTAAGTTTTGGAAACGTTGTTTCCGGCAAGGTACCTGACAGGCCTGGAGTTTATGTGATTTTCAATGAGCGGGATGAAATAATTTATGTTGGTAGAACCAGAAACCTTCGTAGGCGTTTGTTGAGAGAGCATAAAAGGGGGAATGTTAGGGGAAGCCAGTTTAGAAAAGCTTTGATGCAGAATTATGGCTTAACGAATGAGGAACAAGTTAATAATTACGTTGATCAATGCACGTTTAAATTTAAAGAAATAGAAGACCCGCAAGAGAGAATTAGATTAGAGCATTTTGCCACAGCCATATTGGCGCCAACACTCAACATGAAGCTAAAACAATGAAACAAGCTAACCAAATGGTTCCTTAAAGACCCTAAAATAACAATAAGGCGACTATTGTCTGAACACTCGTGAGCTATGCTCGTAAATCCATATTTCCGAATCTTAAGCTTTAAAGAGGAATTTGTTAGTAAATATTTAATATAAGGGGGTCAAAATGTACAGCATTTACAAGATTAAGCCAAGCGGCGAATTTTTGGAAGTAGAGAAGGCGCCGTTCTCTGATCCTTATTGGCGAAGATTTTTTGAAAACGTCTTTCCAGTTATCATCTCGCGTGACTATTTTTACGTAATCATAAAAGTCAACATACCAGATTAAGTGCGGGTCAAGTGAATATACTAACCTATGTTCTTCCTCTCTCTTTTTGTCTTCAGATGCTTTCCAAACATCTCCTAGAACTCTTTCCCTCCACCAGTTTTCACTTGTTTTGGACAGCTGAATGATAATAAATTGCCCAACGTTTTCTCTAAATATAAAGCCCTAATATACTCTCTACGACATCTGGTAAGGTTTCTCTGGTATCCAGTTCTCAAACATAGATTCCGAATTCACAAAGGAAAAGAGGATGGAGAGGATTAGAAGGAAGCAAATGAGTGCATTCTTAGAAGAATTCCTAGCAAAGTATGAAGGACACCAACATTCTAGAAAGAGAGAAGGTATTGAGAGATTTCTCAAATTTGTAGGAAAGGACATTGAAACCATTGTTAGGGAATACCGTGGAGCAGAAGACAAGAATGAATGGGCTAGGGAATATGGAAATGAATTAGTCAAATTCTACAAATATCTCCTTTCTCGAGGATATGCTATCAATACTGCTAGAACATGGACAGTACCCTTTAGGTCATTCTGTCGAGAGAAACCGATTCCTCTGATAATTCCAAGAAAAGAAGAGGAAGGAAAATGAGATTATACAGAAAGAAGAATTGTGAATTTTGCCAATTAGCAGATAGCTTCCAATCCTTTAATATCAATGATAGATTCTTTTGGAGACTGTGTAAAGAACATAATGTACCTATCATTATCTACAAATATCACAATGAGCCTACAGACAAAGAAGTATCTGAGGTTCTAGAGTGGGCTGAGAAGAAATTTCCATATTTGATACCAGACTTTCAGAGGAAACATTGTCCAAACCATTATTCCATAGAATTGGTCTACAAGACTAAGATTGAAGTGAAGAAGGAAGAAACCTTAGTAGTTTGTTCTAATTGTCAATCTATAATACCCATTGGAGAGGCCATCCAAATTGGTGACAAGTTATATTGTATTCCATGTGCAGAACTTAATTTAGGATTGGCAGAGGAAGGAATAGACTATGAACTCTATCAGATTATAGATGAAGACGACTATGAAGATGTTCTTTTTGAATCCTGAATAAAGAGCGGTTATCCTGCTGAGTATACAGCAAAGTATATCTGGAAAATCTTCCTTTTCAATGTGGAAAAATCACTGCTGCATTTGAAATTAAGATGATGAAGATTTAGATAAGGGGTGGGTATGCCCAGACAGGAAAGAAACTGGCACCCTAACTTCATAGAGTATATGAATTTTATAGTGAATCATCCAAATTATCGTGGGATGCCATATTTGTACAAAAGTGATGGTTCCATAAGATGGGTAGTTACCGGACGAAGTAAAATTGGAAGGGCAAGAGCGAAGTGGTGGGATCAAAAGAGAGAGGAGCTAGGGATACCTAGGGAAGGGCCTTGGATGTCAAAAGTTGCAAGGCTGATTCACCCGACGGGTGAGAAGCCCTGCCAGATATGTGGCAGGTATATGAAACTCGACTATGTGTATCCTACAAAACAGACCATATCACGATTGAATAGCATCCCTGGACTTCGATTTAAGTTCAAGTATGAGGATTTTTTAACGATAGAGGAGTGTTATAATCGACTAAGCGAGAGCCTTGGAGAGAGAGAAACCCTTACCTGGCTGGCTAAGATTTTTGACATCCCGCAAGATATACCTAGGACAAAGGAAAGCTATCTAAAGTTCATTCTAGAGAATCGAAAAACACGATTGAGCCCTGGAGCTATGAGTAATCCTCCAGATAGGCTTGACGGATTCCACACGTATAATATATGTTGTAGGAGCAGCCAAGATCTTGGAAGACACGCTGAAAATTTGGCAATTTACGGTGAAGACAGGCGCGCATATGAACATTGGTGCGATGGAGATTGGAAGGCAACTGCTTGGCTCATGAGGAAAATCAAAGGAACTGGAAAGTGCGTTCTCTGCGGACGAGAGGGCCCACTTACGGCGGACCACCTCGGACCTATATCATTAGGTTTCAGTTTAAGGCCGAAATTAAGACCAGTTTGCAGGCAATGCAATAGTGCTCGAAATTACAGAATGAGCATAGCGGATGTCCAAGCCCTAATTGCTGAAGAGGAAAGAGGTGAGCAAATAATTTCGTGGCATTCAAAGTATATATGGGATAAGATCAAGTATCTTGTTAAAACAGACGAGGATGCCAAAAAGCTGAGCCACTTGATGAGAAGAAATATGCACCATGTCCTGATAATCCTGTCGGATATCGCAGCGGCTGGTTTTAAGGATTTTCTGAGAAGGAAATTCTTACACCCGGAGTATGCATATTTTTATATAAAATTTGATGGCTTTGACCGTGCCACAGGAACATACAAACAATTGATAAAAATTCCAGGCAGAAAAAAGCAGTACGAAAGGAACGCTGCAAGGTACGTTCGAATCGCTTTTGAATCACTCGAAAAATACCAGAGAAAGGAAAACAGGAGAGTAGAACCGTGGAAGTCTAAAGATGTTGATAAGGCTGTTGCATTAGTAATTGAAAGCCTTAAAAAAGGCGACGAACAAAGTGCCTTGACAAAAATTCATGAGGCTCTACAAATTCTAGCCGACGAAGCATTAAAAGATTTCACTTCGCCTGACTTTGACTCTGAAAAGCAAGAAACCACCTACAGATATCTTTCATTGGACACTCTAAGCAACGAGGATTCTTAGGTTTACACACCAATGATCCAAAATCGATCATAGCCCAATTAAATCTTCTCGCATCTTCTTTCGGTAATATTTGCTCGGCAAAAATCCAGAGGTGTTTCTCTGATGAAGGATCACCACGTGAGGACAAGCCAAAAACTCTGGCTAATACACGCGCTGCATTAGTATCTACCAGCGGTACCGGTTTTCCATAACAATAGCACATTATTGCGTTTGCAACGTAAATTCCAACACCTGGAAGTTGCAAGAGTTCACCACTAATAACAGGCACACGACCATTGTATTTTTTGACGAGATACTCTGCAAGATTTTTTAGTAAACTCCGCCTTCTCTTTTGAATGCCTAAAGTTTGTATAGTAGATTCTAATTCCTTGTCGGAAGCAAGATAGAGGGCGATGGGATTTGGGAATTTATTTACAAATACATCGAATACTTTTTCAACTCTCTGGGCCGGTGTTCTTTGTAGCATTATCTCTAAAATGAGAACGTGATATGGAGTGAGATTTCTCTTGCGCCAGCTAAATGCCCGTCCATTTGACGCATACCATTTAAACAAACGATTAACGAATTCTATTTTCTGGTTTTCAAAATCAATATTCATCTCGAAAATTGCACTATTTTTGCCCTCAGGCACCCGTCCACCATCATTTTGACTTAACTATTATTTAGGACACGCTTTTTATAAAATTCACTAAAGCTTATGTGCCCTCGCGCCCATCGTTGATAATCACTACTGATCCATGAATCATCGTATTCCATAATTTCTGCTCCACCTCCAACTTCTATTGGAGGTAAGTCTGAAATGGCCTCTCTTACAGTTGGGGGTTTTGGTAAAGAAACTAGAAGCCCACTAGAGTCAAATTTAATCTCCTGCGAATCTGTGAACATTGGTTCCGGGGGTAAAAATGCCTTTTCACCTTTTTGATAGCCAAAAATAAAGACTCGTCGTCTTTTTTGTGGAACGCCATATTCCTCAGCCTTGAGCAGTTCTGTTTTCACTAGATACCCCATTTCACGCAGCGACTGTTCAATCTTTTTAAGGATTTCTCCGTTCCGCATAAATCTGATCCCCGGAACATTTTCTATTAAGACATATTTTGGTAGGAGTTCCCTTACTATGCTGAGGAGAGGAATGTACAAGTTATTTCTGGGGTCGTTTGGATCCCAATTACCAGCTGTAGAAAATCCTTGACATGGCGGGCCTGCTAATATCAAGTCGAGCTGTTTACTAATTTTACTTCGAGTAATATTTACAACCTCGTTTATAACAGATTCCTTAGATAGATCTGCTTGTAAAATGGTTTCGGCAACGTTATTTCTAATCAAAGTTTCGCACATGTTTTTATCCATGTCAACAGCTAGGATACATTTGAACCCAGCCATCACGAATCCTAATGCTAATCCACCTGCACCTGCAAACAGATCTATACAATTTCCTGCCTTTAGTCCTCGCGCGATAGCATAGGCTAATAAGGGAGGGACAGCGTTACCGATTTGCTTAAACCTCGACTGCTTGCTACCATGAAATCTGTACCAGTCAGGAAATGATTGTAGTCTTGCTGCTTCCCTTTGAGATATTAATCGATCTTGCGATGGATGTATAAAACACCCATTGCCAGGTCTATTGAAGTAAGTATTAATTGTGTAGCTTGGTTTATCCCAAAGCATTCTCCCGTAATAAGTTGTTCTGCCACCACTTATCTTTATTTGCTGTAATCGTTTCGATTTGGCAACAATCTCTTCAGGTATATTTCTCCAGTTGCCTCCAGGAGGTATAGACCGAATCATCTGTAAGTCTAACTCGCTAAGCGTCGCGGTTTCATGATTATATAGCTTATTGAAAGACCACATTAAACCACCGAGGTTTCCGAAAGCGAACCAATTCTCTTGAGTTCACAAAAAGCCTCTAAAACGTTTCTAATTTCATGGTCTGCTGCTCCCTCTGAAAGTAATACAAATTTTATTTCGTCCGATGTTAAGCCGTAGAGAAGGAAAATTGCTGCCTCAATTTTAGCGTCAACGCAGCTGACTCCGCTTTTCAGGATGGCCCTAACTCTTTCGACTATTAAATTAAAAATTCTTTTTTCTATTTCATTTGACGTGTCAATCAGTTTAATGGGCAACATGCCTAATTCAGTATTACTAACGTGATTATTGGTACTGGTGATCTTAAACCTCCAATTTAACAGTGTCGAATTTAACAACGCAAGAAGATATAGATATAGCGATTCACGGTCGCTTTTTTCTTTTTTAATGTAGATATAGTTGCAAGAGTTGCCTAAGAACATCCCTGCTTCCACCATGCAGAATTTTAATCTCCATCTCTGCATCATATTAGAGATTTGCTGGCCTGCTATCCTCCTGTCTTCTACATGTTCAGCTTTTATAGAGTTTCCCAACATGTTCAAGAACTTTTCTTTTTGAATAAAGCTTTCCTTCCTCCCAGAACTTCTTCTTAAAACATAACGTGAAATATTATTTCCCCTTATCAGAAGGCTCCCCGTGTCTTTTGACAAACAATCTTTATACACCGTAAGGTCAACTTCGCCCCGAAGATTTAATATCCAATCTAAATCAGAGAGTTTAGGGTTAGCGTGTATTTTCTCCAGTATTTTCCATCCAACTTCATTAACTTTAGGGATGCGGAAACTCGAAAAATTTTTAACCCAATCCATCGGAATGATGGTCGGGGTTATTTTCCATAAATCATCAATCTTAGTCAAGTTCATAGCAAGCGGAATACTGTTTCCTCTTAATGACTTATTAATGATCATAATGCAGACGGATTGGCTTACACCAGTAAAAACTCTTGCCGATTCAAGAAATTCGAATACACCATCAATTTTGTACCTACTTAAAATCTCTCTTCTAAGCTTTGCCGCAGATTCGTCACACAGCAAAGTCGACGGAACTATAAACCCTAACCTTCCGGTTGGACACGTTATATATAGAGCGCGTTCAAGCATGAGTTTATACAGATTTAACACATTGCTTGTCGCCAAGCTATAATGACCAGACTCTCTATAGAACTTCACCTCTTCATTAAGAACTCTTTTCAAACTCTCAAATTCTACTGCTGAAATACTATTTTTAGTGCCGTATAGTTTTATGAATTCCAACCTATTAGGCTTCAGTAAATCGTAAGGCGGATTCATTACCAGTAAATCAAACCCACGCTCGGGATCACCTTTATCGTTATAAAAAACTTCGGGGAATTCTAACTCCCAGCAAAATGCCTTTTTCTCATCTAAGTTTTTAAAGAATTGTGATGCTCTTTTCACTGTTGGACAGGTCGGCAACCGACGCTGGAGCTGTGCGATCGTATCCTTGTATTCCTTTAAAATCTCGTTTCTCTCGTCGAGCCGGCTGTCGCGGATCCTTTGCCTCAAATCCAATAATTTTTGCACCTCTTGTGGATCGAGTTTCACGTTTTTGGGAGGGAGCTCAGAAATAAGGGAATTGCCCTCTTTGAGGTTCACCCCAAAAGGAACCTTTAAACCCTCAAGTAGCGGATTACGTCCACTTAACAAGGATAAACATACCGAGGCAACCTCTAAAGCAGCGGAATCTAGATCAACACCATATACACGGCCTTCAAAATACTTCAAGAATTCCCTTTCGTCTTCGAGAATATCAATCCAATAATCAACTTTGAACTTTTCTTCTTCTGACAACGGATACATTTGAAGCTTTTTAACGATTTCTAAAAGCCTACGACGCCTCGCCTCTAAAACCTTTAACGAAGAAGACAAAAAGGTTCCAGGTCCACAAGCGGGGTCTACGATGCTGATTTCAAATATTCTCTTAATTTCTTTATAGGCATCTAATCCAGATACGTATGCTTCGTCAAAAGCTTTGCTGATTTTGCTGATTATCTCGTCAAAAAAGCGTCCAATAGTGTTCTCACAAATGAATTCAGTTATTTCAATCGGAGTATAAAAAGCACCTCTTTGTTTTCTTATCCCGTCGGTTTCAATAATATGAGAACTGGAATTATATATTCTTTCACTGATAAATTCCGATGGTGTATAAACGGAAACTTCATGAATAGCTTCTAAAATTTTGACTAAATCGTATCGATCTAAGTCTTCAATTTCGCCTAGAAGCGGGAGATCTTTGAATCGAGTTATATTCTCAATTACTAGCTCAAAAATTTTAACAGCTATATCGGGTTTACTAAGGCGCTTATTTGATATACAAGTTATTCCTAACTCAGGATTACGCACAACCTCCTTTATATCCAAATGCAAAGAACGAGAGATCACTAAATCTAAGGCGATTATTCGTGTTGCCTCTATCAGAAGATCTAAATTATTTTTTATAGAAGCATCTCGAGGAATGAGCATTTCGTAAAAGATCTGTTTTAGCAGAAGCTTTGCAATTTTGTGAGAAAAGTCATCTCGCCTCGTTCGAAATGAAACTTTATTCCTAAACCTATCCACCGCAGTTTCCTGCTCTAATAACTCCTTATCACTTCCGTCAATACCCGCATTTCTCAATTTTATGCCCAAACTGATATCTTCTCCCACATAGGGTATAAGTTTTCTTGGCTTAAAAAAGTTTACTATTTGAAACTTTAGGTTCCTTTTTTGGAATCAAAAACCTAATTACATGCTAAAACCTTAGCACAAGTTATGACAAAGAGAATTCTAAAAGTTCTTAGTAAGTCCCATGCATTAGAAATACTCGAATCACTCAGTAAAAAACCAATGCGATTTGTGGATTTAAAAGAAGTCTGTAAGAGTAACCGTACAAGGACTTCCCGGTTAAAGGAACTGAAAGAGGAAGGGCTAATTAGGGTTTCGCCGAAGTTAACAAAAGACAGAGCGTATACTTTCTATGAAATAACAACAAAGGGGAGAAGGGCTTTAAAGTTGATAGAAAAGCTAATTAACCTACCGCTTGAAGAAAAAGGTAAAAGCTAGATAGCGTTTGGAAGATGAAAATTCTCTTGAGCTCACTGAAAACCGTGAAAGATTTCTTTTCCTGCAGTAGAACTTTAAGTTGGAGGAATTAATTGCCTGCGCACTCAGCCGCTTTCATTCTTTCTTTATTGTACAAGAATGGGCAATACTTCCTACATAGTGGAGGCCCTATTCCCTTAACGTAGTTTGGTCTGTGCCAGTCTGCCTTGTATCTTGCTACTACAATTTCATTTAGGCAGCAACTTCCATCGAAGTGTTGGCATTTCAAGCAGCTTTCGCAAATCCTACACTCTAAATTCTTGTTTACGAGGTATTCCCTGCACCAGTCACAAAACTCTGCAATCAACCTACACCGACCTTCCTCTTGCTGGTTTTTGTATCGGTAAAGTTATAGGCTGCTATTAATATGCTTATCACTTCGTCATACGTTTGCATTTTGCCTGATTCGGCTGTTAGTTTTCCGAGGATTTCTGTTAGTTTTTTGTGGGTTTCGTCTGATACTCTGATCGTTTTCATGTTTATTCTTCCTTGATCCTTTTGCTTATGGGCCAGTCTTTTCTGGAGAGTATTTCCCTCACTTTTGGTATTGTTAGGGCGAATTGTACGTGGCGGCAGTTGTCCGTTCCGCAGTATTCGCATATTATGCAGTCCGGCTTGAAGTATACGTCTACTATGCGGCCTCTTGAGTAGCCGTTTGCCAATGCTCTGTCGAGGATGCGGACCCCGTTTTCGCTTATGTTAAAGTGTTCGAGGAGAGGCAACTGGGGCGGTGTTAGGCTTTCCTTGTATTGGTTTAGGAGTTGGCGTATGGCTTCTTTGGCTATTTCACCCCTGCTTCTGAAGCCTTTTACGCCTATAAGCCTGTCCATTTCCTCGACAAGCTCTTTGGGAAGTTTTATTGTTATGTGGTCTGAGCCCGGTTTTGGCTTTGGCTCCATTTTACGCACCAGTTAGCCATATATGGTTAATTTGGATGTATAAAATTTTCTGTCGAAAACTGATAGCCATGAAAGTGTAACTTATTACTAATTAGTTACATCAAATTTAAATACAAAATCATGTCGAAAATAGAAATCTGCAGGTGGAAAAGGCCTATGGGCAGCAAATATGTCACAATAAAGCTGCCGAAAACGCTTGTCGATGAAATAGATAATTTCGTCGGCAAATACGGCTTTGTAAGCCGCTCAGAAGTCGTGAAAGAAGCTGTGCGGAGGCTCTTCCAACAATACAACCTATCGAGGGAGGAACAAGCCAGTGGAAGTTGAGGAGCTTGTAATTCCAAAGGAGCAGGCTGAAGCCGAGCTTAAAGCCCTAAAAGAGGCTTTTCGCCGCCACGCCCAACTGCGCAAAGAGGAGATCCGCCGCGAGCTGATGGCTGTTTATGGGCATCTGCGCCACCATGGCAAAATCATCGACATCTACGAAAGCTTCAAGAAAACTGGGCTAAACAACGAAGGTGATCCAAGGCTTGCTATCTGCCGAGCAGACGCAAAACAGTGCCACTGCCTAAAGATTGAAGATGGAAGTGCCATATTCAGCATGGAGAGGCTTGACCATTGGCAGCGGGAGCCCAGAAAAACCTATGCCGAAGTTAAGTTGCCCGCCGGAACGTTTCAGTGGCAGCCGTTAGACCCAACACGCCCATTAAGCGCATATAACATTAGGAACCAGCTGGTTCATTGTCCAGCGCCCATAATTCCGGCTAAAATCCTTGTTGAAGAGGTTAGGTATAAGCTCAGAAACTATCATTTGCTCTGGGAAGTTGAAGAGTGGAAGCCTGTCCCGCCGAAAGATCCAGTTCTGCTTAAGCGTTTGACAGCCAACCTTTTCGGAGTTTTAGCCACTTGGGAGCTTACGCCTCTTGAAAGGGCTATCGTTCGGGGGCGCATCCAGTGAGGGAGGTAATCCGCAACTTTGAAGAGTTCAAGGAGAGGATTAACAGGGCTAAGCCGATGCACCATTCAGGCACGATTATTGCCAAGGGAAACTTTATCCATAGGCTTGTTTTCCGCATCTACGCCATAGACAAGGACAATGGACATGTCATCATCTATGAAACGCAGAAAGCCAGCCCATTCGCGGATGCCGAACAGCTTCAAGACGAATACCGCAGGCTTGTGGAAAAATATGCCAAACCTTTAGGCTCTACTGAAGGAGCGTGGATACAATGATAGAGAAGCAAGAAAACGAAGACTTAGCTTTGGTCGCGTTACTAGAGTTTTTAGATGCCGTTGAAGCCGGTGTTTCCGCGGCAAAACAGCGAATTAAAGAGGCTAAAATAGGCTGGAACCCAGACCAAATAAAATGGGAGAACGCCGAAGGCTCCAGCGGACAATATCAAAAAAGCGAAGACTTAAACAATCCGGAGTTTAAAGCCATGCTTAAAGACCTTCAAGCCCACGGGGGAAAGCTGACCCGAAACGGATACTTTTATTGGGTCTTCAAAAACGGCTCAACTGTTGGAAGGAAAAAGCGAAGTTGACCCAAACCATAGTCACGCCAGGCCTCGCCCTACAAGACATAGTTTTTGAACAAACAGATACAGGCGCCTACATAGTCTACAATAGGCATGAACAAAAATTCCTGGTGGCAGACAATCCATGGAACACCTTTACGCACGACGAAACCCGGTATATCCCCTTAAAGCGTGTTCCATGGCCAACAGCCCACATCCCAAAAGACTACACAAGCGAAGAAGCCCTCTTCAACCAAGTCAAAAAATTCTTCATTGAACACTTGGACGTGGCAAACGAACTAATGTACGACGTTTACGCCGCCTTTGTTCTAGCTTCTTGGCTTCCTGAAAACTTCACGGTAGTTCCATACCTCTTTTTCATAGGGCCTTTAGCAAGCGGAAAAACCAGAGCCCTAGAATGCTTCCACAGGCTTTGCTACCGCAGCATAATGGCCACAAGCATGAGCGCCGCCTCTCTTTTTCGCGCCTTGGAAGCTTGGCACCCAACCATCCTACTGGATGAAACAGAAATCTACAACCGCAAAGAGATGGTTGAGGTTTTGGCTATACTTAATAGTGGCTATCGCCGTGGGCAGTATGCCATCCGCATAGAAAAAGTCCAGAATAATGTTCCTCAAATTGCGGTTTTCGACACCTTCGGCTTCAAGGTCTTGGCTGGAACTCAAGAACTAGCGGAAACCCTCCAAAGCAGATGTATAATAACCAAAATGAGCAAAGCTGTCCGCCCGGTTAGGCTTTTCATAAACGAGGAAGAAGCTCAAGAGCTCCGAAACCAACTACTAATGTACCGCTTCAAAAACCTAAACCCAAACACTCCGCAAACAAACTGCCAAGAAAACGCCGACTGCCATGGAAACGCCCGCGTCCTCGAACTTTTCATAAGCCTATTCCAGGTGGCGCCTTCCCAAACCATAAAAAATAGCCTTAAACAAGCAATGAAACAAATAGCCCAAACAAGGCTAAACGAGGAGCAGACAAGCATAGAAGCCAGAGTTTTAGACGCCATCCTAAAATGCGAAGACAAAGTGGAAAACGGAAAACTAGCCATCCAAACGGTAACGGAAGCCTATAATGAAGGCTTACCAGAAAAAGAGCAAGTAACAACCCGGCTGATAGGCAGAATAATTGCACGTTTAGGCTTTGAAAAATGCAGGACAGGCCAAAAAGGATTAGCAGGCTTTTACTGGGATTTAAAAACCATAGAGCGCCTAAAAATGCGCTATTACCCTAGCCTAGCGGTTCCCAAATTATCTTCAGAAACTCCAGAAACTTCAGCAAACCATGCCAAAAACATCCATGAAACTGAAGAAACTGAAGTTTCTGAAGAAAAACCAAAAATGCCCTCGCCATTAAACGAGCCATGGCTTCCACTAGACCAAATAAAGGCTGTTTACTGGAGCGACGGCTTCTTCGACTGGCATCCATGCGCAGTATGCGGATACACAAAACTAACCGCATGGAAAGCCGAACCTTTCAGGGGCGAAAAAGCCTGGATATGCGAAGACTGCAAAGAAGCATGGGAAAAACAACACCAAATCTAAGCCTCAACACGGAGAACTCAATAATTGGAAGATGCACAGGCAAAAGGGCTCCGCTGCCCGGAATGCGGCTCATCACGCCTTTACAAAGACGGGCTACGTTATTTGGCAAATGGTCAAACAGTTCAACGTTGGCTATGCAGGAACTGCGGATACCGCTTCAGCGAGAAAAATTCAAACAATTCAGATACATTTCAACGTGATCAGAAAGTTCATACGTTGGTTTTAAATTCGCCAGAAGCCTTAACTTCTACATGCCAAGGGAGCCGTGAAGCCCTAAGCCGAGCGCCCACCGCCCACTCCGGGCTGGTGCAAACCTTGGCCGAAGTGGAAAAAGCCCTAGGCGAAAAGCAGGCTGCGGGGGCCACAGAAAAATCAGTTGAAAACCAAACAAGACAAAAACTTGTAGAATTTGCATGGTGGATGAAAAAGCAAGGATACGCAGAACCTACCATTAAAATGAACGTAACGGCCTTAAGAATATTACACGAAAGAGGCGCCAACCTATCTGATCCTGAAAGTGTTAAAGGCGTTATCGCCAGGCAAACATGGAGTCAAAACAGAAGAAAAAATGTCATAAACGCATACGACTTATTCGCGAAATACAGCGGACTAAAATGGGACAAACCTAAATGCCAACCTGAGCGAAAAATCCCATTCATACCTACGGAGCAAGAATTAGACGCGCTAATAGCTGGAAGCGGGAAAAAGCTTTCAACGCTTTTACAATTGCTCAAAGAAACCGGAATGCGTGTTGGAGAAGCTAGAAGGCTAAAGTGGGTAGACATAGATTTCCAAAGACGCCTAATTATACTTAACCATCCTGAAAAAAGGGGAAACCCAAGAGTCTTCAACGTTAGCCAAACCCTTATCAACATGCTTGAAGCTTTGCCAAGAAAAAGCGAAAGAATCTTCGGCGACTCTCCAAACGCGCTTAAAGCATCCTTTTTCCAGAAAAGGAGAACTATCGCAGCAAAGCTTCAAAACCCAAGGCTACTACGCATATCCTTCCACACATTCCGCCATTGGAAAGCCACAATGGAGTACCATAAAACCAAAGACATACTCCACGTGAAGAAACTGCTTGGACATAAAAAGATCGAAAACACAGAGATCTACATAGACATAGAACAAGCCCTATTCCAAACACAAAACGACGAATTCCACGTGAAAGTAGCCTCAACACCAGATGAAATCAAGGCGCTACTAGAGGTTGGATTTGAATATGTTTGCGAAAAGGACGGACTGTTGTTCTTTAGAAAACGTAAATAAGCAAGCTCTAAAATCATACCTAATCCGGAAAAATCTGCCGGGGTAGCCTATTTGCGCTTTTAATGGAGAAATCCCCCGCAAATCCCTCTTTTTCTATTTTCATAAGAATATTGCACTTATTTTCGTTTATTGTAACACGGATGAATCGCCAAGGAGGATTGGG
>JAVZMA010000019.1:0-27148 GCA_038883475.1 Bathyarchaeia archaeon
TAAACGTGTAGCAGAGCCGGATACGCCAATCCCGTTTAGCCCC
This sequence comes from Bathyarchaeia archaeon, assembly GCA_038883475.1. Classification (GTDB taxonomy): domain Archaea; phylum Thermoproteota; class Bathyarchaeia; order Bathyarchaeales; family Bathycorpusculaceae; genus JAVZLH01. The sequence continues at coordinate 44 of JAVZMA010000019.1, forward strand.
TCGCTGGAACAGTATGTAATCCCAAATGAAGAAGCCATAATCAAAGCAGTTAAGGAGATCGTGTAAAATGGCGACGAAAGTCATTATGCCAAAACTCAGTTTGACAATGAAAGTTGGAACAGTTGGCAAATGGTATAAGCGAGAGGGAGAAAGCGTCGAAAAGGGCGAACCAATCGTTGAAATAATCTCTGAAAAGGCAACCTATGATTTGGAGGCGCCAGCCTCAGGCATACTGAGAAAAATCTTGGTGGAAGAGGGTGCAGACGCGCCAGTCAACGCTATCTTAGCCATTATAACCGCTCCTGACGAAGTGTTGTCGGAGGCTGAAATCCTCGCGGAAACAACACTTAAAGAAGAGGCGGAAGTTGAAGAAAGGATTAGGGCTTCTCCAGCTGCAAAGCGTCTTGCAAGGGAGTATGGCATAGACTTGTCCATGGTTGTTGGAAGCGGCCCAGAGGGACGAATAATTGAGGAGGATGTGCAAAGGTTTATAGAGGAATCCCGCGGGCTATTGCCGAAAGTTAAGGAAATCATTCCGCTTAGCGGTTTTAGGAGGACATCTGCTGAACGAGTTTCCGCAAGCTTTAGAACAGCGCCCCACAGCACGGTAATAATGGAAGTTGATGTTTCAAAAGCCGCTGAACTGCATGAAAGACTTAAAGTTTCCTATACGGCTATTATTGTGAAGGCTTCTGCTAAAGCGCTTAAAGAACATCCAATGATAAACTCAACTTTTGACGGAGACAAAATAAGAGTTTTCGAAGACATAAATGTCGGCGTGGCTGTCGCAACTGGGCAAGGCTTAGTTGTTCCAGTCATACGCAACGCTGACAAAAAATCGCTTAAGGAAATAGACGAAGCCATAAACACTTTAACTGAAAAGGCGAGAAAAGGAAAGCTTTCCAGAGAAGAGGTTAGCGGCGGAACATTCACAATTTCAAACTTAGGTATGTATGGCGTGAACTTTTTCACGCCGATAATTAATCCGCCGGAAGCTGCCATCCTTGGCGTTGGAAGAATCACCGAAAAACCAGTTGCGGTTGAAGGAAAAATTGAAGTGAAACAGGTTATGAATTTAAGCCTTTCCTACGACCACCGAATCGTGGATGGCGCTCCAGCAGCAGAGTTCCTCCAAAAAGTGAAGCATTACATGGAAGCGCCAGAAACCCTTGAACCATAAACTAGTCTCTTGGGCTTTGAGAAGTGAACTCTAAAGCTTGAAGGATCCCCCTAGCCAAAGACAACAAGCAAATCACAATCATCAAAGCCAACAAAGGCACAAACTCAACAGTAAACCGAAAATCACCAAAATTGATTGTCAGAACGCCAAAGTCTGTTGCGTAAGAGAGGTAAATTATCAGGAAGAAGGCTTGCGAAATGCTGAAGAGATATTTGTAAATTGTGCCTTCGCAAACTTTTACTGCAAACGTGAAAAAGATCGTCGCCCAAGCCAAAATTGCAAAAGACATCATGTACTCTGGAAAGTTGGAAAGAAACATGGAAATAAAAATCCAGACGATGAAAAGAAAGACGCCGACAACCGCAGTTGCAAGCGTCGCCTTTGCAATTCTTGGAATAAGCCGTCTATAGCTCCTTTTTTCCGCAATTTCATCAGCAGTCATAAAGTCCACTCTCCCTCCCAAATCTGCACTTCTTCAAAGTATACGTGGATTAAGCCATTGTCTGTCATTTTGGAAGGCTCGTCCACTGTTATCTCGAAAATGTTGTTGAAAGCTTCCCCAGAAAGAACGCTTATGTATTGACTTGTGTTGCCAAGCAGTTCATTATTGTCATTGAATAGTTTTACCGTAAGCGAGCCGTTTATTGGATAGAAGGCGTGATTTTCAAAGCTTAGCAACGTGGAGAACTTGTTGACGCCGTCGTAAGCAAAGTTTGACGCTGTCAAATTATGAAACGGTGCACCCCAAGACGTAGGAAAAGTCATGGAAACCCCCAAAGCTATCACATAAGCCACTCTAAAGCCTAAACCAGCGTCCACCAGCAGTTCAGTGTCATTTGTGAAAAGCCCCCTTTCTTTTGAGGCTATCTCTTCTAGGCTGACTGAGAAGTCGCAGCTAGAATTAACCAGCACACCAGCGGGAACATCGGGAAGATGCGCCGAAAACGTTGAAATTGTCTTGTTTTCTTTTCGGATTTGCACATTTACGCTTATGTCTGAAAGGTCGTAAAAGCCAGTGTTGTTCACGTAGAAGGGCATAGATATGGAAAAGTTGCCGTTTTGGAAAGAAAATGTTGGTTCTTGGATGCCCATGGCTTTTGATTCAAGAAGCATCGCCAACGATAAGCCTACTGTAACAGGTAATAGGATTGTGAAAATCCATAGGAACGCAATTAGCCAGCCAATAGCCATAATCGTCTGCCGCAAGACAGCATTCCCTCACAACGTTAAGCAAGTTCTTTGCTAAACATTTTCGGACTTTTTCTCTTCCTCAGCTTTCGGCGTAACCGCTTGCGCAGGCGGCTGTTGCGTCGTCGGCTTAGACTCTTTATAGAGCTGTATACCCCTCATCGTCGCGATAGAACCCACCCAGCCCATAACACCCAAATACATTACCCTTATTATGGCTACAGCGATTGGTCCAAGAATTTCGCCTAAAGCTTCCGAAAGGTTAAGCGCTGGCAAAATGTTTGGGTCGGCGATGAGCATTAGGTAAGCCATGATGAAAGTGAATATCAGCAGCACCAAGCCAACAATTATTAGGATGTAGGCGACGAGTTCTGGTTTTTCAATTTTCATTAACATCACCACACGTTTGAAGCTGATTTTCGTTGGAACTTGTATAAAAGGCATATGCTGGGCGGCTGCTTCTGGAAAGTCTTAAGTGCATAGCAAAGCAAGAATCATTGACCCAAAATGAAAGTCGCCATGTACCACAGCTTAAACGACATACGAATTGAGGAAAAACCCACTCCCAAAATAGGCGAAAAAGAAGCTCTCGTAAAAATGAAAGCTTGCGGAGTCTGCGGCTCAGACCTAATGGAATGGTATCTTAAAAGTCGAGCCCCGCTTGTCTTAGGTCATGAACCCACAGGAATAATCATTGAAAAGGGAAGCAAAGTCAAAGGGTTTGATGTCGGCGACAGGGTCTTCGTGCATCATCATGTCGCATGCCTAAAATGCCATTACTGCATGCACGGCGATTACACGCTTTGCAGCCAATTTCACGAAACAAACATTGAGCCAGGCGGCTTCGCAGAATATTTCAGAGTCCCAGCCCCAAACCTTCAAATAGACACTTTGAAGATTCCAGACGCCTTATCGTTTGATGAAGCCACTTTAATAGAGCCTGTTGGCTGTTGTCTGCGGGCGCTCAAAAAATGCAACATCAAAAAGGGAGATTCAATAGCTATTATAGGTGCTGGGGCAACAGGCGTAATTCACACTGCCCTCTCAAAAATTTTCGGTGCAGAAAAAACCATCGTGTGCGACCTAGTTGATTTTCGGTTGGATATGGCGCGGAGATTCGGAGCACATGTTACCGTCAACACTGTAAAAGAAGATTTGTATGGTGTCGTTGTGGGGGAAACTGATGGAAGAGGCGTTGACGTGGCAATCGTCACTGCACCAAGCTTAGAAGCATATAAAATGGGATTGAAAGTTTGCCGCAAAGGCGGAACACTATGCATCTTCGCGCCTACAAAGCCTGGAGAATATTTGCAGATAAGCCCGAAAGAACTTTTCTTTTCCGAAATCCGCTTAATTCCTTCTTACTCAACTTCGCATATAGAAACCAGAGAAGCGTTGGAACTCATGGCGTCTGAAAAGCTTAATCTTAAGGGGCTTATAACGCATCGTTTTAGGCTTTTAGACGCGGCGAAAGCGTTTAAAACAGCCCAAGAAAATAAAGAAAGTTTGAAAGTTATCATTTTCAATGAGTGATGAAAGATGAAGGCGGCAATGCTTTATGGCGTAAAAGATTTGAGAATTGAAGATGTTGAAATTCCAAAAGTCGACGCTGGAGAGGTTCTTGTAAAGGTTAAAGCGGCAACAACATGCGGAACAGACCTCAAAATATACCAGAGAGGCTACGTTGAAAAAGTGATAAAACTTCCAACGATTTTTGGACATGAATGGGCTGGTGAAGTTGTCGAAGTTGGAGAAGGACTCGAATGGCCAAAGAAAGGCATGCGCATTCGCGCTGGTAACAGTGCGGCGTGTTTGCGCTGCATCATGTGCCAGAAAGGAAAGTATAATCTTTGCGAGGATATGGTTTGGCTTTGGGGCGCATACGCCGAATACATAAAAGTTCCAGCCCGCATGGTTTTAGTTAACATGCAGGAAATTCCATCACATGTCTCTTATGAAGAAGCAGCCATAACTGAACCGTTGGCTTGTGTGCTTCATGGCGTGGAAGAGGCGCACGTGAAGCTTGGCGACACTGTTGCGATTATAGGTGCTGGACCTATTGGGCTACTGCACTTGTTAACGGTTAAGAAAATGGGTGTAGAAAAAGCCATTGTAATAGACCTTGTGGATGAAAGGTTGAACTTTGCGGCAAAACTTGGAGCAGACGAGGTCATTAACGCTGGCAAAGCAGATGTTGTAGAAAGCGTTAAAAAGTTAACGAATGGCTATGGCGCGGATGTGGTGATTGAAGCCATAGGGTTGCCCTCCACATGGGAGCAAGCCATAAAACTTGCCAGAAAAGGCGGAACAGTTCTCGAATTTGGCGGATGCCCGCCTGGCACGGAAATTAAGGTTAATGCTGAAACTCTTCATTATGGAGAGTTAACTCTTCTAGGCGCTTTTCACGCTACTCCGCTGCATTTTAGGAAAGCCCTTAACCTAATCTCTTCGATGACGGTGGATGTCAGACCGCTAGTAACTAGAAGGATGAAACTTAGCGAAATCAAAGAGGCTTTTGAAGTTCTCGCCACTTCAAAGAGTGAAATTAAAATAGCCATAAACCCATGAAACCGTCGTGCACAAAGCCCTTATTTTGCTGATTCATTTACAAGCTCGGCTATATCCTTAACAATTATTTTATCTTCTAAATCTTCAGCTTTAACTGCGTCATCAAGCATTACCATGCAACTTGGACATGCCACAGCCAAAATTTCTGCGCCAGTTTCGTAGGCTTCCCTAACCCTAATTCTATTAGGGCTTTCTGCTGACAAACCCAAAAGGTCCATGACAATGTTGCCGCTTCCCCCACCGCAACAGAAAGAATTCTCTCTGTTCCTCTTCATTTCTACAAGTTCAATTCCTGGAATGCTTTTCAGAATCTCTCTTGGCACATCGTAGACTCCGTTGTATCTACCTAGAAAACAAGGGTCGTGATAAGTAACCTTAGATTTAAGCTCTGATAGTCTTACTTTGCCTTCTCTAACCATTTCCAACAAGAGTTGCGTGTAATGAAACACTTCGAAGTTTCCGAACCTTGGATACTTGTTTTTCATAGAGTTGTATGCATGCGGTGAAAGGGTGACAATTTTTTTAACATTAAGTTCTTTGAACTTCTGAGTGTTCCTATTGGCTAATTCTTGGAAAAGCCCCATTTCACCAAGCATATAAGCCTCGTTTCCATCACAATCCTCTTCAGCCCCAAGAATACCAAAGGACACCTCTGCCTTATCTAGCAGTTCAGCAAGGTTTCTAGCCATTCTTTGCCCTCGCTCTTCGTATGACCCGACGCATCCTACATAGAAAAGGTACTCGTCGCCTGGTCTGTAACGCTTTATGCCTTCTGCCCACTCGTCTCTTTTGCTTCTGGGTATTCCCCAGGGGTTTCCATGTTTGCTTATGTTGTTTAAGAAATCTCTGACCTTTGATAAAGTAAAGCCTTTCTCAATCATGTCGCTTCTTGCAGCCACTATCCAGTCGACAATATCGCTGCTGAAAGCCATTGGACACCGTTCAACACAGTTTCTACATGTCACGCATGAGAACACAATTTCTGCAAGGTGCTCTGACCAATCAATTTCTTTATTTAGCCACGCTAATGTAAGCCAAAGTCGCCCGCCTGTTGAGTAAGTTTCAAATCGGAATCTGCTGTAAGATGGACAGTTGAAATCGGTAAAGTCATCGGGGAACTTACAATAGCCGCATCTAAAACACCTATGCAACTGCTCACCGTATGCGTTCATAATCACACCTCCCAGTTTCCAGGATTCATGATTCCATTGGGGTCAAGAAGCTTCTTTATGCGCTTCATTAACTCAAGGGTGTTTTTATCCATTTTTTCCATAACCATTTTTTGAGCGGGAACTTCAGGTTTCCAAGGGACACCTCCAACGTCCAAACTTGCCATGTTCGATTCATGTAATGCCTTTTTTGTGCGTTCTATGTTGTCTTTGTCAGCGCGATTGAAAGGGTATCCAAAAGAAAACATCATGCAATGACCTCTTCCAATAACTCGCCCCGCATGACCGTAAGTAATCCCATATTTAGAAGATATTTCAAGCAGTTTTTTGAAGGCTTCTGGAAATTTTTCTATGGGTATGATAGGCCCGCAGTATTCAAATCCACCGCCCTTCATTACATCTGCGAATCTTGTTGTGCTGGATGTTGGCAACTCCAAAAGTTCCTTTTTTATATCTGGTGTTAGCATCATGAACCCGCCTTCTTTGCTGTCGATGTGAGTGCGTAGGGCATCCCAAATCATTTTTCTCTTGAACTCGAGTTCATCCTCAGAGTCTCCAGTTATACAAATTCCTATCATTATGATATACTTGAATATTAGGGGGTAAGGTTGAGCGCCAACAAATATGTCTTCTGCCATCTCCGTGTGAGTAACTCTGTGGATTACGTCTGGAACTAGGTTCGGGTCTTCCACAACGAAAACTTCGATGTCTCTCAATTTTTTCTTCGGGTAAAGTCTAAGACCCAACTTTGTGATTATTCCTGTTGTGCCAAACCACCCTAAGAAGAGCCCAGCTAAATAGGGCAAAGGTTCCAGCGAAAACCAAAAGGGACTTACGGAACATGAACCAATTTTGCATACTTCCCCTGTTGGCAATACAACTTCTAATCCAGTAACCATGTTAGAATTAAAGCCATACTGCTGAGACAAACGTCCCTGACCATGGATTACTATGTTCCCAACAACCGTTGCTGATGGAGGAGCGTCTGGAATTGAATGCCTTAGGCTGGGATGATTCTTTTCCAGAAAAGCTTTCAGCTTGCCTTGAGTTATGCCAGCCTCAACAACAATGTATCTGCTCTTTTCATTTACCTCCAAAACTTTATCCATTCTTTTAAGGTCTAGCGCTATGCCTCCACGATGAGGAATCACCAAACCAGATAAACTTAGTGAACCTCCAACAGGAACTATTGGGATTTTCTCTTTGTTCGCGAGTTGAACTATTTTTTGCACTTCCTCGGTGGTTTTTGGCATGACAACGTAGTCTGGTTCGTGAGGCTCCATCAACCCAGGGTCACGAGAATAAATGTAAAGTTCTTCTTTCCTGTTTGAGACATGTTCTTCTCCCACTATTTCAGCTAGAGACTTGTATATTCTATCCATATCAATCACTTCCATCCAGCTGGTTTCTCGCCTAAAGCGAGCTTACAGAGGTCATGCATCATTATGGGTTTTATGCCCCTTTTTGCAACTGCTTCTGATAAGGAAGAGAAACATGCGGGGCAATTGAAAACACAGTATTCAGCTCCAGCCTTAACCATGTCTTCTACATTTCTTTTTTGCACATCGACAAAAAGGTCGTATCTTTGTAATCCTCTGATAATGCCACCACAACATAGAGCGTTCTCCCCGTCATATTTTCTTTCAACTCTCTGCGCTCCTACAAGGCTGAAAATGTCGTCTACGAAGTGCTCTTTGTCAGGAGTCAATCTGGTTGAACAGTTTCGCTGGTATGCCACCTTTATGTTCAGCGGCTTTATCTCCCCTTCATGTTCCTTCAGCTTATTATAGAGGTACTCGAAAAGGTGAATGGGTTTGAAGGGAACCTCGATGCCGTAGGCTGGCGCATACGAGGTTAAGGTTGAATAACACTCATCGTGAAAGAATATTACTTCTTTAAAGCCGTGTCTAGCAATATTCTCTATTATCCCTGGAAGCCTCTCTCTTATCAAAGAAGGCTTTCCAAAGTGGAGGTATGCAAGTTGACAGAAGAAATATCTTCCTAAAATTATGGAGACGTTTTCGAAGAGTTTTCCCTGAATTGAACTTACGTATTCCGGAAAAAGGCAGAGGGATATAACTGGTTCCTTCGCGTCCCAAAATTGTTGAATATCTTTCCTTCCTGGAACGCCGATGTTAACCCATTGTTTTACAATGGGTTTAGGCATTGGAAGTATGCCCTTTTTCTCTTGAAGATCCGTGATTAAATAAAACGGGTGGTTTCCCCTTTTGCAGTATTCTTCGCATGCGTAACATGTTGCGCATTCATTTAGCACGAAAGAGTCTTCGCCGTTGATTAGTTTTTCCATTTCTGATTTGGCTGTTTCTCTGTTTATGTTTATGTATTGGCATTTAACGAGGCAATCATATGTTGGGCATGTTGTGCATAGATTTTTATCAAATCTTAATTTTGAATTAAACGTTTTGAGTCCCTCCCTTACGTTGACGAATATGAAGCGTTGCATTAAAATTCTTTCGGGACAATTTGCCTATTTACATGAAGTATTTTTTGTCGCTTCTTTCTCCCACTCATCTAAAATAATAATTGTTGCCATTCCAGCGGCGGTTCCTACAACCTTTGAGCAGTAATCCACCATGCCGAATTCTATCGCCTCATTGAATTCCTTTCTATCCAAAAGATTGAACGTTCGACCCATCAGCGATTTTTGCAGTTCAGAACATCGGCAAGTGCCATATTTCTCAACGAATTGATCATGCAGTTTTCTCGCTAACAAATAGGATTTCATGGGTTTGAGCATATCTTCAAAATCTTTGCGTTCCCGACCGAAAAGATAGCTTATTGCCATGGCGCCGCCCATTAAGGCGCCGCAAGTGCCGTTTCCGGTTAATCCTAATCCATCAGCTAATCCGCTCGCTGCCTTAAAAACGTCGTCGTTCTTGATGCCTAACGCTTCAAAAATACCTGCGATGGTGGTCTGAGCGCATCCCGTGCATTTCTTTTCAAATTCTTCAGCAAGTTTAGAGGCTTTACTTGCGATTTCCTCTTTTTCCATTATGGATCTTCTCAAAGACTTATTGCAATACTTGTTTTAAAAGCTTTCAGTTTTTAGGTGCTTGAACCTTTTATGTTCAGTCATTGTTTACGATTCAAATTCTTGTCAACAGAAATTCCAAAAAATTAAATAACGCTACCGTCCCTAACATAGATTTTGGGGCTTTATGGGGGAAAAAGCTGGTTACATTCTAAGGATAGCAACAAAACAGTGGGTTATTCAGGTTTTTAACACGGCTATATATTACACGGGTGCTAGAAGAAAATGGAAGCCTGGGCAAACCATAATTTTTGTGCACAAAACCAGTGGTGGAGATTCCATCATTGGATATGGAGTCATCGGCAACATTTACGGTTTAGATGAACTTTCTGAAGAGGAGAGGCGCGAATGCGAAAGGAATGGTTGGAAAGCAGCTATCGAATTCAAATATGTTAAGGAGTTTGAGAAGGCATTGCCGCTAAAGGAAACTGTTTTGAGGAAAATTGATGCTCGTGGAAAATTTCTTCATGGGCTACCGCTCAGCAACGAGCAGATAGAATCTGTTATAAGCCAAGCTGAAAGTTCACAGTAAGAGTACGCGCTACCAGAAGCCGCCTATATACTCCCTCAGCCTAAACCGCACTCCAAATTCCCGCGAAATTTCCTCCACTTTCGCAATGTCAACCTCTGGAACAGCCACAACCGTTATTTCAACATCAAAGTTTTCCTTTGCTTTTTTGACAAATTCTAGAATGCTTTCGAAGGCATCGTTGAAGGCCGGGCGACATATTTGGTTGTATGTTTCCTTGTTGTGGGCGTTTAGGCTTACGCTTATTCTGTTTACTCCAGCCTCTTTGAGCTCCCTTAAAACATCTCGATTTTCGTTTAAAAGGAAACATTGACCGTTTGTGTCTAACCGTATATCAACGATTTTCCCATAGTATCGCTTTATCCAACGCGTGACTTCTAACATGCAGTTAAGCCTTTCCGTGGGTTCGCCGAAACCGCAGAAGACAATTTCCTTCCAATTTTTCATGTTTATGAAATTTTGAAGTTCGCCTATCACATCATCAACTGACGGTTCACTTTGAAGTTTGAGGTTGAAACCGCCGACGCCGTTCATGAAATTTCTTAGGCAGAAGTAGCAGTTGTTGTGACATTTGTTTGTTATGTTAAGGTAAAGCGTATTTCCAAGCCAGTAAACAACGCTTGGGCTCTTGCGAGTGTTCATTTGCGTTCCTTAGATAAGATAGTCAGTGCAAAAAAGTTATATTAATACTGTTTGAGAGGTTTAGGTTATTGCGAGGCAAAACGGGTATGGTTAAATATATTTTTGTAACGGGCGGCGTGTTAAGCTCGGTTGGTAAGGGAATTTTAACTTCCTCCATAGGGAAGATGCTTCAGACAAGAGGCTTAAAAGTCACAGCCATAAAAATTGACCCTTACGTAAATGTTGACGCTGGAACAATGAACCCCTACATGCACGGCGAGGTTTACGTGACGGATGATGGGGGAGAAACAGACCTTGATTTGGGCTGGTATGAACGTTTTCTTGATTTAAACTTGCGGAAGGAAAACAACATCACAACTGGCTTGGTGTATAAAGCGGTTATTGAAAAGGAAAGACGTGGCGACTTCTTGGGAAGATGCGTTCAAATTGTGCCACATGTTACAAACGAAATTAAAAGCCGCATTCGGGCGGTTGCAAAGGCTTCAGATGTTGATGTTGTCTTAACAGAGGTCGGCGGCACAGTTGGCGACATTGAAGGCTTGCCCTTCCTTGAAGCTATTCGCCAAATGCGCCTAGAAGAGGGCTTTGAAAACACGTTGTACGTGCATGTGGCTTTGGTTCCAGTTTTAGACGTTACAAAAGAGTTGAAAACTAAGCCGTTGCAACACAGTGTTAATGAACTGCGGCGCATCGGCATCCAACCGGACATCATAGTTGCCAGAAGCCCGAAGATGATAGATGCTGAAGCTTTAAGGAAAATTGCCTTGTTTGGAACAATTCCAGAAAACGCTGTCTTCTGCTCCTACAATGTCGAATCCATCTATCAAGTTCCGTTAATTTTGGACGAACAGGGAATGGGAGACTTCATATGTAAACGACTAGGCTTTCCGGAGCGAAAACAAGACTTCAGGGAATGGAAGAAGTTCGTGGATGCAGTTTTAAACCCAGAACACGAGGTGAAAATCGCCTTAGTTGGCAAGTATGCTGGGTTAGCAGACAGTTACGTCAGCATGAACGAGGCTCTACGCCATGGAGGGGCAGCATGCAAAACAAAGATAAACATTACTTACATAGAGGCTGAAGAGTTTGAAAAAACCCCGAAAAAAATAGAGACTCTGAAGGGTTTTGACGGAATATTCGTTCCCTACGGGTTTGGTCCAAGAGGCACTGAGGGAAAGATGATGGCGATTCGCTTCGCGAGAGAAAACGACATTCCGTTTTTGGGGATATGCTACGGCTTTCAGCTTGCAGTAATAGAGTTTGCACGAAACGTCTGCGGCTTAAAAGAAGCAAACAGCAAAGAAATAGACCCTAATACGCCTCACCCGGTCATTGACTTAATGCCAGAACAACGCGACATAGAGTATAAAGGGGCTACAATGCGTTTGGGAGCACACAAAATTTTGGTGGAGCCTGACACCATAGCGTATATGCTTTATAAAAGCAGCGAAATTTTTGAGCGCCACCGTCACAGGTTTGAAGTTAACCTGGACTACTTGAAGACCTTAAAGGAGCATGGCATGGTTTTTTCGGGGAAAAGCACGGATGGCAGAAGAATGGAAATTCTGGAACTTCCAGACCACTACTTCTTTTTTGCCTCACAATTCCACGGCGAATTCAAAAGCCGCCCAGGAAGACCAGACCCTGAATACTACGGTTTCGTTAAGGCGTGTTTAGATAGAAAATTGGGGAAGCCCAAACCAGAGTTTCAGTAAGAACGACGATAGGGTCTAACTATTTCCTCGAGAACCGAAAGCAACGCTGGCATCTTAAACACTATGTCAGTAAAAGTCAATATGCCAACAAGCTTGTCATCGCTCATAACAGGCAATCGCTTAACCTTCTTCTTTGCCATAAGCTTTGCAGCTTCTTCAATGCTTGCCATCTCGTTTATGGCTACTACTGGGCTTGTCATAATCTGCCTTGCAGTTAAGGTTTCAGGAGCTAATGACGGACCCACAAGCCTCCTCAGAATGTCGCGTTCTGTGATTATGCCCACTGGTCTTTCGCCCTGAACAACTATTATGGAGCCTATGTCAAACTTGTTCATTGTGGCTACAACTTCCTTCACGCTTGTGTCTGGGCGCACAACTTTAACGTCTTTTGACATAACGTCTCTAACGAGAACTATGCTTGCCACAGATTTTGCCTCCGAACATGCCTAAAGTCTATGTGCTATAATTTATTTGTTTTCGTGCACACGCAATGTTATAGACTGAAAACTGCGCAGTTTAAAGGCTTGTTTTCAAATATTATATTCGAGGATGCATAACAATGGGCGAAGACAACGACGCAGTTACCAAAGGCTTTCGCAACAGATTAGAAAAAGCTGCAAGCTACGGTGAAATTTGGGAAGTTGTAAAAGACACCGTGACTTCTGCCCTAAATCTCCGCAGAGGCGGAATGATGCTTTTCCTAGACGATTTACCGCTTCAGCTTGGCGCTTACCACCCTGTCGGCACCAACAACATTGTTTTAAACAGGAGGCTTGTTGAAATCATTGAAGCTTCAATAAAAAACAAGCAAGTTGTTAATGCCTTAATCTACAACTTGCTTTTACACGAGTATCTGCATGCTTTAGGCGCCTTTTCAGAAGTGAAAACTAGAAGGCTTGTGTATGAAATTGCGAGAAAATGTTTTGGAGAAAATCACATTGCCACTCTCATTGCAGAGAAAACACCGTGGGCTTTGCTTGAAGCTGTTCCTTTGGGTCGTGTTGACGCTAAAAAACGTGTTATGGAAATAGTGAAAGATTTCGAGAAAACAGACAAATACATAGTCTAAACTAACGTATATAAACTAAGCTTTGCAAATTATCTTCTGCATCGAAAATGTTTCAAAAAGAAAACGTTCTGGAGTCCATAGTTGATTCATGGTATGACTCTTTAAAGAAACCAGAGAACCATCAAAAACTGGTTTTGGAAAGGTTAGTTAGCCAATATTCTAAAACCCGTTACGGACAAGTTCATAACGCTTCTCAGATTAGGGATTTAGATGATTTTAGGCGCAATTTTCCAGTTGTAAATTATAACGCTCTTACCCCATATTTTACAGAAGTTGTAAAAGGAGACTATTCAGCCATTTTTCCAGAGCCTGTTTTGTGCTGGGTCATGACTAGGGGGTCTACGGGTAAGGCAAAAGTTCTTCCAGTAACCAAAACCCACATTGAGCAAATCTTTGTTTGTGGAGCGCGGGCGCTAGTAAATTATGTTTTGAGAAAACGGGATTTTGAATTGTTGAGTGGAAGAATTATCAACTTGAATTTTCCATCCAATGTCCACACCATGACGGTTAACGGGAAAGAAGTCAACTATGGCTATAGCTCTGGCACCTATGCTAAGCTTAATCCCATGCTTAACGAACTCAGCCTCATTCCACGCCAAGAAGAAATAGACGCTTTAGGCGCTGGCATCGGCAGAAGCGATTGGGAGCAAAGATTTGAGCTAGCCTATCAAAAAGCGTTGAAAGAGAATGTGACTGCTGCCATGGGTGTTACGCCCATAATTCTTGCTTTTGCAAGGTACATGAAAAGGAAGCATGGGAAGAAACCTAAAGATGTTTGGAATGTTCGCGCGCTTTTCTGCACGAGCGTGAGAAAAATTCAATTTAGGTATGCGCCGAAACTTCGGGAATTTTATGGAAACGTTCCGGTGATTGAGATTTACAGCGCCACAGAAGGAGTTTTTGGACAACAATATGATGACTTGCCGTATATTTCACCCAACTATGACACATACTTGTTTGAAGTTGAAACAAGCCAAGGCATCAAAATGTTACATGAGCTTAAGCGAGGAGAATGGGGCAAACTCATCATTTCCTCCTGCTTGTTTCCAAGATATGAAATTGGAGACTTGATAGAGACTGCTGGAAAAGGCTATTTTCGCGTCATTGGACGAGACCAGTTCTTGACGCGTATGGAACATAGGCTTTATAGGCTTTTTCTCGGATGGTTAACCTAAGGCATCGGATTTCTTTTTTTAGCCGTTGTCATAGCGTAAAAGGCGCCGAAAATCAATATGATTCCAACGGCTATCAGGAATATAGCCCAAAGAATCTCTCTTACTTTGACGTCGATTATGCCAGTTATTTGAAGATATGAGGTTAAACCGATAATTATGAGGATTAACCCCCCTATTATTAAGGCTAAGAAGGAAAACTCACTTTTCTCGTGTTTTTCTTCCTTTTCCCTCTTTTCGTGTTTCTCATGCTTCTCAGCTTTTTCACCTCTGCTCGGTCTAGCCTCTTGCTGTACGGCAGAAAACGCTTGGGCTTTTAGTGGTGCTCCGCATTTTGGGCAAAAAACCATTTCCTCGCTTACTTTGTTGCCGCATTTTTTACATGTTGACAATCTTTCACCTTTTAATAGCTCATAATATCGAACCTCGAGTATTTAAGAAGTGTTATATGGGTGGTCACCAGAATATCATGCGGAGACTGTAATGCATGGTTAACGGGTTCTCGGCAGTACAATGAAAGTTTTGTCAGTGCATTTTCATTCGGTGTCTTCCTAATTCTGCTCGGCGCAATTTTTATAGCTACTCCAAACTTTTTCGACAAACTTTCAGCCTTCTTCATGGACTTTGACATTGTTCAAGTCTCCAATACTGGAATCTATTTTCCAGCACCTAAAAACCCAGCAAACCACATAACCGTGTATTCAGCTGCTAGTCAATTTTGCCTTGCATGGGGAATATTCCTCATAGCACTGTTATGCTTCAGAATTTTTGCTCATTCACCTTTGCATAAGAAGGCGGAGAACTTTTCAGACATTGTTGTTTGGCTTGGAGGCGCTGTTTTGATAACAAGTTTTCTTAACGAGGGAACAACAGCGAGCGTGTGGTTCGCTTTCTGGGCTTCGGTGATAACTCTTATTGGGGTTTCTTTAATTGTTAGAGCTTTAATTCTGGCGGCATTTAGACCTCGTAAAATACGGTAATTAACGAATAAACAATTGTTAGAGTCCTATTTGCGGGGCTACTTTTTTCAGTCCGTTTAAAGCTATTTCGAAGAACTTCTCCCTCGGCAACCCTATTTCTTCGCATAGGAGTATGCGTTCTCTTTCAGCACCTCTAGCAAAATCCTTATCCTTAAATTTTTTAGAAACTGTTTCCACCTTGACGTCTGCTAACTTCTTTGAGGGCATGACTAAAGCGCAAGCCACAAGCAGTCCAGAGATGGCGTCTGCGGCGATTAGGGCTTTTTCCATGCGAGTTTGCGGCATAACACCCGTATACTTGAAGTTGTGGGTCTTTATAGCCTTAACAAGTTCATTTGGAACTTTTCCTTTCAGAATTTCTTCGGTTAGTAGGCTGTGTTTTTCCGGTGTCGCTTCGGTTTTCTCGTAATCAACATCGTGAAGCAGTCCAAGCAAGCCCCAAAGCTGTTCATCCTCGCCGAAGTGTTTGGCTAAGGCTCGCATTATAGCTTCAACCGCAATCACGTGGTAGACAATATTCCTTTTTGAGATGTGTTCCTTAACAATGTTTAGGGCTTCATCCCGATTTAACACGGCTGAACCTCAAACGTATTTAATGAAGCTGTAGCCCTTATAACTTATCCTCATACATCTGGTCTAGAAATGGTTTCTGATTATGCGCAGCAACATAGCATGGTGGTTAAACTTGAGGCAAAGAGGTAGTTTTCATGGAGGATAGGTAAAATATATAATTGAGCTGCACGCTTTCTGCTGTCATTGTCGGGTGTAAGCCTTAATGGTTTCAGTAAAGTTTAAGGTCACATGGAAAACTATCATCCTCCTAGCGCTTGGGTTAATAGCGTTCTTCATATACCTCTATCTTTTCAATGTTGACATACCAGCAATAATCGAAACTGCCAAAAGCATTAACCTTTCACTCTATTTTTTGGCTGTGGCATTTGTCGTTTTTGAGGCGCTATTCTTTTCCTTGTCATGGCGCACTCTACTAGAGTTTTTATCTGTGAAACTTTCAGTTTGGAAGGCTTTCCTTTACGTTTGGTATAGCGTTTTTATAGACATAATCATTCCAGCGGAGTCAATAAGCGGGGAAGTTTCAAGAGCATACTTGGTTGCAAGGGAGCAAAATGGGACGAGCGGGAAAGTTGTTGCTTCGCTCGTCGCTCATAGACTCATTGGGATGATTGTATACATTGCAAGTCTGCTCGTGAGCGCAAGTATCTTAATAATTAGAGGGCAGGTCATCGGGACCGTGCTCAACCTAATGGTGTTGTTGACCGTTTTAACGGCAATTTTTCTAATCTTGCTTCTTCTGTTGTGTGTAAGGGAGCATTGGACGCTGAAAATTGTGAATGCCATTTTCAGACTTGCAGAATATTTGGGTCGTGGACGATGGAAAATAGCGAGATTTAAGGATGACGCGGTTAAAGCTGCAAGAATGTTTCACGACTCCATGAGGGAGTTTTGGCACGCCCCAAAAACCATTCTCACTTCGTTTGGCTTTTACGTTGTAACATGGTTTTTCAGTCTAGGAACAGCTTATCTTGTTTTTTTATCCATGGGGGTTCCAGTGCACTGGAGCGTAATAGTTGTGACAAACTCAATAATTGTTGCCATAAAGTCTATCCCGATTGGCGTGCCTTTTGAGGTTGGACTTCCAGAAATAACTATGACAACGCTTTATATGATACTTTTGCCAGGAATTTCAATGCAAATATGCGCAACAGCAACCGTTCTAACCAGAATTTTAACAGTCTGGCTTAGATTTTTCATAGGATTCGCTGTTCAACAATGGCTAGAAATTAAAACGTTGAAACAACAAACCTAAATCTACCTTTTATCTTACCTTCAAAAGGATTAAAATGGAGCCTACAATAGAGGATGCTTCAATACGGCACTTAGACAGTTTATACGAAATTGAGATGAAATGCTTCACGAAAGAGGCGTTTACAAAGCAGCAAATCGCCCACCTACTAACAGATTACAACTCCATTGGTTTAATTGCGAAGGTGGGCGGGCAAATTGTAGGCTTCATTATAGGTAGGATATACGCCGAAAAAGAATCATTGATTGGGCATATACTAACTCTGGACATTTCGCCGACTCATCGCCAAAAAGGGATAGCGCAGAGGCTCTTACTTAAAATCGAAGAAATATTCAAAGAAAGGAGCGTTAAAGAGTGCCGCCTTGAAGTGCGCGAAGACAATGTTGCTGCCATAAACCTCTATCAGAAGCTTGGATATGAAAAAGTTGGAGAGCTTAAACGTTATTACGGAAGCGCCCACGGACTGTATTTGAGGAAAGCCTTAACTTAACTGCAAGAGCTTCAGCTTCGTCTTTGCGTCAAAAGCCCTTTGCAGCTTTACCCCCTCTGCTTCCATAATAACTAACTCTGCTGTGGCAGCAACATGGGAGTTCTGCATTAAATGTCCACCGAAAGCCTCGCCTCTCTCGTTTGAAACTACTATGTGCGCGTGGACGATAACTTTGCCATCCTCGTCTAAGGCTATGTTCCCCATACATGAGGCAATTTCTAAGGGCTCATCCAATCTAACATACTCGTATTCTCCATTTAGGTAGTATCCCAAAACAGCATTCTTCAACGTTCCAATTACAAATAAAATTCCAGCATTTACACGGTTCTTTTCGGCGCGCTCCCTTATAGCCTCCACTAGGTCTTCATCCTCAAATAAACGGAAGAAGTGTATTTTTTCCACGGTTCCTGTTACCATTTCATCTACCCCTTTAACTCGTGTGTTAGTGTTTTGGGCGTAAACCCTAAAAGTCTTTTTGTAGCATAGAATTATTGTGGTGACTTGTTGCCTAAAAAAGGAAACCGTAAGAAGAAACTTGTTGAGTCCATAGTAGTGTTGATTCGTAACACTACATGGAAATGCGGAAAGTTAGAGAGGCTAATAGTTCGCCACTTGTCTAATAGAAAAGCAAGTTTTGGAAAGCCTGAAATGCCTTTAAAGGACATGATTCAAAACTTCAGCTTGGCTGGGAAAAAGAAAAGCGAGTTTTTAGACGCTATAAAGCGTTTAGAGCGAAGGAATATAATAAGAATTTTAAGATTGTAAATTTGAGGTTAAGTAAGCCCCTTTCCTTTACGTTTTCTCAGCCAGTTTCTTGGCGTTTTCAATCCATTTTGCTGTAATTTTTGGGGAAATCTTCAACTTTGCTGCCAAATCCTTTGCTGAAGCCTTTGCTAATTCTTCAACGCTGCTTATCCCCATAGTCTTCAGCTGTTCCGCCCGCTTCGCGCCAATACCCTTAACCTCTGTTAACTCCATTTTTGGTGCAGTTTCCGCAATAATTTCAACTTTCTTTTCTTCAGTTTCAACAACGGCTGCGGGAACTGCTTGTGTGGTTTGGGGCACTTCTGTTGCTATTGCTTTGGTTTTGGGTCTTTGAGTGTAACCTAAGCTTGCGAAGAAGAGCCCAGCTACGGCTGTTGAAATAATCCACACTTCGCGAAATTCCACAGAGGATATAGCTACAATCGCTGTCATTATGAAGAATATGACTGCAACTCCATAAAGGGCGTAGTCTGACCTCATTATTTTCTCTCCAATCTCACCATATGTTCTACAAAATTGCTTAAATAATTTTCTATTTAAGCCGGAAAGGGCGAAAAATTTATGAATTTTAGAGTTGCCCGCCATTTATTTGAGCAGTTTCTCTTCTGGCGGAGGTTGTTTTATTAAACCATGTTTCATCAACAAGGCTGTTGACTCTATAGCGTTCTTAATTATTGCCGAAGCCCGCTCGTACAGTTCTTGCTTGCTGAGTTTAACCCTTGCCACACCTTGTTCTATTGACTTTAATGCGCATGCAACTGCTTCTCTTGGAAAAACTTCCCATTCCTCCATTCTTGGCAAAATGTCTTTTTCATGTATTCCACGCTCTTCAGCAAACTTAGCCAGTTCTTGGGCGGCTGCAATGCACATGTCATCCGTCACCGTCTTTGCCTTCACATCTAAAACACCGCGGAAAATTGCTGGAAACCCTAAACTGTTATTTACTTGATTGGGAAAGTCGCTTCTGCCTGTAGCTATAATTTTGGCGCCTGCCTCTTCAGCTTCCCAAGGCCATATTTCCGGTATGGGGTTGGCGCAAGCGAACAGTATTGAGTCATCAGCCATACTCTTCACCCACTCCTTCTTTATTGTGCCCGGTCCGGGTTTTGACGCAGCGACAACGGCGTCCACGCCTTTGAAAGCCTCTGCGATGTCGCCTATCCTATTTTCTGCGTTTGTTTTTTGGGCGAGGTCGTATTTCCACGGGTCTTCTTCCTTTGTTATGTCTTTTCTTCCGCGGTGTATTATGCCTTTAGTATCAACCATTATTATGTTTCCCGGATTTATTCCCCATCTTATTAAGACGTAAGCGGTTCTAATGTTGGCTGAGCCTGCCCCAACTAGGGTTATGAGGCTTTCTTTAGGGTTTTTTCCAACGATTTTGAAGGCGTTTATTAAACCTGCGAGGATAACTGTCGCTGTCCCTTGCTGGTCGTCGTGCCAAACTGGAATTTGCAGTCGCTCCCTAGCTTTTTCTAAAACGTAAAAGCATTTCGGCTTTTCAATGTCTTCTAGGTTTATTCCGCCGAAGGAAGGTTCAATGAGTTCACATGCTCTTACTATTTCTTCTGGGTCTTTAGTTTTTAGGCAAATTGGGAAAGCGTCCACGCCGCCCAAATATTTGAAGAGTAGGGCTTTTCCTTCCATAACTGGCATAGCTGCTTCTGGACCTATGTCGCCTAAGCCAAGTACGCGTGTGCCGTCTGATACGACGGCGACGTAATTCCACCTATTTGTTAATTCAAAGGATTTATCCGTGTTTGCTTGGATTTCTCTGCATGGCGCAGCAACGCCTGGCGTGTACCATATTGCGAAGTCTTCATAGCTTCTTATGGCGCATTTCGGCATAACTTGAACTTTTCCCTCATAAAACTTGTGCATTGGAGGAGCTAATTGGGACGGTTTCTTTGCCTTAGCTAAAAGTTCTTCCACCGTTGGCTTTTTTTCTTCTTTTTTGGTTTTGGACATTCCAATTTTCTCCTCTTACGAGATGTTCTTGTTTCTAATGCTGAGGTTTTAAGGATTGTGGTAAAGTTTGAAAGAAAACGTAGGTGATAATATTACAATAACCAGTAGTTTTAATCTGCTTTACAAGTATATATCTAAAAGTCGCAATATATAAGAAATTTTGAACCGAAAAGTCTTCCAGCAAGGCATACAATGGGGTGCCATCTTTGCTAGCAGCCTATAAGGTCAGCTTAGTTTTAATAGTTGGTTTGACGCTAATTTACGCCTTTCAGGGATATTATCCCGAGTTTATCCAATTTTTTTCAAACGCGTTTCCTCCCGTTATCGCAGGTGCAGCGGTTATATCATGCGGTTTCTCGTTGGAAAAATATTGGCACAGGGCTAGAGAAGAATTTTCCATGGTTTGGCTCTACTTCACATGGGGATTATTTCTATGGTTTGTTGGCGAAGCTGTGTGGGCTGGCTACACCCTTGTTTGGGGCGTTGAAATACCCTATCCTTCAATTGCGGATGCCTTCTGGCTTTGTGGGTACATTCCCTTTTTTATGGCGTTATACTTGTATGTGAAAATTTTCGGTCCGGTATTATCGAAGAGAATTTTGGCGTCATCCATGGCGTTTACCCTTGGCTTAACAGCTATCGTATCTATCACTTTGATAACTCCGGTTCTGGGAGCTGAAGAGGATTTAGCTACCATGATGGTGGATTTTGCCTATCCCTTTTTCGACTTAGCCTTGTTTTCCGTAGCGTTTTTGGGTCTACTAATCTTTCTGAAGGGAAGGTTGGGAAAATCTTGGTTGTTGATTAACATGGCTATCTTAATGAACGCTTGCGCAGACATGCTTTTTAGCTATACAACTGCGCAGGAAATCTATTATAGTGGGCACCCAATAGACCTCTTGTTTTGCCTAAGCTACCTGTTCTTTTTACTAGCCTTCTACGTTCACACAAAGGAGTTTTGAGGTGAATCGCCTTGACAAAAGAAAAGAAATTTTTCAATGAAGTTCTGCTTGAGGCTGTGGATGAGGGATTATTGATACTTGGAGAAAGCGGAAGGAAAGCAATATACTTTCACCTCCAAAACTCTTTCTCACTTAAAAGAGAGGATATTCCAGAAAAACCTGAAGCGTTCATAAATGGATTAAGGAAAATATTCGGTTTAGGCGCTCAAGCTATTGAAAGGTCAATTATAAAATGTTTATATGGCAAACTTGGATTGGAACTTAGAGAGGAGAAAAACTACGATTTTTCGAAACATCTAGATGACGCAAAGAACGCGAGCGAAAAATAGGGCTAGGAAAAGCTTCTGTCTGCCACCATAAGGATGTAAGAGAGATTAGTACCGTCTTTGTCTATACCCGCCTCTTCTCTCTCTTCCGCCGAAATCTCTTCTGCCTCTTCCACGGAATGGACGTCTGGGCTGTTCATAAACTTTTGTAGACAGATTATTCTCTGTGTTTACTTCGCCTGTAAAAGCCTCTTTTGCAGTTTCTAACGTGCCGTATCTGCCAACGTTTAGGCGCATGTTGCCCCTGAAAAGGGTTACGTAGCCGTTTCCTATGCTTATCGTCTCGCCTTCGTGCACTTTTTCGATGTTGTCGTCCCAGAGGGTTAGGTAGACGCATCCTGTTTCGTCGCCGATTAATGCGTCGCAAACCTTATGGGGTGCTCCGTCTCTTCCAGTGGCGATGTTTCTAATCTCGCTTTTTGAGACCACTTTTGCCGTTACGTTCACTGCCCTAGAGGCGGGGGTTAACTCGCCTATTTTCACGTCTACTGGCTGTTTATTTCCCGAAAAACCTTCAATAGCCAAACTATTCAACACCTTATGCATGTTTGATAGAGCATAACATTGGAACAGCACTTAAGCGTTTTGGTTATTCGAGGCTTTCTTTAAGCTTTGGACCCCTGTTTTCCGCTAAGTATGGCAGACTGCCGGTTCTGAAAATCACAAGTTTATCCTTGAATTCAGCTAAATAGGCTAGAACATGTTTCTTGCCCTTCTCGGTTAAGATGTAAACTGGGATTGTCATGCCTAACTGCATCAGCGCCTTGCTGCCTACATCGTTTCGAAGTATTTTCGAAGCGCCTGCACATGCGATATCGGCTTTTGCTATATGGTTCACAGCATCCTTGTCCACACAAGTGTTGCAGACAGAAAATACCAAAACGTCAGCCTTTGCTTCAGCCTCGAATTTTCTTATTTTACTTATAGCCTTCGCTTGAAAACCAGCAACACTAACAGCAACACGTTTAAAGCCTAGATTGACTGCTTGCTTTACACCTTCAACTTGGTCAATTTTCGCGCTGGCTTTGTCCAAAACAACTCCGCCTTCCGCTTCCATATACTCGATGATTTCTGGAATAGGCGAAGTTCTAACTATGCCTGTTAAACGCGCGCCGATAGCCTGCACAAGCTTGCCGCTTTTCGCTATAACTGTTCCTGCTCCTTCACAAACAACAACGGCACAATCAATAAGCCCCTTGTCAAGCCAAAACTGCATCATCTCCGAAGCTCCATAAGGAACAAGCGGTTCAGCGTCAAAGGTGCGGTTTCCACAGCAGAAGCCGAAGCCAGCAATTTTCATTTCAACACTTTTTTTCACAGCTTCAACATCAATGCGTTTAGTTCCGTAAATCGCCTCATGCAATGGGCAATATTCAATCATCGGCTTGCTTAGAACTTCAATGCCTTTCGCCGTGATGCGCACCCGCGCGCCGCAACAGTAGATTTCATGCTCACCTTTAACACACATAAATAAACGCTCACTACGCCAATGAGGCGAAAACAGGAAGGTTATTTGTTTGTCATTTCGTTAATCTGCTGCTCCATCATATGCCCATGACAATAAACTAGAGCCTTTTTGACGCCAGCAACCTTCTGAGCTGCGTTCTTCACATCCATAGCTAACTTGAAAGCTATCGGACAGAAGGGACTTGAAGGAATGAAATCAATTTTGACAACGCCTGGCTTTTCCTCTTTAACGTTTGTTATCATGTGCATTTCAGCGAATGTTAAACCCGTCTCTGGGTCAACAACTTTGCCAACAGCCTCACGGACTTTATCTTCCAAATCTGACAATTTTTCACACCAACTTCATCAATGAATAAACACAGCATTCAAATATATGGATTGCTGCTTCCACAACTATGTTTTTTCAAGCACATACGCCAACTTAAAGCCATTGTTCGCGGATGAGAAGCCTTAACCTCGTCTAAGCGGGGAATAGCCGTGTTGTGGGGAGCGCTCAAAACGGTTTCTGGGTTTTTGTAGGCTTCTTCGCAGATTTTTTTCAAAGTTTCATAAAAACGGTCAAGCTCTTCTTTTTCGAAAGTTTCTGTAGGTTCAATCATCAAGGCTTCCTCAACAATTAGCGGAAAATATATGGTTGGCGCATGCAATCCATAATCAAGAAGGCGCTTCGCGATATTTAAGGCTGAAACACCAGTTTCCTTTTTCAAAGTTTTGGCGCTGAAAACACACTCGTGCTTCCTCGGCTTTCCTCCGTCAAATGGAAGCGTTAAACCTTTAACGTCTTTAAGCTTCTTCACTAAGTAATTAGCGTTCAAAACGGAAACTTCGGCAACTTCCTTTAAGCCTTCAGCACCCAAACTTAAAATGTAAGCGTAAGCCTTCAACAAGACGGCGACATTTCCATAAAAACTGCGAATTTTCCCAATACTATAAGGCTTATCATAATCTAAACGATATTTCTTACCATCAAAAACTATACGAGGAACAGGCAAAAACTTAGCCAACTCTTCAGAAACACCAACAGGTCCCGCGCCTGGACCGCCTCCACCGTGCGGTGTGCCGAAGGTCTTGTGTATGTTTATGTGAACTATGTCGAAGCCCATGTCTCCCGGTCTAACCTTACATAATAGCGGGTTTAGGTTCGCGCCATCATAATACAGTAATCCGCCAGCTTCATGAACTATTCTCGCTATTTCGTCAATGTTTCTTTCGAACACTCCTAAAGTGTTTGGGTTTGTGAGCATTAATCCCGCTGTTCGCTCGGATACAGCGGCTTTTAAAGCTCCAAGGCTTATGCAACCTTCATCGTCTGATGGCACGACAACAACATTGAAGCCAGCCATTGTTGCGCTTGCTGGGTTTGTACCATGAGCCGAGTCTGGAACAATTATTTCGCATCGTTTTCCACCTTCGCCATTAAACTTGTGATAGGCGCGAATCAGCAAAGTACCTAAAAATTCGCCGTGGGCTCCAGCCGCGGGCTGCAAACAAACTTCATGTGTTCCCGTTATTTCTGCAAGCCACCGCTCAAGCCTATAAAGGATTTCAAGAATTCCTTGCACCGTTTCTTCGTCTTGGTAAGGGTTGAGCATGCTAATTTCTTCTAGGCTTGCGAGCAACTCGTTCAGTTTTGGATTATACTTCATTGTGCAGCTTCCAAGCGGATACAGCCCATTGTCTATTCCATAATTCATTTCTGACAAACGCATGAAGTGGCGCACAACCTCAACTTCGGAAAGTTCTGGAAGCCTAGGCATTGTTTTGCGCCGCATTTTTTCAGGTATAAGCTTGTTTAAGTCGCCTACATAGCGTTCTATTTCTTCATCCACTTTTGGAAGAATATGCCCTCTAGTGCCACTTCTTCCAAGATTGAATATTACGGGCTCGTTCCAGTTTGCCTGCCTAAACACGCCGTCTCACCTTTTAGCCAAAATTTCTTCTACAGCCCTTGCCAAGCGGTTAATTTCGTTTTTCGAGTGAATTTCGGTAACGCAGTAAAGGGCTGTCTCGCCAAGTTCTGGAAACTCTTTTGAAACATCCTTTCCTCCGTGAATTCGGCGACGCAGGAGCCTCTTGTTGATTTCTTTAACGCTTAAGCCGCTCTCGTCAAAGTTTACCGTGAACTCCTTAAAGTGTGTGGATTTAAAAACCGGAGCCTTCACGCCATCTATTTTTGAAAGCAGCCGCATTGCATAATTAGCCTTAAGCATAATTGTTTCACCGAGTTCACGCATACCCTCTGGACCAAGCAAAGCCATGTAAACCGCTGACGCAACAGCGCATAAAGCCTCGTTAGAGCATATGTTTGATGTTGCCTTTTCACGTCTAATGTGCTGTTCTCGCGTTTGCAAAACCATACAAAAACCTTGCCTAGAACCGTCAACAGTTGCCGTTGCTCCAATTATGCGTCCCGGCATCTGCCTAATTAAACTCATGTCGTCGCGGCAAGCCATTATGCCTAAAAGGGGACCGCCGAAGTTCATAAAGTTTCCAAGAGGCTGTGCTTCGCCAACCACAATGTCCGCAGCATAATCGCCTGGCGGCCTTATAATGCCTAGCGAAGTTGGGTCAACGCCAACTATGTATAAGGCTCCGTGCTTGTGGGTTTCTTGGGCTATTTCGTCAACTTGTGTTTCAACAAACCCTAGATATGATGGGTTTTCGATGTAAACCGCCGCTGTTTCCTTCGAAATTTTATTTCCCAACTCCTCCAAATCAAGCTGTCCAGTTTCCCCGTTGTATCCCACTTTCTTAACGTCTATTCCAGCTGGTTCACAATAAACTCTCAGCACAGCCGACCTTTCTGGATGGATAATTTTAGGAACTAAAATTTCCCTTCGTCCAGTAACGCGAGAAGCCATGCGGGCTGCCTCGCCCAGAGCTGAAGCCCAATCATACATTGAACAGTTTGCAACATCCATGCCAGTTAGTTCGCAAATCATGCTCTGATACTCAAAGAGAGCTTGAAGCATTCCTTGAGAAATTTCAGGCTGATATGGCGTGTAGGAGGTTAAGAATTCACTGCGTTGAACTATTTCGCTTACAACCGCTGGAACATAATGGGGCCAGCAGCCAGCGCCCAGAAAAATGGGCATGTCTGCATACGTTTTGTTTTTTGAAAGAAGTTCTTCCACATGCCTTTTCACTTCATATTCTGACATGGCTTTAGGGAGGTTAAGAAGTTTTTTCAAGCGATATTTTTGCGGAACATCCGAATATAACTCGTCTATGCTCTTTACGCCAATTTCCCTCAGCATTTCCCCTTTAACTTCTGGGAGAGAATTCGGGATGTAAGGGTGAACATTTTTACTCAAGATTTTCACCGTTGCGAATTAAGAGTAAGCAACACAACTTTTCTTAAACCTTTTCAATAAGCCCCTATCAAGTTTTAGCTTTTTCTTGCTTTTGGCTAATATGCCACTTAATTATCTGCTCAAGTAACTTTTTTCCTTGTTTGGAAGTGAAAAGCGGAAGCCTCCAGTTTTCCTTAACCCTACGCCTTGTAACGTGTTGTTCTCCAATTTTCTTTAGGAAAGGTTCTTTGTAAACTAAAATTCCCCTCCTCTGCCATTGAGGAGTTTTAGCCAAATTCAAGCCATGTTCAAAAAGCATCTCATGAAGTTCCTCTGTCTTTAATCCCTCAACTTTTTTCGCAATTTCTAAGGGTTTATGCCCCAGTTTTCTTAGAACCCAGTAGGCATAGGCGTTGTTGTGGTTTCTCCAAGCGTTCATTTGTCTCCAAGCTAAATACTCAATAATCCTTTCGTTACCAGATGCAACAACCACGCGGGAGTCAAAAGCCGTAACCACTTCTTTTCCAAAAACTTTTTGCAGATTTAGAGTGAACATGCTTGAGGTTAGTCCAACAATTACAGAATCCATCTTCTCAATTCTTCCACGAAATGGCGCGGAATCAGCAAAAAGGATGTTTAGTTCGTCGCTTGCAACATAAACTAATGTGGGGTTAAACCCTTTTTCGTAAAGGATTTTTGCTGAGGAAACAAGGCATTTTGCAAATCTTTTATCAAAGGGCTTTTCGGC
>JAVZMA010000020.1:0-26982 GCA_038883475.1 Bathyarchaeia archaeon
GTTGGGACGGCTACGGGCCGTCCCAGTGCCGCAGGGAAGCCGATAAGCCTGCCGCCTGGGGAGTACGGCCGCAAGGCTGACACTTAAAGGAATTGGCGGGGGAGCACCACAAGGGGTGAAGCTTGCGGTTTAATTGGAGTCAACGCCGGAAACCTTACCGGGGGCGACAGCAGGGTGAAGGCCAGATTGAAGGTCTTGCCAGACGAGCTGAGAGGAGGTGCATGGCCGTCGCCAGTTCGTGCCGTGAGGTGTCCTGTTAAGTCAGGCAACGATCGAGACCCGCGTCCTCAGTTGCTACCAGCCATGCGCTGGGCACACTGAGGAGACTGCCGCCGATAAGGCGGAGGAAGGAGCGGGCCACGGCAGGTCAGTATGCCCCGAATCCCCCGGGCCACACGCGAGCTGCAATGGCAGGTACAATGGGTTCCAACCTCGAAAGGGGGAGGTAATCCCTAAAGCCTGCCGTAGTTGGGATCGAGGGCTGCAACCCGCCCTCGTGAACATGGAATCCCTAGTAATCGCGCGTCACTATCGCGCGGTGAATACGTCCCTGCTCCTTGCACACACCGCCCGTCGTTCCACCCGAGCGACTCTTGGGTGAGGCGTGGTCCTTTGTGGCTGCGTCGAATCCAAGTTTCGTGAGGGGGGAAAAGTCGTAACAAGGTGGCCGTAGGGGAACCTGCGGCCGGATCACCTCCTATGTAAAAAGCCTACAGGGCCAACTGGAGGAGAAAGAGAACAACCGCAAAAGCGCCAAAGCCCATTAAAAATATGGATGGTTTTCTTTTAGTTTTAGTCTGTTATTATTTGATTTTGGTGGAATTGAATTGGGCTTATGTGGATTTGTAAGTTGTGTGGAGTTTCTCATGTATAGATGTTTGAGATTGCGTGTTATGTATCGGTGGTTTGATTACGAGTGGTCGTTTTTGTATATGCTTGTAACCACATTCGCATTCGAAGCCAACAATTTTGTCGCCTCGCTTTATTTTGCGCCATTTCCTTGCGTTGCATTGGGTGTTCTGTTTATGAATTTTCCATAGAATTTTTGCTTCGTTAGGGGTTATTGGGGAGTGGTGTTTTGCTGATGTGAAGTACCACGTAAGGTATAACGTAAAAAGACCCCATAAAATGATGGTGATTGTTTCGAGCATGTTTTTCACCATGTGTATTTTTGTTTTACGCTTATACGATATGTCTATTCTAAGACATATCTAACATTTCAGTAGCATATCTTACGATATAAGCATTATCGCATGTTCCAATTCCGAACATTACACAAATTACCTAAAACTGTTGAAGCACGTCGTTTTTCTCCAGAATGTAGCCGCAATAATGGCACTTGAGCAGCAGAGGCTCTTCACTTTCAACATAGAATTTGTGTTGAACAGGCTCATTACTATTGCTTATGCAAGCTGGATTCGCGCACTTAATGATATCTTCAATAACCGGTGGAAGTTTAACCCTTTGCTTTTCCACAACTTTATAATCGCGAATAATGTTAATGGTCGCATGGGGAGCCAACAACGCAATCTTATGAACCTCTTGTGGGTTAAGCTCCCGCCCCTCAACCTTAACTATATCCTTGACCTTGAAGCGTTTGCTCGGCACATTAATTGCAATGGTTATTACCCTCTTCTCTCTACCTGTAATCCCCAAAATCTTAACAACATCTAAAGCGTGTCCACCCGTAATATGGTCAATGACGGTGCCATCTTTAATTTTTGAAACACGCAGTTCAGTCTCGCTCATGTTAATACCAATCAAAGAGGTATATCTAAACAAGGATAAAAGATTTTAACAGTATCCAGCCGTGGGGCGTTTCAAACAAAAGTTATTTAGGAGCTGCACAAGTGTTGTTTTAGGGGTGCAAATTTGGAGTTTGAAGGAAGAGACATAATATCAATAAAAGATTTTTCACGCGAAGAAATTAGCTACATTTTTGATGTCGCCAAAAAAATGGAGCCAATAGCCACAAAAGGCTCAGACATTCTAAAGGGAAAAATTCTTGCAACGCTATTTTTTGAACCAAGCACACGTACACGCTTAAGCTTTGAAGCAGCTATGCACAAGTTGGGCGGTTCAACTATAGGTTTTGCCGAGGCAGAAATAGCCTCAGTCAAGAAGGGCGAGAACCTTGCAGACACTGTGCGGACTGTGGAGAACTATGCAGATGTGATAGCCCTAAGGCATCCTCTTGAGGGTGCAGCGAAACTTGCAGCAGAATTCTCAAAAGTTCCAATTATTAATGGTGGCAGCGGTGCTGAAGAACACCCGACACAAGCCCTTCTAGACTTATATACAATAGAGAAAGAGCGAGGCAAAATTGACGGTTTGAAAGTAGCCCTGGTAGGAGATTTGAGATATGGGCGCGCTGTTCATTCCCTCGCCTACGCGCTGTCACTGTTTAATGTTGAATTATACCTTGTCTCTCCGGAATCTCTTAAAATGCGGCGTGAAGTTCTGCAAACAATAAAAAATAGAGTCTCCGTAACTGAGAGCACGAGTCTCGAAAAAATAGTTCGCGTAATTGATGTTCTGTATGTTACAAGAATACAGAAAGAGCGTTTTCCAGACCCAGCTGAATATGCCAAAGTCAAAGGTTCTTATAGGATAGATCTGAAAACTCTCAGCGGTGCGAAAGAGGATTTAATAATTCTTCATCCTCTTCCGCGTGTTGATGAGATAACTGCTGAGGTTGACAAAACTCCTTATGCGCGTTATTTCCAGCAGGTTTGGAATGGCATAGTTGTTAGAATGGCTCTTTTAGCCCTAACCTTGGGAGCAGTCAAATAGACGTTTACTAGCTTTGCTTTGTGGCTTTTAAGCCGTCGCAAAACGATTAAAAAAGGTTAGAGTGTTGACTGATCCGCATGATGGACATTTGTGCAGTAGGCTTAACCAGCTTCTTTTGCAGTTTGTGCAGTAGGTGAGTTTGCGGTTGTAGACGAAAAGTTCTGTGATGTCTTCCGTGAATAACCGATTTGTTAATAACAAAAGTTTGTCTGGATCATACAACCTTTCTTCAAGCTCTACTACGGTTAAGCTGCCGCCCAAGCTCAAATTATTTAACTTACGCTGCACAGCTAGAAGTTCTTGGGGAAAGTCACCGTCTTTTAAGTTCAGCACTCTGACAGAAGAATAAAAGGGTCTTTCTCTTGTGCCTGAAAATTTGACTTTTCCAACACCGTATCTTTCAATGTCTAGTTGTGCAAATCTTTCAGAAGCTTCAGGGTATGGAATTTCTGCCGGAAACAGCCGTCCATGTCTCGTGCTCATTTTGCGTTTAAACGCTGAAACGCTTTGGGCAACTAAATCTATGAACTCTAATGATTGCTCATCCGTGATGTTTTTCATGCAAACAATTTCCACTGCTTCCTTTAACCCAACAAGATTTATTATGCGAGAGCAGTTTTCAAGCCTGAAATACTGGTCGCCGTTTGCACTTTGCATGATGAATGGGAGTAAGCCCTTGCCGTGTTGTTTAAGCGTCCTATATTTGATTTCCAAGGCACGTGCCGCCATCTCCAGTCTTTCTTTGAGGATTTCAAAGAACTTGTTTTTGTCGCCCTCACATTCGCAAGCAATCCTCGGCATGTTGACAGCCACGTGCCCGAGGCAGCCAGTTCGCAAAGTGTCTATTTCCCAGTCTCCGTTTAGGTCCGCCACAAGTTTGCATCCGGAAGTCGAAAAGACAGAGTGCTTCCGACTTTTTTCGGAAAGATTTGCGAAATATGGGACCCCCTTTTCTGAGGCTAGTTTATGCGCTTTGAGAAGTATTGCTTTTGCATGCTCATCCGCCAACGTTTCTGAGCGTATTTTTACGATTAGCTTTGGGTTAAAAATTGGTTTAATTGAACTTTCTTGAGCGAAAATATCGATGATAACCGAAGCCAGAAGCCAGCATTCTTCCAAAAAATCCCCGTAGCAGCCCACGTTTTCTCCATTAAAACCATACGCCGGCTTATCCGAGATGAAATCCGGAATTGTAAGTTCCACGCTTAATGAAGCGTTTACATGTTCGCCTAAGTTCATTATGAATAGGTGTAAAGCCTCTTTAACCTTCGCTGAATCTAGACCTCTTATAAAAGGGGCTAGGAAAACGTTGAAATACTCAAAAGTCTGTTCCTCATCTGTTTCTTTGGCGGAGCGCACGGCGACGTTGAGAATGATTGATAATGCGGATTCTAGGTTTTGAGGCGGCGGATAAGAGGGGCGGAGAACATCTATTTTCTCTAAGTCTAAGCCTCTTTGGAGGAAAAATCGCAAATCATGCATTACTTGGCTTGGCTTCAAAATCCAACCGCTTAAACCGCCAACATGAAGACTCCCGGATAAGTGGGCATCTGCAATGTCTCTTGGAAGGACATTTAAAAGGGTGTATTCTTTAAGAACAGTTTCTCCAGCCATTTCATTTATTGAGGCTGAACCCAGAGAAGACTTCGCTTTCAACTCTATTAATGTGGTTACATCATGGACAGGCAAGCCCAAACGCGTGAGTTTATGGCGGTAATCTTCCAAACCTTTCTCAATTAAAATTGCATTTACAACCTCCCTGACGAGAGGAGCGGTCAAATATCTTGTTTTCGCTTTGAGCAGCCTCTTTTCTGCCTCCTTAGCCACTTTATGCGCCAGTTCCGCTGGCATTTTCGCCTCCTTCATCAAAGAACCTGCAATCTTGTTTACGTCAAACTCTTCTAGGGAGAATTTAGAGGTGCGAACAAGCATACCTTTTGGTTTGTAGGCTCTTTTCTCTATTTTGTCTGCAACGTCAATAACCATTTTACCAAGTTCGGTCAAACAATACTTTTTTGTTTCAACATCCGCCTCAATCAAGTCTGCCTTAAGCAAAAACTTCAAATGATAAGCGAATCTTCCAGCATCCCTGCTTGGATTCATCTTCAACAAACTCATCAACTCCGTATATGAAAGAGAACCCCTGTCAAAAAGCAAGTTTAAAATCTGCAATCTGACAGGTGAAGAAACAGCCTTAAGAATTTTGACCCCCCTAACACGGTGCGGAGCAGACAATTCCTTTCACAACTCCTCTCAAAGTGTAGTAAAGTATTATTTGAGAATAAGAGTTTAAAGCTTAAGGAACACTCTACCTTTATAGGCTCATAGGGAGTGTTAGACCCAGTGAAAAGGGGCTGTCGGCTAGCTTGGTCTAGGCTCTGAGCCTCGGGCGCTCGGGACCCCGGTTCAAATCCGGGCAGCCCCATCAAGCTTTTAGGTTTTGGGTTAGTGTTTAAACTGGTGGCGGTGGTCTTTCTGCCAGAGTCACAAAAACTTCTCTTTGTGTCCATACGCTGCTTGTTTTTCGCCAAACTGTCAATTTGAGAGTGTTTCCCGGAAGCGTTTTTTCTTCGAGATAGCTTGCTAAATCGTCTCCGTTTCTTATGCGGGTGTCGTTTAATGCAACTATTATATCGTTGGCTAATAACTTTCCATAAGAGGGGCCATCTGTCCTAACATTGGCTATTCGCCATCCATAAGTGACGTTTAACCCCAATGTTTGGGCTGTTTCGTAATTCATATCTATTCCCTCAATGCCTAAGTAGGAATGCCCATGGTAAGCGCCTGTTGTGATTAGGGAATGTATTTCTTTGAGTATTGTGTTTGATGGAACAGCGAAACCCAAGCCTTGCGAGTCTGAAACTATTGCTGTTGTTATTCCCACAACTTTACCATCATAATTTAGTAGTGGTCCGCCGGAGTTTCCCGGATTTATCGGCGCACTTGTTTGTATTATGTTTGCGATGGCGAAGCCTCCAGTGTACTCTTCGGTAATTGTTCTTCCGAGGGCACTTACCACTCCAGTCGTCATTGAACCCACTAAGCCATATGGGTTTCCAATGGCTATGACGGGATCGCCCACCTTCAAAGTTGAGGAACTGACAATTTGTAGAGGTTTAAACTCGTATTCAGGGGCGTCGACTACAAGGACGGCTAAATCTGCGTAGGGGTCTGTTCCATTTACTGTTGCAGCATACCCGTTTCCATTGGAAAACGTTACGCTTATGTTTCCGGCTATTGCTCCATGCACAACGTGATAGTTGGTAATTACAACCATTAACCCTGAAAAGTTGTAAACAAACCCTGAGCCTTGAACTCCTCCAGCTCCGGTTCTTGCTTGAACTAGGACAACAGAATCCTTCACTTCTTCATATATCTGTGATAGCACTGTGCCGTTGTAGTATACTGTTATGTTTTGGTAGGTAATGTTTGAAAAGCCTGTTAGCTCTGATAATTGATTTTGGAGGTTTGAAACTTCGCGGTTTAGATTGTCAATTTCTTGATAGGCAATATAGTAGG
Organism: Bathyarchaeia archaeon; assembly: GCA_038883475.1. Taxonomy (GTDB): domain Archaea; phylum Thermoproteota; class Bathyarchaeia; order Bathyarchaeales; family Bathycorpusculaceae; genus JAVZLH01. Next base: position 6,313 of record JAVZMA010000020.1, read on the forward strand.
TTGCTATGCCTCCAGCTATTAGTCCTGCTAGAAACACAAGTATCAGAATGACTGAAGATGTTTTAGTGTAAGCTTCATTTTGCCCATTCATCACGTTCACCTATCTTAATCGAGAATCAAGCGACTTTCCCAGAAATAAAAGTTCCGTAAAACTATGCGCACTCAAAAGTCATTCAAAAGCTCTCGCAGCCAACGATAACGACAAGAAAGCTGTCATCACTATCGCCACGAGGAACGGGAAGTAAGGTGAAAACTCATAGTAGAGGACACCGCCAACATAGGGGGCTATTGTTGAACTGAGCATACTGACGGTTTGGGGTATGGAAACCCACCTAGCCCTAAAAGATTCTGGGGCGACCGGTCCTATGATTGCACTCATTAAAGACCATGCTATGTATGAGCTTCCAGCCAAGAAGAAGGCAACTGTTAAAATGTAGAAATTGCCAAACGCTAGTAATAGGCAGAGTGAGAGGCTGCATAAGCCCATAGCAGCAGCGAGAGCATAAGATTTTTTCCATTTGTCGCCTAATCTTCCCAAAAGGATGCCTAAGACTGCTGAACCGAAAAATGCAATCGAACCCAAAACACCTATTTCAAATTTGCCGTAGTGATAGACGTCTGCGAGGAACTGCGGTATGAAGGGTCTAAAGAGCAGCAAAATAAACATTACGACGGCAAAGAGAATCGAGAACTTAAGCATTGCAGAGTAGTTTTTTTCCTCTGGTTTCTGCGTACCGCTGATAGCTCTTTGGCTGCTGACAAACAGCAGCGCTAAACATGAAAAAGCATAGAAAAATGCAGCCATATAAAAAACGATTTGCATACCGATTTTTTCCGCAATGTAACCGCCCACAGCTGGAGCGAAAATGTAGCCAAAAGACCATGCTGAAGAAAGAACAGTGAAAGTCAAAGTCAGATTTTTCCTATCTGCAGCCGTCACAATATAGGCTGTGCTAGTAGGTCCACCAAGCCAAAAACCCCAAAGAATCATTCCAGGCAACGTTTGAAGCCAGCTTCTAGCGAAAGAAAAAATCAGTGGCGCTGGTATCCATGCAGCCCAACCGGCAATCATGATTTTTTTGCGGTCATATTTGTCTGCAAACAAGCCAGCTAAAAACAGCGTTACGGCTGCAACTAAGCCTACAATAGCGTAGAGTATTCCAACCTCCACCGTGTTAGCTCCAAGGTTTTCAGTTATGTAATAGGGCAAGATGAAAGCGTAAAGTCCATCTCCAAAGGAACCAACCAAATTTGAGACAAAGACTAGTTTCAGGTCTTTGTTAAGCACGCTGAATGGATAAGTGATTTTCAGAATCTTACTTTGGTTAGCTTTCGCTGACATTGAAACTCCTTTGTACTTGACGATTTTATCCTTTTCGTTTAGAAAGTCTTATTGCTAAGCGTGAACTCGCTTAACGAAAAGGTGTTCACTTTCTTCTATCAATTATATCTAGAGCTTCTGGACCCGTGCCAATGAGCACAACTGGTATGCCTGTTTGTTTTTCGATTTCTGTTATGAACTGCTTCGCCTCGTTTGGGAGTTCCTCATATTTTCTAGCGCCTCGACTCTGTGGAAATACGCTGTCGAGTTTTGTCAAAGCAGCCTGCGTCGCGCCATTGATTTTAACGGCCTTTTTTGCGATTTCAAAGTTGAAGGGTGCGGAGCGCCTATCGCGTCCTGTTCCAGCAGCAGTTTCAAACCAGCCTCTTTTTATAGCTTCTTCCTTTGTTAACTCTCCTGGCATTGGTCCAGCACCAACGCGGGTCATGAAGGATTTGAATACTATTAGGACTTCGTCAATTCTTGTGGGTCCTACGCCGGCTTCGGAGCATATTGCGGATGCGCTTGTGTCTCTGCCAGTCACATAAGGGTAAGTTCCGTGATAAAGTGAGAGCATGAAGCCTTGTGTACCTTCTAATATGACGTTTTTCCCAGAGTCTAGTCCGTCGTTGACTTCTGACGCTACATCCGTCAGGTAAGGTTTCAATTCTGGAATGTCTCTGGCGAGTTTCGCTGTTCTGCGTACGCGTTCCTCGATTGCTGGTCCCACACCCCATCCCGTCGTGCCTATTCCCTTCAAGTGGGCGCTTGACTTGTCTTGGATGGAGTGTTTCTCCTCAATTATGGATGCTTGCTGATCTACGCCTATACGATTTTTAACGTTTGTAGCCTCAACTTCCTCCAAGAATTTTGCGACATGAACGTTTGCTCCAGCGCCAATCAGTAAGCGACATTTATCGTAAACGAAGGCTGCTGGAACCATGTGCAAAGCGTAACGTTTGCCTTCAAGCCAAACGGTGTGGGCGGCGTTAACAGAGCCCGTCCTCACACAAAAGTCGGGTTTATCTTTCAGGGCTAGGTAGGAGATTATTTTTCCTTTTCCCTCATCTCCCCAGAAGGCTCCAACTATAACAGTGCAGGGCATTTCGTCACCGTTGAGAAAGTTTACTGGGCATTATTTAAGATTGTTTGACAATTTCATGTGAAGCCTACGTTCCGCGCTTCTTCATCTATCCTATGCAGCAACTTCATTAATTCCACGCTTTTTCTCTTTAATTCTTTAGTTGAAACGGTGTTTTTCATCGGGCAAAGGTCGTCAACAATTGTTCCCTCTCCTTCGCTGTATATTACTGGGTAGATTCGGCATCCTAAAGGTCTGCACTTGTAAACGTTACAGCGCCCTTTTTGCTGGTCATAGAAAACGCAGTATCCACGATGGTTTCGAAGTTTGGCGAAACCTTTTTTGTCATAACGCACAAACTTTTCTCTGCTATGACCTAAGTTTTCTAGGCGCTTGATGTCCTCTTCGGAGAGAAGCATTTCAGTTTTTCTGCAACATATTCCGCAATGTGAACAACGCATGAGTTACATTCAACTATGTTCTCTATTATTACAATTGTGTTGTTTGACGATTAATCGCTGGTTTGGATAAAATTCAAGTTTATCAGTTCTGCCCAAGCTATGCTTTTCAGCGGTATCCGTAAAGTTCTCCGGTTTTCCCCATATGGAACGCACTCAACAAGTCTTCTTCTCCCAAAATCGTCTTCGCAAATTCCAGTTAACTGGACGTTTATTATCACTGAACCGTCTTTTAAATGAAGGTTCACATTTCTTTTCAAGAGGGACTTAGCCATGTTTAAACTAAATTTTTCCATGAGTTTTCACCATTCAATGTCTTTATCAGCTATTTTGCTCCAGCATCGTTTGCAAATTGGCAGCTTCTCTCCCTTGTAAAGGATGTAAACTCCAATATCATCATTCTTACATTTGTTGTCCCAAGGATTTCTACAGTGTTCCAATGTCGCGTGCCTCCACTAACAGATGCAATACTGCGCTCTGTCATCTTCGCTTTTAAAGTTCTCTGCAGAAAGACATTCCTGCATAGTTGAGAGAGATAAGTTAAAGTGAACAAAAAGCGCCGTTACCCCATAATGATTTGGCGCTTGTTAAATGTGAACTATCTCAGGGATTATTTTTTCTTTGGTTATTTTCAGCAAAGCCACCGAGGGTTTGGTGACAAAGGGTGGTAAAGGGTTTGTCGGGCTTCCAGGGTTTATATACAGTATGTTTTCTTCCCATTTTATGTTCGAGTTATGCGTATGCCCATAAACAAACACGTTAAAGCCGTTTTGTTTGGCGAGTTCACGCATCTTACCCATCCCAAAAAGTGTTCCCGGGTCATGCATAACCCCAATTTTCCATTCAAAAACTTTTAAGGTGTTAATTTTCGGTAGTTTCCCACGGATTTCTGGACCGTCCATGTTCCCGTAAACAGCCAAAACTGGTGCAAGCTGCTCCAACTCATCTATGACCGACAACTGCACTAAATCCCCGGCGTGCACGATATAGTCTACTTTCTCAAAGATTTCCAAAACCCTTTTTGGAATGTTTTTAGTCCTTGAAGGCACATGCGTGTCAGAAATTAAGCCAATTATTTTTGTGGGTTCTTCCCGTAAACGGGCTTGCGACTGTTGACTCAGCATTTGAAGTCCTCGGGTATCCTTTAGGGGATTACTGAAATATAATTTTAAGCGTGACATGTTAAGAAACGAACTTGTTTCCATCTATGAAGAATCTTAATTTCTGTGGCAAATCTGCCTTAACGCCGATTCTGTGAGACGAACAAATCTTTAAATTTTCTTTTTCCCCATCCATCACAACCAATGGACTGTCTTCTTTTGCAACATCAATTCCATTCAAATCTTTTGTTATGGCGAAAGCCTTAGTCAATTTTCCAGGGCCGCTTGTCAAATTCCTCAAGCTGCTTACATTTCTTCTTTTCTTCATGATTTCTATTCCTTGAATGGGTTCAACAGCCCTTATCAAAACAGCTCCAACGCCGCCTTTCACATGTGCGACAATGTTTAGAAGCCAGTTTCCATGAACCATGTAAATGAAAGCTTTTCCAACATCCAAAAACATTAGTTCGTTGAAGGTTTTTCTCCCTTTGTAAGCTTTGGAGGCTGGGTCGTTTTCTCCATAGTAGGCTTCTGTTTCAACTATCTTCCCAGACAAAACTTCAGAGCCCAGTTTCCTCACTAAAATTTTCCCCAGCATTTCTTTAGCGACGACTGCTGGGTCTCTTTTATAAAATTCTTTCGGAATAATCCTCAACAGCATTGCCCCACATAGTTTGATTACAATAACTTGGCGTAAAAGTTTTAGATATTAACTGTTTTAAATTTCGAAATCGCAATGATAAATCAAGGAAGGTTCTAAAATGATAGATTCTTACGAATTCGGCGTCATAGTAATTAATGGCAAGAAATACACAAGGGATGTCATAGTCTTCCCAGGAAAGGTTGTTGACGGCTGGTGGAGAAGGGAAGGTCATGGACTTTGCCTCGAAGACCTTCAAGAAGTCTTTAGGCATGAACCAAAGCCTGAGGTGCTTATCATCGGAACAGGCTACTATGGGCTTGTGAAGATTTCGCCTGAGGTGGAAAGCGCTTTGCAATCACAAGGTATTGAATTTAAGGCTCAACCAACGAAGGAGGCATGTCAAACATTTAATAGGTTTCTGAAATCGAATAGGCGGGTTGTCGGGGCTTTCCATCTTACATGCTAAGGAAATCTTAAATGGACTAACCGCAGTTTCTAAGCGTTGGGAGAGCCGCAAATGCCTGTTAAACTGTTTAAGGAAGTTGAGGAAGAAGTCACAAATTTGTTGGCTGATTTAATCCGCATAAACACAACAAACCCTCCGGGAAACGAGATTGAAGCAGCAAAATACTTGGCGAAAAACCTGGAGCAAGAAGGCTTCAAATGCGAAATTTTCGAGTCTGCACCTTCAAGAGGAAACATAATCACCAGAATTCGAGGAACAGGCGAAAAACCAAGCTTGCTTCTGCTATCACACTTGGATGTTGTGGCCGCAAACCCTAAAGAGTGGAGTGTAGACCCGTTCGGTGGAGTGGTTAAGGACGGTTTTGTTTGGGGGCGCGGAGCGCTTGACATGAAGGGAATGACGACAATCGAAGTTATGGCTCTGAAACTTTTGAAAAGAAACAACGTAAAATTGAAGGGCGACGTGATACTGGCGGCAACAGCTGACGAGGAAAAAGGCGGAGAAGCAGGCGCCGGATGGCTTGTTGCGAACCATCCAGAAAAAGTCAATGCAGACTATGTAATAAATGAGGGCGGAGGGTTAGCTATCCCTATTGGCGACAAGAACTTGTACACAATAAACACGGCTGAAAAGGGAATTTTCTGGTTTAAAGTTAAGGCTAAGGGCACACCAGGACACGGTTCAGTGCCGGGAGCAGCAGACAACGCTATAATGCGAATGAATAAAGTTGTTGAGAAACTGGGAAGTTACAGAGCTAAGATAACTCTAGTTCCAACAGTGAGGCATTTTTTAAGCGAGGTCGCCAAGGAAAATAAGAATTTGCAAGATGGAATTTCTCTTCTGCTCAGCAACCCCGAAATGGGAGACCAAATACTGGATGCATTGGATCAAACAGATAAGTATATGGCTGAAGAGCTTAGGGCAGGACTTAGAATGACAATAACGCCAACAATGATTAAGGGCGGAGTTAAAGAAAACATAATTCCCTCAGAGTGCGAAGCTGTTTTTGACTGCAGAGTCCTTCCAGGGCAAACTCCAGCCCAAGCAATGGAAGAGATAAAGGGTTTGTTAAAGGATGCTGGCTTGGAAAAGCTCGAGTTTGAAACGATTCAAGCTAACGACCCTTCAGAGTCGCCTATAAACACACCACTTTACGAAACTATCGTGAATGCCCTCAAAGAGTTTGAGCCCAAATGCGGCGTGGCGCCTATACTGCTTACGGGTGGAACGGACTCTCGCTTCTTTAGGAAAATGGGCGCCGTTTGCTATGGTTTTCAGCCCATGCGGGCGGATATGCCTTACGGCGAAATCTTGAAGACGGTGCACGGCGTAGACGAAAGGATTTCCATAGAAAACCTTGTGTTTGGAACAAGTGTTCTCTACAATGTTGTTGAACGTTTGATGACTTAACGGTTGATGGTGAAAGACATTTTAAGAGTCAGTGGCAACGATGACAGCAACCGTTACCCAATTTAACGAGTTTTCCGATGAATTTATAAATACCTTCTTTTAGCCACATATACAACCACCATTAAAAAGGAGGCTTTGGGATGCCAGCAATAGAAATCGGCAGAGTCTGTGTGAAACTCGCTGGAAGAGAAGCGGGGAGAAAATGCGTGATAGTTGACATTATTGACAAAAACTTCGTTTTAATAACTGGTCCCAAGGCTGTTACGGGAATAAAACGGAGAAGAGTAAACATTAACCATGTTGAACCTCTCTCAGAAAAAATTGAAATTAAACGAGGAGCATCCGACGAAGAAATAATGGAAGCCCTAAAAAGTGCCGGCAAGCTGGAGGAGATGGCTCAGATAGTTAAGCCCACTTTGGCTGGAGTTTAAAGTTTATACTCTTAAACCCTTTTCTAATGTTGGAGAGCGTTACGAAAAATGGCGAGAAGTGTTGCTCCTTGGGAAATAAAACGCCAATTAATGGTGAAGGCTGAAGGCAAAACAGATCCACGATACGGACACAAACCAGAAGAAAGACAAGCGAAAGAATACATACGCTATGGCGTAATAAACCTGGACAAACCAGCTGGCCCAACAAGCCATGAGGTGGCCGCTTGGGTTAAGCGCATCCTAAGGCTGGAGCATGTCGGTCATGGCGGGACTCTAGAGGCTAACGCGCAGCCGGAGAAACCCAAACGTGACCGGCGTTTTGCCCATAACCCTAGAGGAGTCTAGAAAAATAGTTCAAGCACTCCTTTACAGCGGCAAAGAATACATATGTGTAATGAAGCTTCACGGAGACGTAAACCAAGACAAGGTCAAGGCTGTACTCAGCGAGTTCGAGAACACAATCTACCAAAGACCGCCTTTAAGGGCTTCTGTCAAGCGGCAGCTACGGACAAGAAGAATCTATTACATAGATTTCCTCGAAATGGATGGACGAAATGTCTTGTTTAAGGTCGGATGCGAAGGCGGCACATACATACGTAAACTCTGCTACGATATCGGCGAAGTCTTGGGTTGCGGAGCACACATGCAAGAACTGCGGAGAACACGGGCTGGACCCTTCGTTGAAAACAGCGGAGACTTTGTGACTTTGCATGATGTGGCTTACTGGTTTGCAGAATGGCAGGAGCAAAAAAACGACGAATTTTTGAAAAAGATTATCCAGCCCATGGAAAAAGCTTTGGCTCTTGTTCCAAAAATTTACATTAGAGACTCTGCTGTGGATGCAGTATGCCACGGAGCCAACTTAACCGCTCCCGGGGTGTTGTCTCTAGAAACTGAAATAGAAAAGGGTTCGATGGTGGCAATTTTAACTTTAAAAGGCGAGGCGATAGCCCTAGCCAAAGCTTTAGCGTCTACAAAAGAAATTTTGGAAATGGAACATGGCATGGTGGCAGAAACAAAAAGGGTGCTTATGCCAAGAGGCACATACCCAAAATGTTGGAAAAGCGGCGAAATCTAAATGCATGGAAAAAGGGAAAATGTAAACCACTATTTTGCAGAACACCCAAAATCTAAACCCAAAATGAGAATTATCAAGGCAGTTCTCCGCGGCAAACCCTTTAAATTCCTCACGTCCTCTGGTGTTTTCTCCAAAAAACGGATAGATTTGGGCACGCGCGTGTTGATAGAGTCCATGTTTCTCCCAGATGAAGGTCTTGTTTTGGATTTAGGATGTGGTTATGGAGCTGTTGGCATCGTAGCCGCTGCACTTAATCCCAAACTGCGTGTAATAATGGTTGACGTGAACGAGCGGGCTGTTCAGCTTGCAAAACAGAACATCCAATTAAACAATATATACAATGCGGAAGTTAGAAAAGGCAGCCTTTACGAACCCGTAGAAGGGTTTGCCTTCAACACAATCCTTTCTAACCCTCCAGTAAGTGCTGGAATGAAAACCGTGAAGGCTATAATAGTTGAGGCGCCAAAGCACATGGCAAGTAAAGCCAGCTTACAAATGGTTGTGAGGTCGAAAATTTGGGGAAAGCGTCTCCGCACATTTTTCGAAGAAAGTTTCGGGAATGTGAGGGTTCTAGCCATAAAAAGCGGTTACCGAGTTTTAATTGCGGAAAAGCATTAAATTTCTAATCAGTTGTTAGCTTATCCACTATTCTTTTAACGATGGGAATTATAAAAAGTGATATCGGCAGACTTACAGCAAACCCCACGGCGAAAGCTGCAGCCCACTTTTCCGGAAATTCTGAAGTGAGACCAAGATTTGCTAAAGTTAAAACTAGAGACATGAAAAAGGTCATTCCAAGAGAGACCAAAACGGCGAAAAGCACTGTTGAATACCTCTTGTTTATCTTCACGCTACCTCACCGTCAAACAATTTTAGCGTGCCCTATGCGTCTGGTATAGCTGTTTCACGTGATTTACGGCTGTTTAAAGGTCTGCATGGAACTTATTTCCCCAATCGTCATGTTTAACGTAAGCTCTGCAACATCGCGACTGTAATCCATAATCCGTCTAGAACTGTCAAGTATCAACCTGAAGATTGCTGAAACATTCGGGTCCAACTTTTTACTAGACATCAACATGAGAAGATCGTTTTCTCGAGTTACGAGCGATTCTGCTTGGGAGATTATCTCGTCGGCATGCCTATAATCCTTTTTAAACATAGCCTTCAAAGACTCTTCAAATAATTGGTGGGTTAAAGAATTAAAATTAGACACTTGAGAGTACAACTCTTCGTCTATGGGCTCTTTTAGGAAAAGCATCTGATCTTGAATTAACTTTTTGATGGTAACAATATTGTTAACAATATTCATGGCGTTTTCCGCCATGCTTTTTATGTCATTGACAACAATTCTGTAAGCCAAAAACTCCTTAGGAGTTTTAAATCCCAACTCCTTAAACATGTTTCGCTCTATTCCAAACTTCAGCTGTCGTATCACATATAAATTCAGCCGGTTTACATCGTTATAGGCGTTTACCACGCCTTGGATCAGTTCTGGATCCCCGCTTTTAAGTGCCATTATGGCGTCTTTGTTTGCGGAAAGGGCTATAACAGCCATTCTTCTAACAGCTTTTTCAAGTGGGAATTCCATGTGGCTTATCAAAATTTGAAGAGTTACCATATTAGGTGTTTCGTCAACAATTTCTGAACCTAAAAGTATGTCCTTGGCTAGGTTGTTTATAGCCATTTTATATTTGGAAGCGCCCTCTCCGCCTTTAAAGCGGACGTGTATAAGGTCTGCTCCTATGACGTATAGAGATTTTATCTTTCGGCAAATTGATTGGATTTCTTCTTTTGGTTCGGCTGAGATGCAATATTCTTTTAGTTTTGGCTTCTCAAGTTCTTGTCTTTCCATGATTTTCCTAGGAACCAGAATTATTGATGAGTCATCACGTACTTTAAAGGCTACTTCGCTTCCCTTCTTTAAACCTACGTTTTGCACCCAGCCCTTAGGTAGAGATATGATGTATGCGCCTCTTCCAGTGCACTGAATTTTTCTATATCCCAAATCCTTTTCCATCGCAGAGTCTCCTGAGGCGTATGTTTCATTTATTCTATGTGAATTTAAAGAGCCTTATATAAATCATACATTGTTAAATTCGTAATATAATGAATAAATAGGGGGTTTGGTGAACTAAACCAATTACGGATACGCATATGCGATATCTACATATGCCAGCAAGAAAAATAGCATACTTAAGCCGGGGTCTCCTAGTCAGGTAGGGAGCAGGCCTGGAGACAAACACACCAAAAGCCTAACAGCCTGTGGCCTTTCGGGGCCGCGTGGGTTCAAATCCCACCCCCGGCGCCTCCAACATTGTTTTAATGAACCCCCGCTACTGCGCTTTCTGAACAGTTTTGCCCCCTTAGATTCCGCGACGAGTTGTTTGGTTTCCTCTAGAGTCCATACTGCCTTGCAGACATATTCCTTCCTGTTGAAGTTTACAAGGTGCGTGTGAACAAGCGCATTCTGAGTGTTCTTGTATCTGCTCCAGCGGCAAAGCCTTCGCCATCAGTCGGCGTCTAAAGGGCTGTCGGACAATAAATGGTCAAACTAAAAGTTTCAAAATTGTTGACTCATCATAAGCGATGTTAAAATTGAGAAACTAATTTCAATGTTGCACTTCACCTTTTTCCACCATTTTAGCTATTTCTTCTTCCCTTAGTTTCCTTTTGAAAACCTTCATTACATGGGTTAGGGGCAGATCCTTCCTGAATTCAACGGATTTTGGCACGGCATAGGATGGAAGTTTCTCTTTGCAATATTTGATTATTTCTTCGGTTGTAACCTTACCTTCATATTCGGGTTTCAATGTTATGAAAGCTTTAACTCTCTCGCTTCCGGGTCGTTCGGGATCAGGAATACCTATGACCCCTGCAAGTGCAACAGTTGGATGTTCATGTAAAATATCCTCCACAACCCTTGAATAAACTTTCATTCCTGACACGTTAATCATGTCTTTTATGCGGTCGACTATGTAGAAGTATCCGTCCTCGTCCATTTTTGCAATGTCACCGGTCGCAAGCCAGCCATCTTTTAAACCGCTGCATGGATTGGGCCAGTAGCCCTTCATGATTTGTGGGCCTCGAATGTAGAGTTCACCAGTTTCGCCTATGGGGACTTCTTCCCCTGTATCTGGATCCACGATTTTGACTTCTGTATCTGGGACTGGCACCCCAATTGATCGTTTCACTTTCGTCATAAACCCGGTAACTTTTGAAAATGCTGAGAGATTCAAGTGGGTGGTTTGGCTTGCCTCTGTTAAGCCGTAACCTTCGCCCATAGGCACGCCTATTTTTTCCTCTATTTTTTCAGCGACCTCTGGCGGGAGCGGTGCTGCGCCAGAATATAAAAAGATCGGCATTCTCGGCAATTCCTTGCTAAGTAACAACATAAAGTGTGTGGGAACCCCGACAACCATAAAGGGCCGATATTTTTTTATTAATTCAACTATTTTGTCGATGTCTCTTGGATCAGTCAGTATCGTGCGCAGTGCCCAAGCAATGCTTGCGTGTAAAATTCCATGTCCAAATTGGTGGAAAAGCGGAACACAAATCAGAATCGACGCCTTGCCCTTTAATGCTATTTCTAGAGGTTTCAGCATCCATAAAACTTGAAGCGCATTAGTGGTGAGGTTATAATGCGTTAACATAACCCCTTTCGGCACTCCGGTTGTCCCCCCGGTAAATGGTAACAGCGCCAGATCCTCCACAGGGTTTATTTCAACCTTGGGAGGGTTGGGCTCATACTTTTCGAGCAACTCCTCCAAATAATAAGCACCATTTACCTTCTTTACATCAGGCGTAGAATATTCTGGATACGCTGGCACATGTGTAAAAATCATGTTCCTAATTTTTGTTTTGTCTTTTATCACGTTAACAAGTTCAAGGCGTGCATATGAGCATATTACCGTATGAGTCTCTGATTCCCCTATTTCATATAATAAATCTGGAGTTTTGTGGGTTACGCTGATAGGAACGTGGACTGCTCCAAGTCTCATTATCGCATAATCGCTTATTATGAACTGTGGGCTGTTTGGAAGAATTGTCGCAACTCTGTCGCCCTTTTTCACGCCTAAATCTGCAAGTGCTGTCGCCAGTTTATCCACTTTAAGTTTTAACTCCGCATAGGTCATTTGTCCATCTAGGTAAATGCATGCTGTTTGGTTTGGAGATTTGGCTGCTGAGTCTTCCAAAAACTTGTACACCGATATTTTGGGGTATGGCTCTAAGGTTTTTGGTAGTTTATAAGGTCCGATGAAATAGCTTTTTAGCCAAGGTTTATCTGCGTAAACCATTTTATTGATCAACACGCATCACAAGACTATTTTTGTCAGTAAATTTCTTTGACAACCCATTCTAATCCAAGTTCTTTAAGTTTTTCTGATGTTGGCTTGCCGTTCTCGTCCCATCCTCGATACTTGTAATAGGCATTTAAGAGCGGTTCAAGGTTCACTGCATGTCCTTTTGCTGGACCTTCAGGTAACGGCTCTTCCAGCAGTCGTTTCGGAAGCGTGTCACCTGCCCTTGTTAAGCCCTCTCTTACACTAAAAGCTCTCTCGAGGTTGTAAATTCTCTCTCCTGTTTTCCTGAAATCTGCCGCTGTGAATCCCCAGCCGGTGAGACTTGATATTAATGTTGCCCAGTCCTCCGCTGTTAAAACCATTCCCATGAATTTGCAGGCTCCAATGGCATCAAAAACTGCTAACGCGTCTTCCATATCTTTAACCACTTTGGCTGTTTCAGGTATTTCTTGGAGTATATCCCCTACATCGCTTTGTTCAACAATAAGATATGGCGTTGACATAAAGGTTGGTCCTTCCACATAAGCCGTAATGTGGCAACCTCCGCGGTTTGCCGTTGCGTAAGCCAGTCCCGTTAGCTTGGCAGCTCTCGGGTCATAGGCTGGCAATTCTAAGCCCTTAACGTGCATAGCAAATCTTTCAGATCCCTTACTCAACTTTTCAGAAACAGCTTTTGTCCCTTCAGCTAATAGGTTTCCGATTCCTTCCCTCTTAGCTATTTTGTGCACAAGCTCTATCATGACATTTGGGTCGCCAAATTTAATCTCCAATCCACCAGTATCCTCTTTTGTTAGTATTCCCCTTTCATAACATTCCATAGCAAAAGCTATTGTGCTTCCAGTAGATATTACATCAAGACCATATTCGTTACATAAGAAATGCGCATATGTAATCGCCTCTAAATTATCAATTTCGCACATTCCTCCAAAAGATCCAAGGGACTCATACTCCGGCCCTTCACCACTTCCAGCATACTGAGCAGTTTTATTTTCACTTATTCTTCCACAAGCGATGGGGCAAGCAAAACAGGCTTTCCTCTCCGTCAGTATCTTCTCTACGATTGCTGTTCCGTTTATGTTGTCAGCGCCTTGAAAAACTCCAGTCTGCCAGTTTCTTGTCGGGAATCCGCCTCGAACGTTTACTAAATCTAAAACAGCAGCTGTTCCATAAACTTCAAGTGACATTTTTAGTAAGCTTTCGTTTACCCAGTCATACCTCTTTTTGGCCTCTTCCCTGAAGGTTTCTTCGTTTGCAACCTTGATTTTCATAGTTCCTCTTGAGGTGACGGCTTTTAACCGTTTGGAGCCCATAACAGCACCCATCCCGCATCTTCCAGCCGCTCGACCCCAATTTGGCTTTTCGGCATCATTTATGATAGCTGCATATTTTACCATGTTTTCTCCAGCGGCTCCTATACAAGCGACTTTGAAATCTTCTCCAAGCTCTTCTTTTATCAACCTCGTAGTTTCTGAGGTGTTTCTACCCCAAAGATGCTTTGCGTCTCTAAGTTCCGCCTTACCATCATTTGTTACAAGGTAAACAGGGCTTGGCGAAATTCCCTCAAATATTACGCCGTCAAATCCTGACCTCTTGAAGGCAGTGCCCCAAAAACCAGCCGAGTTAGCTTGCCCCCATAAACCAGTAAGAGGCGATTTTGAAACAACAGTATATCTACCAGTACTTGGAGATGGAGTCCCAGTCAAAGGTCCAGTCATGAAAATTAGTTTATTATCTGGACCAAGAGGATTTACTCCCTTTTTAACTTCGTCAAAGAGATATTTAGTGGCTAACCCGCTACCACCCAAAAACATTTTAAGCGTGTTTTCGTCCGGGAACTCTTCTGTTATCTTTGCCGTGGACAAATTTACCCTAAGAATTTTACCCATGTAACCAAACATCTTAATAACCCTTTACAGAATATACGCTGGTCCTAGAATTAATAAAACTTCTGATTAAGCGAAGTGCACGCGCAAAATTTTTAATTGGATAATTTTAAAGCTTTGTAGGGTTAGATTGTATGACTGAAAACAAAATGAATTTGTTTTCTAAAGTCGATCAGATCGGGGTTGTTGTTAGGGATGTGGAAAAAGCCGCGAGGATGTATGAAAAAGTATTGAAGCAAGAGCCATTACCGCCTATAGAGTTTGAAACGGATAACGTTAAACTAAGGATTGTGTTTTTCCAGTTGGGTGAGGTGCAGCTGGAACTAATTCAAGTCTTAGAAGGCGAAAACATTCATACAAAATTTCTAAAAGAAAAGGGTGAGGGCCTTCACCACCTTGGTTTCTTCGTCAAGGATCTGGAGAAAGAGTTGGCTGTTTTAAAGAAAGAGGGTATGGAGGTTCTTTGGAGAGGAGAAGCTCTTGGAGTTGCAAAATTCGCCTACCTTGACACTGGAAAATTTTTAGGTGTAACTCTTGAACTAATTCAGTTTGGTTAAGATATTGTTGAAGTGAAAGGAAGATGCAGGTTTTAGCTTTAGGATGTGGTGGAATGGGAAGAGTGGCTATAAAAGACCTAGTTAAGTATGGCGAATTTGACGAGGTTATCATCGGTGATCTGGATGTGGAAAAGGCTGAAAATTCGCTAAAGAGCTGCATATAAGCTCAAATGTTTATCAGCGAATATGAGGAGAGAGCCTAAATTACCCGTTGAAATGGTCGAATGCGCTACAACGACTCTCTAAATAATTCAAGTTCAATAATGATTAATTGCATGAAAATTATAAAGTAGGAAGCTTATTGTATACTATGGGGGTCTTTATGGCGCGTTTAACTGGCGGAGAAGTTTTGAAACGCTGTCTCGTACAAGAGGGTGTTCGTTACGTGTTCGGCGTTCCGGGGGATCAGCTTTACCCCTTGTTGGATGCTCTCTACAAAGATGAACGCATTAATTTTATAACTATGCGTCATGAAGCTGCAGCGGCTCATGCTGCTGATGCTTGGGCTCGGGCGACCGGTCAACCCGGAATCTGCCTTGGAACAGTTGGTCCTGGCGCTGCAAATCTTGTTGGCGGGGTTTATCCGGCTTTTTCAGATGGCATACCGATGGTTGTTATTACTGCTCAAAATCAGACTTGGCGTTCTTATCCGGATCAAGGGGCTCAGCAAGGCTTGGATCAGCTTATGCTTTTTAAGGCTGTTACTAAGTGGAATGCCGTTGTTTCCAGTTGGAAACGTATTCCGGAGCTTACTCAATGGGCTTTTAGAATGGCTATGTCTGGAAGGCCTGGTCCTGTTCAATTAGATTTTCCTTCTGATGTTTTATTTCAAACTGGCGAGGAAGCGGATGTTGAAATTTCGCCTCCACAAAGTTATAGGGCTTTGGTGGAGCCTGTCGGGGAGTCTGCAGTTATAGAAAGGGCTGCGAGGATGCTTGCGGAAGCTAAAACACCTATCATTCATGCTGGTGGCGGCGTCCTTAGGTCTAAGGCCTCGAAGGAGCTAATTGATTTGGCTGAATACCTTCAAGCTCCTGTTACTACGTCTCTGAGTGCTAGGGGTGCCATTCCTGAGGATCATCCTTTATGCCTTATTCCGGCGGCTCCTGGAAATGGGGCTATTGTTGCTCAGGCTGAGGCTGACGTGGTTCTTCTGGTCGGCTGTAGGCTCGGAGCCTTGGACATGTGGGGTAGGCCGCCGGCTTGGGGTGAGCATCCAAGGCAAAAGATAATTCAGATCGATATTTCAGGCGACATGATTGGCTTAAATCGGCCTGTAGATTTCGGTATTGTTGGCGATGCAAAATTAACGCTCAAGGTGTTGCTAGAGGTTGTTAAGCGATATACGCCTCCGAGGAAGGAAAATCCGTTTCTTCAAGACTATAAACGTTTGGAAAGGATGTGGCTTGAGAATTTTGAAGAATTGTCTAGGCTGGATACTGTGCCGATTCATCCGCTACGCGTTGTTAGAGAGGTTAGGGAGTTTTTCCCGAGAGACGCCATTACGGTTGTTGACGGCGGGAACACTGCTGTCTGGTGTTTCTACCTTAACAGAGTTTATGAGCCGAACACTTTCATTAGCTGTGTGAGCGGCGATTCTGGACAATTGGGTGCGGGCATACCATATGCCATTGCGGCTAAACTAGCTTATCCTTCGAGGCAAGTTTACTGCATTACTGGCGATGGAGCTTTTGGCTTGAACATTCATGATCTTGAGACTGCAAGTCGCCTTAAACTGCCGATCGTGTTTGTCGTGTTGGATGATTGTGCTTGGGGGATGATTAGGGCTGGACAGACATTGTATTATTCGAGGAGGCATATCGGTGTCGAACTATCAGATATACGTTATGACGAGATTGCAAGAGGAATGAACTGTTACGGTGAAAGAATCGTCGAGCCTTCACAGATAAAACCAGCGTTAGAGAGAGCCGTTCAATCTGGAAAGCCAGCTGTTTTAGATGTCAAGGTTGATGGGGAAGCCATACCTCCAGACTTTGTTGTTTTGGCTTCAATATGGCTTGAGGGATGCGAACTTCCAGAAGAGGAGAAGAAAGCGGTTAAAGAAGCAGTCCCGCAAATTGCATAATATGCTAGGCAGCAGCATACAGCAACCCTTCTTTTTCTGTTTCATAAAGAAAGGGCTATTGCGACGTTTTCGTCTTTAAAAGTCTATGTTTTTACCTTCATAGGCGTATATGAAAAGTTTTCTATAGTCTTCGGCTGTTGGAACTCGTGGGCTTGATATTGTTCCTGTAGATGTCATGGCCCTTTCAACAAGGTCGTCCAGATTAGTTTGTAAATTCTCCCAGCTGATTCCTAACTCCTTTATGGAAATTGGTTCATTGACCTCATTGAAGAGGCTTTTTAGGGCTTGCATGAATTTTTCTAGGGCTTCTTCATCTGTTTCCGCTTTAATTCCGATGGCGTTAGCGAGGACCCCAAATCTGTCCATTGCTACTTTAGCCATGTATTCCATTGCGCATTTCAAGACGGCGGCGACACTTCTGCCATGAGGGATCTTGAATAGGGCGCCTAGTGCGTGGCCCATGGCGTGGGCTAGACATATTTGGGAGTTGCTGAAGGCTAGTCCAGCCATCGTTGCTGCGTAATGCATTTTCTCTTTTGCTTCTTTGTCTTGGCTGTTTTTGTAGGATCTTGGAAGGTATTTGAATATGGTTTGTGTTGCGCTTATGGCTAGGCTGTCTGAGAAGTTGTTTCGCCACTGTGAAATGTAGGCTTCTAAACCGTTTATTAGCGCGTCCATTCCTGTGTCGGCTACGAGGCTTTTTGGCATTGTTAGTGGGAGCTGGGGGTCAAGTATAACTATGTCGGCCACCAATTCTCTTGAGGCAAGCTCCATTTTCCTCTTCTCTGCTGTGTCGGTGATTACGACAGCCCATGTGGCATCTGAACCTGTCCCGCTTGTTGTTGGGATTGTTATTAACTTCGCTTTCTTTCTCAAACCAAGCGTTAGTAACGGGCTTATTTCTTCAACTTGGATGTCTGGCCTTTCGTAGAGGACCCATGAGGCTTTCGCGGCGTCCATGCAGCTTCCCCCGCCTAAGCCTATAATCCAGTCTGGCTCAAACAGCTTGGCATGCTCTGCGCATTTAATAACGGTCTCTTTAGAAGGCTCTGGTTCAACCTCATCGAAAACTTCTACGCTGAACTTTGCCTCTTTCAGATAGTTTGCAACTTTTTCAACAATGCCTAAACTTTTAATTACTTTGTCTGTTATTATGAGCGCTTTTCTTCCTTCAATCGCCTTCAAATGTTCTAGGGCATCCTCACCAAACACTATCGATTTCGGTGATGTAAACTCCCACATAAACTCTAAGCCTCTAAATAAACTCCGAGGGAACTTTGCTTGCGGTTTTCACAAGCTCTGAAGCCGCCTTTGTGTAACGCATAACTTTTGCCATGTTCCCCGACAACTTGAACTTGCGCATGAGCAAACTCTGGATTGGATCTAGCTGACCCATTATCAGCTTCTTCCAATTTGAATATGGCCCTTCATATACAAACGCGGCTTTTTTAGTCTCTCTGTTTGGCACCATGTAGGCGTCCCGGCATTTGCCATGCCAAAGATCCACATAAAAAACCATCTCTTTATTCAAGCCTTCGTCGGGCGTTACAATGAAGAGAAAGTCGCCCTCCCAGTCTTTTGCAGCCTCCTCATAAGCCTTGTTCCTGTTAAGCTCTTCTTTGAAGGCTTTAATCCATTCCTCGCTTGGAAACTTATACTTCTTTTCCATACGTTGACACCACTATTTAGTGAATCTATGTTGACATATAAGCCTTTAAGAAACCCGTTTGTTTACCGTGTTTTTACACCATTCTGGAGTGCCCAGTCTTCGCGTTTCATTGTCTATTAACCATCATAGGATATTGTACACAAGCGACAATAGCATCCTTTCCATGAATCAATTGAGCCTTGCTTATAGCTTCTTCAACAGTTTCTGCTGGAGTAAAACCTAAACGTCGAACAAGTTGCTGTTCCTGCGCTCCAGCTATAAAAACCTGACCCACATTTCGCAGACGCCTAAGTGGATGCAGGGCAAGTATGCCATGAACTGGATGAAAAGCATTTTCAAAACGATATTTGGCTATATGATCTGTTCTTGCGGCGAATTTGTCAGCGTACTTTTGCATTATCTCATTTGGGTCTAAGGTCTCTGTTAGAATGTGCTCCCATATTTCCGGATGCGTGGGGTGGTGAACGTTATCCCATTGATTTGGGCATGGAGTGGCTATTATTACGCTGCACCCGGGTTTTCCAACAGCTTCAATCATTCCTCCTAAATATCCCAAGCCGGTGGATACAAGTGTCAATATAGGAGTCATGGAACCGAAAGCAGCGTATGGACTCCAGTTTGGAATGCCATAGCAGACGATGTCCGCCTTTTCCTGCAAAAGTTGCCTCCGCGGGGGCGTACGCGTCTTTAACAAGTTTAGCGCTTCCTTTCTAGTGGCGTCAACACTGCCAGCCCATATGCGGGCAACTTCAAAGGGATTCGCTAACAAAGTTTCGATTTTGAAAATTCTCTCGTGTCCAAGTTTAGATTCTACTAGTGCGCCCATCTCGTTCAGAATTTCGTGCATCTGGTTCTTGACAAGCGACATTGTCATAGTTTCCGGGGTGTGATGCCAGCGAATAGAACGCCAAGTAGAAAGTCCTACGCATATGGATTTCCATCCACCATTGAAACCCGTGGAGACAGCGTTAACATAAACGGTGAGATCGGACTGCATAACTTTCCGGTTTATTTCAACATCATAGCCTGAAGAAGTCTTTCCGAGGTGTACAATGCCTTGCGGGTCTTCAGCATCATGACAAACAATTCTATTCCCGAAAGCTTGAACTATTGATGTTCCCAATATTGTTTCTAACTCGGAAAGACGGAACTTCCGGTGTAGGGCGTTAGCGCACAAAAGTGTGATTTGGCTTTTGCCGACGCCTATCTCCTTCAATTCCTCCAAAACTGTTGAAATGGCAATTTCCCAAACTGGCGCATAGCACGGAACTGTGGGGTCGTCAAAAGCTATGGTTATATTCCAATCTGGCTTAACAAAGTCGCTTAAAGGCTTCGCATCAAGGGGGTTTCTTAAGGCTTCCACTGTAGCCTCCTTAAGATCAGGCGCAGGTTCGATAGGTATGTTGAATCCGGGCTTGATTACTTGCGTCGTTTCCGGCATGGTGACGTTTATCCATTCATCTCCGAAAACCAGCTCAACATTCATCTAACGCACCGTTTAGGCTTTGACGTTTACTAGAGGGCTTCGATTTCTGTTTTAGCCAATTCTATTTTAATCTCTTTTTTAATGGCGTCCAGAAGCTTTTCAACATTTATTACGCCGGCTTCCGGCGGATAGACCCCTCCCTTAACATTTTCTGTTTTTGCAAGTTCCAAGGCAGCGAGCGCTGCAGGCAAGGCTGTGGCTTCAGTTGCGTCTTTACAAGCTATGCCATATCTGATAATGCGCTCCTTGCCTTCTTTAACGCCTCTAACAACTACCGCTAGGCCTAGGCCGGTCAACGCATAATCGCCTAAACGCTCATAAAGAGGTCCAACCGACCTTTCTGTTTCTTCAGGGGGTGTTATTTCGGGAAGCGCCAAAGTTATGGCGACAGCGATGTCTCTAGCCCTAAACACGTGTTCTCTTACCTTTATCTCTTTAAGGCTTGTTAGGCCAAGAGTTGAAAACACTTTTGCAACATCGTTTAACTCCGAGGGCCAAACTCCTCCTTTGTTGCATACGTTTTTTACTTTAATGTAGCGGGGTATAGTGACGGGTTCTGGGTGGCCTGCGTTAGCCACTTCCCATATACCTATTGGCTTTGGAAACTCGTAGTGTTCCGGTTCTGAAAGTGCCTGTACCATTACTTGTTCTCCATTTTTGTATGTTGGGATCATGCCTGTTATTGCGTGGAAATAGTGGT
>JAVZMA010000021.1:0-26783 GCA_038883475.1 Bathyarchaeia archaeon
CGTCGACAAAAACATTTAATCATTCAACAATTTTCTTAAGTTGCCTCTGGTACATCTCAATTATTTCGCTTACGTTTGTGGCATCTTCCGCCGCCTTGTCAAGCCTATAATTTCCAGTGAAACGTGGAAACCTAATCGCCAATCCGCTTCCTTTCCTTATGGCGTCCATGGCGCATGTATGTATGGGGCTTAGGGTTATTTCTGCGCCCAAAACTTCGATGACAACAACCGGCTCAAACCAGACATCAGCCTCAATCATCGAATTGACCCTCGGATGCTTATGGGATATAACGTGTTTTTTCATCATTTCTGGAAGTTTCGCCAAATCCTCATCTGTGAAGCCTGTCCCACATTTAGTCACTGTTTCGAACGTGTCGTTTTCTGGGTTGTAAGCCGCTAGTAGCAATGCGCCATAGGTTCCAGCCCTTTTTCCTCTTCCATGAAAGGCGCCGACCACGACTAGGTCTACGGTGTCTGTCATTTCGCTTTTATAATCGCGCTTATACTTTATCCAAAGCCACCCTCTAGCCCCAGCCTGATAAACAGAATCTTCCGCTATAGACTTGCAGACTAAGCCTTCACAACCATTTTCTATGGCTTCGAGAAAGAACTTTTCAAGTTCCTCAGCGTTGTCTGTGATTATGTATTTGGCGATTTTCACCCTTTCGCTTTCTTTAACTGCCTTTTCAAGAGCCTTCCGCCTAACCGGATAAGGCTCTAGGGTTAAGTCTTTGCCGTCCACGTAAAGCGCGTCAAACATGAAAAGCGAAACTGGATATTCCTCCATAGCCTTTTCAATTCCATACTTGCGCCTACGATGCATCAGTTCTTGGAAAGGTTGCATTTCACCAGTGTCTGGGTCTATGGCGACACACTCCGCCTCTAAAATGGCATCTCGCGCCTTAACATGCTTTTTCAGAAGTTCAACAGCGTCTGGATACTGGCTGGAAATGTTCTCTAAACGCCTAGAAAACAAGACAATTTCGCTGCCTTTCTTATGGGCTTGTATTCGCTCGCCGTCATACTTATATTCGGCTATGCATTTTCCGCCGAGTTTCTCCAAAATTTCTTCCGGCGAAGAAAGCCTTTCAGCCAACATAGGCCTTATAGGCTCGCCTACTGAAACTTCAAACTTTTTAATTCCTTCTAAACCTTTCTCGGCTAAAACTCGTGCTACTCTTCCAAGGTCTGAAGATATATTGTAGGCGCGTTCAATAAGTTCGCGGGCTTCTTTGCCTCCGCCGTAGGCGATTGCCAAAGCATCAAGAACGGTCATGTCGGCAATTCCTAAGCGCAAGTTTCCAGTTACAGTTCGCATTATGTATTTAGCCTCTTTAGGCGTTGCGTCAGATAAAAGCCCAGCTAGCAAAGCCATTTTTGCGTCAACAGCACCAGAGCCCGAAGCCTTAGCCATTTTGTCAAGGGTTTCGTATACTCTCTGAACTGTTAGCGGCTGCTGAAAGAAGGTCACCTGTTTCCTAGCGGCTATCATCCTCTGGGCTGTTTCACCTATATCTCCACTCTTCTGCAAGTCCTCTTCAATTTCGCTTTCTCTTCTTCCAGAAGCCCTTGCCAAAGCTTTTATCGCAAGCCTCTCCGCTACGCCTATTTCTATGCCAACAAAATCTGGGTAAATCTTGCCCTGCGTCAAATACACAACTTTATCAATTATTTCTTTCGGCGTTCGTTTAAGAAGGTCAACTAAAAGGTCTGTCATTTCGAGCCTTTTTGTTGTAGCCTCGATTTTTTCATAAGCGTCTGCAATTTCCGAATATTTCAACAAGTAACCTCAGGATAAAATGTAAAAGAAGGGATATTAAAGCTTCATCCCATCCATTTCCAACAGTAAATCCGCCAGCCTTTCTATAGCTAGGTTCCAAGCGGCTTCCCCCTTCTCCCTTGAAGCTTTCGTTGGGTCTCCTATCACGCCTGTTTCGCTTAGCTCTTTTGTTCTGAACGCCCATGAAACTTTTGGACCCTTCTCTTTTAACCCAATTTTTGTGTATTTTGATTTTGGAAGTCTTATCGCTGACTTCTTTATTCGCTCTTTAACCACAAATTTTTCTCGGTTCGCGAGAGTTGTGGAAGTTTCAAACTCTCCAGCGTGGGCATCATAAACTGTTTCAACGGATTCTTCGATAAAATCGGGTATGAGGCTGACGGTGTCAACGGCTACAAAAGCATTTGTATCCGCCTTTATCCTTTCTGCTGCATCCTCTAAAGCCGAAGTGTTCCCTCCATGCCCATTCTCAAAAACTACCTTCTTAAACCCGTGCCTTATCAGGGAACAAGCCACCTCATACGCCACTTGCTCCAGAGTATGGGGGTTAAGGGTTACTGTTCCCGGAAAGTCCATGTGATGAATTGAAACGCCATAATTGATAGGCGGCGCCACAAGAGCGCATTGGGCTTTTTCAGCAGCTTTTAACGAAAGCCAAAATGCGTCAAACGCATCCGTGTCTATTGGAAGGTGGGGTCCGTGCTGTTCGCAGCTTCCAACAGGTATGACAACCACGTCATGGGCTTTTAAGAATTCTTTTACGTCCGGCCATGCAAGCTCGCCTAAATAGTAGCTTCGCATCTTCATAGAGAAATCTCCTTCTAGTTTCGTAATGTATTATTTAGCTTATTGGTCTTCTGCTCCACGGCTTAATAACACCAGTTTAAGGAGCTTGTTGGATGAGCAACGCCAGCATCTCAGAGATAACCCAACCAGGGATATAATTATCCGCTTAAAAGCTTTCGTAATGTGTTATTTGGTTTATTGGTCTTCTGTTTCGTGGCTGTGGCTTTTCGGCGGGATAGCCAACTGGGATTATGGCTACTGGTCTCACTCCATCTGGAGTTTTTAGGATTTTCTTTGCTTCGTCTTCTCTGAAGGCGCCAACCCAGCATGAGCCTAAACCAAGCGCGTAGGCGGCTAAGTGAATGTTTTGGATGGCGGCTGCCGTGTCTTGCAAGCAGTATAGGGTTTTGCCGCGAGTGCTATAGCCTCTTGAGGAACGGTTTTCGTCTGCGCATACAACGATTACAACTGGCGCTTCTTCAATGAAAGTTTGTTCTAAAGCGGCTTCCGCAAGCCTCCGCTTTGTTTCTGGTTTTCTGACGATTATGAATTCCCATGGTTGGATGTTTCCAGCGGAAGGCGCCCAACGCGCCGCGTCAATAAGCCTATCCACTGTTTCTGGCGGGACGTCGCGGTTTTGGAATGCTCTTATGCTTCTTCTGCCCTTAATGGCTTCGAAAACATCCATAAACTTCACCACGCAATTTCTATTTTGCACTACAAAAGCCTTAAGTTTTATCATGCCCGATTCTCTTGAATAATTTAATGGGGGATGGCGCGGCATGTTTGATAAACTTTCCAAGAAGGAGCTCTTTGAAGTGATGAAGAACATGGTTCACGTTTACAGTTCAGCCTGGTTTAAAAGCGAGTGGATAGCCATAGAGAAAGTTGGCATGGACGCTTTTCTCGCTGAGGATTTTGTCGAACTCTTTAAGGATTTTGGGTTTAGGGAAGCAAAAATACTTGTGGAACGCTCCATAGTTTCTGGAAAGGACGCGGATTCGATCATTAAGGCGCTTAGCCTTTCGCATTGGGCGCTGTTCGAAAACATCACTCTGGAGAAGCTATCCAACAATGCTGTTAGGATGAGGACAATAGACTGTTCCCGTCAAAAATACGCTGTTAAAAAATTGGGTGCAGAGTATCCATGCAAAAACATTGGGTTTTCGCAAGAGTCCCGCCTAGGATTCGTTAAAGCAATAAATCCTTTGGCGGAGGTGAAGTGTGTTTTTTGTCCTCCAGACCCTAAGCCCGCTAACGTGCCAAAAAACGTTTCATGCGAATGGATAATAAGCATCTCGTAAATTCTGGTGTCTTTAACAAAGCTTATTTTTGCGGTTTTGCTTGGTATCTTTTGGATGATGAGCTGGAGAGTCAATAGAGCTTTAGGGCTGTGATATGGCTCGACGGGCGAACTGACACTTTCTTGTGCAGAAAACTTATCAGCAAAAAGCGAATGAGAAGAGGAAAACGAAGGTTATATGCTTGATAGTTAGGCGGAAAGAATTTGCCTAAACCCAAAGTGGCCGACACTCTTGACAGACTTTCGTCAAAGCCCATGGTCAAGTATGGAGTTTATTTGGCCGCTGTGGTGGTTTTTTTTGTCTTAATATTGTTGCCGCCGATTTTGGGCATAATAATCAAGTGGAATACAATGCAGGAGGTTCTAGGTCAAAGCGAACTTGTCGCCCGAGCCTTGGTGGCTATTGAAAACTCATTCATTGTTGCCTTACTCGTCTCCTCTTTAGACGTCATAACAGGGGTGCCCATGGCTTGGCTTATTGCCCGGGGCAAATCTAAATGGCTTAATGTTTTGGACACACTCGCCGACATACCCTTTATTGTGCCAACCGCCGTGCTTGGCTACTCACTCCTAATTTTTTGGAGCGGAGCGGAAGGCATATCCTCACTTTTTGGAGGAACGCTAATTTCGCAGGGTTGGCTTCTTGTTATACTTCTCCACTTCGTTTTTTCCTATCCAGTTGTTGTCAGGGTTATTGTTGGAGCTTTGCTTGACTATAAATTGGAGTACGAACAAGCGTCGAGAACCTTGGGTGCGCCGCCGCTTACAGCAGCGAGAACCGTAACCTTCGCCATTATCAAGCCTTCTTTGATAGCAGCCTTCATACTGGCATTTGCAAGGTCAATTTCAGAAACAGGCGCAACAATGATGGTTGCTGGAGTTTTCTATGAAAACGGATATTCCAAAGCTGTTTTTGAAAATGGACCAGTTTTTATCCAGAACATGAAGAACGACTTCAAAAGCGGTTTGATAGAACCTTCCGTCTATGAGGGTTCTGTTGTCTTCGCAAGCTTCATCCTTATAGCTGTTTCTTGCCTTATTTTCGCGGTTATACGGGTTCTTGGACCAAAGTTAAGATTGCCAATAAGAAGGGTTTGGCCGCCAACAGAGAGAAAATTAAGCTATTCAAAAGCAACCTTAACAAGAAACACTGTTACGCTCATTGTTTTCATTGCAATCGTGCTTATACCATCCCTTTTCGTGGCGCTTCCAGCCTTTGAAGCCCTTTTCACAGAGAACTTATCTAGGGCGTTAGCGGGCGCGCCTGGAATCAGCGCAGTTGTCAACTGGGGAGAGTATTGGCAAAGCCTCATCCTCTCATACTCTTTAGGGGCAACCGTGACAATTTTGAACGTTATGATAGGTTTGCCCATGGCGATTATTGTTGCGAGGAAAAAGTTTGGCATTTTACCGTCGACGGTTTTGAACGTTCTTGTCGACATCCCAATAATCGTTCCATCTGTGGCTTTAGGAGTCTCCCTCCAGTTTTTCTGGAAAGAAATTTTCGCTTTCATACCTGAAATGTGGCTTTTAATATTTGCCCATCTAGCAATCACTTACCCGTATTTTGTAAGGTCTGTAGCGGCGGCCGTCGAAAGGATAAGCTTGGACTTGGAAGAAGCCTCTAGGACTCTTGGAGCTAAGCCGCTTGTTGTCTTTAGGACAATAGTGTTGCCGCTAACTAAATATTCAATTTTTTCAGGTGCAATAATGATTTTTACAAGAAGCGTAAGCGAAACGGGTGCAACCCTAGCCGTGACAACCACACTTAAAACAGTGCCAGTGGTCCTCGTAAACTGGGTTAAATCACCGCTGCCGGCAACATCATTGGAAGTAGGTTTGGGCTGCGGCTTCCTAATACTGTTTTCTTTTATAATATTGCTGGTTTTCAGGCTTGTTGTTAGGGAAAAGGGAAGGTATTAGCATGTTTAATATATGGCTTTACAATTTATGCAGTAACTCTGCGAGGACGCAGCTAAACGTGGAGGATGCCAGTTAATGCCTGACGTCCGTTTGGTCAATGTTACGAAAAGGTTTGGAAAGATCTTGGCTGTGGACAACGTGAGCCTCCATGTCTATGACAAGGAATATTTTTCCCTTTTAGGACCAAGCGGATGCGGAAAAACAACGCTTTTGAGGCTTATTGCGGGTTTGATTAAGCCTGACGAAGGCGAAATCTACATCGGAGATAGACTTGTTAATGATGTCCCTCCAGAGGACAGAGATATTGGATTCGTTTTCCAAACGTTCGCTTTGTTCCCCCACATGAACGCTTGGGACAACGTGACTTACGGTCCGAGAGTGAAGGGTTTTGACATGAAAAAGATCGAAACATTAGGGCATGAAGTGTTGGAGATGGTTAGGCTTCATGAGCGCTTGGACGCGTTTCCAAACGAGTTAAGCGGGGGCATGATGCAGAGAATAGCTGTTGCAAGAGCTTTGGCTGCTGGAGCGAAACTGCTGCTCCTAGACGAGCCTCTAGGACAGCTTGACGCTAAAGTTAGGGATGAGCTTAGGTATGAGATAAGGAGGATGGCGAAAGACCTTGGTTTAACAGCCATCCACGTGACCCACGACCAGTCGGAGGCTATGGCTATTTCTGACAGAATCGCCGTTATAAAGAAGGGAAAAGTTGTTCAGGTTGGAACTCCATATGAGCTTTATATGCATCCGAAAAGCATATTTGTAGCCCATTTCATTGGAGAATCAAATTTTCTGGAGGGTTACATTTCGGACATAAGCGGTGGAGAAGCGGTTGTAGAGCTTCGCGGAGGAGTGAAAGTTCACACGATTTGTGAAGAAATGAAGAAGGGGGATAGAGTCGTCTTAGCTGTGAGACCCGAAACTTTTGTCATGGAAAAAGGCGTTAGAAAGGGCAAAAATTCCCTAGTGGGCTTTGTTGAAAAAGTCAGCTTTCAGGGGACAAACATAAGGTATGATGTTAGGCTTGAAAATCAAGATTTGGTTGTGGTTGTTAAGCCTTCCCTAACTGAGGAGTGGGTTGGTATGGGTGAGAAGGTTACTGTAATTTTTCCTTCGGACAAAGTTCACGTGTTCGCATATCCGAGCGTAGGGTTGAAGGAGGAGACTGCTGTTGAGTGAATTAATAAAATGGTTTGAGAAAAGGAGAGAAACAAGAGCCTTGGCGACCATACAGAAGCATCTAGCCTTAACAACAGGAATAGTTGAAGACTTGGAAATGGCTATAACAGCCGCCGTAAAGGGAGAAGAGAAAGAAGCGCAGAAACACATTGCAAGAGTAACTGAAAGCGAGAAAGAAGCAGACAAACTGCGCAGAAGCGTTATGGATGAATTATCAAAGGGAGAACTGCCACCAGCAGACAGGTCAGACCTCATGGATTTAGTGAAGAAAGTGGATATGGTTGCAGACTGGAGCAGAGAGTCCACACGTGTACTTGGCGCCATACCAATGGAGCACGTGCCAAAATCGATAAAAGAAGCATTTATCGAAATGGTAAGAGGCGCGAAAGAATGCGCCGTTTCGCTTCAAAAATGCGTGAACAAAATTATGACTAAGCCTGAGGAAGCCTTGCAAGCTGCAGATGCTGTAGAACGTGAAGAGGAGAAGGTTGACGACATCCATGAGAAAACCAGAAGACTTCTTGGGAAAGAGGACATACCGAAAGCGGGGGTTGCAGTTTTGGCGAGTCAACTTTTCGAGGCTATAGAGATGATTGCAGATTCATGTGAAGATGCATGCGACCAGGTGAGAGTGATAATGGTGAGAAGGTGAGGAGGCGAAGGGAATGGTGGAATTGAGAATTGACATTTCAGAATTGAAAGGCGAAGGAAGCGAACTTATAGGGGAGCTTACAGACTTTTTGAAGGAGAAAACGAAAGCTGAAGTTGAGGCAGCAGTAGACGAGATAATCGTCAAAGGCGAAGCTGTTTCAAAGTCTTATTTGAGGGTTCTACTGCGAAAGTTTCTGCACAAGGAGGAGTTAAAAGAATATTTTAGAGTGATAAGTGGGAAAGAAAACACGTTGAAGGTTAAAGAGAGGAAAATTTCTGAAGAGGAAGAATAAGCCTATTGCTGCTGCTTTCTTTTAAGTGCTTCCCGCTTTTTCTTCGCTAAGTCCTCTTGAATCTTAAGCGTGTAGTGTCTGGCAACATAAGCACTTCTATATGCTTCGTGCAAATTTCCTTCGATAAGAAATTTTTCGGCATCGCCTAAGAGACTCTGCACGTTAGCCAGCATGGATTCTGTTTCCATGTTTTTGACTTCAGGGTTCGGCTTCCATTTTGCAGATTCGCTTTCACTTTGAATTGTAATAGAGAATAGGAAAAGCGCATATTCTAGTTCTGCTGCAAGATGCCAGATGCCGTCGGCAAAAGAGTTTTCGTCTCCTTTGCCTAAGGCGTTTGTCAAATTTTTAAGGTGCACCGTTGCAGTTTGTAGAGATTTGGATATTTTCTCGGTGATGCTCATTGTTCTCAGCCCGTTTCAGCACAGTAATATGATTATTCTTTTTATCTGTTTCGTAATGGTTGATAGGCTTAACTCTTCTCCTTTATGACAAATAATATTCCAGTTAAAACCAGGGCAGAGCCGAAGACGAAGAGCGGTTGAGGTATTTCTTGGAAGATGGCTATGCCTAGAACGGTTGCGCCGACAGGCTCCAGCAAAGCCAAAGTTGCTGTTTCAAAAGATTTTAGATTGGATAGAGAAGAAAAATACAGCGTGTGGGCTATTGCTGTTGGCAGCAACCCCAACCCAAAAAGGAAAAGGATGGATTGCGCTTCTGTTGGAAAAGCCAAAGTTTTGTTTATAATTGGCAAGCTTATGATTCCAACTGTTAATGCAGCTGAAATGTAAATTGGCAACATCAAAGAAACTATATTCATCTGACTTCTTGTTTTCCTGCCATAGTTGAGGTAAAGCGCCTCAGCCAAAGCGGCTATTACTGCTTCGAAGTCGCCCTTTAAGCCAGAAGAGAAACTTTCAGGGTTTGCGCCTAAATTTGCAATTGCAGTTTCTGAGGAGGCAATGACGCATACGCCAACAAAAGATGTTATCAAACCTAACATGGCGAGGCTTGAGGGCTTAACCTTGAAGAGGAAAACTGAAATCAACATGGCAAAAACTGGCGTGGTGTTAACTAGAACAGTTGCATTCAATATTGTTGTGTCTTTCACCGCGGAAACAAAAAATATGAAATGCAAGCCAAGAAAAACTCCTAGTAAGAATAGCTGCCTCAGATTTTCTCTGACAAGACTAGCGTAAAAGGATTTTTTAAAGACAATTATCAGTGCAGTTAGGGCTGCGCAGGCAATTATTAAACGCCAGAAAACTATGGAAAAAACGTCTAAACCATGCAGAAACCTTATGAAAATTGCGGCTGTTCCAAAGAAGACTCCGGCTGTGAAGCCCTCTGCCAAAGCGATTTTTCTAGTTCTAATTTGCATTTGAATATCACTTTCTCGGCTTTGACAAACCTATCTCAAAGTGCATAGTTTAATGATTAAAATGTCGCGATTATTTAATAAATAAGTCTGTGTAAACAAGTTAGGCACATTGTTGATTAAGGAGAAGCTTTGCGCATGAAACTTGCCAGATATTGTTTAGGTGGAAGAATATCTTATGGCGCATTAATGAATGAGAAGGTTTTGCGCTTATCCAGTTTGGCTAGAAAATTCGGTGGAGAACTTCCACGGCGAATCGAAGAATTCATAGAGTTAGGAGATAGAGGCGTTGAAGTTGCGGAAAAGCTTCTTAGAAAATTGACGGAAAAAGATTATGCAGATGTTTCTGTTCCGTTAGAAAAAGTTAGGTTGTTAGCGCCCATAGCTTCGCCTCCAAAAATCATCTGTTTAGGATTCAACTACAGAGAACACGCCGAAGAGGGGGAAGCACCATTACCAGAAGAACCAGTAATTTTCATGAAACCCCACACCACCATAATTGGACCAAAAGAAAACATCGTTAAACCAAGCTTTGTTAAACAACTAGACTATGAAGTGGAATTAGCCATCGTGATTGGAAAGAAAACTAAAAACGTTTCAGTCGCAGATGCAAAATCACACATTTTCGGATACACAATTTTAAATGATGTTTCAGCGCGGGACTTCCAATTTAAGGATGGACAGTGGACTAGAGGGAAAAGCTTTGACACTTTCGCTCCAACTGGACCATGCATAACAACTGCGAACCAGCTTCAAGATGTTTCAAACCTTCGCATGAGAACATGGGTTAACAACGAACTCCGCCAGAACTCGACAACACGAAACATGATTTTCAACGTTTACGAAATAGTGCATCATATAAGCCGAGTTATGACGTTGGAGCCATGTGACATAATAGCAACTGGCACGCCATCGGGAGTTGGGTTCGCCATAAAGCCACAACCAAAGTTTCTAAAGCATGGAGATGTTGTGCGAATGGAGATTGAAGGAATAGGCATATTAGAGAACACGGTTGTGGAGGAGAGGCTACCGTTCCATTGAAACTTTGCTTTCGCCAGCCTCCTTCTCAAGCCTAATCACATGCTCAGCTTTTTCAGCAAAGGCTTCGCTATGCGTTACTGCTATTATTTGTTCCACAGCCTTAAAGCGGGAAATCGCCTCAGCCAAGCGGTCAATTGAACCGTCTTCACGTCCTAGGCTCTCAGTCGGTTCATCAAGCAAAAGTAGGCTTAATCCGTGACCTGTTCTAGACTGCATTATTAATTGACCTAACCCAAG
Source organism: Bathyarchaeia archaeon (assembly GCA_038883475.1). Taxonomy (GTDB): domain Archaea; phylum Thermoproteota; class Bathyarchaeia; order Bathyarchaeales; family Bathycorpusculaceae; genus JAVZLH01. Next base: position 10,572 of record JAVZMA010000021.1, read on the forward strand.
GCGGTATGCAAACGCCAGCAACGTCCGTTCTCCGCCTGATAGGTTTGTAACCTCTCTTTCAACACCGCTTTCGCCCTTAACATACGGTGTGTAAGTCTCGTCAATTAAAATGTTAAGCAGCGGACCTTCTCCGCCTACTAGGCTGTCAAGCACTTGCTGAACAAAGTTTCTTAAGACTTTCACGAATTCGCTTCGCAGTTTGGGCTGGATGCTTCTGTAGGCGTCTCGGATGCTGCTAATTATTTCGACGGTTTTGGCTATTTTTTCCATGCGTTCAAGCTTTTGCTGAGCATTGTCAATTCTGTCTTTAACCTCTTCTAAACGTTTAATCAAGTCTTTCTTTCGGCTTTCCTTGGTCCTCAAATCGGATTCTAAAGCGTAAAACTGCCTAAAGGCTTGTTCTCTTCGCAGTTTAGCGGCTTCAAGCTCTGAAATGTCGAATTTGCCGATTTCTATGCGGACCTTTTCAAGTTGACTTCGCAGCTCATTTTCGATTTTCTGCCTATCCTCAAACTCTTTCGCAAGTTCGGCTAAAGCCCTCTCTTCCTCATTTACGCGGTTTTTCACATCCTCAATTCGCGGTAACAGCATCTGTAAACTTGAGAAGATTGTGCTGGCTCCGTTTTTCATTTTCTGCAGTTCCTCGATTTCCTTTTGAAGCTGGCTTATTGTCTTCTGCCTCTCGCTGTTTTCCTCTTGAATTCTCCGCATCAGACCGTTCTTATATTCCTCATTTAACGTTTGTAGGCATAATGGACAACGACTTTCAGTTGAAAGCGATGCAATTCTCCTCTGGTCTGCTTGCATACTTCTAAGGGCGGCTTCCTGTTCAGCTTTAAGGCTTGAAATTTGGTCGTCAAAAGTTGTCAAAAACTGTCTAATAGACTCGAGAGGCTGGTCTGCGGCAACTCCAAAATCCCTAAGCTTACTTTTATGGGCTTCTGCTTGTGTTTCCATGCTGGCAAGACGCTGTTTCAAATCGTTTAAGACTCCTTTCTTGCTCTCGATTTTGTTGGCTAAAGAGGCTAGTGCGTCTTCTATGTTAGCCAAGTTTGTCTGCAGCTGGGTTTCCTTCCGCTTCAGCTCTTCAATTGAGGCTTTTGCTTCCTCAAGCCTTTTAAGCTGCGCTTCGGCTTCTTCCAAGGCGTTTTTTGCCGTTTTCAATTTTTTCTCAGCGTCTTCTAGCTCGATTTCCAGAAGTGTGAACTGTTCGGTTATGGTGTTGTATTCGGCTGTTAGCTTGCTCAAGTTAGCAACATCCGGGTCTTTCTCATAGGCTTTTTTCTCGCCTTCATATTCGCGTTGATAGCCAGCAATGTTGCTCCATGCCGTCTCGTAGTCTGACAAGCCGAAGAGCTCGTCCAGTCGCCGTTGTCTTTCTCTCGGTGCTGCGTCTAAAAGTTCTTTTAGGCGTTCTTGTCTAACCCAGACTATTTCGCGGAAAAGCTCCTTGTCCCAGCCAGTAATAGCCTTAAGCTGTTCGGCTACGGCTTCGCTTTTCACGCTGGCTATGGGAGTCTCATCTTCAAAAAGCTTAAGCTCGTCAAAGTCTTGGCTTATGCCCTTTCCACGCCTTTTAAGTCCACGGGTTATTTTGTAGGTTTTGCCATTCTGCGTGAACTGGACTGTTACTTTTCCGCTTTCAGCTCCCTCGCGTAAAAGGTAGTCGTAGCTTCTTCCAAGAGGGTCTCCGAACAAAGCGAAGTCTATCGCGTATAGTATGCTTGATTTTCCGCAGCCTAAGCCGCCTACGAGACAGTTGAAGCCCCTTGCAAAGGGCACTGTTGATTTTACGTGGGAGCGGATGTTTTCAAGTTGAACCAGTTCAATTTTCATTTCAGAAGCTCCTCGAGCGTTTGTTTCACTTTTTCCTCTTGTTTTTTGGTTAATGGTTCAATTAGGTTTAGAGCGACATGAGCTATTTTTTCGGCTTCTTCGCGGCTGTAGCGTCCCGAGAAAATTTCGAGGAAATATTCGAAGGCCTTCGTTCTTAAATCCTTAAATTCGCTTTCGAATATTGAACGAACCATCTCCTCGGAAACCTCGCTTTCACGCAATAAAACAACAGGGTGCACAAACAAGGCTTTCTCGGCAGCGCCCCTAATTTTGGTTATGTCAACCTCAGCGCGGCTTGCCTCAACGGGCAAGACACCTCTCAAAATTGGAATAATTATTACGCCTTCCTCGTCAGCATTTTTGACAAGTTGAACAGCTAAGTCAGTGATTTTCGAGGAAGTTATGCCCGTGAAGTCCTGTTCCAAAACGACAAACTTGCGGGGAGACTTGAGCTCTATGAATTCAAGCGAAACCTCGCCTTTCTCACCCACTTTCACGTAGTAAAAACCTTTTCTGAAGCTAGCCTCATCATAGTCTGTGGTTTCTGTGCATCCGCTATAAACAAGCAAGCCGCCCTTAAACTTGTCAACGTAAGTTTTGTGCACATGCCCAGCCGCATAATAATTGAAGCCTTCGGGGATAAGTTCCGGGGGTGCTTCAGCCTCCATGTATGGTGGTTTAACATTTGGAAGATCTAGAGCTGTGTGGAAAACGAAGATGTTGAAAAGCTGCGGGTCTGGTGTTGGTTTATTATTTTCTAGGAAGACGGGAAGCTGTTCCACTGTTTTCCGTCTAGTTCTAAAGTTTGGCACGCCGTAAACGTAGCAGCAGTCGGGTTTTCTCCAGCATGCACCTTCATGCTTTGGCAAATGATAAATTAGCCCAGCGCTGTCTAATGGGTTCAGGATTGTTCCTGTCAAAATGTTTGGTGCAGAATCATGGGAACCATCAACAGTTAAAACTGGGATTTCTGCCTCGCGGAGACGCCTAAAGTTTCTTATGGCTGTTTCTAGCGTCGCATTCGAGGGACGCGCTTGGTGAAATAGGTCTCCAGCGATAATCATGAAGTCTGGTTTTAACTCAATTGTTTTTTCAACCAGTTCTTCAAAGGCTCTGTCAAAGTCTTCGCGCCTAGCCTCTAAGCCATATTGTGAATAGCCCAAATGTAAGTCTGCAGCGTGGACAAAACTGAAAGCTCTCATATTTTTCTCTACTCCTTTTCCAAATTTAGCTTATTGTTTCGGGTTTTAAGTGTTTAGTACATGCGCTTGCGCACTGAAAGGGAAACATATAAACGATATCCGCTTCACTACTAGAGCAAAAGGCGCGCCGAAAATGAGATGCCAAAAATGTGGAAGAGAAGTTTTCCTGCCCTTCAAATGCCCCTACTGTGGAGAATACTTCTGTTCTGAACATCGCCTGCCGGAAAACCATGAATGCCCTCAGATGGAGTTGGCGCGTGCACCCAAAGAAGAAACGCCTATGGCAACTGTTCAAAAGCCATACCAATACTCCATATCCTATATACCAGTTGAAACCGCAACAAGGGGAAGGGTGCATTTCAGCATTGTAGAGATTAAGCATTTGTCAATAGCCGCCTTGCTTGTCGCTGGAATAGGCGCGTCTTGGGGAATTTATTTCTACACAAACCCGCTAATGTTGACCTTATTTGCTGCTGTTTTCACAGCATTCTTCTTGGCGCATGAGTTGGCGCACAAGTTTGCTGCACAGAAAAGCGGGTTGTGGGCTGAGTTTAGATTGACGCTTTTTGGCGCTGCTTTGACTTTGCTTTCCATAATCTCGCCGTTTTTCAAAATCATATCTCCAGGTGCTGTAATGATTGGGGGATTCTTTGAAAGGGGAAAGGTTGGAAAAATTTCGATAGCTGGTCCCGCAACAAACATCATATTATCCTTAGGTTTTCTTTTGGCGGCGTTTTTAGTTCCTGCTGGCAACTTTGTGCTTTTACTGAGTTTCGCCATTAACGCTTGGATAGCCTTTTTCAACCTAATACCCTTCGGGATACTTGACGGCTTCAAAGTTTTCTCATGGAACAAGATGATTTGGGCTTTGGCTTTCGCAACAAGTCTGGTTCTCACCATAGCTTCTTCTATGCTTCTCCCGATTTAACCGCAAAAAATATGTGGATAACAGTCTTTAAATCTGGTTAAGTGGTTTTTAATGAAGGGAAGGGTTAACCGTGATAGGCACGATATTGTTGTTGAGATTTTGGAGAAGGCGAAGTCTGGAAGGAGCAAAACGGAGTTAATGCGGGAGGTTGGGCTTTCCTACACACAGTCAAAACAGTATTTTTCGGCGCTGACAGAAAAGGGGTTGCTGGAAATCGACGAGGATAACCGTTATTTTACGGCAAAGAAAGGCTTGGAGTTTTTGGAAAAATGCAAAAACTGCCTAATATTTAAGTGGACTGGGCAAAAGAAAAAGCGTTAAGCCTTTTATAGAAGTTCTATTGTCACGTGCACTTCTTCTGGAACGCGGATTCGCATTATACGCCTCATAACCCGTTCTTCAGCGTCTATGTCAACGAGGCGTTTGTGGATGCGCATTTCCCACTTGTCCCATGTTGCTGTTCCTTCTCCGCAAGGAGATTTTAAAACTGGAACTTTAAGCCTCTTTGTTGGGAGGGGGATGGGACCAGTCATTTTTACTCCGGTTTTTTGGGCGATGCTCTTCAGTTCCTCACATACTTCTTCAAGCTTCTTGCAATCTGTACTTGTTAGGCGTATTCTTGCTTTTCTCGCCATCGCCCATCATTTCCTAAGCTTCTACACGCATTTATTGTGGGTATTTACCATAGACAATTAACCGCAAATAAAAACTTATCGACGACTGTTTCTGATTTCGCCTGCTGCATCAATTTTTGGCTTGTTCGGCAACCAATACCGATAGCCCCCTCTAGGTTTTCAGTCTCAACTTAGTGTTAAATAGAACTTTATCATGTTAAGCTGTTATTGGCATTGGCGCAGTTGGAGACTAGGCGATGAAGATGGCTAAGCTACGAGTTAAGGGATTGCTCTTAGACTTGGATGGCACGATAGTGGATTCTAGAGAAGCGTATTTGGAGGCTGCAAAAAAGGCTTTCACAGCGATTGGAGAGAAAAACTTTGACGTTAAAGCGGTTATGGAGATTCCGAAGAGACTTGAGCAGAACCTTCCAATAAACGACATAGTGAAAACAGTTGATGCACAGAAGTTTCTAGACATATACCTCAAGGCCTATTATGGCGTTACGGCTGATAAAACCAGGCTTATGCCAAACGTGCAAGACTCCATTAAAAGGCTTGCAGAAAAGACAAAGCTGGCGCTGATAACCATGCGTTATGTTCCAAAAGAAAAGATAATTGAGGAACTGGAAAGGTTTGGTTTGGCAAAATACTTTCAACATGTAACAACAGCCTTGGACACGCATAGTCCAAAGCCTTCTCCAGAAGCGCTAATAAAATGTGCAGAAAAGCTTCGCGTTCAAACATGCGACTGCGCTGTTGTTGGCGATTCCGTTGCGGATGTTAGGGCTGGAAAAAACGCTGGAGCCAAGACAGTTGCTGTTTTGTCTGGGCTTTTCTCGCGTCGGGAACTGGCGAAGGAGAAGCCAGACCTAATCTTGGAAAGCCTAAGTCAGCTTCCAGACTTTCTAGAATAACGCAAAATGCATCTGCAAATATTTCTGAAACGGCAATATGGCAAAATTTTAGTGAAAACAGTTATAGAGGCAACTATAAATAAAGCTTAATTAAAAGCTCGTATCATAGTTTAGGTTGGAGAAGGCTTCAAAACGGGGATAATTGATGAATCTCATGGAGATGCTACTTTCAGAAAAACTTAAAGAGAAAAACCCAATGCTGGAACTTTTCGGCTCAGACCGTAAAGTGCTCCAAATAGCATGCCAAGACCTGACAAACTACCTGAAATTCCACTGGAACCTTATTGGGAAAGAGGCGAATGACTGTGAAGTTGTGGAAAAACTGGAAGCCATTTTCAACGAAGACCGCAAAGAATTGGAAGAGTTTTTGGACGTTTGGACTGGAATATGGTTCAAGAAATGGGTTGAACGGGTAAAGCTTCTTATAGGTAAAGAAAATTCCAGCAAATGGAACAGAGTCACGGAAATCCTAAACAATGCTGAACCCTTATGGAGGAAACTTTCAAACCGCCATGAAATGCAAGAAGCCCTAACCTACACGTTAATCAAAAACGGCGAAATCTGCGGCACATCAATCCTAGCAGAAAACATCTTAAAAATGGAGTTAGGCGAAAAAAGGAGACAGCAACCTTCCAGTGAAGAAGAGCATGTCATGCGAGTTGTAAATAACGCCATAAGAAGGGCTAGGGAGTTAGCCAGAAGCAAAGGACCGCTTATCTACGTTAAAATAGACAAAGCCTACTACGAAGCAAACTCCCCATAAACTATTTTTAACGTAGCCGTTCTTTATGCAGATTGCGGGTTTGCCACGAATATTTTCTTGTAGTGGTTGTTTCTCCGTAACCGCACGCCGCACACCGCTTTTTTGACACGTTGTAGGCTCTTCTCCCGCAACGCCTACAGCGTATATGAACTGTTTTGCCGGCGCGTTTGCCAAAAGAGGGCGTTCCCTTTCCCAACACTGTCACCTTGGCGGCGGCGAAATCAAAACAACATTGTCTCCGCGTACAATTATTAAACCAAGCTTTTTGGCGTTTTCAGCGTTTGTAGTATCTTCTGTTTCCTCTAAAACAAGGTTTAGGTGCTGGTCAAAACCCTTCAACCTTCCACGTAGGCTTTTTCCGCCTTTCAATCTTACGAGAACTATTTTGCCTAGGTTTTGTTCAAGGATTTCTGTTGTCATCTCACTCATTCTAAAGCCCTCAAGCTAGTAATTTATGTCTTTTATACTTAAACTTATACCATTTAAATCTATCTAAGAGTGAAGAAGATGACCCAAAGATATAGGAGACACTTCCTAAAAGAAAAGGATGCAAAGGCTGTTTTAAGGGAGGTTTCTGAAAGGCTTAACGTTAACTTAGAAGAAAATTTCAAGACAAAAGTCAATGTTGAAGTGGTTGAAACAGAATTCGCCGAAATCTTCCTCATAAACGGCAAGCCGCTACTGGCTAAAGCTGAAGGAAAAGCATTTCCAACATTAATATTTAATGAAATTTTCCCTCTGACGTCTAAGGTTGTTGTTGACATGGGTGCGGTTCCACACGTTTGCAACGGTGCAAATGTAATGGCTCCTGGAATAGTAGGTTTCGATGGAAATTTTAGGAAAGGCGATTACGTGCTCATTGTAGATGAAAGGCACAGAAAACCCATCGCTGTAGGCGAAGCACTTTATGATGCGGTTGAAGCCAAAAATGTCAAACAAGGCATCGTCGTAAAAAACATGCATTTTATCAGCGACAGGATTTGGAATTTCATCAAAAAGTTAGCTGAAAAAGCTGAGTGAATGCTGAATTCTTATTTTAAATTAATAAAACACTTTAGTAGTTCAACTTTGTATTGACTGTTCACACGCGAAATTGGGAAATGCTTAAACTGTTGAAGAGATATATAAACTGCTGTAGAGAGGAGAAGTTTGCCAGATTTAAGCGGCATCTTCCGAAAAACAAGAAAAAACGAAAAAGAAGTTATGGTTAGAAGCGTTTCTGGAAAAACTTATTTGAAGGCTATGCCCCTCCGCGACTTGGCTGATTTGGACAACGTGAAAAGCGAGGTTAAGTCTGGAAACATCATGATTTTGAGGATAACTCCTCTCGCAAACAAAAGTGTTGACGACGTTAAACGCGCCATAAACGAGTTATGCGAGTTCGTTGAGTCCATCGGCGGAGACATTGCAAGGTTAGGCGAAGAGCGGGTTGTCGTCTGCCCTTCAAATGTGAGGATTTGGCGCGAAAAAACTCCAGTGGCTAATGAACCCATACCAACAGCAGCCTAGTTTTGCCTACAGTAGTCTGAAGGTTTCCATTGTTGCTGGGGCAAACGCTTGCACTCCATGTTTTCTCTGGAGGAAGTTCGCTAGGTTTAGGCATTTTGCCTTTTCACCGTGACAGACGATAACCCTTTCGGGTTTAGGCTTCAAATAAGTTATGTAATTAAGTATTTGGCGTCTGTCCGAGTGCCCAGAAAAGCCTTCAATCGACTCCACGCGAAGCTTAACCTTAACCACGTCCATTTTGCCCTCACTATTTATCATGGTAACTTCGTTTAAGCCCTTCTGCACCCTTCTCCCCAAAGTGCCTTCAATCTGATAACTCACAAAAACCACGCTGTTCCTCTCGTCTTCGGCTAAGTGCTTAAAATACTCTATGACTGGACCGCCTTCAAGCATCCCAGAAGTAGCCATAATAATGCATGGCTCGCCTTCGATTATCTCCTGCCTAACGTTCGGATGCTCCACTATAGTGAAGTAGTCTGACTGGAACGGGTTAACCCCATCATGGAGTATGCTGTGGCGAACCTCCCTGCCCAAATATTCAGGATAAGCCGTGTGAATGGCGGTTGCCTCACTAATCATGCCTTCTATGAAAACTGGAGCTTCCTTCATTAACCCACGACGCATATAACCATCAATAATAAGCATTATTTCTTGGGCTCTGCCAACAGCCGGCACAGGAATCAAGACCTTCCCCTTACGCTCCAAAGTCTCATTTACAATAGCTGTTAAGCGCTCTTCAGCTTCAACCCGCGAAGGCATTATGTCGTCTGGACCCCCATAAGTGCTTTCAGTTATTACCGTTTCAACTCTTGGAAACTCTATTGCAGCCGCCTCAAGCAACATCGTTCTCGCATACTTGTAATCGCCAGTGTAGACAATGTTGTGCAAGCCTTCGCCTATGTGCAAATGTATTATTGAAGAGCCTAAAATGTGACCAGCATTATGCAAAGTCAAGCGAATGTCTGGAGCTATGTCCGTGACAACGCCATAGCGCAGTGGAATCGTGTGTAAAACGCATTCGCGAACATCCTTCTGGTCATAAGGCGGTATTATGCCTTGCTTACTGGCAACATCCAAATAATCCAGCTGAAGCAACGTCATCAAATTTGAGGTTGGAGCAGAACAATAAACTGGACCGTCATATCCATACTTGTAGAGGAATGGCACCAAACCGCAATGGTCAAGATGCGCGTGGCTTATGACAACAGCATCTAAAGAGTCAATCTCAAAGGCTGGATTATCAAACCTTGGAAACGCCTCAAAAGGCTTTGAAGAACCGGGATTTATGCCGCAGTCCAGTAAAACACTGCTTTCCCTTGTTTGAACGAGGAAGGCTGACCGCCCAACTTCCTGAACCCCGCCAAGAGGCGTAATCCTGATGTCCCCAACCTCGTAGGCTTTAGGTCTGAAAATTCTTTCGCCAATCGTGCGGAGTATACGCTCTCTCTCTTTACTTTCTGAATGTAAATAATGGCGCATATGAGTAACTATCTTAGAACGCAGTGGAGGGCTCCTTAACACGTGGGGGCGCCACCTTGTTTTCCTCAAGATTTCTTGTAAAACTGCGCCGTTTTTTCCGATTACAAGTCCTGGTTTTTTCGCTTCAATTATTATTTCGCCGAGGCTTGGGTCAAAGTTTATGTCTGTGACTTCTGCTTCGGGCGGTATTATTTCGCGTGTTATTTTTTCAGCTTCGTTTTCTTGAAGTCTAACCGAGGGGTCTGAACGCACAACTATTCTTTTTCTTATCATGTTAACTATGTCTACGACGACGCTGCTTTGTTCAACCAGAAGTTCTGGTCTTTTGGTGTAGACGGCGAGGGCGGGTCCTTCATACTCTATTCTTGTCACTTCAGCCTCTTTTGGAACGTGTTGAAGTATGTATTGGCTTATTTCCACCTTGTTTTTTTCAGAGTTTTTCGCCACGATTTTAAACTTCCTTAACGGGTTAGAAGTTCCTTCTTTTCCTCATCTGTTAACTCGCGGTAACCATTCTCATCTATAATTGCAATGTTGAAGCTGTCTCCGCTCGCCGCGTCACGCTTCATAGCCGCGTTAACAGCTTTGGCGACAACTGGCAAAAGCTCCTTAACAGACATGTTTTCCCTATACTTGTCTTCTAGAATGCCGTAGGCTATCGGCGAACCAGACCCCGTGGCAACGCACTTTTCCTCTGTTAAACTGCCAAACGGGTCTAGAGCGTATATGTGTGGTCCAGTGTCGTCAATTCCTCCGACAAGAACTTGTGTAAGCAATGGCACGTATCTGGATGAGAATAATAGGTTTGCCACAAGTCTGGCGGCGGAGTTTACTGGCATTGGTCTGCCCATGTTGATTCTGTAAAGTTGCGCGTTCGCCGTCAGTATGTCAACGGTTCTCTGCGCATCTGCGAGAGTCCCAGCGATGGTCATGGCTAGGTGGTCGTCGATTTTGTATACTTTTTTGCCGTGTTTGTGAGCCACGTAAAAGCCCATTGTCACTCGGGTGTCGGAAGCCAGCATGACGCCGTCTCTGCACACAACTCCAAGGGTTGTTGTCCCCTTCAGCACTAATTTATTGACTGAGTCATTATCTATCATTTTATTTTCTCCCAAAACCTAAACACGCCATGATTGCCTTGCTAGGAAGCAGCATCATTTAATCATAACCATGCAATTTATTAACGTTTCGTTTACTGAATCAATATGTTGATGATGCATCAAGAAGCTAAAAGGCAATAGAGCTTTGCCACACAATTCATATATAGCACAATAATAACAAAAACCCCATCTTTTTCTTTTCCAAATCTATGACAAATCTGGTTTTTGGCTTAAAAGCTTTAAAACATCCCAAACAAATTAGAGGTAGGAAAACGCGTAAACATTGGGTTAGTGATTAAATTTGTCTTTAACACATCACCGCATACAGTTGCCGAGAGAAGTCATAATAGGAAAAGGCGTCATCGAACAGGTTACGCATATCTCTCGCAAATTGGGATTTTCAGAGTCTGCCCTAATTGTCACCGGTTCGAAAACTTATGAGGTTGCTGGAAAGCCCATCCAGAAGCTTCTTGAACAAGAGCATGTGCATGTTGAAACTTTTCTCGTTGAAACCGCAACTGTGAAAGATGTGGAGGCTGTTGAGGAAAAAATTAGGGTTTCGAAACCGCAAGTTGTTTTTGGCGTCGGTGGCGGAACAAAAATAGATGTGGCGAAATTAAGCTCTGCGCGCCAAGACGTTCCATTTATTAGCATTCCGACAACGGCTTCTCATGATGGAATAACAAGTCCTTTATCGTCTATCAAAGGTTTTGAAAAGCCCTATTCGGTTATGGCGCAGTCGCCAATAGCCATCATAGCAGACACAGATATCATAGTGAAGTCTCCTTGGCGCTTCACAGTAAGCGGATGCGCAGACGTAATCGCGAAACTCACCGCAGTAAAAGATTGGATGTTGGCGCATGAAGAGAAAAACGAGTATTACGGTGAGTATGCAGCGAGTCTAGCGTTAATGAGCGCCAAACTTGTAATACAAAACGCTGAAACAATCAAGCCGGAAAACGAGGAAGGCTTGCGAATACTTTTAGAAGCGCTAATAAGCTGCGGAGTTGCCATGAGCATTGCTGGAAGCAGCCGCCCATGCAGCGGTTCTGAACATTTGTTTAGCCACGCCCTTGACATGGTAAGGGCGAATCACGCTTTGCATGGAGAACAATGTGGTGTTGGAGCAATAATGATGGCTTATCTGCATAAGATGAACTGGAAGCGTATAAGGGATGCGCTGAAAAGGTTGGGGGCGCCGACAAACGCTGATGAGCTTAAAATGGATAAAGAGGATATTGTGAAGGCTTTATTCTTAGCCCAGTCCATAAGGCCAGAAAGATACACAATCCTTAACAAGCTGAACCTAAGCGTTGAAGCGTGTAGAAAAATTGCTGAAGCAACAGAAGTTATCTAGCCGAGTTAGGCTTGCGTTTTTGTTTTGGGCTCGGTTTTTGGCTCTGCTTTGAAGGTTTCGGTGAATTTAACTGTTGTTATTTCTGGAAAGAACTTTTGTATGTCTAGGGCTATTCCCCTTTTCGCCACTTGAACTCCTTCGAGGTAGAAGGCTTCTTCTGGCATTTCAATGCTCACAGCCTTCGCTTTTACTGTAAACTTGAATTTCTCAGCTTCAACAGTTGGTATTCTACGATGAATGAGGGCTGCTATCTTTTCTTCTCTTGTTTCAAGCTTTTTATTTACTGTAACTTCGTAAACTAGGGTTTTCCCAGCCAAAGGAGGATTAAAGTCTAAGAGAACACGTCCAGCGCCTATCGCCCTTACAGTAGCCAGTTTATTGTCATATTCAACCCGCATCCCAATGCTCGGTGTCACTCCCTTTTCTGTAAGGTGCCTCAGGGGGACACGTTTAACTTTCTCAGGGTCTCTCGGTCCAAAGGCTTTTTCAGGCGGTATTTCAACAGTTGCGGTTTTGCCAACATCCATTGTTGTCAGGCTTTCGTCTAAGGGTTTGAGAACCCAGCCTTCTCCGATAACTACGAGTTTTGGTTCGTAGATTTCGCCTTCCTTGTATAGGCGTTCTTTCTTCGCCACTTCTTCCTTTGTTGTGTCGAAAACTTCCCCTGTTTCCTTTACCTTAGCAGTATAATCCAAGATTATGAAGTCGCCTTTCTGCAAAGCCATAAACACCATCTTTTGAAACGTTGCCAAAGGTATTTTTGGAGCTTTAAATAAAAGCTTTCGCCTACAAAACTTTAATTTCACCTAAACGCTTCAGGTTTAAGACCGCTGATAAAGTTAAATTTGACTGGCACATGATAAAAGGGGTTGAGGCGCCATGTCTTTCGTTGAAAACATTGATTGGGTAACAGTAATCTGGTTAGTTATAACAGCCGCTGTAGCAGTAATCTTAGAGCGTCTCATCACAAGATGGTTAAGGAGATTCATAAAAAGGACGGAGATGCCGCCTGACGTTGGAAATGGACTCATATTAACTGGTAGACTAATCATACTTGTAGGTGTAGCCGTTGCGCTTCTCCGCGTTGGAGGGGTATCCTCAGAAATGTTAATTAGTTTTTCAGCTTTAGGCGGCGCCGCCGTCGGATTCGCTTCCACCCGCACCATTGGAAATTTGATAGCGGGATTATTCATTTGGGTTACAAGACCTTTTAGGGTTGGCGATTATGTTCGCATAGATGGCGTTGAGGGAATAGTGCAGGAAATAACTTTAAACTACGCTAAAATTTTAACCCCCTCAAACAACGTGGTTTCAATCAGCACCCAGAGAATTTTGGACAGAGACATAACAAACTTCCGTTTCAAAGGCGAAGAATCAAACCTATTCTGTTACGGGCTTGAACTAACCTTTGACTATAGCCTATCCACAGAACAACTTGAGGCATTATTGAATAAGGTTATAGAGCGTTACGCGGAAAAACTGCCTAAAAAACCAGAATTCCTACAGTCAAGATTAACCAGTTTTGCTAGACACTACATGTTCTACATTTACGTGGAAGACCCAAAAGACATTTTTGTTCTTCAACCACAAATTCTGAAGGAAATAACACGAGAATTAGAAAAGGCTAAAGCAAAAACTTAGTAAAGCTTGAGCATCTTTTAGGTTTATATACCGAAACAGTTCAAAGGCTAAACTGAAGGAGAAAAATGTATGTTAAAAGAGGCACAGGAAGCTGTTAAAAGAATTTCCTATGAGGCGCATAAAAAAGAGGTTTTCACATCAAGCTTCTTCATAACGCTTTTAGCTGAACAAGTTGGACAAGTCGCCGAAAAATACATTGCAGAAGGGAGGCTTGGCAAAAACATTGAAGTTGACATAGCAGACGTCATAGTCGTAAGTTTGGCTTATTTGAACTGGCTGGAAAAGGACGGTTCAGAAGCTTTCAAAAAGTCTTTGGAAAAACATGAGAAGGCAATAAAAAGGTTTTTGGAGCAGAGGAAGAAATAGGCAGTTTGGCTGGCGAATCAACAAATGCAAAATGAAAAAGCAAGCTTAGACAGTCGGAAAAATGCTTATTACGCTATTCTTCTTCTCGGGATAGTAAGCTTAATGGGCGATGTTGTTTATGAAGGCTCCAGAGGCGTCATACCCAGTTATCTTGAACTTTTAGGCGCTACAGCATTCATTATCAGCTTCGTCGGCGGATTAGGCGACTTTTTAGGCTACGTTTTTAGGCTTGTAACAGGGTTTTTAGTGGATGCAACGCGGGCTTACTGGCTTTTCGTGTTTCTTGGCTACGGGTTGATTGTGGCTATTCCCCTCTTAGGAATTCCTTTAGGGTGGGAATTGGCGATAGTTCTAATTTTGATAGAGAGGCTTGGAAAAGCCTTTAGGTCACCGTCCAGAGACACGATTCTATCAGTTATAAGCAAGGATGTTGGAGCGGGAAAAGCCTTTGGAATCCACGAGCTACTAGACCAGATTGGAGCCATCCTCGGACCCGCAATAGTGACGTTTCTAATGCTTTTTACAGCCAACTACAACATTACCCTCAGCTTCCTATTCATACCGTTCCTAGCGCTCATGGCAGTTTTAGCTTACACATACAAGAAAATAGGCGCAAAGACCGTTCCCGTTGAACCGCAAAAAACAGAGATGCATAGAGCGGCTTTGCCAAAGGTTTTCTACCTTTACACTTTCGCCGTTTTGCTCAACACCATTGGGCTTTTGCCATACACAATAATTTTGCTTAAAGCTTCAGAAATTCTAAAGCCAACTGGCGGAGAATGGCTTGTGCCCCTAATCTACTTATTGATTCAAGGCGTTGACGCGCCAACGGCGTTGGCTGCTGGATTCGCCTACGACAGGTTTGGAATAAAAGTTTTAATTACGCCTTTTCTGCTTTCGCTATTGCCATCTTTGCTTGTCATGGGCTATGTTGACCTTTCAATAATTGTGGTTGCAGCCGTGTTTTTCGGTTTAGTGCTTGGAATGCAAGAGTCCATTTACCGCGCCGCAGTTTCAAAGTTCACGCCAACATCTTCAAGAGGCGCAGCCTACGGCATTTTCAACACAGCCTACGGCGTGGGCTTGCTCATCAGCGGAGCAGTATACGGTTTAATGGTGGATTATAGGATATCCTTCCTTTTAGTGGTATTCTATGCCTTTTTAACTCAAGTTGCAGCCATATTTCTGCTTCTAAACGCTTCATCCAAAATGACGCAAAAGTAAAGCAACAATTTTGGTGAGCAAGCCAAAAATTAGAACGAGAAAAAGGTTGCAATTGAAAAGGTTCATTGTTGCATACGCCAAAATCAATGCCACCAGAGAAGTTAAGCTCATCCCCCAAAAAGCTATGCGTTCCGCTTTCTCTATTTCCATCATCCATGACCTGCGCCGTATAAACGCCACCACATGTGTAAATCTAAGGATAAAACAGCCTATCACAATGACAAAACCCAGAAGCCAGTCTATGACGCGAGTAATCGCGTAAGAGTATACGAGTAATATAAAACCTAGTAGCATCATAATCCAAAAGGCAACCCTATCATCTCTCTTAAAGAAGTTTGTCCCGTCCACAGCCAATTCAAAGCCTCAAAGCGTCACTAATCTACCGTTTGCTTATTAACTCTCTGGAATTTGTAAAAGTTTTGGTTTAGAATCAAACCAATTGCTTTGCGGCGATGTTTCTTCGTTTGAGAAATACGACGGCGAGCGAGTAAGTGAAGAGTACTGGAATGGCTATTAGAAGCATTTCTGAAATGACGATGAAGCCTGCATTGTTTACGTTGAGGTCATCTATTACGTCGCATTCGTCATAAAAGTCTATTTCGCCGTCAGTCTGAGAATCAGCCCATATGTCATATTCGCCTAGGCTGGCTGACTCCCATATTAGCACTGGCTGATTTTCAATGTAGCCACTGGCGTCGACATCCACAATTATGGGTCCCGCCACTATGTCAAGGTCTGAGATGTGAGTTTCAGAAAACAGCCAACCCGAATAGTCTCTGACTATGTAGATGTGATATGTGCCGTATTGTTCACGTAGAAAATGCTCAACGGAATCAGCACGCCTATCAGTATACCAATTAACAGCCACGTTAAGATTTTCCCATCTATCTTTATCTGCATTATATCACTCTCCGAACCTACTCGAAGATTATTCTATATTAAATTTGCCGTATATTTAACACAATTTCAACTTAAAACGATAAAATGTGATTGTAAAAATTTAACGCGCACTCATTAATAAAGAAACTTGCATAACTATAGGAAAGGAGCGCAGTTAAGCTTTGAACCGCTGGAACATCGTGCTTGCCGCTACGGGCTTCAATTTACTCTTTGAATATTCCATGCGCGGCATAAACGACCTAAATTTGCGCCCATTATTGCCCTTGTTCCTATTTTGGGTATACTTTCCATACTTTGCATTGCTTGAAGACTCAATAACAAAATATCGCTTAAAAGACTATAACATAGTAATCGCAGGGTTCTTTTTCGGAACAGT
>JAVZMA010000022.1:0-24034 GCA_038883475.1 Bathyarchaeia archaeon
GCTGAAAACTGCACGGGCTGCGGCGAATGTAAAGACGCTTGCCCAATCGAGTATCCAAACGAGTGGGACATGAATCTAGGCGTTAGAAAGGCTATATCTGTTCCCTTCGACCAAGCCGTGCCGCTTGTCTACACGATAAACCGTGATTACTGCATCGAATGTTACAAATGCGTTGACGCTTGCGGAGCGCGACAAGCGATAAACTTTGAACAGCAACCCGAAGAAATAGAACTTGAAGTCGGCGCAATAATTGTTGCAACAGGCTATGATATCTATCTACCCTACGACAACTCCCTTTATGGTTATGGCAAATACCAAAACGTCATAACATCCCTAGAATTTGAAAGGCTAATACTTGCAGCTGGTCCAACTGGTGGAAAAGTTGTACGCGCTTCCGACGGGCAGAAACCCCACAGCGTAGCCTTCATACAATGTGTTGGCTCACGGGACACAAACAAGTATCCATACTGCTCCAACTTCTGTTGCATGTACACTTTGAAGCACGCCGTCCAGCTTAAGGAGAAGTACAAGGAAGATGTGGAGGTTTACGTCTTCTACATGGACATGCGAACCAACTTCAAAGGCTTTGAAGAATTCTACCACAGAGCAAGAGAACTCGGCGTAAACTTCATCCGCGGACGTGTAAGCCGTGTTTTGGAAATTCCAGAAACAAAGAACTTGGTTATACACGCTGAAGACATGACGCTTGGACAACCAATGGAAGTTGAAGCTGAAATGGTTGTTTTGGCAACAGCCGCCATACCCAAGAAAGGCTCGGAGGAAGTAGCGCGAATCCTAAACTTAACACGAGGCGCAGACGGCTTCTTCATGGAAAGCCACCCGAAACTTAAGCCTTTAGACGCGCCGACAGACGGCGTGTTCCTAGCTGGTTCATGTCAAGCGCCAAAGGACATACCCTACAGCGTTTCGCAAGGCTCTGGTGCAGCGGCAAGAGCGGCAACAGTGCTTTCAAAAACGAAATGGAAAATTGAACCAATAGTAGCGGTTGTGGATCCGAGCAAATGCAGAAACGTTTCAGTCAAATGTGGAATATGCGCTGAGCGTTGCCCATACGGGGCAATAAGGGCGGAGGAAAAGAAGCCTGCGGAAGTTGTAACCGCCATGTGCCATGGATGTGGAACGTGCGTGGCTGAATGTCCAGCAGACGCCATAACACAGATGCATTTCACAGACGCCCAAATAATGGCGCAGATAAGGGCTGCTTTAGAGAAAGATCCTGAAGATAAAATTTTGGCTTTCCTCTGCAACTGGTGCAGCTATGCAGGCGCGGACTTGGCTGGAACAAGTAGGTTCGAGTATCCACCAACCATAAGACCGATACGGGTTATGTGCTCTGGAAGGGTTGACCGCGACTTCGTATTGGAAGCGCTTAGGCTTGGCGCGGGAATGGTTTTGGTTGGCGCTTGCCACTTGCCTTACGACTGCCACTATATTAGTGGAAACTGGAAGATGAAAGCTCGGATGGACGCTCTAGCGCCTATGCTTCAGAAACTTGGTTTAAGCCCTGAAAGGTTTAGGGTGGAGTATGTTTCCGCTGCGGAAGGCGTTAAGTTCGCTGAAGTAGTTAGGGAAATGACTGAGCAGATGCGTGCTTTAGGAAAGGATAAAATTAAGGCTGAAAATGCGAAGCTGCGTCCAGTGCTTGAAAACATGCTGAAAAAGAAAGCGAAGTAACTTCTTAACGCTTCTTTTCTTCTTTGAAAAATTTCTGCTTAACAGAATAGTAAAGAGCACCGATTGCTAGGCAAGTGATTCCAGTTATCCAAGATTGGAATGAAGCAAAAAACGCGAATATTAAAAGAGCCAGGCATGTGCACACTCCAAGAACTGGGATAATGCGTGGATACATCCTTCCTTGAGTCTTTACTCGAAAAGCGCAAACATTAGCTAAAGCGTAATAGAAGAGTAGCGCGAAGGTGCTTATGGCTACAACCTTGTCCAAATCTACGAATAGAACAAGCAAAACCATCAGTAAACCAACAATCCATATTGAATAGTGGGGCGTGTTAAACTTCGGATGCAGCCTACAAAGAGATTCCGGAAGGTCTCTTCGCCTAGCCATAGCATAAGCCATGCGGGAAACTCCCAAAATGGCTGAGAGCAGAACGCTTGCTGTAGCAAGCAATCCGCCAGCGGAAACAAAATAACGCGCAAACATGTTGTTTGTTACGCTAATGGCGTCCGTCAACGGCGAACTTGACATTGCAAGTTCATCCGCCCCCACAAGCCCAACAGCTATAAAACCAACCAAAGCATAAACTGTTGTGGATATTGCCAGCGACAGTAATATAGCCTTTGGAACATTGCGCTTTGCGTCTTTAACCTCCTCTGCTACGACTGCTACTCTCGCGAAGCCCCCGTAAGCGAAGAAAATGTAGAAGGCTCCATAAAGCACACCTAAATTTAATGGCGCGAAGGGCGCGAGGTTTGCCATGTTGAAGTATAACGAGCCGTAGACCACAAAAAAAGCCAGTATCAACAACTTTGTTGCAACAAGAATGTTGTTGAGCATGGCTGTTTGGCGAACGCCCAAAAAGTTTAGGATTGTAAAAGAGATGCAGAGGATTGCGGCAACCAAGTTAACTGGCAAAACTGGAAATAGAGCCGCTAGGTAACTTGCGAAACCTAGCGAAACCGCTGCGCCAGCAAAAGTGTTAGATACAATCCACATCCAACCAGTGAGAAAACCAGCGAATGGCGATATCAACTGGTAAGTGTATTCGTAAATGCTTCCTTCTCGGGGTTGCCAAGCCGTTAACTCAGCAAAACTTAACGCAGTAAAAACCGCAATAACAGCAGCCAAAAGCATGGAAACAACAAGAGCTGAACCCGCCGCCTTCGCCGTAATGCCTACTACGATAAATATGCCTGCACCTATTATTGCGCCGACACTTATGGATACGGCGTCTAACAAACCCAAAGTAGGCTTAAACTCGTATTGGTTGGGGCTCTCTTTTTTCATGAATGCACCATTTTCGGGAAACCTTCTTGAATGAAATAGTTATTAAGGCTTTATGCCCCCTTTTCAGCTGGAGCCTTCTTATACTCTCTTTGTTTTCCCAGCATTTTGTGGACGAGAAGATGCTTTGCCAAACGTCAATGGGTAAGAAAGCTTTAAGCCGACATCTTCACCATGTGCAATCGAAATTTTCTCTTTAAATCCCCCCTCTTTAAGCACGTTGTTAAACTCTTCTATTAAAGGCTCTCTTCTGCTGCAGAAAACGAGTTCGCCATGCTCATTTATCCATATAGTTAAGCCCCTCGTCCTCCCCTTATGAACGAAGTGCAGGAAAGTTTTCCTCTTTCCAACCTGTAACAATGCAATTGCGCTTGAACCTTGTAGTGCGCAGAGAAGCGCGTACAAAGCTTCTTCAACATCCCTTTTCTTCGTCAAAAGTTCCTCGAACAGATGAGGAACAACTTCCGAATCGATTAATTCAACTCTTTCAGACTCAAAAACATGCGTTCTGCCCAGTTTTTCCCTAATTTCTTCATAATTTGTTATGTTTCCATTGTGAACTGATGCAATAGTGAATTCTCCATAGCACTTTGCAATGTACGGCTGCGCCGTTTCCATGAACCTTGCAGTTTTCATGAAATGCGGGCTGGGCATCCTAACATGTCCAACCAGAATCGCTGCCTCGTCAACACTAACAATTTTAGACAAGTGACTTGATGGGGAACCAGAAACTTTTCCAATTTTCTCAAGAATAATATTTCCATCATTTCCAAGAACAGCTACTCCGGCACCAAAGCCTCCAACAGGCTTTGCCTCATCTAGATACTGATGGGCTTCCAACTTTTCTAGAATTTTAAAAACCTTGCTTATAGGTATGGGCTTCCTTAGGGCAAAGCCGAAGATACCGCACATAGCTTGCATTCCTAAACTGAAAATAACTATTACCATTTCTATAAAGCCTTTCCAGTAAATGTAAATAAGTTTGAATTAGCAATATGAAATTGGACGATGAGGTGATCGAGGTACACTGACGCCTCAAGCGGGTGATTGCTTTTTCCGCTCCCGAGTCCAAAAGCTATGCTTCGCTACAAAAACCTAAGGGAAGTAAAAAGTTATGAGGGGGTGTTTTCGTTAAGTTTCTCGTGGTCCTGTAATATATGCCCATATGCTTACAAGGACTAGTGTGAGGATCGCGCCTGTAAGCCCTGAAAGCATGTATCTTGTGAAGACACCTAACGATGGCAGTAGGACTATAAGCGCTGGGATAACGTATGTAGCCGTGATGTCTGCTATGATTCCTGCGATGAATCCTAGGACCGCGACAAACACGAATATCTTTAACCTTTCACCCATGTGTTTTCACCCTTTGCTTAGCATTTGACTATAAGCCTCCTTTTTAGTCTAACTTACACATTTTTGTCTATTACTAAAGAATCGACAATATTACCTTTTAATTTTCCACTTAAAGCTCAAAACAGCTTTTAATTAGACATATAGCTCCACTTATAGCCCCTCATATAGCTCTACATATTAACAATACATAAGATTGTTTTCCGCATCCTCTTTTTCCGGAGGTATTACCTTGACAGAAAGGTTTAATAAAAAATGGGAAAGTAGACGCGACGAACAACCATTCACGGAACGAATAAAGGAGGCTGTCAGACCGCCAGGGCCTTTGAAGCCTCGTTTGGACTTCGCCATCAGACGCATTGAACTGCAGATTCAGAAACTTGATCAGGCAACGGAAAGGTTCAGCCAAAGAGACAAAGCGATATTTGCAAGGATTGTTGACGCCTATACAAAGCATGACACAGCCCGTGCAAATGTTTTCGCAAACGAATTAGCAGAAATTCGCAAAATGGAGAGGCTTATAATAAATGCGAGACTTGCCCTTGAACAAATCGTGTTAAGGTTACGAACTGTATCGGAACTCGGAGATGTTGTTTCCACACTGGGTCCAGCAGTTGGCGTTTTAAGGACCGTCAGAGCAGGGCTTGTAAGCGTTTTTCCTGAAGCAGAAAACGAGCTTGGCGAAATAGGTAATATATTGAGCGGTATAATGATTGAAGCTGGACAAAGCTCAGGAATGACAATAAACTTTGACACAGTGAACGAGGACGCGCAGAAAATTCTAACAGAAGCAGCCACAGTCGCAGAACAAAGAATCAAAGAAAAGTTCCCAGAACTGCCAGCAGGCATACCCGGAATACCAACAACTCCGTTAAGCGAGAAAACCTCAACAGAAACATCTTAAACTTGGGGGAGAAAAAATGCAAGAAAACTCCAATCCCTTTTTTTCAGTTGGAAGAGAAATTAAAGATGAATACGGCCGCGTAGTGGGCAAAATAGCATCTTTCGCCGTGACACCAAACGGGAAGATAGACGCAGCATTCATCGAACAAACGGACGGCAAATTTTTGAAATACCCTCTAGAAAATTTGCAATTTAACGGCGGAGAAGTGATACTAACATCATGGGTTAAATCAAAAGCAAATGTGTTCTGCGACCAAATACCGTTGATATGGAGAAAAGACCAAGCCCTCAAAGATTTAGTGGACAAAAATAAAATTTCCTCCGAGCTTTATCAGGAACTCCACAGCAGCTTTGAAGGCGCCCTAACCCAGTTAAAGAATGATGCGCAAAGCTTGATGGAACAAATCGACAAAGAAATTGCAAAATGTATTGAGGAAATTAAGGCTCTTAACTATGCGCTGGTAAACCTTGAAATTGAACATGAAATAGGCAAGATCGACGATGGTTCATACCAGAAAGCATTCGACATCATACAAGACAATATTAAACGCGTCAACATAGAGAAAAGCGATTTAGAAGCAATCAAAAACAAGCTTTCAAACATTTTGCTGGGCGACAGCCCAAAAGTAGTTGAGCCAAAAATCGAAGAAGCAAAAACAGAAACTTCCTCAGTTCCAGATCTTCCTGAACCCCCCGTTGTCGTTTACGTGAAGGAAATAGGAAAATCAGGGATTTAAACTAAAAATGGTGGCGGGCGGAGGGGAGGAAAATCAAAATCTTCACTCGTCCAAGTCCTCCACCACTCCGCGAAATAGTCACCAAATCAATGCACACGCTGAGAATCCAGCAGAGTAAGCTTGAGCAGGCTACTTTTAGACTCAAGGAAAGAGACAGAATTCTTTTCCGAACATGTGTAACTTCACTTAAAAATAACAACAAAGAAAGAGCAGCGATATTTGCAAACGAGATTGCGGAAATTCGGAAACTGATAAAATTCCTTTACAATGTGGAGTTAGCTATTGAACGCGTGATCCTAAGACTTGAAACAATAAAAGAATTAGGCGACATAGTAATCGACCTTAAACCAGCATTAAAACTTCTTCAAGGTGTTTCACAGGAGCTTTTCGAAATTTTGCCAGATGTTTCTTCAGAACTAGAAAAGGTTAACGAAGCAATAAGCGAAACTCTATATTCAACAAAAATAACAGCAGACGAGTCTGTAATCCCAGTAGGCAAGAAAACACCCGGAGGAGAAGAAATTCTAAAAGAGGTTTCGTCCTTCCTTGAACAAAAATTAACTGAAGAACTTCCCGAACCGCCCGCCGCTCAACCGTCAAAAGAACCTGAACCAACAACGCTGAAGGAACTTGTGGCTCTGGCGGCAAGCAATTCGCAAGTAACCGGATATGAAACAGTTGAAGAAATCAGTAAAGAACCCTCCACAACCCTCCTTTCTTATAAAAAGGCTGAAATTCAGGAAATTTCTTTAAAGGTTGAGAAGCCATCATTGGAAGACGTGCTTCTCGAGTATGTTAGAAAATGTGACGGTGAAATAGACTTAGTTCGTTGTTCAGATGATTTGAAAATTCCACGTTTAGAAGTTGAAAAAGCCCTTGAAAGTTTAGCTTCAAAAGGAAAAGTAAAAATTGAGTTAAAGAAAGAGGTTGGGTGAAAACATGAGTGCCTCTCAGGAACTTGAGAAAGCCGCCACAAACTACGCCCTAGAAGCGGTGCGTTTGGACAAGCAAGGAGCAAGGGGCATGGCTATAACCATGTATCAAAAGGCGATAGAAACCCTCCTGCGGCTTGTTCAATTGTACCCCGAATACAGCCTAAACAAAGTCTACATACAAAGGGCAATAGCCTACCAAGAAAGAATAAAGGTGCTGCAGGGATCTGTTGCCTCTTTCGAACCAAAAATAGACAATGCTAACAAAAATTTTGAAAGGGAAACCGCCACGCAAAGTGAAAAATCAAGTTATGAAGAGTTAATAGTAACAGAAAAACCAAACGTAAAGTGGGAAGAAGTCATAGGGCTTGAATCAGCAAAAAAGGCTGTAAAAGAAGCCATAGTCTATCCAGTTCAGAGACCAGACCTTTTCCCGCTGGGCTGGCCTAGGGGCATACTCTTGTTTGGTCCTCCTGGGTGTGGAAAGACTTTGTTGGCTGCTGCTGTTGCCACGGAGATAGATGCTACTTTTCTTTCTGTTGATGCAGCTTCTATAATGTCTAAGTGGCTTGGGGAAGCGGAGCAGAATGTTGCCAAACTTTTTGGTTCAGTTAGAAAATCTGCCGCTGAAGGGAAGCCTGCAATAGTTTTTATTGACGAGCTGGATTCTCTCATGGGAAAACATTCCAATGAGGTTGGCGGGGAGGTTCGTGTCCGCAACCAGTTTTTGAAGGAGATGGACGGCATAGTCGATAAGGGGAAGAAGCTTCACGTTTACGTTATTGGAGCGACAAACAAGCCATGGGACTTAGATTGGGCTTTCATCAGAAGATTCCAGAAGAGAATTTTGGTGCCGCTCCCAGACCACCACACTCGCCTGATGATGTTCAAACTTTACACGAGCAACCTTCAACTCGCCCCAGACGTTGACCTTCACGAACTGGCAAGGCTTTCAGAAGGCTTCTCAGGAAGCGACATAAGAGATGTCTGCCAATCCGCCCACTTGAAGCTTATAGGAGAATTTTTCGAGTCTGGTCAAGCAACCAACAAAACAGCAAAACCGAGACCTCTCAGAATGGACGATTTCAGACAGATACTTGAAGAAAGGAAGCCAAGTGTTTCCCTTGACATGCTAGCTCTATACAACAGGTGGTTTGAAGCTTTCAAGGCTCTCTAAAACTGGGTGGAAAGGTTTGGAGAAACATGTTTTATTTTTTGGAAACTCTCCTTTCTCCCCCCTCAAAACAGTATCTCCAAACCCCACAAACCCAGAATAAAACCATTCCTTAATCCTTTTTTAAGAAAGCCTCAACAATACTCACGATTTTTTCTGGATTTTTCGACAAATCTACACATGGAATTTCTAAATCTAACTTCTCGATTGGACGGATGCTTATGAAAGCCAGAATTGGTTTAAAGTATTTTGCGGCTTCGTAGGCTTCTTCCTCAGCTTTCACAACTACAATTTTTGGTATGCTCCTCTTTTTGCCTACGAGGTTTCTGAATCCTTCAAGGAAAATCACGTCGTTTTCTCCACACTTTTTAATAATACTCTTCAGTTGCATGTCTTTTTCATCAACCTTCTCTATTGTGGCTATTTCTTTAGAGGCTACACTGACAATTGTTTTTGCTCCAGACTGAGCGAACCTCCAAGTATCCTTTCCCTCCGTGTCTATGGTAAAGTTAGGTTCGGAAATATGTTTGACTGCAGCAACTTTGTAGCCTAGACGTGTTAATCCTTTTGTGAGAACTTCTATTGTTGTTGTCTTGCCTGAACTCTTACTTCCAAATATAGCGATTGTTTTTATTTTCAATTATTGTGCCTCTGTTTACGCTATTTCTTCCGTGAAGATTTTTTCTAACACTTTTTTGTCTACATTAAGCCTTTTCGAGAGGTCTTTAACCCACTTAATATACTTTCTGAAAATGTTTTGAAGTATCTCAGCCTTCTCTTCATTCGACAAGTCTTTTTCCTCCGCCAACAACAGAGCAAACCATCTACCCGTGTCTGAAAGCTGATAAGCCTTAACCCACGTTGTTCGCCCCTCCTTCTCTATTTTCTCCATGGCTTCCACCAAAATTCCAAGCATGGTTAAAGACTTTAGAGTTTCAATTATCGTCTTGTTTGAGTAGGCAAGCTTCCTAACAAGATCTTTTTGGTAGATTTTATTTGAAATTCCTTGGGCAAGCGAAAATTTCAGTATGTCAACTGCGGCTTTTGAGCCGAATATTGCGCTTAATATTTTGCTCTTCTGTTCTGAAGGAAGAAAAACTACATAGGGATGTAAATATTCACTCAAACCGCTCACTTACAAATGCTCTATTCTCGGCGTAGAATTTTAAGCCTTATGGTTTTTCAACGGCAATAGGTTTTTTAACATCACAAATCTTCACTCTATCGCGGTGTTCCAAGACGAATCTAAAACAGTGGGTTCCAGCAGACGGCGACACCTTCATAACAAAAGAGGGTTTCATATTCAACGTTTTCGGATACGAGCACCCAGAAAACCGCGTTTTTGCATTTCTAAAATATATTCCATCAAGTTTTAAGTCGCTTTTCCAAATAGATTACCTTGAAAGAACATGGAATTTAGGGCGATTAAGACTTTTCCGTGCAGAGAAACTTTACACCGCGCAAAATTATCAGAGGTTTATTGAAACTTTCAAGAAAAACTTTCCAAACTTCGTTTATTTTTGTCCTTTTAGAGAAAAAGAGGTGATTAGCACACCCTTAAACTCCATTAAAGAGGTTTACGTTCCAAGGGAATGCCTAAAGCTCATCGCCAAACGCAAGCGCAAGGACGGTTTGCAGAAGTTGGCTTTGGAATTCATTAATTTGCTTTCCAGCGAATCAAACATCCCGCTTGAAGATTTTGGGGTTCACGGTTCCATTGCCTTAAACATGCACACAATCGAGTCTGACATTGACTTAGTTGTTTATGGCTCGCGTAACTTCCGAAAACTAGAACAAACCATACAGAAGCTTGTTGAAGCTGGCATGTTAAGCTACGTCTTCAATAATCGTTTGGACGCCGCAAGAAAATACAAGGGACGTTTTAAAGGCAAGATTTTCATGTATAATGCTGTCCGCAAACCAGAAGAAATCAACTCCAAGTACGGTGTTTACAGGTTTAGGCCGCTTAAGCCTGTTAAGTTTAGTTGTAGGGTTAAGGATGACAGCGAAGCCATGTTTCGCCCAGCAATTTACAAAATTGAAGGTTACACGCCTTCCAGTCAGTCCTCAAGCTTGTCCAGAGAGGAGACTCCAGAAGCAGTGGTTTCGATGATTGGATGCTACAGAAATGTTGCAAAGAAAGATGATAAAATTGGTGTTTCGGGCGTGCTTGAGCGTGTGGAAAACGTTGAAACAGGTGAAAGCCACTATCAAGTTGTTGTGGGGACAGGAGTAAACGAGGAAGAATACATTTGGCTTGTCTAAGGCTTAGAGACCGCGACGCAATAGTCACAAAGGAAGGCTTAATCTTTCGAGTTTTCGGCTACACCCACCCGCCTGAGGGTTACGTCTGCGACGCTGAATACGCGCCAGCAGAAATATTCCAATCAACAAACCCGAAAGCCTTCAGAACAGACGGCGAACATGTTTTTTACAAGTTTTACGAGGATGAAGGCTGGAAGTTTATTGAAAAGAATTATCCCCAACACATGATTTTCCACAAACCATTAAGTAGGAAGGTTGTGGGCGTTAAATGCTCTAACATTGCGGAAGTGCGAAAGCCAGAAGAGAAGCTTAAACGACTTTTTGAAAAAGAGCAAAAAGATGAGCTACTGGCTTCTACACGAAAAGTTCTTGAAATTGTAAATGAGTGCGTTGGCTTGTCTTTGGAGAACTTCGGCGTTTTCGGCTCTCTACTGCATGGCTTTTATCACCCGAAATACTCCGACATAGACTTGATTGTTTATGGAAGGCAAAACATAACGAAGATACGCGAAACTCTGCAAGAACTATATCAAAACAGCAGTTCCCCATTAAAAAACGAGTTTGAAAGCGACGAGCCAATTAGGGGGAAGACTTGGCGTTTCAAAAACATAAGCCCAAAAGAATATGTTTGGCACCAGCAAAGAAAAACCATTTACGCAGTTTTCCACGACAAACTTTCAAAAAGAACCATAAAGGTCGAGTTTGAACCCGTTAAGGAATGGAATGAAATCCAAAACGAATACAAGAGCATTAAAAAAGTTACTTGGAAGGGATGGGTCAAAGCCTTAGCACGTGTTAAAAGTGATTTGGAATGTCCTTTCATGCCCTCAGTTTATCAGATAGAGGTTCTGGAGTTTTTGGAAAGCCCAAAAGTAGGCAACATTGAACGGGTCGTTTCTTATCTTGAAGAGTTTAGGATGCAAGCGTGGAAAGACGAAAAGGTCTATGTGGAAGGCAACCTTGAAGAAGTAGAAACCTCACACGGAAGTTTCCATCAAATAACACTAACTTATGGACCAAGATACTACGAGCAGGTTATTAAAAGCCTAAATGTAACAAAATAATAGTGGAGATGTTTCATGTCATCCCATTACCTAAAATGTGTTGTTAAAGGCTCTTTCGAAAACGTTTTCGAAGTCTTAAGCAAAGCCTTCGGTAATGTCTATGCCAAAAAGTTTGGCGAAAGCCGTGAACCATCCAAAGGAATTATTTTAGGCGAGGAATACTTCTTCAGAGTTAATAGCGATGTTGCAGTTTTAATCATTCTGGAAGAGCGTTCAGTTGAGGAGACAGAAATCGAAATTATTTCGTGTGCTGGTGGAGCAGGGCTTGCTCGGGTTTCCTACAGTGCCCATTCCGCTTATACCCATAAAGTTAAAGACTTTTTAATAGATTCGGGTTTCAAAGTCGATGTGAAAGAAGAGATTCCTTATTTCACAGGTTTCAGTTATCGTTTGAGAACCATGTAGTCTGAGGTTTTCCCGCCTAAAAGAAGCCTATAATACTCTTGATTTTTTCTGCAATCAATGACGCGTTCAATTTTTCCCTGTGCAACTACGGCTTCGCTGCACCTTGCTTGTTCACAGAATCTTCCTCTGAAAGAGCTTATTTCCCTTATTGGCTGAAGCTTTGGTCCGTCAACAATTTTTACGTCTTCAATTTTGTATGTGCACGGCGTGAATATTGCTTCAGAATCATCTACAACCGTAGCCTCAATCTTTGCGTAGCCACAATTTTTGTAGCAGAAATCGCCGTACTTCTCGCCTATCTCATTCCAGTCTTTTACAAGGCGTATAAAATAGTCTCTTTCCATGAATTTGCCCTGCAAAACCTTCCTAGATTCAACTGCAACAAAATCCTCGAAGCTCATCACGGTGTCCTTCGAACGGAAATCGAACAAAACGCGCAAATCCGCTTTTTCATAGGGTTTGAAAGGAGTCTCTTGGGTCTTCAAAAGTTCACGCAAAGCCGCATAAACTTTCCGACAATTTTCAGAACCATAAATAACAGGGTCAATGTCTGAGTTGGGCGTGTGTAACTTAACCAAAAGTGAGCCTGAAATCCCCATACCGCTCCAAGGCACTTTTGCATATTTCCTCAAGACTTTGAAAAGCTCTAGAGCTACATTTTCTAGTTCATCTAAGCTTTGGCTGCTCCTTAACTCTTTTAAACATTCAATTGGGTTGTAATGATGCTTCACATTGTCTATTGGGACTTCGCAAAGCGTTTCGTCAAAAACATCATCATGAACGATGTAGTTAGGGTGATTTTGCTCTAGAAACTTAAAGCGTTCCGACAAGCTGTAAACTTTTTTATAACCCATGTCTTTAACACGGCGATTCCCTTTAAAATCTGGAATAAAACGTGGAAAAGCAATCACTTTATCTGGAGGGTGAACTAGTCCCTTCACATCGAACATAACTTCATTTAAATCTCTTATAACGTCTCCTTCTCTTGCCCTCATTGGCTACCTTCTTGTGCGTTTTGCTCCAAAGAGTCTATTGCGATTGTTCGTATATTAGTTCTTTTTAGGGCTAGAAGTACTGCTGTGCCAATTATCGCGCCTGCAAGGCTGTTCAGAGAGTCAGCGATGGCATAATAAACCGTCATTGGTGCCCAATACATGTACATTCCTTCTGTTCCCCATCCTAAAACCCACACGGCATTATTGTTGCTAACCGCAACTTCTCCACCTATTCGTGCTATCCATGCAAGGCACCATAAAGCTATTGCCAATTTGGTTGGATTATCTCTGGCAATTATGGAATTTACAATCCACTTCCTAATAGGCGGCACGACAATAAAGATGGCAACAGGCACAAATTGCCATGTTATTATGGGCATTGCTTGATACCATGCAAACGGATGTGCAAACCACACAACCATTTGCACAATGAAAATCAATAATGCTTCTTTCCATCTTTTAAACAATACAAGTCCGCCCATTAAAGCAGACATTGTCGGACCTAGAAAGGTCAACAAGCCCATGTTTGTTGCTGGATTTACATATGGGACAAGCCATCCGAAAATAAAGCCCGAAATTGTGCCCCAAAATGGACCCAGTAATGGAGCCGTTAAGGATGAGAATATAATGCCTGACAACGTTATCACAGCGGGGGTTCCTAAGATTGGGTAGGTGGGTATTAAGGCGAGTGCAAGCATTAAGGCAGTCCATACGCCCGTTAACGCCAAAAACAACGAGTTAGTAACATATTTTTTAGCCATTGTAAACCAACCATGTTGTAATTTTGTTCATTGCTGTGTAATTTTTTACACAACATTAATAAGGCTTTCCGTCAAAACTAATAACAAAGGGTGCTGAAATTGCGCAGTTTCCAACATGATAAGGCTGAGCATGTTTCGCGGTGTTTGGAATTAGCTATTCTTTTAGAGGTGGGCGCTGATAAGCCTGGCAACGTGAATTTTGTTGTTGGCTTTGAAGGCACTAATCACGCGCATTTTTTGGCTTCTGCTGTGGCTGCTGCACGGCATTTTAGGCTTGCTGCGGAAAGGGGAATCGCCGTTTCACGCGGAGAAATAAGCTTAAGTGATGTTGGTTTAGGAGGCATTATTCGCGATTGTGTTGCGGACATTAACGCTTGGCAGAGTGGCGGTAACACTTTACTTGGCACGGTTATTTTGTTTGTTCCAATTGCGGCTGCTGCTGGAATGACCCTCACTGATGAGAAATTTATTTTCGACCTTTCTGATCTTAGGAAAAACTTGAAGCGTATCGTGGAAGCGACAACTCCAGAAGATGCTGTCGCGGTTTACGAAGCGATAAAAATTGCCAATCCAAGCGGGCTTGGAAAAGCTCCAGACCTTGACATTAACAGTCCAGACTCAACAAGCAGAATAGTTAAGGAGAAGGTTTCGCTCTACCAGGTTTTTCAAATAGCCGCGAGCTACGACACGGTTTGTTCTGAATGGGTGAACAATTACCCAGTAACCTTTGATTTCGCCTATCCAAGCTTGGTGGAAGAAATTAAGAGAAACGGAAACTTGAACACGGCTATAATCCACACTTTCCTGAAAGTTTTGGCAAAACACCCAGACACCTTTATCGCGCGAAAGGTTGGCGTCGGAAAAGCTCGCGAAGTCTCATTCATGGCTGAGGAAGTCGTGAAGCTGGGTGGACTCACAACTCAAACAGGCAGAGAGAGACTACGCGAATTTGACGCAATGCTGAGGAAGTCAGACAGTCTCTTAAACCCTGGCACCACAGCAGATATAATAGCAGCTGCTTTAGCGCTAAACATCCTAAGCGGGTTCCGACCCTAACATGCATTTAAGATGTTTACGATGGTGTGAATGGAAAAGCATTGTGTCTTGGTTGATGCGAGCTTAGCGACTAGTAAGATTAAAATGTAACAAGTTTTCAAGATACCGTTAAGACCATGCGCGTTTCAGCGTATCGGTTACGAAGATTCGAGGTTTAACTAATGGAAGAGCATCCAAAACTTAAAGTCACATTAGTGACTGGGCGGACAATAGAGCAGGGCGTTGGGAAAGAAAGAGGGAAACTGTCAAAGGAATATGTGGAAAGCGTTTCCGTCTGTTACATGGACCCAGAAGACCTAAAAAAGCTTAAAATCAAAGATGGAACAAACGTTTTGGTTTCAACGAATTATGGCTCGGTTGTTGTGAAAGCCCTAAAATCCCTTAGAGCCCCCCATCAGGGAATAATCTACATTCCTTACGGTCCATGGGCAAATGTCATTGTTAACCCTGAAACCCACGGCATCGGCATGCCATCCTTTAAGGGAATTCCAGCGGAAGTTAAGCCCGCCCCAGACAAACCAATCCTAAGCCTTGCAGAACTTCTTAAAGCACAGTTTGGGAAGGAAGCATATGCATGTAGTTAAGGCTGTAACATGTCCGGTTTGTGGAAGTTTATGCGACGACATAGAACTGACAATTGACAAAAAGAAAATAGTGAAGGTCAAGAACGGCTGCGCCATGTGTGAATCGAAATTTTTGGGCTACTGCGGAGAACATAGAATCCTAAAGCCTATGATAAGAAAAAACGGAGAACTCGTGAAGGTTACGCTTAAAGAAGCCATACAGAAAGCCGCTGAAATCCTAGCCCAAGCAAACTATCCAGTTCTATACGGATGGAGTTCAACAAGCTGCGAGGCTACAAGAGTTGGACTTGAGTTGGCTGAGGAGGTAGGCGGAGTAATCGATAACACGTCTGTGGTTTGCCACGGCCCATCAATTTTAAGCGTTCAAGAAGTGGGCATTCCCTCCTGTACTCTTGGGCAGATTAGGCATAGGGCAGACCTCGTTATCTATTGGGGAAGCGACCCTTGGAGCGCCCATCCAAGACACATTGAAAGGTACACGGTTTTCTCTGAAGGAAGATTTGAAAAAAGCGATTGGAGAGGCTACATAGCCAAAATAAGAGCCTTAATTGGAAAAAAGAAAATTCAGAGCGCCATCAGAAGATTAGTGCTAAAGAAAAAACCATCTGTTTCACCTTCCACCGAAAAAGTTTGCCCAACGATTCCGAGAGAAGGGAGAAAACTCATAGTTATTGACGTTAGAAAGACAAAGTCCGCAGAAATGGCTGATTACTTCGTCCAAGTTGAGCCAAACAAGGATTATGAGCTTCTCCAAGCTTTTAGGGCTTTGATTCGCGACCAAGAACTTGATGTGGACAAGGTTGCTGGCGTCCCGGTAGAGTATCTTGAGGAAGTTGCGGATGCTATGGTCAACTGCGATTTTGGAGCTTTGTTTTTCGGCGTCGGCTTAACAATGAGCAGTGGCAAACTTAAGAACATAGACGCTGCGCTTTCTCTAGTCCGTGACTTAAACATGTACACAAAATTCATCATAATGCCCATGAGAGGACATTTCAACGTTACGGGCGCGAATACGGTTTCCACTTGGCAGACGGGCTACCCATACGCGGTTGACTTTTCGCTTGGCTATCCCCGATATAACCCAGGCGAAACATCTGTTGTAGACGTGCTTTTACGTAAGGAGTCAGATGCAGCCCTAGTTGTGGCTTCAGACCCCGTGGCGACCTTTCCAAAAGAGGCTGTTAAACATCTTGTTGAAAACCCGTTGATAGTGATAGACCCTCACATGAACGCCACAGCCCAGATGGCAGACGTGGTTATCCCCTCAGCCTTTGTTGGAATCGAAGCCAGCGGAACAGCCTACCGCATGGACCACGTGCCAATTCCACTAAAGAAAGTTGTTGACCCTCCCCGCGGAATACTTCCAGACGAGGAAATTTTAAGGAGAATTCTCACCGAAGTCAGAAAAATAAAGAAAAAGAGCCTGAAAAAAGCGGAGGAAGACTAAATGGAGCTTCTAATAAAGAACGGTTTAGTTTACGACCCGATTAACGGCGTTGACGGCGAAAAAATGGACATCGCCATAAAAGATGGAAAAATCGTTAAGAAAGTCAATGAGCGCAGGGCAAAGAAGATAGATGCTTCTGGAATGGTCGTTATGCCCGGCGGAGTTGACATACACTCTCATATCGCCGGCGGAAAGGTGAACAGTGGAAGGCTTCTTAGACCAGAAGACCACTTTAGGGATTATGAGCCTAAAACGCCTATAACACGTTCTGGAGTAGGCTACTCTATTCCGTCAACATTTACAACTGGTTATCGCTATGCAAGGATGGGTTACACAACGGTTATGGACCCGGCCATGCCTCCTTTAGAGGCTAAGCACACCCACGAAGAGTTTAATGACACTCCAATAATTGATAAGGCAACTTACCCGCTTATAGGCGACTGGTGGTTCGTCCTAGAATATTTGAGGGAAGGAAAAATTGAGGAATGTGCTAGGCACGTGGCTTGGATGATAACCTCGACTAAGGGCTACGCCATAAAACTCGTTAACCCCGGAGGGCTAGAAGCGTGGGGTTTCGGTCGAAACGTCGCAAGCCTAGACGACCAAGTTCCATATTTCTGCATAACCCCACGTGAAATAATTCGTGGACTATGCAAAGTTAATAAGCTTCTAAATCTGCCGCACACAATTCATGTTCACACAAACAACCTTGGAAAGCCTGGAAACTACACGACAACATTGGAAACTTTGAAGTGTGTTGAAGATTTGGCGGATGGAGACAAACCAGTAATTCACATAACGCACTGCCAGTTTTCCGCTTTCAAAGGCGACGACTGGAGAACGTTTGAGTCTGGAGCCGAAGAAATCGCCAACTACGTAAATGCGCACTCTCACTTAACCATGGACATGGGTCAAGTAATATTCACAGACACGACGACAATGACCGCGGATGGTCCCTTCCAATTCATCCTTTACCAACTCAGCGGAAACAAGTGGACTAACCACGATGTGGAAACCGAAACAAGCAGCGGCATAGTACCCTTCCATTACCGCAGAAAAAGCTACGTTCACGCCGTCCAATGGTCGATAGGCTTAGAACTAGCCCTATTAATCAAAGACCAGTGGAAAATTTTCTTAACGACAGACCACCCGAACGCCGGTCCTTTCACCGCCTACCCAAAGATTATCGCTTGGCTCATGAGCAGAAAAGCCAGAGAAAAAACCTTGAAAAAAATTCATCCCCGCGCCAGAAGCAGAAGCCTTCTCCCATCAATAGATCGTGAACTAAGTTTTTACGAAATTGCCATAATGACGAGGGCTGGACAAGCAAAAGCTTTAGGACTTAAAACCAAGGGTCATTTGGGAGTGGGCGCGGACGCTGACATAGCCATATACAACTTTAACCCTGAAACAACAGACCAGTCAAAGAAGTATAAGGCTTTGAGAAGGGCGTTTAAACGAGCCGCCTACACTATTAAAAGTGGAGAGGTTGTTGTTAAAGACGGCGAGGTAATAAAAAACGCAAAAGGCGCAACCATTTGGTTGGATGTGAAAACATCCGAGCAAGCCAAGATAACTGAAGAAATGAAGAGAAGATTTAAGGAATACTGGACTGTTGAATACGAGAATTATCCAGTTACAGAACATTACCTTGAGGTTTCACATCCAATAATTGTAAAGGCTGATGTATGATGATAAGCCTATACCCAAAACGGGAATTCAAATTTCCAATAATCGCCGAGTGCATAAACCCAAACGTTTTCGCTGAAAAGAAGCTTGAAGAAATAGCTGAGCTAAAGGTTTGGGAAGGAAACAAACAGAAAACCATCGGCGAACTTTTCAAAATTGAAGAGACGCAAAAAACAAACCCGCCCGAAAACGAAGCCATAACGATAAAAGGCGACTTAAGCAAAGTTAGAAAAATAGGCGCAGGCATGAAAAGTGGAGAAATAACAATTTATGGAAATGTTGGCATGCACCTGGGCGAAGAAATGAAGGGTGGAAAAATAACTGTGCATGGCAACGTCGGCGGGTGGGCGGGCTCTATGATGAAAGGCGGCATAATAGAAATCCACGGAAACGCCGATGGCTATCTTGGTGCGCCATATCGCGGAAGCACAGAAGGAATTAGCGGAGGAAAAATAATTGTTCACGGCAATGTTGGAAATGACGTGGGTAACCACATGAGAAAGGGCATAATAAAAATTTACGGAAACGCCGGTCAATTTGTTGGTTTTCGTATGCATAAAGGAACCATTTACGTTCAAGGAGACTGCGGAGACAGGGCGGGCGCCTGCATGAAAGATGGCACAATAATTGTCGGCGGACACATAGAGTCTGTCATGCCAACCTTCACAATAGATAGCCTAAAAAAGAAGGTTAAGGTTGAGGAAGGCGAAGTTGTTGAAACTCCCTTCTACCTGTTTCTAGGCGACTTAACAGAAAACGGACAAGGCAAACTTTATGTTTCAAAAGAGAAAAACCCCCACCTAAGCCACTATGAAAAGTTCCTCAAATAACCATTAATAAGGAGAAGGCTTCCACTTTGAAAAATGGTTTAAGCGTGAACCGCCTCGCATGGAAACTCTTGGAAAAATTATGTGAAAAAGCGGATTATTATGGCGTGAAGGTTGAAAAAACCAGTTCTGGCGCAACAATTGTTGACGCTGGAATAAACGCAAAAGGCGGATTTGAAGCTGGAAAAATAATCACTGAAATCTGCATGGGTGGATGTGGAAAGGCAAGAATAACCAACAGAAAATACGGCGAACTCGAATTGCCTACAATATTTGTTTACACAGACCACCCAACAATAGCCACTTTAGGCTCGCAGTTTGCAGGCTGGCAAATAAAAGAAGGCGACTACTTCGCCATAGGGTCTGGACCAGCAAGAGCCTTAGCTTTGAAGCCAAAGGAAATTTACGATGAGATAGGCTACAGGGATGATTTTGAAAAGGCTGTTGTGGTTTTGGAAACAGATAAGCATCCGCCAGAAACGCTAATAGACCGTTTGACAAAAGACTGCAAAGTCAAAAAAGAAAATCTAGCCATAATCTTAACGCCAACAGCCAGCATCGCTGGCTCAACACAAGTTTCAGGCAGAATCGTCGAAACTGGAATCCACAAACTTAGCAAAGTTGGCTTAGACCCGAACGCAATTCTTTACGCTTGGGGAAGCGCTCCAATCTCGCCGGTACATCCAAAATTTGCCCAAGCAATGGCGAGAACAAACGACGCGATTCTCTACGGCGGAATAACCTACTATGTAGTTGACTATGAAAATGAAGAGGAGTTAAAGAAGATTTTGGAGAACGCTCCGTCAAAAGCCTCTAAGGATTACGGGCGACCCTTCATAGAAATTTTCAAAAGAGCGGAATATAACTTCTACAAAATAGACCCAAACCTCTTTGCGCCAGCTGTGGTTATCATCAATAGTGCGCGGAGTGGTAGAGTATTTAAGGCTGGAGATATTAACAGCGAAATATTACTGAAATCTTTAGGGTTCTAGTCTGTTTTTTCCGTTGCTTGGATTTTTGAAAGTGTGTAGGGTTTCGCGAAGACACGGCTTACAAAATCGTTGAAACCGTTGTTTCCAACAAGGGCTCCCATGAAAAATCCTAGGAGTGCCATTTCAATCCATGCTTTGGCCAAAATTGAAAGCGCCAGCACCCACATCGAGCCGAAAATGGATGTGAAAAACGCGGCGACTTCTGGAAGTAAAATGGTGACGAGAACTTCAAAGAAGAACAGTGTATAGATGCATTCTGGGACGTATCCAACCAAAGTTGCAAAAGTCATTTTCCAAGAAGGATGCTTCGAATTTTCTATCTTGAACATTTTTGCGAGATAACCAACGGTTGCTCCAGTCAAAGCTTTCCCTATTGGTAAGCCAAAAGCTCCAAGCAACCCTAAACTTCCTCCAAAATATCCAAAATAGATTCCCGGACCTATCCCTACGAGAAGCCCGGCCACAAAGCCTGTCAATGGACCTCCGTAAACTGCTGCGATTAGGGTTCCGATGTGGGATAGGTCTAGGGCTATTTGAGTTGTCTTAAAAATTGTTTGGGAGACGATGAACATAACGTTTCCTAGGGCAGCCATAAGCGCTAGAAAAACTATTTTTCTTGAGTTTCCCGCCGTGTTCATTTTTGTTCACTTGGTAGGCGTTGTCAGTTTTACTCATATATAAGTTTCTACTTAAGAATGAGTAAAAGCATGGAGTTTGAAAGATAAATATGACCTCTACATATTTTTACTGGGATATCAGCTTGTCCGAAACTGCAAGACTTTCCATGAGTGAAGTTAAGAGCTGGCTTGAGCGTGAAACAAGTTCTATTTTTGTTCCTGTTCATACTAAGGCTGAGAAACTACTTGACGAGATGCGTGATGCAATAAATAATCTTGTAGATGCCAGTCAAATGCTCTTTGACAATAGCGCGAAGGAAATTGAGAAGCGGAACATGAAAACCTACGGTAGGGCGAGAGCCCTAAACAAGCTTGCGCGCCTTT
This sequence comes from Bathyarchaeia archaeon, assembly GCA_038883475.1. Taxonomy (GTDB): domain Archaea; phylum Thermoproteota; class Bathyarchaeia; order Bathyarchaeales; family Bathycorpusculaceae; genus JAVZLH01. Next base: position 21,163 of record JAVZMA010000022.1, read on the forward strand.
TTCTAGATAGGCTAAAACAGATTAAGGTTCCGGAACAAGTTTCCTACGATAATTTGCGAGATTTTGCTCAAGAAACCCAAAAGGCGTTTTTGGTTACGGAAGTTGATGTGCGAAACTGGTTTCCGCGAATTTCACCCTTCTTCATTCTTGATAGGAGAAAGTTTCTAGCTGTTTTTGAAAAGTCAAAGATTTCTTTGAAGGAACTGAACAGTTTTCTAACAAAAGAGTATGTCAAAACAAAAACTTTGGAGGAAACCTTCCAACTAATAGAAAAGCTTGCTGCTCTCCAGAAGCAGTTAGAAGACCTAAAACTGAAGAAGGCAAAAGTTGAGGCTGAAAAGACTTCATTAGAGAGGGAACTTTCAGATAAACAGCAGAAAATTGCAAGTTTAAAAAATGAGGGCGGCTTAAGCCAACTAAGCCAGTTAGACATGGAGATTGAAGCCTTAAACGCTGAGGTTAGGCACACACTTCAGCACTTGCAAAAACCGTTCATAAAGCTCCAAGCTCTGTCACTTCATGGCGGTGGGAGCGGTTTAAAACAAGATGAACTGAAGAAATTAGAGGAGTATATGCTGAATCCTTTTAACGCACTCGCCGCAGAAGAAGAGAATTATCCGCTGCTGAGGAGCATTCTCCAAAAACTGAAACGTGCAATGTCTGAGGAAAAAGTAAGCCTAAAACCAGACAAAAGGCGGAAAGCTGAACAAGAAATAGACAACATTCTCAACAAAAATTCTTTGGCAGACTTGCAGCGGAAATGCGTGAACTTGGCGTTGCAGAAAAAACAGTTTTCCGCCTCAACAAGCATTGAAGAGGCAAAGCACAACTTGTCAATTTTGCAAGCGCACCTTGAAAACTTGGAAAAGAGAATCGACGTTGCAGATTCTGAGGCAAACGCTGTTGAGCGAGCTATCAGCGAAACCGAGGAGAAAATCCGAAACTACAAAACTGCCATAGAAAAGAACATTTTTGATTTTACGAACAAAAGAGTTCGCGTTCAATAGTTGAAGATGATTTATTTGCAGTCGCCCCTAAATCAAATCGTCAAAGAGGCTTTAGAAATTCAGCATAACCAGTTAGGAGAAATCGTTGACAAAGCCACAGCAATGCTCAGCAGCGAAAATGGTAAGGTTGGAGACTTTGAAGTCGAGGGAAGACTCGTCAAACTTGAACCCATCGGCGAAGCACTTGTAACCAGCGATTTGCACGGCGACTTAGAAAGCCTAATCGACATACTGAAAGGCAGCAATTTCCTACAGAAAATGAGCCAAAATGAACGGGCTTTCCTAATTTTTCTAGGCGACTACGGCGACAGAGGGGATTATTCAGCAGAAGTTTACTACACTGTTCTAAAACTCAAGCTTCTGTTTCCACAACAAGTAATTCTCATGCGGGGAAACCATGAAGGTCCAGAAGACCTCATGGCTTCGCCTCATGATTTACCATATCAATTTCAGGTAAGGTTCGGCAAAAACTGGAACATTGCGTACACTAAAGTCCGCGAGTTATTCAAGCATCTTTATAATGCTGTGCTTGTTAGGGAACGGTGCCTAATAATCCATGGAGGACCGCCGTCGCAAGCAAAAACGTTAGAGGATTTAGCCTACGCCCACGTAAAGCATCCAAAACAGAGTTTTCTTGAGGAGATGCTTTGGAGCGATCCAAACGATATGGTTGAAGGTGTTTGCGCCTCGCCCCGCGGTGCTGGAAAACTTTTTGGAGAAAAAATAACGAACGAGGCATTAAGGAGATTCAACGTTAAAATTCTAATAAGGGGACATGAACCATGCATGGAAGGCTACAAAATCAACCATAAAGGAAAAGTCTTAACCCTGTTTTCTCGGAAAGGACCTCCCTATTTCAACATTCGCGGCGCCTATCTGGATTTTGAACTTTCCAAGGAATATGAAAATGCGGAGCAGTTGATTCCGTTCATCCACAAGTTTTAGGAAACTTTAAGAACACGGTTCAGTTAGCATCTTTCAAAATTGAGGAATGCAGAAGGTTTCGTTTTGAAAATTGGAATCGCAACAAGAAATAGGAACTCTTGGAGTTCCACACAGCTTCAAGAAGCCTTGGCGAAACGTAAAATTCCATACATTTGCTTCAGTTTCCCCCATTTAATCGCCCGCATCGGCTACAAACCATACGCAAAAGTTGGCGACATAGATATCCTAGAAAATTTGGATGCATTAATAATTCGCCCAATTGGGCGAGGTTCGCTAGAAGAAATAGTTTTCAGAATGGACATGCTTTATAGGCTTGAGAGGCTCGGCTTACTCGTCATAAATCCTCCGGAAGCCATAGAACACTGCGTTGATAAATATGATATTCTGGCAATTCTGGAAGACAACGGCATACCAGTTCCACGCACAGCAGTAACCGAAAACGTTGAAGAAGCTTTAAAGGCTTTCAACGAACTTGGCGGGGATGTTGTTGTTAAACCCCTTTTCGGGTCGAGGGGTATAGGCGCAACCCGTGTCACAGACCCCGAAGTCGCCCATACAGTGTTCCGCTCCATAACATTCTATCACGGCGTAATCTACATCCAAGAATTCGTTCCCCACGGTTTTTCGGATATCCGCGCCTTCGTCATAGACAACCGCGTAGTTGCAGCCATGCGCAGAGTGGCAAACAGTTGGAAAACCAACTACAGCCAAGGCGCTCGCCCACAACCCATACGCCTAAGCGATGAACTTGAGGAACTTGCAGTTAAGTCGGCAAAGTTAATAGGATGCAAAATAGCGGGCGTAGACATACTTGAAAGCCCAAAAGGTCCAGTGATAGTTGAGGTTAACAGCCAACCGGGATGGAGAGGGCTACAGTCTGTTACAAAAGTCAAGATTGCAGATGAAATCGTCAACTTTGT
>JAVZMA010000023.1:0-22391 GCA_038883475.1 Bathyarchaeia archaeon
CATACTGATAATAGGAGACATGAGGGTCAAGCCACTCATATGTGGCGCCGCTCTCGTAAACCAGCTTGTTCTGCGTAACAAATGCAGGCGTCGGTAACGGCGTCGGCGTAACATAAACATTCACGGTATATGTTTGCGCTGCTGTAGCACTTACCGAAGTGGTATATGTTTGGTAGCCGCTGATGGTTACTGTTAGCGTATAGTTTCCCACAGGGACCGTCAAAGAATAAACCCCGTCTGGACCTGAAGTGGCAGTATATCCACCGCAAGATACTGTAGCGCCTGCAATTGTTTGATTTGTCTTAGAATCCCTTACAACCCCGGTGATTACAGCAACTTCTGCCGGCGGTGGCTGTGGTGGTGCTTGCGTCATAAAGTAGATAGTTACAGCTATTAGCCCAGCTACCAGAATTATGGCTATTAGGATAAGCACTAAAGTAGTTTTTGCAATGCCTTTCGTATCCATTTCTAAATCCCTTCTTAAACCTCAGACTTATGTATTTTACACCATCATTATATAACTTTTATGTGTGCCTCAGCATCCCACTGAAACGCGCAAGATTAATAATTGCCTATTAATGCGCCAAAACAAGCTAGAATACTTTTAAAAACTTACAAACACAACATCTTAGATAATCAAAAAACTGTATATTTTGCTTTTCATTTTGTAAGTTATCAACGCTAGGGGTTTGTCAGTAATTCTTCACCGAAACAACCCTCTCTTGGACGGGTTTGAGGCTTTCACCACAGTAAGGACAAATTTTAAACTCTGGAAGCAACGGTTTTCCACAGTTCACGCATACTATTGGGAAGTTTATCTTTTCCTCCAGTTTCTTAATTTCCTTTTTTAGGCTGCTCAGCTCCAACTTCGCCTTTTCTACGCCTTCCTTTAATGGTTGAATCTCCTTTACTTCTGTTCTTATGTTATAGATCACGTCTTTAACCTGAGCAAGTATCGCATTATTCATTTCAACGGTTTCGTTCATTGCGTCTAATAATTCGCTTTTGCTTTCTAAAAGTTGGGTTTCAACGGCACCTTGTTTTTTTGCGTCCGATAGGATTTTGTTTAGGAACGTTTCCACGGGATTTTCGAAGGCTACCGCGCATGTTATACCCCAGAACGCTAACGTGAAAATTGCAGTTGCCCACATGTAAGCCATAGGCGTTATCGCTTGCAGTTTCTCGTTTATGAAGGAGTATAGCCTAAGAAGCATCATTTCGTTGCCGAAAACGAAAGCTGAAACAGCGTCTGCCAAATGAACAAGCGATATGAAGGTTAAAGTGCTGAAAAGCCATACGAACAGCCCTTTTTTGGCCAAGTTTTTCCCTCTTGCTTCGCCTTCACCATTTATAGAGCATCGCAATATTTAATACACTATTTCCGTTTCCGACATATTCTAACATAGCAAATTCTAAAAAGGGCTCACGCATTCTAATAATGGGGGAGTTGCTTGGCTGGTAAAGTGGTCAAAGAAACTAGCAGAGAAAGCTTGTTTGGTTTCCGCGTAAAGCTTGGAGATTTCGAAGTTGAAATTAGCGGAAACCGCGAAGAAGTTTTGAAGACCGTTGAGGAACTGCCAAGTTTAATGGTGAAAATTCGCGGAGCCTTTGACGGCTTAAAGCCGAAGGAAACAACGAAAATTACTGTTAGGGCTGAGCCAGCGAAGACTCAAGCTGAAGAGAAAAAGATGATAGCGCAGAACCTGCCAAAAATAGCGCCAACAGACAATTGCAGCGAGGCTATTCTGAGGGTTTTGGAAAGCGACTGGGGCAAATGGCGTCCGCGAACTGTGGAGGAGTTAAAAGAAGTTTTGAAGACTAATGGAATGAGTTTTCCAGGGCGGATTCTGTCCGGAACCCTCATGGGCCTGGTTAAGAAGGGCATTGTCAGGCGATGGAACACTAACGCGGGCTACGTTTACATACTTGCGGAGAAAGAAGTTTTAGGCGTTTAGGGAGGCGCATAGATGGGGAAGGTTGAGGCTAGGATAAAGACGCCTTTCGGAGAAATCGTTGTGGCAGGAGAAAACCCGCAAGAAGTTTTAGGTTTGTTGGAGAATTTTCCGCCAGATTTTATGGAGAAAATTTCAAATGTTGTCTCACAGAGGCTTGTGCCCTCTGGCGCCCAGCTGAAAGGCATCGTCGAGTTCACCACTGAAGGCCCCGTCATAGTGACTCGCGAAAACCTTACACATTATGAAGCTATTGGTTTAGTGCTTTACGCCTCTGAAGAGCGAAAGAACACGGCTGCGCAGGTTCAGAAGCTTTTGGAGTCCAGCGGGATTAAGTGTATGGTTCCAGCACGCCTTAACGAGATGACCAAGCGTGGGCAGGTGTTTAAGCCTGACCCAGCTAAGCCTGATTTTAAGTTGACTGTTCAAGGCGAACGTTGGATTGAGGATGAGGTTTTGGCTAGGCTTAGGGGTAAAATGAGTTAGGCGGTGAGAGGCGAACAATTAAAATATTATGAGATGTTTATTATGGTGAAGAAGTGGACAGGTATGGAAGAATTGTTAGATAGAATTGTTGTTGACCCCAGAGTTCTTGCCGGAAAGCCGGTGATTAAAGGAACACGAATTCCAGTTCATTTGATTATAGAGTTGATTGCTGCTGGGTTGAGTGTAAAGGGTGTTTTGAAGGAATATCCGGAACTTAGGGAAGAGGATGTTAGGGCTGCTCTGCTTTATGCGTCGAAGCTCTTGGAAAGGGAAATAACCGTTGCTCTTTAGAGGCTGAAGTTTGCCTCAGACATTGCTTATTGACGAGAATGTGCCTAGAAGCGTTGTGGAATGGCTTAAGAGAAAGGGTATAGGTGTTAAGGGAGTTTTTGATGTTGGTTTAAAGGGTGCGAAAGATGGGAAGGTCGCTGAATATGCTGTAAAGAATGATATGGCGATTCTTACGCTTGATGCAGACTTTGCCTCTATTTATCATAACGTTTTCCGAGGTTCTTTGACCGTAATTGTTGTAAGGGTGAAGCCCCCAACTCCTGAAAATATTATTGAAGCCCCTTAACATAACTCTTAAAAAGATGAGGTTAGAGGATTTTCAGAAAAGGCTTGTGATAATTGCGAAAAAGAAGATAAGAATAATAGACTGAAATGTTATATGTGGAGGTTTCAGGCTGTTGGATGACGCTAAACAAGTTGTGGTTCATGTTAAGTTTGGGGATGTTGAGAAAACTTTCAGTGGCGGTTTGGAAGAGGTTTGGCTTTGCTTAAACAGGTTTTTCGGCGAGTTTGTTCCTTCCTTTGACATTGCAAAGCGGCTTGTTTTGAGTGTGGATTTGCAGGGGCTTGCCAGAGAGTGTGAGGGGCTTATTGCCTTTTCTAGGGAAGGCGTGAACTTGTTGGTCAGTAAGGATAGGCTTACGGACAATGAGACTTTGTTGTTGTGGCTTTTAGCCTATTATGTCGGTTTTCGGTTAGGTTTGGTTGATGGCGATACGGTTTCTAAGGAGGAGTTGCAGGCTAAGCTTGGGAAAAGCGGGAAGATTACGAGTACGCGGCTCGGTGAACTTGTTAAAGGAAATTTGGTTGCAAAAACTGCTGATGACAAGTATAGGATTACAACTTTCGGCGTAGCTCAAATGCGGAAAGAGATTATTCCGCGGATTAAGGCGAAAACGTTCGGTTCTTAAGTTTTATTTGGTGTTTGTTCCTATTAAGTGTGTAAGAGGGAAGTTTTTGGTTGATGTTTCGAAAGTTAAGTTTACTAAGCATGCTACTGAAAAATTTGTGCTTTTGAACCGTTATGGTTTTGGGATTAGCGTGGGCAGTGTTATGAGCGCTGTTCTTAATCCGGATCGTTTGGAGAGGAGAAATAATCAGTTTTTTGCTGTTAAATTGTTGGATTCGAAGTATGCGTTGAGGGTGGTTTATGAGAAGCGGAAAGGCTTTTTAGTTGTCATTACTTTTTATCCTGTTAGGCGGGAGCGTTATGGCTTATAAGATTAAGTATGATAGCGATGCAGATGTCCTAACGGTTATTCTTGAAGAGAAGGGTGAGCTTTCACATGCTGAAGAAGTAGGTGATGTTATTGTTCATCTGGATAAGGATGGGAAACCGCTTTTTATGGAAATTCTCAGAGCAAGTAAAATAGTGCCATTAATGGTTGAAGGCTTAGCAAAAAGAGAAGTCACAGTAGCTTAGGATTTATGAAATTTAGGATGTTCTCGGTTGCTAAATTGAGTAGCCCTTTTCTCTAGATTTTTATGTGTTTTTGGTTGTGGAAAAAGCCAATACGGATAACCCCCTCTAGGTTTTTGCACTGAACTGCTAAACTTTAAAATAGAGGGAACTAGCAGAAGAGGGTTTAATGTTTAGAATGTTATGTAGGAGGAAATTGAGTGGGTTATGAAACTATAATTTTAGAGAGGAGAGACGGTGTTGGAACCCTAACATTGAACCGTCCTGAAAAATTGAATGCGCTAAACAGAAAAATGACTGAGGAACTGAATAGTGCAATTGACGAAATAGCCAAAGACGCAGGTGTCAGAGTGTTGGTTGTTACTGGAGCTGGTCGTGGGTTCTGTAGTGGTGCTGATGTTGGTGACATGGCGCAGGCGGCATCTCCTATTGAAAACAGGTATTGGACGCAGATGGCGCATAAGATTATTCTCGGGCTGACTGATTTAGAGAAACCTGTGATAGCGAAAGTCAACGGCGTCGCTGTGGGTATAGGGTGTAGTTTAGCTTTAAGCGCTGACATAATTATTGCGTCGGAGAACGCCAAATTTAGCTTGATTTTCAGCCGTATAGGTCTTATTCCAGACGGGGGTTCGCTGTTTCATCTGCCACGATTAGTGGGACCAGCCAAGGCGAAGGAACTTATCTTTACTGCCAAGATGATTGAGGCTAAAGAGGCTGAGAGGATAGGCTTGATAAATAAGGCGGTGCCAGCAGACGAATTAGATAATGAAGTGGATGTGTTGGCGAAACAGTTGGCGGAAGGACCAACTGCGGCTTTTGGAATGGCTAAAAAAATAATAAACAAAGGATTAAGCATGGACCTGAGTTCGGTTTTAGAGTACGAAGCTTTCGGGCAGGCTCTAGCGGGGACGACGCAGGACGCGCAAGAGGGAGTTATGGCGTTTTTGGAGAAAAGAAAGGCTGAATTCAAGGGGAAATAGAAAACTTTCACTGTGACTTGGCAAGCTCTGCAACCTTTTCTTTAATCTGTTCATAAACTTTCCAAGCGTCTTCTCTATTCATGTAGTATGGGTCCACGATGTTCCAGACAATAATTTTACTTTCACATTCTGGACAAAAACTCAGTATGTAATCTCTATGCCAGTCTTCCATAACTACAATAATATCGTAATCACGAAGTGTTTTAACGCTTAAACTTTCTGGAGCGCTCTTTAAATACTGTTCTGCGTTTTCCCTTTTCAGAAACTCTCTAACACTGTCCGCAACTGGAATAGCCACACGCACACCAGCAGAATCAACACTCCAGTCTGGCCGCATCTTCCTCAACAAAGCCTCAGCCAATGGGCTTCTATGCGCATTGCCGGAACACACAAACAGAACCCTCACGGCTGATTCGCCTTCTCACCACAAACTTCACTTATGCATAGCATAATTATTCGTAAGCTTTTTCTCTTGGTCCAATGTAATGGATTAAAATTGTTTTTTCATTACAATGCCTTCATTAGTTCTTTTTCGTTGGCTATCTCGTCTTTTTCTTCTATGGCTTTTCTTTCTTCTGATGTAGGCTGTTCGGTTGGTATGAGTTTTTCTACGAGTTCCTTGTAGAGAAGTCTCAGTTCTCGCAGTTCTTTTCTGATATCCTCTAACACTTCAACACTCATGATATTAAAGCCCCAATGTATGTTTATCTAATTCGCACTTATATCTATTATGAACCCCTAACAATTTTTGGAAAGTTTCCATAGCAATACCAACCCTTCCATTCAACTTCCTTATGTGCAAACTTTAGGACCACTTGAGATCAAACCACTCCAAGTGATTCTTGAAATTGAAGAATTAAGACCTGGGGGAGTTTACAGTTTTGCGTTAGTGATAGACCCATATTTCCAAGGTAGTACATTTCGATCCGAAATAGGACCTGAAAATTCATATTTCGGTCATTACTACTATAGTGCAAAAGGTATTCGTGTTAAAAAAGTAATAAGTGGCGATATCCCAACCAGTCCGTAGATTAAGGTGGTGGTCTTTTTTGTGCGTATTGGTATCTGCGGGGTTTTCCTTCGCGTGTTAAAATGCCATCTTTAACCAAGTCTATTAGGGCGTGGGCTACTGCCGTGCGATCATAGTGGAAGCCTCTTTTTGCCATTTCGCTGTGGACTTCGCTTAAGCCCTTAGCCGTTGAGAACCAGCCTTCTTCCCAAAGTTTTTGTATTAGGCTTTTGCATGTTTCTGCGCGTGGCGGTGGTGGTGCGCGTTCCGCCATCAACGGTGTTTCCTTAAGCTTTTGGGTTACTGTTGTTAGGATGCGGTCTACTGTTGCCTGCAGCTGGTCTTCTTGGCATTCTATTTCGAATTCTATTTCGCCTATTTTCATTTTTACTCGTATTGGTGGTTTTGCGCTTGTTTCTGTCAATTTTCCACCTTGTTGCTTATTGAATTGTGCATCTTGTTCATGCACAACACTTATATATGCCTTCCTCAAACAAACTGCTATTGGTGAATCTTGGTGATTGAACAATACACTATAACAACAACACCAAAATATAACTTTCCACACCCCGCCACAGACACAACATTACCCCAAAGACTCATAGAACTAAGCATCCACTCCCTAAAAAACGCAGTAAACACCAACCCCATTCAACTAAACCAACAAACAATTCAACAACCATTCAACAACATACGCCTAAGCCCAAAACCAATACCACTAAGCCCCAAACACGACGCAACAACAATAGCAGCAATAGACACCTCAAGCATGAAAATAGGCGAAACCGCCACAGGCATACTCATAGCAATAAGAGGAGCAACAGTCTGGAAACAAAACAGCAACTATCGCTACCTAAGAATCGGACCCTTCATAATCCACATAACAGAAGAAAACAAAACAGAAGTCTACAACGCCTTACAAAAGGCTTATAGCAACACCCATTGCGAAAGCCAACACCAAAATCTCCAAAACTTCCAAATACCAACACGACTGGCAAATCTGCTTGAAAAATGGCTCCAAACAACACTATCAAAAACTCTAAGCGGTGGGCTAATCCTCTTCGACGGGTCACTAACCGCTGGAACCCCAGACACCCCAACAAACCTAATGAAAGAAATCCTAAGCAACGCGAGAGCAAGAGGCAACGTAGCCCTAGCCTTCTCAAAAATGACAACCCTAAGAATTAACGGAATCCTCATAACCGACCTCGCCCAAGAGCATAAACCACCATACATTCTAGAAACTGAAGGCTTATGCACAAAACCCCCAACAGTCATGCTTGGAGAAGTCTACATAGCCAAACTAACCCACGGAAACTATGCCTTCAGGCTTGATATAGATAAGGAAATCCCAGCGGAACAGAGAATAGAAGCCGTGGAAAAGCTTTTGGGAAACGACCTCCTCACACAGGGCTATCCGGAAACACTGCGGCTGGCGCACATTCTCTGCACATTCACAGCAAACGAAGTCATAGCCATGCAACACTTCGCCACACGCAATTATGGATTAAAACTGGTGAACAGACCAAACATGCATAAAATCCTCTTCGGACCCTTCGGGAAAGGTGATAATGCATCATGAGACTCTACAAGAAAGAAGGAAACATGGTTCAAATCTTAAGCTTCCCAAACGAAACAGTGGAAAAAGGCGATTACCTCCTAATAGAAGACGGCGAAGCGGGAAAAGCCCTAATAGCCCAAGTAATAGACGTGCAGTTCGCAAGTATACCAGGCGTTTTGGAAGAGCTTTTGCGAAGCCTTCCAGACGGAGGCGAACTAATCCAAGGTGAAGACATAGACCCGTTGGAAATTGCGCCCCACATAACCTACATTCAAGACGCGAGCTTGCTCATTTGCAAAATCCGCGCAACAGTTGAAGGTGAAAACCTAAGCCCAAGCAGTTCATGGCTTCCGTCGCGCTCAAAATCAACAATAAAGAGGCTTTCCATTCCAACGCTTTTGAAGCTTGTAAAGGTCGGCGGCAAACTCCCGATAATAGTGGGCGGAACAAAAGACGCCTCGCTCCTAACAATCGACGCCTCTGACTTAGATGGGCGACTAAACATTGTAACTGGGAAGAAGGAAACCGGCAAGTCGCACCTATCCAAACTTTTGATGCTGAACCTTGTTGGTTACAAAGCCACCGTTGTTGTTTTTGACTTGAACGGTGAATATTTGAGGCTTGGAATGACTGCGGATGGGAAAAGAAACGCCTATTACGACAAGATTCATGTTTTGACACCAGCCCAAAACTTTAAGGTAGCATTCAAACACGTAAACCTCCACGTATTGTTGGGCATTCTAATCCATGCGCTTCATTTGCCGGGAACATCCGCCCGCGAGTTTAGGCGTATTTGGCAGTCGCTTAAAGAAAGAGACATGCTAAGCCTTCACGAGTTGGGAGAAGCCATACGCAATTGGCACTGCAACCAGCATGTTCGCGACGCGCTTTTTTCACGGTATCACGCACTTGTAAACTCCGGATTCTTTACGGATGAAAACGCTTCAACCATGCTTTTGGAAGAATGCCTTTTCAAAGCCAAAGAACAGGGCGGAGCAATAATAATAAATTTGAGGAACACTTCTTCAATTGACCGCCAAATAGTTGTGGAATACGTGCTTGGAAAGCTTGTGGAGTTGCTGACAAGCTGGAAGCTGAAGGCAGTCTTCCTCTTCGCTGAAGAAGCGCATTTGTATTTGCGTGAAACTTATTGGGATGACATTGTAACGCGCATGCGCCACTTCGGCATATTCACAACATTCATAACGAACCAGCCAGACACAATACGCGAAAACATTTACCGACAAGCAGACAACATTTTTCTTTTCAATTTTACGAACGAGCATGATTTGGAAGTGGTTTCACGGGCGGCGCGTGTTGACGCAGAAACTGTAAAGTCTATTGCTAAGGATTTACCGCCACATCATTGCTTAGTACTTGGGAAGGTTGTTAAGGATTTTCCAATAGTTGTGAAAGTTAAAGCCTTAGACGTGGAAACAATGGGAGAAACAAGACTTTTCTTTAAAGAAGAGCATATTAGCGGCAGGAGTTGAGCTTTTGGAGTTTCTCCCTGTTCCTTCTTAAAAACTCTCTAAGGGTTTTTGTTAAATCGTATTGTTCCACCTCATTCAATGGAACCCATTTTAGGTCTTCTGCGTCGCTTGCCGCCCTAAGCGTTCCACCCTTAAGCTTCACAAAATAATCCAGTATAACAAAGTGGTATTTCACGTCGCCATTGCCATCCCTGACAATATTATTAACAATGTCAATATGCTCGGGTTCACCGACCTCAAGACCAGTTTCTTCCCGAACTTCTCTAATAACGGTCTGCTCCACACTTTCACCAAGCTCAACCAAACCGCCTGGAATACTCCATTTTCCCTTTCCAGGCTCATATTTTCTCTTTTCAATAAGTAATTTGCCGTTGCAGATTATTACTGCACCTACGCCGACGATGGGTTGTTTAGGGTAAAGCCTTTTGACCAATTGAAACGCCTCCATAATATTTGTTTACTCGTATCTTAAAGCTTCTACGGGTTTAAGCTTTGAAGCTCGCCAAGCTGGGTAAAGCCCAAAGACTACACTCACTATTATTCCGAAAGCTAATGCGCCTATTAGAACTGTTGGCGTTAAGACTGGTGTTATTGATATTTGGGTTGCCATTGCAGCTTGGTTTGCGCCTTGAAGCCTTCCACCGCCAAAAATTCCCAGTCTTGCAACTATGTTTGCTAATCCCCAGCCTGAAATTATTCCTATCACAGCGCCCATAAACCCTATTATTGCCGCTTCGCTTAAGAAAATTGTGAGCACAGTTCTGTTCTTCATGCCAAGCGCCTTAAGTATGCCTATTTCACGGGTCCTCTCCATCAAAGAAACAATCATAATATTCATTATGCCTACTCCAGCAACCAGAAGCGAAATTCCGGCAATCCCAGCTAAGAAGAAATTAACGTTGGAAAACACTGCGGAAATTATGTCAATAACAGCGGTGGCGGAGGTAACGGAAACTTGGTTGTTGAATGCTGTTTTTATGGCTTCGGAGACTCCATCAATTGTCGCTTTGCTGTCATCCTTTAATAAAACAATGATTGTGCTGCATTCATTTGTTTCGAAGAAGCTCTGTGCTTGAGAAATTGGAATATAGACGCCGAAATCTGAAGGCCCGCCTAGATTGAAGCCTCCAATTTCTTCAAGTACGGCTGTTATTCGTCCAGTGTAAGTTTTGTTTTCCTGCGTTGAATCGCTCCGCTTTATCCATGTTATCGTAACAGTGTCGCCAACGTTTGCTATTGTTGTTCCATTTTGCCATGGGTCATGCACCCTTGCGCCTATGACAACTGAATCATTTTCTGATGTAATGTTTCCTTTTGCGGGGACAAATGTGCTTTCGTAAATTTTTTGGTATTCGTCGAAGTCTACGCCTACAACGTTGACCGTGAATATTCTTCCACTCGCGTTTATGAAGCATGTTTTCTGCATTATTGCTACCGCCCCGCTCACATTTTCGCTTAAACCCTCTATTGTCTGTGCATCTGAAACAAAAAGCGGAATACTTGTTTCCCCTCCGCCCAGTCCACCTCTCGGGGAGACTATGAGCGTTTTTGTCGCGAAGCCTTTTTGCAGTTGCGTCGTTATGGTGCCTTGGAATCCTTGGCTGAAGGAGAGAAGCGCGACGATGGCGGCTATGCCGATAACCACGCCGAGAGTTGTTAAGGCAGCGCGGAGTTTTCGAAGTCTTATGGCGCTGAAAGCGTAGGATAAAACGTCTGCAACGTTCATTTAGTTCACCATGTCTTCAACGATTAATCCGTCAAGCATCTTGACGGTTCTTTTTGCTTCTGAAGCTAAACGCTGGTCATGGGTAACCATAATTATAGTCACGCCTTTACTGGCGTTTAATCCCTTGACAAGTTGTATTATTTCCATGGCGTTTTTCGAGTCTATATTGCCCGTCGGCTCATCCATTAGGAGAAAAGCTGGATTGTTGGCTAAGGCTCTTGCAATTGCGACGCGCTGCTGCTCGCCGCCACTTAGTTCCGTTGGCTTATGATTCATCCGCCCCCTTAACCCAACTATTTCAAGAAGTTCTTCTGCACGTTTTATGCGCTCGTCTCTGCTTAATCCCGCGATGGCCATTGGCAACTCAATATTCTGTCTGGCGGTTAAACGTGGAATCAAGTTGAAAAATTGGAAGACGAAACCTATCCTGCGTCTTAAATCGGCAAGTTGATTGTCATTAAGCTTTGAAATGTCAACTCCGTCAATTAGCACTATGCCGTCAGTTGGCTTGTCCAACGCGCCTATCAAATTCAAGAGCGTTGACTTGCCGCTTCCAGACGGTCCCAAAACGGCTAGGAACTCGCCTTTCTCAACCTTTAGGTTTACGCCGCGGAGGGCTTCAACTGGAACCTTACCCAGCATGTAGGTCTTTCTGAGGTTTACTGCCTCAACGATTGCCGCCATGTTTTAACCTTCATTTTACTTGGTTAGGTATCTCCATGATAGCACTATGCCGATTGCAGCTAAGACTATTGCAAACATGCTGAGATACGCGAAGTCCATCATCAAGGCTGAAGCATCTAATGGCAGTATAGTCAACTGCCTAACCGCGTCTGTTACGTAGGAAAGCGGGTTGACACGTGCTATTGCCTGCATCCAGTCTGGCATCAGAGAGATAGGGAAGAAGGTGTTGCTTGCAAACATCAGAGGCATCATGATCAGGCTTATGATTTGCATCGGCCTCTCCATTCTTGTGGATCTTAAGGAGAACGCGATGAAAACGGATGAAAGCCCCACGCCAAGTAGGAATATTGCAGCGTAAATTCCTAGCAGGTTAAGCAAAGTGAACGTTGAACTTAACTGCAGTCCTAGAACGTATGCGAGCGCCAATATTATAGTCGCTTGGAACATCGCCCTCAATGTTGCGTTGAGAACTTTTGAAAATATTATTGCTCCGCGTGGCACTGGAGTGCTTAAAACTTTGTCCAGAAAGCCCAGACGCCTATCCCAAACTATTGACATGCCGCTGAACATTGTCGTGGTCATAACGATCATGGATATCATGCCAACAGCCATATAGCTGAAGTAGTCTGCAACACCGAAAGTGTTCTGCATAACCTTTGCGCCTATGTCAGAGAACATTTGTTGAAGTTGTTGCTCAATCAGCGTGCCAGGGATAATTATAACTCCATTCACAGGAGGGATTACAAAGCTTCCGGGTATTGTTATGTCGGGAACGCTTATGTTGCCTAGGTTGCCGCTGGTGAACAGTGCACCTATGTTCATTGATTTGCCTAAAAGTCCCATCCATATTAATGGCTGAAGCACAAGCATCAAAACCATCACGGGATCTTTCAGCCATTTTTTAAGCTCTCTGACCGTTAAAGCCCACAAACCACGAGTTAGGCTTGGATGATACTCATTTGCGCTCATCCTCTAGCCCTCCTAAGGGTTAATCTCTGCGAAATGAAGGCTTCCTTGGATTCTTCCGTATCACGCATAGCCTTACCAGTGTACTCCAAATAAACCTCGTTTAGCGTCGGCTCGGTAAGCGAAAGCTTTGTCACCGTGTAGCCCTTCTTCCGCAACGCCTCAATTATGAGTGGGGCAGTTACTTCTCCAGCCTCAGCCTTAATCCGATAGGCGCCATCTTCGTTTTTTACCTCTTTAACGTTTTTAACGCCGCGGATAATTTCGCTTACGTCTGCGTTTTCTTTTATGCTTATTGTGATTATGTCACCGCCTAGACCCTCTTTAAGCTCGCTTGGTGTTCCAGTCACAATTATTTTTCCATGGTCAATTATGGCTATGCGGTCGCAGAGGGCGTCAGCCTCCTCCAAATAATGCGTGGTCATGAAAAGCGTCATACCGTACTCCTTCTTCAAACGCCTAATATAGTTCCATGTTGCAGTCCTAGTCTGAACATCTAAGCCAAGAGTTGGCTCATCCAAGAAAAGCACCCTCGGCCTATTAATCAGCCCACATGCAAGTTCGAGTCTACGCCGCATTCCACCAGAGTAGGTTTCGACACGTTTGTCTTTGAAGTTGGTTAGTTCCACGAGTTCAAGCAGCTCAAGCGCGCGTTTTTTGGAGACCTCTCGGGGAATTCCGTAAAGGTCTGCGCATAAAATTATATTTTCGTATCCTGTCAAGTCCTCGTCCGCTGTGTATTCTTGGGGGACGACGCCTATGACTTCTCTAACCATGCTTGCTTGTTTCACAATGTCGAAGCCTAAAACTGAAGCTTTGCCTTCTGTGGGCTTTAAAACAGTTATTAACATGTTGATTGTTGTTGTTTTTCCAGCGCCATTTGGCCCTAGAAAACCGTAGACTTCGCCGTCTTTAACACTGAAGCTCACGTGGTCAACGGCCACAATGCTTTTGTTGAAAACTTTTGTCAACCCTTCAGCAACAATTATGTCATCACTCATTCCGCTCACCCTCTAGTTTCCTACTTATTTTTTCAAGCTTATCCGCAGTCTCGTTTAGAACTTTTAAAGTTTCCTCAAAAACTTGCTCCGAAAGCCTTTCTCCAACGTTAATGCCTATACTTGCGAAGGCTCTAAGAAGCCTACGGGAGGATTCACACAGTTCGGCGGCTTTCTCCGCTGGCAGCCCACGCCACATGATGCCAAAAAATGGCGGTGCGAGAAACTTAGCTTTGTCCTTGTACTGTTCTCTAATTTTTCTTTGTTCTTCAAGAAGCTTTTTCCCCTTGTCCGTGAGCGTGTAACGTTTTATTCCACTTTCCTCTGTCGGAACTTCTTTAATGTAGCCATTATCTTGCAGCCAAGCCAACAAGGGATAGACCGATCCGGGACTAGGCTTCCAAAGCCTATTTGTCCGCTTTTCTATTTCGCTTATTATTTCCGAGCCAGAGTGAGGTTTCTCATTTAATAGTTCTAGCACTTGATAGCGGAGGAAACCTTTTGGAACAGCTGCCATATGCCTCATCCAATGCTTGAACGGAGGGGGCGGTGGGGGGAAATTTTCAAACATGCTTGTCACCATTATATCAACATCGATATCAACACTGATATTTAAACTTTTTCCAAAAAGCTGAAGAGCATACGTATGCGGTATACTTATATACGCGTATTCCAAAACTGTTTCTTGAACAAAAATGCCGAAAACCAAAATCACAAGTAAATTCCAAATCACAATTCCAAAGGAAGTTCGCGAAAAAGTTAAGGTTAAACCAGGAGAAATAGTCAATGTTGAAAGCGTTAGTGACGAGGAAATCGTTATCAGAAGATTTAGAAGGATAAAAGAGCCGCTGAAAGTGCTAGTCGGCAAAACCGTCTCAAATCGCCATGTTCCCATAGAAGAGCTTGAAGAAAAGGCTGAAGCGAGGTAAAGTTTTGGCAACCTATTTTGTTGACAGCAATGTTTTCTTTTACGCAAAAATTTTTGACCGTCAGTACGGCAGTGCATGCGCTGAGATTTTGGGCAAGATAGAGAAGGGCGAACTTGAAGCAGCTACTTCAACTTTGGTTATTGTTGAGTTAGCGAATGCCCTAAGGAAATATGGATTGGAAGATGAAGTGAAGGATGTTGTTGACGCAGTTTTTTCTTTAGACATCAATGTTTTGGAAGTTGACTTGTTGGATGTGAGAGTTGCCGCTCGCGTTTATGACGAGTTTAGAATTAGCCCATACGACTGTGTTCACGCGGCAGTTATGAAAAAAGCTGACATTGCTAATATTATTTCCGCGGACAAAGATTTCGACAAAGTAACATGGATAAAACGGTTTGACCCAAGAAACTTCTAACCACCATTGTTCTCATAATTGAGAAGCGTTTATGATTTTATTCAATTGTTGTCCCGATACGCTCGCCTTTAACAGCTAGCAAAACGTTATCGGGATTAAAACCATTCACAACAATGAACTTAACCCGTTTACGCTTTAGAATTTTTATTGCCTCTGGGTCTATAATCTGATGTATTCCAGCCTTATGTTTGTTCTCGCTGAAAACGCGCGTTAAATCCTCGAAGCGTAAACGTTCAAGTTTAACCGCGTCTGCATGTTTCCGCGGGTCTTTGGTGTACACGCCCTCTTGGTCTGTCGCCTTAATCAGCACATCAGCACCTATTCTTTCGGAAACTAAGGCAGCTACAGCGTCCGTGGTCATGCCAGGCTTTAAGCCGCCTAAAACCGCAATTTTCCCTTTACCCAAACATTCAGCGACTTCCTCAACAGTCAAAAGCACTTTTCCACAACCAAGTTTTCCAAGCTTTTTAGTGAACAGTTGAGCGAAAATTCGGGAAACAGAAATTGCCACATCATCTTGGTCTTTTTCTTCAAGCCCTAAATTTTTCGCGGTTTCAATAAATTCTCGTGCTAATGCCCCGCCGCCGACAACGACAACCACATCATGTCCTTCACTCTTAAGTTTCTCCAATATTTCCACGTAATCGCCTATCAATTTGGGATTAACGGGCGAGGCTATAACCGAGCCACCTATACGTATTACTATCTTCATGAAGTTTTCTTCCCTGACTGCAATTTATCTTGGCTGTCAACATTTAAAAGAATTTGTTTAGTCCCTCTCGGCTTTTAGCGCCTCTCACTTGCATGTTTATAGTTTCTCCAAAGTTAACTTGCATTCCATCAACAGCCGCAACCGTCGGAACACCAGTTTTCTCTTCGATAAGCTTTGCCTCTTTAGCTGGACCTTGAAATATCATTTGCATTCCTAGATGCGTCAAAACTGTTTGTTCAGGATGTGCTTCCTCAATTATTTTTATGGCATCATCTGTTGTCATGTGACCCTTCCATGGTTTTCCAGAGGGTCTCATAACGCATAACATTAGAAGTCTTGTGCCTTCGTAGTATTTTCCTATGCCCTCAAAGTATTCTGTGTCACTTGTATATGCAAAGTCGCCGAATTCCTTAGTTTCGAATCTAAAGCCCACAGCGTCTGGATCTGTGTGCTTCGCTTCTGTAACTGAAACTTGGACACTGCCCACTTGAAATTTTATATTAGGCACTGCCTCGATCACGTGTTCAGGCATTCGCTGGTGATACTTAGAGATTGAGGCTTCACAAACCTCACTTCCGCTTAAAACACTTTTAGACGCCGCGAGAACACCTCGTTTTTTGGTCATGCCACGGGTCATCGCTTCGATTAGAACCTCCGCATCTGTATAGTGATCTGGATGCGAATGGGAAACAAATATGGCGTTAAGCTTCTGCGGGTCCAAACGCATGTCAACAGAATGCACAAGAGCGCCTGGTCCAGGGTCCAAGTGAAGGTTTAGGCTTTCGCTTACTATGCGTATTCCGGCCGTGCGTCGCTTCTGCGTGATTGTTGCAAATCTCCCGCCGCCCGTTCCCAAGAAGATTATTTGGTATTGCGCCATGTGTATGCCTTATGGCAGCTAATGATTTCTGTTTTTCTCTAAGTAAAGCTGGGAAAACGCTTTTAATATTCCGTTTAGTTGAATTAAGCGAAACGGAGGCGGCTTGCTTTGTTCGAGGAATGGGGGTTGCTTGGCAATGCGCTTGTTCTTTTAGCTTCTCTGGTTGTTCTTGACAAGGCAAGCGACTGGACAATAACGAACTCCGTTAAGGTTGCAGACATAACAGGAGTTGGAAAAACAACCGTTGGATTCATTCTGGTTGCCTTCTCCACATCGCTACCAGAACTTTGCGTCTCCATCTTCGCTGCTATCGGCGGTGAAAGCGTAGGCATCGCTATCGGAAACGTGTTAGGCTCAAACATCGTCAACATCTGTCTAATACTGGGCGTATGCTTCCTTCTAATAACCCTAAAAAGCTCTGAAAGCGTAAAGCTTCCACCCGCCATGGCAAAAGAGGAGATAGGCACGTTATATTTTGGCCTTTTTGTAGCCTCCATTATTCCTCTAGCTCTCCTTTACATAGGATACGCGAGTAGATTCATCGGCGTGATTTTATTAGCAATTTTCATTTTCTACGTTTACCAACTTTCAAAAGTGAAAAAAGTCAAGGAAGAAAGTTCCCTAGGAGAGGAACGAAAAAAACTGGGTCAATACACATTCCTCACAGTTTTAGGCGCTGCTTTAGTTGTTGTAAGCTCATATTTTATTGTGGATTCAGCCTCCTTCATCGCCGAAAGTTTGGGAATCCCTCCAGTCGTGATAGGTGCTACAATCGTCGCTTTTGGAACTAGCCTGCCAGAATTGGCGACAAGCGTAGACTCTGTCCAAAAGGGACATACGGATCTTGCCTTGGGCAACATTATTGGAAGCTGCTTCATAAACATAACATGTATTCTAGGTGTTGCATTAATAGGTTCAACGTTAGCGGTTAACATGGCCGCCTTCTCCCGTCTTGTAATGTTCTCGCTCATAACAAACCTACTCTTATGGTATTTCTTATCAAGTGAAAGAATAAGCTGGAGAGAAGGAGCCATATTCCTTTTCATGTATTTCATCTTTCTTGTGACAAGTTACAGCGGCTACTAAGCCTAGGGAGATGAAAGTTCAGCTTTTTCGTTGCTTCTTTTTATTGGCGTTCTTCACTGACGGTTTGCTCATCATGGCTTCTTCTATTGAACATGCCTTTTGCAGTTCCTTCATGTACCAGCTTCTATCTCTTGAATAACTTAAGCCAGCGGCTATGCCGAGAACCATAAGTGCTAAACCGCAGATTATTAGCGACAAGCCTAAGATGGCTCCGGCGACCAGTTCGGGGTAATAAGGAATAAACAGAAACCACTCTGGAAGTTTATTCAAACTTAAAGTTAGGCTTAAGGTTTCAAGTATTCCGCCGACAAAGAAAACCGCGCCTGCCAAAAACATTAAGTATGCTGACATTTCGTTATGCCTTGACTCTTCTGCTTTTTCGTGCAAGTAATCTCTAAATGACATTAAGGCTCAACACGTTTTAAATTGATAAATGTATACGTAAATCTTATTATCTGAAAATAAACATTGCAAAAACGAATCGAGAATAATCAAAAAGAGGAGAAGAAAGCCATCTTGCAACCCAGCATAAAGGCAGTGATTTTCGATTTTATAGGCACATTAACTAATGTCAAAGGTTACAGTTTAGAAACCTCAAAAATGAAGCTATACAACGCTATTGTAGATGCAGGTTTCAACATTAGCGCCGAAAATTTTTTGAAGGCTTACAGTGAAGCTCACGAAAAGTATAGGGTTATACGATATCAGAAGCTCGTTGAAGTAACAAACGCTGTTTGGATTTCAGATGCCCTAAACGCTCTAGGATTCAAAACAAGCCCAGAGGACTTGAGGATAAAAACGGCTGTCAACGTGTTCTTTGAGGATTATCTAAAGTCTTTTGAACTAAGACCATGCGTGAAGCCCATGCTAAAACAGCTTTCAACACGCTACAAACTGGGTTTAGTTTCAAACTTCACCTACGCACCAGTAATTTACGCCGCCCTCAGAAAACTAGGCATAAACCGCTTTTTCAATGTTATATTGGTTTCAGAAGCTGTCGGATGGCGCAAACCACACGCAAAAATTTTCAAAGAAGCTCTCAAAAGGCTTGGAACCAAGGCTGAAGAAACGGTTTACGTTGGAGACAGCCCCCAAGAAGACATTGAAGGAGCAAAGGCTGTAGGCATGAAAACAGTTTTTGTCCCTTCACAGTTTTACTCGCTTGAAAATCTCCAAGAAAGTCAACAGAAGCCAGACACTATCGTGAAAGACATTTGCGCACTCTACAAAAAATTCACGTCCACCTAACATTTTTGTCTCCATTTCCTATCAATAATGATGTGGAAAGAGCAATGTTTAATTTACATTTGCTATAGAATAATGGGTAATTGAGGGGTTTGTAATGACCGAGCTTGGAAAGAGAATCAGAATTGACCGCATAATGAACCGGAATACTAGGAGAACAGTCATAATCCCCATGGACCATGGAATAACCCTGGGACCAATCAAAGGGCTTTACGACATGAAAACCATCGTCAACCAAGTCGCCGAAGGAGGCGCAAACGCCGTTCTTCTACATAAAGGAATAATAAAGGCAGGTTACAGGGGCTATGGCAAGGATATAGGATTAATACTGCATCTTTCAGGAAGCACAGCGCTTGGACCAGACCCAGACGCTAAAGTGCAGGTGGCAGATGTCATAGAAGCCATAAAACTTGGTGCTGACGCCGTTTCCATTCACATAAATGTAGGATCCAAAACAGAAACTGAACAGTTGAAATTTCTGGGTAAAACTGCAAAAATATGTGAAGATTGGGGGATACCCCTCTTAGCAATGATGTACCCGCGAGGAGAAAAAATCAAGGACCAGTATGATGTAGACGTGGTTAAGCACGTTGCCCGCATCGGAGCAGAACTTGGAGCAGACATCGTTAAAACGAACTACACTGGAAGCGAAGACACATTCAGAGAAGTTGTCAAAGGATGCCTTGTACCGGTTGTCATGGCTGGAGGACCTAAAACAAACACGGATGAAGAATTCTGTCAAATGGTTTACGATTCAATACGTGCTGGTGGAGCTGGGGTGGCTGCTGGAAGAAACGTTTTTCAACATGAAAACCCGACGAAAATGGTTAGGGTCTTATGCGGCATCGTCCATGAGGGCTTAGACGTTAAAACCGCCCTAGAAAAGTACATGAAATAACAGTTATTTTCCAACAATATTTTTTAAATGTTTCACCACTTCTTCAAGGCTGTTAAAGCCATACTCAATTTTGTTGAACTGTTTTCTGAAGGCTATTACTTCCTCTTTAACTTCTTGTGGTTTACGCGTCCCCTTAATAACTTTCAACATTAAATCACATAGATATTTAATATCACCTTCTTTGAAGCCTCTTCGGGTCACATCTTGAAAACCTATCCTGATTCCTGATGGGTTCTCGCGGTTGTTCTGGTCGTCATAGGGTAAGAGGTTTCTGTTCAAAATTATGTTTGCTTCCTCCAAGTCTTGAGCAACCTTTTTCCCGCCTCCGTACTCGCGGACATCCACAGCGAGCTGATGAGACATTGTAAAGCCTTTATGTTCGCCGAGAACTTTAACGCCATGTTCGTAAAGATATTGCCCAGCAACTTGAGCGTTTCTAACAGTCTGTTTTGCCAGCTCTGCACCGAAAAGCTTCAGTTCAAGAGCCGCAACTCCCAAGGCGGGCAACCTAGCCAAATGCGTATTCGAAGTGCTTAACGGAAACACTGCGTGTTGAACCCATTTTATAGCGTCTTCAACACTGCTACTTTTAGCATCTGCAAGTATAACCCCGCCTTGCGGACCTGGAAACGTTTTATGGGTTGAAGCTGTCACGAAATCTGCGCCTTCTCTAAGCGGATCTTGAAAGGCTCCACCAGCTATAAGCCCCAAAACATGCGCTGCATCGTAGGCTATGTAAGCGCCAACCTCGTCGGCGACGCTTCTCAACTCTTTAACGGGATGCGGAAACAGGAACAGACTTCCGCCAAAAGTGATTATTCCAGGTTTGGCTGCCCTTATTATCTGCGCTGATTTGTCCGTGTCTATAGTCATCTCCCTCACGTCATAAGCATGATCTATCATTTCTAAGCCTAAAACTCTGCCCGCCAAACCAGCATAATCATGAGATATATGGGCGCCGCAACTTAACGGTGTTACAACCATCTTCTTGTTTTTAGTTGCCAAAGAAAGCCCTTTAAAAGTAGCTAGATTTGCATGCGTGCCAGAAACCAGACGCACATCAGTCCAGCTGCACTTAAACAAGTTTTTGATTATGTCCGCCGCGCAATTCTCAATCTTTGTTATGTATTTTTGACCTTGATAATACCGCACTTTAACGTGTCCTTCAAGGTCGTTTTCGCCTTCGGCGTAGCGGCTTTCCAAATCCATACATAGCCTAAGCATTTCTTTAACTGCTGGTGATTTGATGCCTTCACTTGCTATGAGATTTATACATTCAATATCGCGATATTGTTCGTGGGCTTGGCTGGCTTCAATCAACCCCAGAGTTAAATTCAGTATCTCATCCATTTCTCCCAGCACCTTAGTGCTTCATGAATTTCTCTTTGTGAAAATGAAAAGCCATATTTATACTTGTGGTTTTAGACAGTTGTAAGCATCAAAATAGAAATTGTTAATATACTAAAGGGGCTATCCAACCTATTTCTTTAGCATCTCAGAAGCTCGTTTTCTATTCGAATGCATACTAATTAAAGTGGTGCGGTCGCCGGGATTTGAACCCGGGTCGTCAGCGTGGCAGGCTGATGTCCTAGACCAGGCTAGACTACGACCGCTGTGATATGGACTACGCCATTTTGTGCTTGTCTTCTTTTCCTAAAAAGCATTGCGTTTTAAGGCGTCGCCAAGTGCATTTTTTAGGTCTTCAATGTTTTTTATGATTATGTCTGAGTGGAAGGTTATCCATGGGCTTGGGTTTTTGAGTTGACATATGCATATTGTTGTTTTGCCTTTAAGTTTGGCGTAGAAAAGCTCCATACATGTTCCTGCTGAGAGGGTTGGCATGTAAGCGATTAAAACATCGCATCGTTCAATGTCTTCCAAATCTCTTTTAATGAAGCCCGCTGTTGAAACCTTTTCCCACCAGCCTGATTCTTCGCTTTTGTAAATTATTTTTTCGCGTTCCCAAGGGTCAAAAACTTCGCAGCCGCAGTTGATGCAGATTTCGCGAATAGCAGTTCTATAGGATTGTTTGTCTTCAAAGCCTTGTATTGGTCCTGAAATGAAGACTTTCTTTTTCATGGTGACACCATGTTTGAAGTTGCGATTTTGCTTGTTCGGAGAGAAAAGTATTAAGGAATTGAGCTAAATACTTTGGTTTCCTAAGCAATCAAGGCATCAGAAAAGGAAAGCGTGTTGGTTGGGTCTCCTTAATCCGCCAACGGCAATCGTAGTCGCGTTCTGTCTTTTAGGTTTGATGCTGTATAAACGGGTGAAGTTGGGAATAACTTTGAATGCTACAGCCTTGGCTTTGGCGCTGCTTTCCCTAGAATGGCAGCAAATACCCTCCGTGATTTACGACACAACTGTCAGTTTACTTACAATCGCTGTTGTGCTTGCCACATTCGCTATAATGTTTCTGAGCTTGCTCTACAAGGAAACAGGGTACATTGAACGTCTAAGCACAAGCCTAAGTAAAATTTTGAAAAGCCCAAAAATAGTTCTCAGCTTGCTTCCAGCCATAATAGGGTTTCTGCCAGTCGCCGGTGGCGCATTAATGTCCGCGCCCATCGTAGACACGGAGGGAGAGAAGCTGAAGCTCAATCCCGAGAAGAAATCTTACGTGAACATATGGTTTAGGCACACGATTTTTCCAGTTT
>JAVZMA010000024.1:0-16232 GCA_038883475.1 Bathyarchaeia archaeon
GCCTTAGAATGGGCACTGCTTAAGGCTCCAGCGTGAGTTGGCAAGAAGAAAACTCCATTTTCAATTAACGTTAAATGATAATCTACAAGCTTTTCTCTGTCAGCCATAAACGCGGCATATGCATCCTTCACTTCTCCCTTGGTAAAATGCACGCTAAAAAGGGAACCGGCACCTGTAACCTGCACATCCACATCAGCGGACTCAAAAATCTCCTTTATTTGCTCTCTTATTTTATTTCCGAGCTTATTCAGCTGATTTATCTGCTGCCCATCTTCCAGAATCTTGAGTGTTGCTAACCCAGCAGTCATTGTTATTGGGTTTGCAGTGAAGGTTCCACCGTGAAAAGAATAATGCGGCCTCTTGTAAACAGTCGCATCTAACCGCTCCATTATCTCTTTGCGTCCGCAAAAGGCGCCTATTGGAAAGCCTCCGCCCAATATTTTTCCGAAGACTGTTATGTCTGATTTTACATCATAATATTGTTGAGCTCCCCCGGGAGCCAATCTGAAGCCAGTTATAACCTCATCAAATATTAGGAGAATATCTTTTTCGTCGCAAAATTCTCTAATTCCCTTCAAAAATTCCTTTTCAGCTGGGATAGCTCCTCCTGAGCCTAAGACTGGTTCGATAAAAATGGCTGCAACCTCTTCGCCTTTCAACTTTGCCTTAACTCCATCAAGGTTGTTGAACGGTAAAACTATGGTGTCTTGGAGTGCTCCGTGTGTTAAGCCTGCGGATTCTGGAATGTTGAAGGGATGTTTTACGCTTACGTGAAGTGCGTCATAGCCTCCGTGCCACCCTCCTTCAAACTTGGCAATTTTGTTTCTCCCCGTGTATGCGCGGGCTAATCGCGTGGCGTACATGTTTGCTTCCGTGCCAGAATTGGTAAAGCGAATCATTTCGGCGTTTGGAACCATTTTTGCAACTTGCTCAGCTAGTTTGATTTCTAGTTCGTGGGCTGTTCCATAGTGGGTGCCTCTTTCCAATTGCCTCTTAACAACCTCAACAACTGCGGGTGGGCTATGCCCCAATATGAGGGCTGTGTGTCCAAGCCAGAAGTCCACGTATTCGTTTCCGTCTACGTCAAAAAGCTTGCTGCCCTTAGCCATAGCTGTATAGAATGGGTAAGGCTCAAAATATCTCAATCCGTAAGAGACTCCAGCCGGGAGAACCTTTTTTGCGCGTTCGTAAAGGGCTTTTGACTTTGGGGTTTTTGAAATGTATTTCTCGAACATGTAAACTCTCCTTTAGGCATACAGTTTTACAAATTCTCACATTAATAATGTTTTACACCTCAGCTGTTAATGACTTCCTTGTCAATGTTTATTTCTCTGCCGCGTTTGCAAAGTAGCTTTCAAACTGTTCTGCATATTTATAACCAGTATCTGGGAAAATTAGCACGCAGACTCCTTGATCTTCTTTAACTTTGTTGAATGCGCTGAAAACGGCGCCTGCGCTTAACCCAACTAGAATGCCCTCTTTCCTTGCGATTTGGATGGCGCCTTCTATGGCTTCCCTCTGCGTAACGTCAATGATCTTGTCGAAGTGCACCCAATGATACCATTTCATCCCCGTCTCTATTCTTCTTATTCCTGGGATAACCTCGTTTGGTGCTGGTTGAACTCCGACGATTTTTATGTTGTTTTTGTATTTGTTCTTGAAATAGAAGGATATGGCGCTCATGTGTCCCGATGTTCCCAAGCCGCCTATTATGCATGAAGGCTTTAAATCTAAACTTGCCAGTTGCTCGTCAATTTCTCTTGCAGTATGCTTCAAATGTATTTTGAAGTTTGCGTCGTTTTCAAACTGGTTTAAATGTGCAGCCCCGTCCTTTTTTGCTTCTTTTTCCACTTGTCCGATGGCTTCTACGGTTAAGCCCACTGGAAGCCTCACAACTTCGGCGCCTAAAACCTCAAGGTATATGTCGCTTACTTTCTGTATTGTTTTGGGTATGTAGAGTTTCGCTTTTACGCCTAAAATGTTTGCTATGGATGTTAGGGCTATTCCAGTGTTTGTGGAAGTGGCTTCATACAATATTTCCTTTAGGTCTCCCCTTTCTTTAGCTTCCATAATCATTGAAAAGCCAATCCTATCCTTAACACTGTTACTGAATGGATTGTATCCTTCCAGCTTAGCCCAAACGCTAAGTTTGCCATATGAAACCGAATTTAACTTTACCAGCGGAGTTGGCCACCCTTCAAAAAGCAGCTCCAACGTGCTGTTGTAAACTTTTAGGTTACTTTTGTTTTCATCTTTTGGCGTAAGCAGGTCTTTTAGGGGGACGCTTATTTGGAGAGGTTCATTCAGCACTCTAAAGCTTTTTGGAGGAAGCTTTGGTCCATTAAGCCCAGCTTCTATTATTGCTTCTGCTGTTACTGGTTTTAGTCCGTTTTGTAGTGATTTTATCTCCACTTTTGAAATGTCAACATTGAAGGCTGGCACTTTGTTTGCTGATAGAAGTTCAAGGGCATAGTAAGTCTCATAACCATCCAATAAAATGTGCGTTTTCTCGTCTATTATTAATGGAGTCTCAACAATGTTGGAGTCTAGTATTTTTGAGTAAAGCTGTAATACTTCCTTAAAATCTCCATGCATCGCTGGCTTAACGCTTTTTGCATTTACAAGTTGAGGTTCACTTTTTAACGCTTCAATTGGAATGTCAACTCTTTTTTCAAGCACAAAAATATGTGTCAAGTCCTCGCTCATTTTCACCATGTGCTTGGTTGTTTTTGCTGGAAGTTTTTTGTTGCTTAAACCTGCTTCTATCACGTCTTTTTTCGTTAATTTTTGGTTGTCTCTCCAACTTTGCACCACTATGTCAGGCGAGTTGTAATCAACGTAAACCACAGGAATTTTTTTGCATCCCAAACTTTTCAAGGCGTTAAAACGGTGTTCACCGTCAAGGACAACATTTGTGTTTTTGTCTGCAACTATTGCGAATTTCAGAATTTTGTCTGAGGCTATTTTTTGTGTAAGTTCTTTAAGATGTTCGGGGTCGACTTCTTCGTGGTGTCGCAGCTTGTCTAAATCGGCAAGTTTCATTTCTGTCTGGATCATTTTGATTCCTTTAACAGCGTTAAATAATTTATTTAACACCGTTAAACAAATATATAAGCTCTACGCTAAGAAATATCCAGAGGAATAATATTTGAAGCCCCCATGCGTGGTCGTCGTCAAATACCTACTCCCCGCAATAAGAGCACTGGTCATGAAAGAACTAGTGGAAAAACATGGAATGCGCAAAATCGACGTTTCCGAAAAAATGGAGCTAACACCAGCCGCAATAACCCAATATATTAAAGGAGAGCGTGGATCATTCGTCGTTAACCAACTGACACGCTCTGAAAAGACAATGGGAATGATCTCAAAGTTCGCCGAAAATCTCGCAAGAACCGACGTGCCCACAGAAAAAGTTATGGAAGAACTATGCGAAATTTGCATGGCTATAAGGTCTGAAGGAATGATTTGCGACCTACACTTGAAAGACCTTCCAACACTAAAAGAATGCGAAGGCAAATGCGCAACATGCCAACCCCACGATTAACAAAAGAGAATTCTTTGCTGAAACTTCTTCACAATAAACCTTTTAAGTAATCCACTATTAAGCTTATTTTTTAACATTTTCCTGTCACGAAAACGGTGTTTTATGATGAATGTTGAAACAAACCTGCTTATTGCGATCCTAAAATTGACAAAAGATGGATCTTTTTCACAAGAATTAATCAATAAATTGCAGATATGTCCTTCGCAGTATGCTGAAAAGTTGCTTAAAAAATTGCAAACTGATGGTTTGATTAATCTTGATAGAGGCGTAATTGAAGCAAGCAGCATGCAACGTTTAAAATTGGCTGTTAAAACCATAAGTTTAGGCGCTGACCTCGAACATGTAAGCAGTTTCCTTTCGTGGCAAGAGTTTGAGGACATAGTTGCCACGGCTTTGTCACACAACGCTTATTCTGTTGTGAAGAATCTGCGGTTTAAAAACGCGGGACGAAAGTGGGAAATAGACATAGTTGCATGTAGAAAGCCCATAGCCCTATGCCTAGACTGTAAACACTGGAGTCGAGGAATGCATCCCTCCATATTGAAGCGAATAGTTGAGGAGCAGGTGGAGAGAACAAAGGCTCTATCAGAGTCCCTGCCCAGCCTCTCGGTCAAAATAGAATGCGCTTCGTGGAATATTGTTAAGTTTGTTCCAGCAGTTTTAACCCTCATCCCGAGCAGATTCAAGTTTTACGATAAGGTGCCAGTGGTTCCAATCCTTCAATTTCAAGATTTCCTAAGTCAACTTCCAGTCCAGATAGACGCGCTTAAACATTTCACAAAACAGTTTAGCCAACTAACTCGACAGGTTTTCCCAAAGCTTGGCCGGGAACCCCCTTCCTAAATCTTGCCCTAACCAAGCCTTTTTTGCCATGTAAATCCACAATTTTTCCGATAATCCTTTTTCTTCCGCATTGCCAAGCCACTTTTCTCCCAATGAGTCTGCTTGCTTCAGAAGGAGAGTTCACATGTGGAAAATGGATTATGCACTCTCTAGACCTCTGAGTTTTAGGTCCAACTCGATAGTTGATTATTACTCCTTGAACTTGCTGAGCCATGAGCGATGTCACCTTAAGCATCTTTCAAAAATGAAATTGAATTTTTTAATTTTTCGCTTCGATTTTAGGAGATGAGTTCTCTTAACGGCTTTTTCATGAATTTTGTTGCTGGGTAGAGGCTGAAGACGAAAATGAGGGCTAATGCGCTTAGTAGCCATTCAGCTATTTGGACGACGGTTAAGCCCGTGACGACGGGTTCCGGGATCAAAATTAGCAAAGTTATGATTACTCCAATTTCTATTCCAACGGCACAGCTTGAAAGCAAAACTGTCAGACTTTGCAAAGCCACTATCGCCAGAACGTTTTTTGGTTTGGCCCCTAAAATCCTCAAAATTCCAAATTCTTGTCTTTGCTCAGCTACAGCCAACATCACATATCCAATTAGGCAGAGAGCCGCAGATGCCAGAGAGAAAAATGGCAAAAACATTATTGTAGACCAAATAAAGCCCAAAAAGCCCAGATTTTTGTCCAATACTTCGTTGAGTTCGACAACTTCAAAATCAGAGTCTGCATTTTTCACAAGCGCTGTGAGGCGGTTTAAAGCTTCTGTGCGGTTGACTGATGTTACTTTTGCCACGAGAAGATTTGGTTTTAGAACGCCAGTTATGTTCTGTAGGGTTTGTAGGGGAACGTAAGTGACGTTTCCGTTGTTTATCGGGTCTAGGCAGACGCCAACTATTTTGAGGCTTGTGTTAAAAAGCATTATTTTCTGGTGTAGTGGTGATTCAAACATTTTTTCCGCAATAGAATCTCCAATAAACGCTTCATAAGCCTCAGCGTTTTCTAGAGGTTCTCCTTCATGAAACCATTCGTTTAAAGCCTTTTCTGGCTCAACGCCGATTACTATTGATTCGCCTTCTCGGTCGTCGCCAACCTCTTTAGTTCCGCCGGTTGTCTCGCTGAGAATGTAGCCCTTAACCTCTTTAACATGCATTTGCAGAATCAATCTTTGCTCAACGGTTACATTTTCAGACATTAGACTTAGCTGATTTAGAAGATTTTCGGGCACCACGTATCTTTCATTCGTATAGTTAAATTGTAGAACCGCCTTGTTTTCGTAAAATTTTGATAAGAGAAGCTTGTATTGGTTGCAAACTTCACGATGTCCTATAAGCAGCATGTCTCTGCCAACAGCCTTTTCAACCCAGTTCTTCGTGGTTTGGTCAGCAATTATTCCGCCTGCAATGGTAATTGTTGTTAAAATGAAAACCACGGTTAGGCACAGAACGATTCGAACTGTTGCTGACTTGCGGCGGAACAAACTTCTCGAGGCAATCTTAACCACCAAACCCTTCTTAATTGCCTTAAACTCCGGCGCTTTCGTTAACCCAAAATATTGTGTTGACGAGATGGCTTTTGCTGGCTCAATCTTTGTTGCGTCAAGAACTGGTTTCAAACCGAAAATTATTGTAAGAGCAAAAAACAACAAAAAGACTTGAAGGGGAAGCCAAATATCAAAAGAGGTTTGTGAAATCTGCATTCCAAAATTGCCTAGCAGGCTTGTTGAAGCAAAATCTGCTAAAACTCCGAGGAGAACGCCAAAGAGGCAGCTGAGAAAAGCTATTATCAAAAGTTCAGTTAGGAAATAGCCGAAAATGAGGTTGTTTGGGCATCCAGCGGCCTTCATTAAGCCAATATCTTTAGTTCGTTGAGACATTATGACAAAAGCCATGAAGGAAACGATCACGACTCCAACGATGAAGATTAGAATTCCTATGAAGTACATGAATTGTAAGAAAATTTTTGAAAAACTTGTCGTCAATATGTTTTCTGTTCGCGTGAAGATTCCAAATCCCAGTTTTTCCCCGAAAAGAATTAGGAAAATATTTGATGCTACACATAAAGTTAAGCTGATGATGGCGAGGCTTGTCTGCATTTTCCTCCTAAGCAAATCGTTTACTGGAAAAAAGGTTTCACTCATTTAGGCTAACCAGCCTACCATCTTCTAAAAGCAACCTTTTATCCGCCAACTCAAGTATTTGAAGGTCGTGAGTTGCAACAATAATTGTTTTTCCAGCGTCTTTTAACTTAACGAGTATTTCAACAATCTTCTGACTTGTTTTTGTATCAAGGTTTCCCGTGGGTTCATCAGCCAAAAGTAGAGGGGGATCATTTGCCAGTGCCCTTGCAAAGGCTACACGTTGCTGTTCTCCACCGCTGAGCTGCGATGGGAAATGATTTGCTCTGTGCTGTAAACCTACAAGTTCCAGTAGTCCTTTAACCCGTTTTGTTATTTGTTCTTCAGACTTTCGCGCCCACTCCATTGGAAAGGCTATGTTTTCCGCAACCGTTAACGTGGAAACGAGATTGTAAGATTGGAAGACGAACCCGACTTTAGTGCATCTGAAGTCTGCCAAGAAATCCTCATTTTTAACACCTAAATCTTCTCCGAAAACGAAGATTTTACCGCTTGTCGGCTTGTCAATTCCTCCGACAATGTTTAAGAGCGACGTTTTCCCAGAACCAGAAGGACCGCTTATAGCCACAAACTCGCCATTTTCGACTTCAAGATTCACGTTTTTCAACGCTTCGATCTTTACGTCTCCAACTTCATATTCTTTGCATAAACTGGAAGCAAGAACTGCAAAATTCTTACTCTTCATCTATTCCTAGGCTTCCTCGCTGTGGATTGAAGTTCCCTCTATCTCTTTTTAGGATTCTTGCTTTTTCAGGAAGCTTGCCCTTTTCCCATTCCTTCCATGAAATTTCTTTGAAAATCCATCTTTTGCCTAGGTGAGCCGCGAGAACAGCGTGCTTATACTCCTTATCCAAGGGGATAAGTTCTTCTAGAAACCTGAAGAGTTTCTCAATTTGTTGTTTAGGAAAGTAAGCGTAGTAACTGGCGTTTTTAACTTCAAAAGCATAGATATGCGCCTCTTTTCTTGCAATTACGTCTGGAAGCGGGTTTAGGCTTGGGTTGCTAACGGGAACGCGCACCGCTTTGTAACCGTATTTCCCAAGAAGTTTAACAAGCACGTTTTCGCTGTAGAATCCTCTTTTGCGCCAACGGCGAATTTCATCCTTGTCAACTTCTCTAACCATAATTTTTGCGCTCCGCCCGCGAAATACATTATGTTAGGAAGTAGAATGCATAATAAGTTTCCCCCTTTCCAGTTTGCGGCAGATTTAGGTGCTTTGGTTGATGCTTTTGTATACGGAGTCTGCGTAATTCCACATGGTGAATCTTGGTGAAACATAATTTCGCTTAGTAATACCAAAACCACCTAATCCACTAAACTTGGTCGATTTACGTTATAAAAAACGAAAATGTTAGACGTTTAGCCTAGAAGAAAAGTGTGAAGAAGCTTTTTGTCTAAGATTTCCTGCGTCTAAACGCTTGGGTCCAAACTTTAATGGCTGGCTTTTCAACAAGGCACTCCTTCAAATAATCGTCCAATGTCGCTGCCGGAACAACCTCTATCCTATAATCTCTGACATCTATAGAATGCTCATAATTTTTTTGAGGAATAACCACTTTCTTAAAGCCCCAGGCTTCTGCAGCCTTAATTTTCTCATAAACCCCGCCTACAGCAGTTACTTGTATGGAGTCTCCGACGCCCAAGTTTATTTCGCCAGTTACAGCAACATCCTGCCTTATGGGCTTCCCCTCAATCAGCGAGCATAATAGAATAGCCATTGTTACGCCCGCGGATGGGCCGTCAACCCCATAAGACTGGGCGAAGTCAATGTGGGTCAAATAGTCTTGGGCTATGTCAATTCCGTATTTTTGCAGTATCACGCTTCTAACTTTGGCTATGCTGTCCGCGATGAAACTTTGTCCCTTAGCTACACCAGTTACTTTGTAGTAGCCCTTAAAGGGATAGTTTCTTGGAAGTTCGCTTTTCTTAACCATATATGCTCTCACGCATAAGACGCTTCCAGTCATCTCACCGCTGTATGGGTCTCTAACAACCGCCAAGCCATGAATCTGCCCAAGTTTGGCTCCTTCCGGTTTAATTTCAAGCAGTTTCCCCCTCTCGTTCATTTCATGCTCAAGAATTTGCCTTTGAATAGTCTTGCAGTGATGTTCGATGGCTTCTTTAACATGACGCCTCTCAACAACCTTGCAGCCTTCGTTCATGGCGAGGGTTGCAGCCGTCTTTATAATGGAAATTAAGGGTCTAAACCTCGTTGTCAATGCGTCTCTCTTGTTGCTTCTCCGTCTTCCCTCCTCCACTATTTCTTGGCACGCCTCCCTGCTGAAGGGGATAAGGTTAAAGCGTTTAACCTCCTGCGCTATGAACTGCACATACTTTCGCCTATTCTCCAAAGTGTTCGGCATGTCATTATTCATTCTAACAACTTTCCCGTAGCCGTAAATGCGGTCCATGAGGGCAGGGTGGATTTGGCTTATGCTGTCGAAGTTTCCCGCGCCAACAAGAAAGGTTATGGCTGGAACGGGTTCTGTTGAAACAGCCATGGCAGCGGTGTCTCCTCCATGCCAGCGTCCCCGCAGTGTTATGGGTAATTGTCCTTCCTCAAGAACCGTTAGCAGCGTGATCGCCTCTTCTTGGTCAAGGTTCTTTATCTCGTCAATATATAAAATGCCCAAAGATGCAATGTGGACATCTCCGGCGGTGACCCGCTGATGCTCAGGAGTGCCTAGCCCACCAGTCTGATAGGGGTCCCATGCTATTGAACCGAAAAGTTGGGCGCTTCTATGTCCAGTGGCGTCTACAAAAGGCGCACGTCCAGAACTATTATCAACCAAAAGTTTCGGGACCTCTGTTTGTTGAGCTCCCCCGATGCCCTTCAAGTTGCCTAGCCCGCCGAGTTTCGAGAACCACCATATGAAGACTCCGAAGAAGATTAAGCTCCCGCCTGGAATGAAGGTTATCGGAACTAAACCAACGAACTTCCCTATAATGTAGTCTAGGAAACTGTTGTTGTAGTATTCTTGGAGTGGCTCTCCAAAATACATGGGATTTGCGTTCCACACTTGCCATGCTTGATACATGAAATAGAAGCCTAAAGATATGAGAAACAAACCCATTAAAATTAAGAAGGATTGCAGTGCCTTAAGCCCTACTTTGGTTACGAACTTTCTTTTAAGTTCTTTAAGCTGCTCCACCTGCAAAATCTTCTTTCCTTCCCCAGCCTTATGAATTGAAACCTTAGGCTGGCTTGGCAACGCTGAATTCTTCCAGCACAAAACATCAAAAAGCTTTATGCCATTCTCCTTGTAAACTTGTGTAAGCTTTTCCGCGAGTGCCCTTCCAATGAGAGATTTGCCTGTTCCAGGGTCTCCTAAAAGCAATAGGTATGGTCCGGGGCTTATGACTGTTTTTGCTGAAGGCTTAGGTTTGTCTGGGTGACTCCAGCTTTCATACCATTTCGTTTTTTCAAGCCATTTAAGCTTGTGAACCCACTCGTCTAGGCAGAGGAAACATTCTTTTAGGGCTTGTTCCTGTCCTATAACCCAGTTTATCAAGTTATCGTCAACTGGGAAGCCCTCTGTGCTTTTGAATTTACCCCAGTCCCACTTAACCCTGACCGTTCGTCCACTTACGCTTCTCTCGAATACTTCGACGCCTTCTCCAAAATGGTCAGTGGTCAAGTGTGGCACCTTTAACCTCTCTACCAAAACAAGCGCGTGAACAATTAAAGACGTTATTTCAAAATGGAAATATGAAAAAAATAATAACATCAAGCTAGCGCCTATTAACGATAAACTTTCGAAAAACCCAAATAAAAACAAAAGCCAATTTAATCCGTTCTTTTCCAACTAAAGGCACCATATTTGGTTGTTTTCCATCGTATATCAATATACGCAAAAACTGTGCAAATCGTATAAGCAAGCCTGAAAACAAAAAGCCATTTTTGAGCCTAAAAGACCAAAAGAAGCTTTTTTCAGCCTTCTAAATTTAGCCATCAAACCGTAGGTATGGAGTTAACCGTGGCCTCATAAAGAAACTGTCGAAAATCTCCATGCCAAACGAAAACCAACATAGTTCGCAAATACTTCGAAAATTTTCGGGTGTGACTGGCTTAGACTTTTGCAGCGGCGGGATTATTTGCGCAAGTTGAACACATAATTAGTAGTGGTGTGTATCGTAACTCTTGATACACTGTTTACGAATAATTCTGATGGTTACAAATAATGGGTCTTATAGGTGATTTCGCGAAGGCAATCCTATATTGACTGCAGCCTACTGGATTTTCCTTATCCTTGAGTTTGTTGCAATGGGTCAGTTGGCGATGGCTTTGTTTTTGTTTCTTGCTTTCCTTATCCCCTTAAGCATGATTGTTTACGAGCGTCGGAAAAGCAAGAAGAAACCCTGACAACTAGAGTTTTAATTTTCACCAAGGGCTTTTGTGGCGTTTAGAAATGGCTTTTTTGCTGGCTTATTTTGCATGAATGAGCAAACTTGTCTTGCTTACTGTAGGCTAAGTGGCTCATATTTTCAAAATCTTGACGTCAAAATTTCACTTTTTGGTGATTCTAGTAAGTTTGGTATTACATAATTTTTAATGTATCACCAGCATTCACCAAAATTTTAGGTTTTCTAACCCGTATACAAAAGCATCAACAAAACTCACCAGTTTCAGCCTTTTTGAAAAAGGTTATGTGGCTCCAACGCTATGCTAGAACTTATGAAAACTGGAGAAATTATCAGGGAGTTTGTTGCCAAGGATGGCCGCAAAGCAGTTTTGAGAACTCTCAAGTGGGAGGATTTGGACGATTTGCTGGATTTTATTAATTCGCTTGTTGAGGAAGGCGCGGACATCATTAAAGCGGAGAAGGTTTCGAGGGAAGAGGAGGTTGAATGGCTTTCAAGAGTTCTCAGTCGCCAAGAAAAAGGCGAGGTTTTCTGTGTAGCCGCTGAGGTTGATGGGCATGTGGTGGCTAATTCTGAAATAGTGAAGGGAACTGGTTATTCTCGACACGTAGGCGTTATTGGTATTGCCATAAAGAAAGAATTCAGAGGTATTGGTATAGGAACTGAGATGATGAGGGCATTGGAAGAACACGCCAGAAAAGTCGGCTTAAAAGTTTTGACTTTGACTGTTTTCGCGAGCAATCAACACGCCATAAACCTCTATAAGAAAATGGGCTTTGCCGAAACTGGGCGAAATCCGAAAAGGTTTTTCAAAGACGGTGCCTACATAGACGAAATCATAATGACAAAAATGCTAGAATAGCCGGGAGGTAAAAGGGCTTGCCAGACTTTAAAGTTTACAATACAACCTACAGCTTTTCCACAAAGGGTGAAATTGAATTTGTAGACCTAACTGACAAAGTTCAAGAAGTGGTTTCAAAATCTGGAATAAAGAATGGTATAGTCCACGTTTTCGCTCCACATGCAACTGGTATTTTAATCCTAACAGAAAGCGAATACGGCTTGCTAAATGACGTTAAGGCTTTGTTGGAAAAGCTTGTTCCCAGAGGCGGTGCTTACATGCATCCATCCAACGCCCACTCTCACTTGCGGTCTGTGCTTCTGCCGCCGGACAAAACCTTGCCAATAATTAACGGACACGTAGAATTTGGGACATGGCAGTCCCTGCTCTTTGTGGAGACAGATGTGCACCCGAGAAGAAGAACAATAATAATCCAAGTGATAGGCGAATAAGGTAATGCAAAACTTGCCATGCTTCGATGACAAGCAGTTATCTGTGTCAACTTCGTTAATCGTAAACTTTGAAACATATAAGTTTTAAACAAAAGAATAAAAAACGCACATGTCCCAATTTTCTTCCTCTCCACATTTGCAAATTTTTTGCAAATTTTTCATATTCGCATTGAATTCGCACACGTAAAATGCCGCAAATGGATGGCTCATTGCCTAAAGCACGGTGGACTTCCCAGAACTCTATGGAGCAGTTATGCTTTTGAATGAGGTTTCGCCGCGTAAGCTTTGGTGAATTATGGAGGAGAAGAACTTGTAAGTTGCGTATTTATAAATTTCGTTTTGTTTCGTTTAGGCGAAAGGTTTATTGGATGCTCTACTCTTAGGAAATTACGAGACCTCGTAATTTGGGATGTTTCCTTTGACAACAGAAGTTTCCTATGAAGCAGAAGAATACGTTGAAGCAATTTACAAACTTCAGAAACGCAGCGGCGTTGCTAAAACAAAAGAGTTAGCAGACGAACTTAACGTTGTTCCTGGTTCAGTTACAAACACAATTGCGCATCTGGAGAAACACGGTTTGGTTGAACATGAACCCTACAGAGGCGTTAAGCTTA
This sequence comes from Bathyarchaeia archaeon, assembly GCA_038883475.1. Classification (GTDB taxonomy): domain Archaea; phylum Thermoproteota; class Bathyarchaeia; order Bathyarchaeales; family Bathycorpusculaceae; genus JAVZLH01. The sequence continues at coordinate 12,790 of JAVZMA010000024.1, forward strand.
CCGCAAAAGGCGAGAAACTTGCTTTAGACATCCTTAGGCGGCACAGGCTTGCCGAGAAGCTTTTAACAGACGTCTTAAACGCCGATTGGTGCGATGTCCACGAAAGTGCATGCAAGCTCGAACATGCCCTAACAAAAGAAGTGATACAACTTTTGGAAAAGCGTTTGGAAAATCCGAAGTTTTGCCCGCATGGAAACCCTATACCATCAGAGGAAGGCGTGTTAGAGGAGGAGGAATGTTGCCCGCTGACAGAGATGCCCCTAGGCGAAACTGGCAGAATAGCCAAAATAACAAACGAAAAAAGAGAGAAACTCATTTTGTTCGCAAGCAGAGGAATAAAGCCAGACGCTCCAGTCCATATTGTGAAGCGTCTGAGTTCAAGGCTTGTTCTATGCGTTTCTGGAAAAGAGTGCACTTTGAGCTATGAGGATGCCGCAAGCGTTTGGGTCAAAATTACAGGGAGGAACACGCATGCAATTTAGGCACAGAGGAAAAAAGCCCGAAACCAAAATCGAAAATGAAAATGAGGTCGTCTCCATAATAAGCCTAAAAGAAGGTGAGAAGGGCATAGTTTCTCATGCTGTTGGCGGATTTGGACTATTACGCAGACTGGCAGAGATGGGATTAACACCAGGCGTAGAAGTTAAAGTGCTGAGGAAAGGAGTTTTTGGTGGACCAGTGGAAATTGAGGTTAGAGGCGTAGCTCTTGCCCTCGGTCACGGCGTAGCCTCAAAAGTTTTTGTAAAACCATTAAAGGATGCCTCCAATGGCTAAACAGTTACGAATTGCTTTGGCTGGAAACGCAAACGTTGGAAAAAGCGTCATATTTAACCAGCTTACAGGCTTAAACCAGATTGTTGGAAACTGGCCTGGAAAAACTGTGGAGCGGGCTGAGGGAACCCTCCATTTTAAAGGCTACAAAATTCGCATAATCGATTTGCCTGGCATATACTCGTTGTCTACGTTCTCCATGGAGGAGATTGTTTCGCGTGATTATATAGCTGTCGAGAAACCCGACATAATCGTTAATGTCGTAGATGCTTCGGCGCTGGAACGCAATATATACTTCACACTTCAACTTTTGGAACTTGAAGCTCCAATAATAGTGGACTTAAACCAGGTGGATTGCGCAGCGAAAAAGGGGATAAGAATTGACGTAGAAAAGCTTTCAAAGGCTTTAGGCGTGCCCGTCGTTCCAACAGTTGCTATAACTGGAAGCGGAATCACTGAGCTTCTTTCAACAGTTATTGCAGTGGCAGAGGGAGAAAAGAAGGTTGAGCCATTAAAGGTTAGTTACGGTAGAGAAATCGAAGAGAGGGTTCGCGCCATTGAAAAAATGGTTAAGGATAAGCTTCCACAGATTTGCAAAGTTTATCCAGCAAGATGGGTAGCCATTAAACTTTTAGAAAGAGACGCGGATGTTGCTGGAAAACTGAAAAACTACGAAAATGGGCGAGAAATTCTGGATTACGCTGAAGAAATGGTGTCTGAACTTGAGAAAATTCATGGCGAGTCATCACCTGTCATTATCGCCTCTGAAAGGTATTCCTTTGCAAGCAAGATAGCAAAGTATGCCACTGTTATTGAGGTCCCGCCGCGGATAAGCATGGAGCAGAAACTTGATGCTGTAACTACACATAAGATTTTGGGATATCTAGTTTTGGCTGGTGTATTAGCCTCCATGTTCGCGCTAATCTTTGCTGGCGGAAGTTTAATTTCCGCAGGCTTAGAGTCTCTGTTGTTAAACTTCTCTTTGTGGGTTAAACATTGGCTTTCGCTTTTTTTGCCACAAAATGCCGTTGACATTATTGATAGGGGAATTTTGGGCGGAATAATCGCGGGCATAACTATAGCCTTACCCTACATTGTACCCTTCTACATACTTCTCGCATTGCTTGAGGATAGCGGTTACTTGCCGAGGGCAGCCTTTCTAATGGACAATTTAATGCACAAGATGGGGTTGCATGGTAAGGCGTTCATACCTTTAATGCTTGGCTACGGATGTAATGTTCCCGCCTGCATAGGCTGTAGAATAATGGAAACCGAACGTGAACGGTTCCTAGCAGCTTTTGTAGTCACTTTGATTCCATGCGCTGCACGGACGGTTGTCATTCTCGGGCTTGTCGGGAGATATGTTGGATTACAAGCGGCTCTAGCCATCTACGCCTTCGACCTCGTCCTCATCTTTGTCTTAGGCAGAATAGCGTTTAAGGCTCTGCCCGGCGAACCAGTTGGGTTAATAATGGAGATGCCGCTGTACAAAAGGCCTTCAATAAAAAACATTGCCTTAAAAACATGGAGTAGAACACGGGATTTCGTTTACATTGCCTTTCCAATAATAGTTGTTGGAAGCACGCTTTTAGTTGCCTTAGACATGTCTGGTTTCATGAACTACATTGTTGAGGGTTTAAATCCGCTTATTGCTGGCTGGCTTGGGCTGCCCGTCGAGGCTGGGATTCCACTGATATTTGGGGTTTTGCGAAAGGAGTTAACGCTTATTTTACTTTCTGAACTTGTTCCAATACAGTCTCTAACAGCTGTTCAAATGATTGTCTTCTCCCTTGTCACCATGATATATATCCCGTGCATCGCAACGATTGCAGCGCTCAACCGCGAATTCGGATGGAGAAAAGCCCTCGCCGTAACGCTAATTGATGTTTCGCTCGCCTTCCTCATCGGCGGATTAGCCTACAGAATCCTATCCCTAACAATGCCCACGTAAGCAAACAAGCTAAAGACCAAAAAACTAGAGGGGGCTATCGGTATTGGTTGAGAAAACAACCATAAAATGTTCCAATTCAAGCTCTATGCCTTGTTCTCGGCATACAGAAGAAGACGCATTACCTCCAATTAGGAAACGAAAATAAGCAACATCCAAAATATACCAAACCACCAAAAAGTGGCCGGGGTGAGGTAGCCTGGAAGCCTACGGGCCTGTGGACGAAAACCGACGGAAAGCCCGGCGCCCGGGTTCAAATCCCGGCCCCGGCCCCTTATACAATGTTTCCACCCCGGCGCAGAATGAAAGTACTGTAAACTTGGGAGTTTTTAGGAGCATGCGTTTTGGAGTTTCAAGTGCATTGCGCCAGAAATGGAAAAATATTTCTGCTAAATGATTTTGGGGTGATGCGTATGCAGCTTGGACAAGACGTTAAGACTAGGCTTGTCTCCATAATTGATAAGGCAGCGCGGGCGGATAATTCAAAAAGGTTGGAGGCTTCTGTTCTTGGAATAAATTATAAGGCAGTTGCAGCAGGCGGCGATGTAGAAGTGCGTGTTGAAGACCCGTTAAACAGGGAGGAAGACTCTTCAAGACTGCTTGTTTACTTGCTTAACGCCATTGAAAGAGCCTTCGAAGGCAAATTATCCAGCCATAAAGGCGATTTGACGAGTTTAACACAGTTGCCAGGCGGACAAACAGCGAAACTATACGAGAAGAGAAT
>JAVZMA010000025.1:0-15441 GCA_038883475.1 Bathyarchaeia archaeon
AAGATAGAAGGGCATGTAAACCAAGTTTGGATTTGCGGTTTTCTGTTGAATCCCTAGTCTTTCGATGTTTGCAAGGTCTTCTTCTCTTATTTTCGTTACGTTATTTATTTGTTGAATTATGTTTGCAGTTAAGCCTTCAAGCTTTTCAATTTCTTGCCTGAAAATTTGGATTTTGGCGTCGCGGGATGCCTCAAGCTCCACTAAATCTTTTCTTGCTTCTTTGATTTTGTTTTCCCACTCTGACCTTAACCTGAAGGTTTCAGCTGACTTGTTTTCCTCAATTTCCCTAATTTTGTCTTCAATCTCTTCTATCTGCTTCTCTATTTCTGAAAGCTCCTTTTTGGTTTCGTTGGCTTTCTCCTTCCATTTCTTTTCTCCGACAGAATCCTCGTTGGCGGCGCATGTTTTGGCTTCTATGCTGCAACGTTCAATTTTCTTTAGCGCTTCTCCTTTTGTCCTTTCAAGTTTAACTTTATCCTTCTGTAATGGAAGAAGCTGCTTTTCAAAAATCTTCACAAGCTTTAAGGTTTGTTGGTCATAATCTTCATTGATGCGGTTAACCTTTTGCGCTGCGATTTCCTCTTGCTTCCTAATTTCTGAATCAAATTCTTCTTTGATGGTTTTGATGTCGCTGCGGAGTGCCTTAACAAAGTTGCGGGTTGCTCTGGTAAGGAATTTTATGCTTTCATGGAGAACATTGACGTCGGCTTTGAAACTGGATTTTATGCTTTCTAGTTCATGAATTATTGACGTGATTAGTGACTCATCGATTACTGGGGATAAGAAGGCTGTTTCTGACGTGGAAGTGTCGGCTTGCCTAGTCTCTGAAATGTATTGGTTGAACTCATTGAGGAAATTTGGTTCGGTGATTAGAGCATCTATCACCATGGTTTTTTCTTCGCTGGGCGTTTGAAAATAGTTAATGTTATCTGAAAGGAAAGTCATGTAGGTCTCTATAGTCTTTGAGCTTCTCTGAGCGTTTTCTAGGAAAGTTTTAGCATCTGGAACACCTCTGTATGTCAACGTGTTGACTGTTGTTTTTAACCCGTCAAAAACTAAGCATAGCTCACCCCACGGAAAAAGCCAAAATGGATAGAAAAACCTGCCTAGAAAGGCAACTTTCTCTTCGGGCTTCTTTAATATTAAGCCTCCGCCTTTAGCGCGTTCTAACTCGGCAAAACAGTAAACAGCAGCCTTTTCCATCTCTTCCGTGAATGGTTCAGTGCGGTTTTCAGCTAAAACCGAGAAAGGAAGGGTTAGCCTCACGATTTTTTGAGACAAATCTTCACCATTTACTAGATGTTAATGAGAGTGACTTAAATATTTTATAGCATTGTCGTTATTCGACATCACGAAATGCCATAAACAAGGATTCTAAAAGTGGAGAAGAAGTGGAAAAATGGGGGTTTTTAGTTTGTTGCTGACGCTTTTTTACTTCTTTTTCTCTGTCTTCCCCTTTTTCTTCTTTGATTTGCACGCAGACACAAATGCGACCTCAAACCTATAATCGTGCAAGTTTTCTTTAAAAAATTTTCTATCAAATTGCAATAAAGACTTATTTTCTGGAAAACATTCAGATACGTGACTGTTATAGAGTTAAAAGCGATTTCCTAAAGAAGAAGAGTTATTGAAGAACAAATCATTATAAAACAACAGAATAATGCGGAAAAGCGAATTCGATCCGGTAAAGGGGGCTTTTATCGGGTTTTTCGCTTTAATAAGGGAATGCCCACAGTGGCTATTATCGCTGTTGCCAAAATCACCAAAACTGCAAGGTTGATGTAAAGAGGTGCCAACTCTTGAAAGATGGGCCCTGCTTCTGGATATTTACTAATGTCAGTATACTCCATGGGCAACGTAGCCAGTACAGCGGCAGCCAAGCCTCTTGTAAGCATTACGCTCATGATTGGACGTTCTCTAACTAGTTCGCTACAGCGTGCGGTGGCGATTCTGACGGCGCCGAATCTAACCAGCAAGAGTATAAGTGAAAGAATTATTCCAACAATGACTGTGTTGATTTTATCTATTGTAACTATCAAGCCTATATATACAAAGAAAAAGGTTCTTAAGAGAAACGCTATTTCCGATTCAAACCTCTTTAATCCAGCGTCGATGACCGCATTCGGCGGTCTTTCCATTCTAAGGATTTTGTAAATCTCCTTTTCGTTGCCCAAAACAACGCCGAAGAGGAGAGAAGAGAGAGCGCCGCTTCCGCCTAAAAATTCTGATATAGAGTAAGCTAAAAGCGCAATTGCCAAAGTAAGCATGTAGGCGTAAGCTACTTTCATAACTCTTTTCAAAACGCTTAACCAAAAGAGGCCAAACAAGAATCCAAGCACAATCCCTATTGAAAATCTACTTGTTATTGATTGACTAACACCTATTAAGTCAAATTTTCCAGTCAATATGATTTCGATGACAATCAGCGAAAAAATTATTTGAAGAATGTCGCTCATGGTGGATTCCAAGCTTAAGATTGTTGTACACTTCTCGCTTGGCTTTATTTTGCTAACTAGTGAAACGACAGCGATGCTGCTGCTTCCACCATACATTGTCCCGAAAAGTACAGAATAAAGCAGTGGCAACCCTGGAATTACAACGAACATCATAAAAAGCGAAACTGCAATAACGTTAATCACGAACCCAACTATGGCGAGGACTGCTGCCCGAGGGCTTTCAGAGAAAACTTGGTAAATGTTCATCGCCATGCCACCGTCAAACAATATGAAAACTAAGGCTAATACTGCCAAGTAGGGGGCGAGACTCATTATTGAAGCAGCATCCACGAGGCCTGTTAAGGGACCAAGCGTCATGCCTAAGATTATGAGGAATAGCATGTCTGGAAAGCCCGTGCGCTCCAAAACATAGTTGCCCAAAAATCCAATGATAATTATTGAGCCAGCCAGTATCAAGGCAAGCGTAACTGGGTCCATTTTCTTAAACCTTTTACCCTTAATCTAGTAATCTAACTTAAAGAATTTTGTTCTAAAATCAAATTCGCATTATTCATTAAAGTTGAAAGTGAACTAGAGCTAGAAAATTGCTTGAAAAAGGATGCGTGTCATCATTAAGATTATCCGCCAAAACCAACACAAGGGTTATGGTTGTGAGGTTGGCGCCAACAGCATCGCCCAAAGCAAGGTGAACTCTTCCATGTTTCATCGCTATTAAGCCAAAGGCAAGTTCCGGAAGAGAAGTGCCTACTGCCACGTTTTTGGCTCCAGCATCTGGCATAAGCACCTGCAATGAAAATATTACAAAATAACTAAACAACTACGATAGTATAATCACTTTTCTACCATATTTTATCTACTTTCAAGTGCGTTAAATATCCTGCCAAGCCGTAAAGGGGGAATAAGAGAATCTTTGTTAAGTTTCCAATTTCGACGGGGAACCTTATGAAGGCGAAAAAACTCGCTAAATAGAGGAAAAATCCATATATGGTTAGGGATTTGAAGTTGTGGTAGGTTTCTGTTGTTCGCCAGCTTAGCTGAATCCCAGAAAAAAGAATCCAAACAAGTAACGGCGCCAACAGGAGAATGGCGTATTTCTTATACCAAGGCAAATCCTCAGCCTTCTCGTCTTTCGTTTTCTTTCTGTAGATGGAAGGTAGGTCGGGGAGGAAACTACTGTAAAAGAAAACCAACAAGCCCCAAAACATGGAGTCCAAGACGTTCTCGCCGAAGAAATAGAACTCTACAAACACGTAGAGGAGACTCGCTGGCAGAATTACCCATTTAAAAATTTTAACAGTAGAGTGAACATGTTCCAAGGTTTCTTCTTCCATTCGCCAAACAGGAAGTTTTGACCTAACCTTCTTGTTGAGGCTCTTGAAGAAATTGAAAACAAAACCGAAAAGAGCGTTGTATAAAACGGTCAAAAAATCATGAATCGCGTTCAGAAACTTTCTAACCCTAGACATTTCGCGCTCAACACCACATGAATCTTGCCCAATAATTCTAGTTGCTTTGACTTCAATTTTTATTTTTCGTCTTCAGCTACAGTTAGAGTATTACTGCGCTCTAAGAAAGTCTGTTATTTTCTTTTGGAAAAGCGCGTTCTTCAAAAGCACACTTCGCATAATCCACCGTTGAATCGGAATCTGGAATCTGCTTGCGACAAACTTTAGGGCTTCATCTAGAGTTTTGAAGATGAAAGGTTTCTGCCTCACGGCGTTTCTAACATTTTCGCGGACTTGCCAGACGCCTACGGGCATTATGTAGCCTGGATGCGCTTCGCGGAGAACTATGACTGTTGCTTGGCGGCGCTCTTTCACAAGTTGTTCGCAGACAGCCAAACGCGCTGCATAATAGCATCCGCCAATCTCAGCGTAAGTGGTTCTTCCCTCATAGCCTTCCCAGTCCGAGAACATGACGGCTGTTCTGCCGCTTGGGTTCCAAACAGTGCCAGGATACCACGCCTCTATAGCCTCGTAGCTCCAAGCGCCGGGAATCATCAAAACTTCGAAGATGTTGTCTAAATAGCGGGATTCGTAGACGCGGAACTCGCTTATTTCGAGAAAAGTCTTCACTTTCTCCATCAACGCTTTAGATATTGTGCTGTCAACGGCTGTTATGCTCCAGCGCGTCGGCACAAGGCGCCTGTTCTTTTCTAAGCCGAAAGCGCCTACGCTGAAGGCTCTCTGGATTTTTGTCACCAAAACGCCTTTACTGTAAAGCTCCAATACAGCCTCTGCAGCTTTCAAATCAGTGTCGCCGTAAGCCTTTTCAATTTGGTGGTCCCATCGGGCGTTTCCAACACGCAAATCGCGGATAGGCGCCGAAGGCCCAAAAGGCTGAACCTCATCGTCTAAGAGTAGAAAGCCTCTAGGTTTTTTCTTCAAAATAAGCTCAACATCCACGGGGTTAACAGCCAAAGCTAACTCGCGGGTTTTCTCAATTATTTTTCCAGCTTCTTCAAACTTTTGCACGTGAACGCGGTGCTTGCCGCGGATAAGCAAAGAGCGGAAACCAACAATTTCGTCTATGGATTTTCCAAACCAGTATTCCGGCAAATCATAGAGGCTTGTGTCCTCCTGAACAGGCGGAACCAGTGGTCCAGCATAAACGTATGGATAGCCTATTCTTCCAACGAAAACGCTTGGAGGCGAAGCGCCCGCAACATCTTCGCTCTGCATTAAGGGAACGCTTTTGAGGAAAAAGTTTGCTTTAACAATTATTGGACAACGGGTTTTGCCGCATAGAAACCTAGCGCCTTTACATGCCACGCAAAAACCGCTTTTTGAGGCTTTTACAAGAAATTGGCTTTCATCATAACTTATGTCAGACGCCACACCAGAACCTTTCAGAACGTCAAGTAACCAGACGTTTGGAGAACGCTTATCCACTTGCCTAAATTGAGAAACCAACTCTTAATCAGCAAAAAGCTTGGTTAAAACCAACTCATATGCTTTCTGGACAAAACCCTAATGGCGCACTATTAAGGATTAGAATCTTTTTTGCTGATGAATTTTACTTTTTCTATTTTTTTCAAATGTTCGTCGCTGGTTACGATTTCGGCGTTAAATTCTCTAGCGGTGGCTACAACAATGGAGTCTGCCATCCCCAAATTTAAAGCAATGCTTATGTCTGCCGCCTTCAAAGATATGTCGCTTGTTAACTCAACTATTCTTGTGCGGGACATCTGCGCATAAGCCTCCAACGCCTTCTCTTCACCCATCGCACTCTTAATTTTCTTATAAACTTCATACACGACGACGGTGGGTGTAACAGTTTTTTCAGCGTCTGCCTCCTCAATGTAAGGCGCATAACCATCTGCTAATAGGCCGTCGGAAAAATATTCTATCCAACCATAAGAGTCGATGAGAATCAAAAACGGTCCTCCTCGTCCCTAAGTTTACGCGTGTCTATTCCCTTTACAAAACCTCTCATATCCCTAATCGGTTTTTGCGGTATTAGATAGACAACACCATCCTTTTCTACGACGACAATTTTCTGTCCAGGCTTCAAATCCATTTTTTCCCTAATATCTTCGGGTATAACAATTTGGTATTTGGAAGAGAGTGTTACTACACCCAATAACGATGCCTCCATCGTTTAACAGTTCTCATATCGATATATAAACCTTCTTACTAATGCGCTTGTGGCACCCTAGCCGGACTATACTACCGAGGCTACCAATGCATCAATAAATGTTCGAGATTGTATTCTACGATTCGCGCCAATTTTTGGAAGCATTAGGCCAGTTTTGGATTGCCGTGTTTATCTTTTAATTAGCCCAGTTAGGCTGTGAGCGGGGTCTGGCGTCATTTGCAACATTTGATAAATTGGTGGCGGATATTTTAAGCCGACGCTTTTCAGTCGATTGATTGTTGTGTCAAGTTGTGTCGGCAACATGGATATCCATATCTCGTCATCTTGGGCTTCAGCAATTGCTCTTGCGCCTCCGCAAGGTATTGTTGTCCACGGCTTTTTCTTATTCAAAGTCGCAGCGATTATCTCGCAGGCTGCGTGACCGCAGAAGTCTGATGTTGGTTTTTCGCCTGTTGCATCAAAATAGCCCACCAGCAAAAGGTATGCTTGAGTGGAGTTTATGGGAATGAAAACCATGTCGGGGTCTGTTTTTGCATAACTGAAAAATTTCAGTGTAGAGACGAGCAGTGCCTTGTATTTTGCCATAGGTAAAGCATGTGTGCCTTTTACCAGCGCCTCAAATTTTTTATCCGTGTATTTGAAGCCTTCAACCCACCTCTTTTTCAGGTCGCTTGGGGGTTGGAGAAAACCGAGGACGTAAGTTCCAACAACACATGCGTCAATGTCTTCGCCCTTAACGCCAAATGTTCTTTCATAAACTGAGGAATATTTTAGCACCTGGCAAAGGGCTAACTGCCGTTCAGGAGGTTTCAAATGTAGCTTCTCGAATTGCGTCATATCTTCAAACAGCTTGACACCAACAGGCGCACCTTTTGGCTTTATAGTCTGCTCAACCGCTTCATGAAGTTTTGCATAATCAATTTTTTCCAAGAAACTTCGCCATAAACAATTTTGTCAACTTTATTCATATAGTTTTTCCCAAAAATGGACAACAAACGCTGGATAAGCATTTACCAATTATTGGAAATAATGCTCAATCCTTGTTTGTGAATTGAAAAAGTTTAATTACTCAAAAATAAATGAGTTTGGCAAACTTTAACTTTATGAGAGTAGGTGGGGGCCTTTATGAAAGTTGATAGATTTTTGGTGGAACGGTTTATGGATGCTCATGAACATGATGTGGAACTTAATCTGGCGGAAACTTGCGTTGAACCGTTTACGTTAGGTGAGTTTCTAAAACTTATAGGGCGGGAAAAATTCTTTGAGGAGCTAAAAGATTTAAGGTTATCCTACGGGTTTGTTGATGGATCTTTGGATCTCAGACAAGGAATCGCGAATCTGTACGACAGTATGAAGCCCGAAAACATCCTTATCGCTGGCGGGGGAATAGGTGCCAATTTTATCGTTTTCTACACCCTTGTCGAACCTGGCGACACGGTTGTTTCGGTTTTTCCAGCCTATCAGCAAATATACAGTGTAGCCAAATCCTTTGGAGCTAACGTTAAATTCTTGCAATTGCGAGAGGACAATCAATGGTTGCCAAATGTTGATGAGTTATCTGAAATTGTTGATGACAAAACCAAGCTTATTGTACTCATTAACCCGCATAATCCAACTGGAAGTCTCATTGAAACAGACCTTTTGAAAAAAATTTGCACCGTTGCCGAAGACGTCGGCGCATATGTGCTCTGCGATGAAGCTTATAGAGGCCTCTACATAAGGCCAGATGATTCTGTCCCCTCTGCGGTGGACATAAGTGAAAGAGCCATAGCAACGGGATCCTTTTCTAAGGTTTTTTCTCTTGCAGGCTTGCGCTTAGGATGGATAGCCGCCAGCAAACAGGTAATTGAAGAATGCAAAATTCATAGAGACTACACAACAATCAGCAACGGTTTGATAGACGACGCCCTCGCAGCCCTCGCCGTAAAAAACATAGATCGCATATATGAGCGCAATTTGAAGATTATCCGAACTAACTACCAAATTCTCTCGCGATGGGTTAAAGACGAGCCATTAATTGATTGGGTACCTCCGAGGGCGGGAAGCATAGCCTTCCTCCGCTACAACTTTAAAGCTTCTTCAGAAGATCTTTGTATCCGCTTCCTTCAGAAAAAGAGAACATTGCTTGTTCCAGGTTCATGTTTCGGGATGGATGGGTATGTACGAGTTGGCTTCGGAGGCGGGACTGAAACCTTAAAGGAAGGCTTGTCGCGTTTCAAAGACTTTTTAAACTTTTACCGTTAAAACTGGAGTTAGGTGGTTTTGAGTGAAGACGAAATATAGGTTCCAATTTTACAAGGAAATCTACAAGAACATACCAAAAATTCACCAGGAAGCCAGAGAAGCAGCGAAAGAAATCGGCCTCGAAAAATTGCAGGGTAAAGTCGGATTATACGTTGGCAGTTCAAGCTGCCCTGGTCCTCTTCCAAAATACGTGCTTGATGCAATTGTTGAAGCAAACAAAATTTCAATTTACCCATTAAGCAAGGTGGAAGATCAGATCAGAGGGTTGGTTAAGGACATTTACGGCGATGAATATGATGTTGCAGTAACAAATACATGTGAATCCGCTTTGCGTGTATCTTTTGAAGCGCTTTTCGCTCCGCCTGCAATGAGGAGAGGCGACGCCTATAGGGCGAGGTATATTACGCCCTATGGCGAAGATTTCGACTTTTTCGGAAGCTATGGAAGACCTTTTCCACCGCGATATAAGCATTTAGTCAGTGACCGAAGCACCTCAACTGGAGAGTTAGCTGTTGAAGCCAAAAGCCTCACGAATTTGGACACGATTTATGTGCGTTTAGCTGGAGCAAAATATGAGCCTCACGGGATCTGCTACAATGTGTGCCCATTGCTTTTGATGACACACGCGGGAGAATCATCAGAGAGAATAGCTAAGGTTGCAGAGAGACACGCTGACGAACTAGTGGGATTCGTAACTATAGGTTATGACACGCCCGGATACGGTCACGCCGAAAAGGCTGAAAATGGAGCGCCAAAGCTTATGAGGCTAATAAGCGGGCTTGCAAGGGAATTTGACGTCCCATACATAGTGGATTGTGCAAGCGGTCTTCCAGTCATCGGATTATCTCCTAAGGATATAGGTGCCAGCGTGATGATGTGGAGCATGGATAAGGTAGCCCGTTCAACAATCTGCGGTCTCATGGTAGGCGAAGAAGAATTTATGATTCCCATACGCAAGGGCTTAGGCGTCGGCGGAACAAAATACGGTGAACCCTCATCCCATTATAAAGGGGTTTTCTCCTTCGCCGATCCGGGGAGAGACTCCATGATAGGACTGATGGAAACATTAAAAGCTATGAGGAATAAGCCTGAACTGTTCAAAAAACCCATTGATAAGATGCATAGAATAATTGAGGAAGAGTTTAAGTCGCTTGAACCAAGTAAATTTAGAGACGGAATCGTGATAACAAAATCCTATACGTTCGGCGGAATAGAGCTGAATTACGAACAGACATGGAAGGAAGATGAATATGGAATACCCATCTTCTCGCTTGAAGACCTATTCACAAACACAAACCCTATCATGTCTGCCCTTGACGAAATGGGAATATACCCGCCAACAATATACAGCGGAAACAGTTTCATATCACCTGGAATGGGAACAGTCGACGAAGACGGAGAGCTGATAGAAGAAAACACCAGATTAGCAGTAAAAGCGCTTGTCCAAGCAATGGAAATTGTCTGCAAACACGCAGGACTCACAAAATAGCCAAATGATTTCTTAGGGACAAAGTTGCATAACTTATTTTATCCTTGATAATGGCGCCCTGGCCGGGATTTGAACCCGGGTCCAGCGGGCGACAGCCGCTTATACTAGACCGGACTATACTACCAGGGCTGATTGATAAAGGCAAGAGCGCTTAAAGGGAATAGAGAAAATGTTTAGTTTATTAAGTTTTCTTGGATAGTTCTTGCTGTTTCTGATTAGTGTTGTTTTCTTGTTTGGCTTCCGTGAAACGTATTGACAAAAATGATGGGATAAGAAATATGCTATTTCAAGTCCTCTTCCTCTATTTCAGCAAGAATTTTTGCAAGCTTCTTTTTGAAGGCAATGTCTATTCCCCGCTCAATCATTATTCTTTGAGCTTGAGGCGAACCCGCACCATGCATGGACTCTGTTCTATAACCAACCGCACCCAAACCCATGGAAATGTTCTCTATTAGCCTAAAAATCCTTAATCTATGTTCCGTTGGAACTTTTTCCACACCCTTCAAGTATTTTTCAACGTATTTCCCAACTACCGGGCTTCTCAGGTCTTTTTCTGATGGCGCCGTTACTATTAGGCCGCCTGCTATGTCTTCGGCTAACCTAACTATTTCATATGGAAAACGCGTAACATTCAGCTTACATATGTTAGCCAACAATATGTTGACGAGGTAGGTTCCCGAAGGCGTCTTGTAGCCTTCAGCAGAACACGCTATTCCACAAGCGTACAATGTCTCGTTCAAGTGGTTCATTTCAACTATCTTATCCCTTATGTGAGAAGCCTTTTCAGTTCCATTGTATTCAGCTATTGTGGCTGCCGCGCCTATGAGAACATCGCCCACGCCGGTTTTGCATCCGCCGTAGCTTTGGCGGTGATAAGCCGCGAATCTCTCAACCAACGGCGCAGCAAACTCGTATTCTTCAGCCATGAAAACCCTTTCCCACGGGACAAAAACATCGTCAAAAATTACCATGGCTTCTTGTCCGCCGTATTTCACGTTGCCTAAATCCATCTTTCCCTCTTCAAGCTTCCTCGTATCACATGACTGCCTACCATAAACGTATATTATGCCCTTCGTGTCGCTTGGAACCGCAAAAGAAACAGCATAGCTCTTGTCTTTTTCAGTCATTGCCCTAGTGGGCATAACAATTACTTCGTGGCTGTTCACCGAACCAGTAATATGAACCTTCGCTCCTCTCACAACTATGCCATCTTTTCTCTTATCAACAATCCTCAAATACAAGTCTGGGTCTGGCTGTTGGCTAGGCGCGAGGCTTCTGTCGCCTTTCGGGTCTGTCATGGCTCCACAACAGAACAAATCGTTTTTTTGTATGTGTTTCAGGAATTCTATAAACCTTCTATAATATTCTGTTCCGAGCTTCTGATCCATTTCGTATGTAACGCTTGACAAGGTGTTTATAGCGTCCATTCCAACGCATCTTTGGAAGCATGTGCCAGTCTTTTGCCCCAAAACCCTCAGGAGCTTCACTTTTGTTATTAGGTCTTGGGTGCTTTGGTGTATGTGATTGAACCTGTTGATTTTTTCTCCTGTTATGTGGGATTTTGCAGTTGCCAGCTCCTCATGTTTTGGGTCGTGAGCTATGTCGTAGGTTGCGGCGGCAGCGTTTATTGAGGGCTTTATTATTGGGTGGTCAACTGGGTTTTTTATTTCCTCTCCGAAAAGGTAAACTTTGATTTTCCTTTTGCGTAGACTTTCAACATACTCTTTTCCAGTTTTAACCGTCATTTTGGATGTCTCCACTCTTTTGCATTGATATGTTACGAAAATGTAATTATTGTTTGTGCTGCAGAAAAACCGTTCGGTTAAGGATACGTGTATAAGCGTGTTAATCTTTTTTCTTCTCTTTTTCTTCACCTTTTACGCCTTTAACAATACCCTTTCCAACACCTTTCACTATACCAAAGCCTTTCTTAACGCCCTTACCCACAACTTCGCCTGTTTTTTCAGCTGCTTCTTCAGCTTTACCCTTTTCCTCCTTCTTCTTCTCTTTCTCACTCACAACAATCACCCCCAAGAAAACTGATAGTGTTTAGTTCAGTCTCTGAGTAGTTAAAACTTTCGAAAAAGCATATTTCATGGCAAGTGTTAAATATTAACCGAAACAGAATGGAAGCCATGGTGAACGTATGCCTAAAGATGAAGAAATGTTAACCGTTCTAAAGGAGATTAAAGCGCTTTTAGAGCCGAAGCCAGCGCCACCCCCACCGCCACCACCAAAGGGCTTATGGAACGAATTCATGGACTTCCTGTCCAAGTATAAAGTGATGGGGCTTGCGGTGGCTTTTATTATGGGTGTCTACTTGGGCGCACTGGTGCAAGCATTAGTTAGAGACTTCATAATGCCTATAATAGGCCTCGCACTATCAGGCGCTGGAATAGGAAACCTAGCCACGCTCAAGTTCGGAATCCCACCCACAACTTTTGATGCTCTTGGAAATCCACCCGCAGATTACACTGGACAAATATTCGGCGTAGGAGACTTCCTAGTAAGTCTGATAACCTTCATAATAGTGGCTTTCGTCATCTTCCTAATCGTGAAGATAACCAAGAAATGGGGCATCGAGTAGCCCTTTAGGCTTTCTTGAGGAGCCATGTTCCGTCGCATGTCGCCGTGTTCAAGTGGCTTAGGCCTTCTCTGCATGTGCCAAATTTTAATCCGTGTTTTTTGGCTGATGCGGCAACTTTTTCCATAAGCTTTATCCTTAAGCCTTTAGGCAGGTAAGTGTATCTTGCGATTTTTTCGCCTTTCTCAAAATAGAGCGGCTTTAGCTTTTGGGCTGTTTCCGGCATGGCGAGGCTTAGTCTCTGCCAGTTGTCCGCTTTAACCTTGTATGTGGAGGCGGTTATGTGTTTGACGTCTATGGCTGCCAAGGTTTTTATCAAGTTTTCTGGATTGTCGTTTACGTAGGGGATTACTGGGTCTACGCGAACTGTCACGGGTATTCCTTTATCTATCAAAGTTTGAATAGCCTTTAAGCGCTGTTTTGGTGATGGAGCGTTTGGCTCAAGAACCTTCGCTAAATCCTCGTCTTCTGTTGTTATTGTCAAAGCGACTACCGTTGGAATTTTTGCCAAAAGGTCTATGTCTCTCATAACCAGGTCGGACTTCGTTATTATCTGAATTTTACAATTATACCCCGCCAAAATTTTTAGGCATCGGCGCGTTAATGTTTTCTCCGCTTCTATTGTTGGGTAAGGGTCTGAAGAATTCGCTATCGAAACAATTTCGCCTCTAAGCTTTTGGGCTTCGCGTTCCAGTCGCGTTAACAAGTCCTTCTTTGGGCGGCAATCATAAAACTTTGGAATATAGCTTGAAGCGTAACAGTAAAGGCATCTGTGGTCGCATCCAGTGTAAGGGTTAAACGTAAGCTTAGGCGGACACGTGCAGAGTTTTGAACGCCACGGGTCGAAAGAGGTTATTAGACTCAAGGCTTCCGGCACACTCAAGAGCTTAAACGTTTACGAGAAAGCGTTTGTAGGCCTAGGTTTAAATTCATTTGGTTTGCCGAGCTAACCTTATTTACGTATTTTCTGTGGAAACACTTAAATGTAACTTTTATGCATGTTTATGTATGGTTAACATAACTGTTTCTATTCCAGAAGAGTTGTATAGGAAGATGAAGAAGTATTCTGAGGTTAGGTGGAGCGAGGTTGTGAGGAAGGCTTTAGCGGAGTACATTTGGCGTTTGGAGGTTATGGAGCGAGGTGTTGTCTCTTCTGAGAAGTTGGCGGAGTTGCTGAGGGAGTCTAATTTGGATGTGAGCTCCATAGGCTTGGATGAGGCTTTGGATTTTTATGAAAAAGCGAGGGAGCTTGAATGGAAGAGGTTGTCTACGACACGAGCGCGCTGATTAATCTCTTGAAAAGCGGGAAACATGATGCAAAGGGTTTTACAACTATTTTAAATGTTATCGAGTTCCCGAAGGCTGTGGATTTTAGAGGTTTAGGCGTCATTTATCCCAGCATTGAGGATTATGATGAAGCTTTGAAGATTTCCGTCTCTTTGCTTAGGAGGGGTAAGCCCGTCCCAGCTGTAGACGTTTTGATAGCCTCCATTTGCATTAGGAGAGGATTGACGCTTGTCACGATGGATGAGCATTTTAGGCATATTAAATCCGTAAGAAAAGAGTTTAAGATGGAATTGGTCAAGTAATTATTTATAAGCTTGGGCGTGGCGGTTTTAGGGTGAGTTTGGGTAAGCCTACTGAGATGAGTTTGCGGGATTTGTTGGTTGAGGAGCTTAAGCGCCGGGGCGTGGCGGTTGTTCCTGAGGTTAGTTTTAGGGCTGTGGATGGGCGGCGTTTGGTTCCTGATTTGGTTTTGCATGATGGGGCGAGTTATGTTGTTGAGACTAAGTTGGGGGCTGAAACTAAGCTTTTGGATGCTATGGTTCAGTTATACGATTATAGTAAGCATGTTGGTGAGGCGAAGGGTGCTTTTGCTGTTTTGTTTCCGGAGGAACTGCGGAGGCCTTGGCCGGCAGATGTGATTATGAGTGTTGTGCGGGATGCGAAAACGCAGATTAGTTGTGTTGGGATTTTTAAGGATTTGAGGCCTAGTCAGCAGTTCAGGGGTAGCCTTTATGAGGTGGCTGATTGGATTGCTGGGCATGTTTTGAGGCCTTTGGTTGTTGAGGCGGATACTGGTTTTGCTATTCGGGTTTTGAGGGATGCGGTGGATTATGTTAGTGCCAGTGTCCGTCAGTTGCAGGGTAAGGAGCTTGAGGATATTTTTGGTGGTAAGAGTGTTTTTGAGAATGTTTTGCAGTATGAGGAGGGGCGTTATCCGTTGGAGGAGATGAGGCATGCTGCGGCTTATTTGTTGGTTAATCAGTTGTTGTTTTATCATGTTTTGACGCGTGTGGATGCGAGTTTTCCAGTTATTGATGAGGATAGGGTTAGGCGTCCAAGCGATTTACGGGGTTATTTTGAGCCTGTTTTGAGGCGGGATTATAGTAGTGTTTTTGGTTTTGATGTGGCTTCGCGTTTGCCGGATTCCGCTGTGGATGTTGTGCATAAAGCGGTTGTGGCTGTTAAGGCTTTGGCTCCTGAAAAGATTAGGCATGACTTGTTGGGTAAAGTGTTTCATGAGCTTATTCCTTTTGAGGTGCGGAAGGCTGTTGCTGCCTTTTACACGAATAACGAGGCTGCTGAGATTCTGGCTCAGTTGGCTATTGACCGCGCTGACGCTAAAGTTTTGGATTTGGCTTGTGGAAGCGGCACATTGCTGGTTGCCGCTTATAGGCGTAAACGCGAACTGCTCCTGAGGGAGAAGGGCGAATTCACCCTTGAAGACCATAAGAGATTTTTGGAGCAGGATTTGACTGGCATTGACATTATGCCTTTCGCCGCCCACATGGCTGTTGTGCACTTAGCCCTACAAGCTTTGGCTGCTGGGCACGAAGCGGAGAAAGTGCGTATAGCCGTTTGGGATTCCACAGAACTGGAGCCGGGGCAAACTATTCCGGCTATTTCACGGGAGCTTAAAGCCGCCTATAAACGTCCAACATTGGAGTTGTTTTTTGAGGGCAAACCGTCTAAAGAAGAGGCTTATGTTGAAAAAGGGGCGGTAACGCTGGAAGGGATTGGTGGGGAACAGATACCACGGGAAAAGGCAGACGTAATAATAATGAACC
>JAVZMA010000026.1:0-13272 GCA_038883475.1 Bathyarchaeia archaeon
CTTTGTTTCAACTTCAATCCATTTAATGCCAAATCTTTGAAAAGCTTCCTTCCATTGATTATAACGTCCAAGAAACTTTGCAAGGTTGCCTAAACTTGCCATTGCCATTCTGCGTTTGCCTTCACTTAACAATGAAATTTCACTTAAATCGCCATTAAAAAGGCAATGCTGGTAACGTCTTGCATAATGCCATAAGTCTTTAGCGTAATGTTCACTTTTATCTTTGCTTAACCATTCCTTAAACGCATTCCAATTAACAGAGTGGTTCAGCGGGGGCGGAGTCGTAACATTAATAAAATGCGAAGCGTCATCATAACAAAGGCGCGGCGATGACGACTCTGGCCCCGCTGAACCCCATAATGATTGGGATCTTGAGTGCGAAGAGCCCGCCTCTCATCTTTCTTCTGGTGGCTTCTCCCACAATTCTAGCATTCGCTTTTTAAGCTCACCGCGTTTTCTGTGGAGAAACCTATAAACTGTGCTGTGTTGGCTTCCTCGAATCAGCATTTGAATTGCTTCCCTTGCTATTTGCGTTTGCTCAACGTCGCCTATTATGCTAACCGTGTGCCCGTAGACAGCCACGTTAGTGTTTGTTAACTCTTCAATTATTCGACGGGTTTTTCCATCCATCCCTATTATTCGTCCCTTAACTCGCCTAATGTCTGATTCGGATCTTCCACAGAAATCCCTCAAGTCTATAACGTCTAAAAGGGCATTTTCGTCTCGAATTAAGCGGAAGGCGTGTTCAGGCGAGAAACCTCTTCCAATGGCTGTTACAACATCTTTGGCTTTGAAAAGCAGTGAGGGGTCTTCTGCTTTTTCCGTCAACGTAACAGCAACATCTCCAGTTGCACTGTCGATCTGAAGCTCAACCCTAAGCTTTTCTTCAATGCCCCTTTTCACAGCGCCTTCTGGACCAATTAATACGCCGATTCTTTCTTTTGGAATTTTAAGAAATGCGCTAGGTCTCGCCATAGCCAGTAACCATCCTATAACATTCTTCAACTGAATGAACCTTAACGCCGAGCTTGCTAAAAAACTTGTTTAAGTTGTTTAAATCCCTGTAAAGCAGAAAGGTGGCCATTGGATGCGACAGCGGAACAGCTTGTGACATGTCAAAAAGCACCGGGCGCCCCTTCCAAATCATCACGTTATATTCGCTTATGTCTCCGTGGACAAGTTCAGCCTTACGATAAAGCCTCTGCAAATAGCCCAAAAGCGTCTTGTAGACGCGCTCCGGATTTTTCGGTGGTTCCTCCTTCATTGAGGGAGCGCAAACACCGTTTTTCCCTATAAACTCCATTATGAGCACGTTGTTTTTCACGGCTATTGGTTTTGGAACCTTAACCTTTGCCGCCATTGCCTGTTCCAGATTCTTGAATTCTTTTTGAGCCCACGCAAAAATTAACGAGCGTGTGTCTCGTCTAACGCCTTTAAACCTCGGGTCGCCCTCTATATATTTTAGAAGGCCTTTGCGAAACTCCGCTGAAACAGTCAAGTAAATCTTAATTGCCAACTCGTTTCCGTCTTTGTCTTTGCCCCAGTAAACCCGTGATTCCTTTCCAGCTTTGACAACGCCGTGAATTTCGCTTATGGTGCCCTTGTTCAGAAAGTCGTAGATAACCATAAGCGTGGAGCGGTCGAAAACTTCTTCCAAAACCTCATATTCTTCGCTCCGTTTTTCCTTCATTAACTGTTCAACTTCATATTCTTTCTCTTCTTTCAGAAGTCTTTTCTTAACCCGCTCTCGAAAAGACAATTACCTATCACACAGCTAAATTGTTAAATACCCTTTTTTGCGGAGCCACTCAGCCTGCGAGTGAGTGTAACGCCAAATTAAGTCGCCGCGGCTTTCAGATTGAAAATCCCATGGAGAAACCAGAACAACGTCGCCTTCTCTTATCCACACCCTTCGCTTCATCTTGCCGCGGATACGACATAAACGCTCACGCCCGTCTTGGCACTTAACGAGAACACGGTCAAAACCAAGCAGTTTAACGGCTACGCCTAAAACATCGTTTTCTGATGGAAGCACCATCTCGCTTAACTCTTCTTCGGTTATGACTTTCTTCTTACCCAATCAAGCACCCCAAAGGCTTCCCTTAAAAGATGGTTAATCCCCCTTAAAAGCATGCTCATTTTCCACAATTAAAGAATCAAGATTAAAGTATACTAAAGAGGCAATGAAATGGCGTGCAACCAGCATCCTAAACTTTTACCATTTTAAGGCAGAAGAATAAGTAACATTAAAACAAATCAAAGTCCACACAAAAGCTTTTAACATTGTTTGGAATGCAAAGGAACAATGTCCGACGAACTTGAAACACCACCGGAACCGCGCGAAATAGGCAAGCACAGAGATAAAATTGTTAATGGGCCAATTATCCACACACTTGTTTGGTTGGGGGCTCCCCCTCTTGTAAATCAGCTTGTAGTTGTAACCTATAACGTAGCTGACACCTACTGGATACTGCGCTTTGGGGGTTGGGTGGGGCAAAGTTTAGAGGCAAAAACCGAAAAGGGCTAGAGAAGTTGCCTACAAATCAGCTATTCTAATATTTGTTCTTATGATGATAGTAGCTTGCACGGTCTATCCATTTAGGAGGAACATCGCCGACATCTTGCGGATGACCCGAACATATTAGATGAATCTGACACGCTCCTCCTGATTTTGCTGCCGACGCTTCCGTTTTTCGGATTATATATGGTCGCCATGTCCACTGGAAGAGGGTCTGGACACACACGCTTTCCAACGGCTGTTGGGATACTGAGGCTTTGGGGAATAAGAATAGTTTTAGGTTATTTCCTAGCCTTCACCTTTGCAATGGGTTCTCTTGGAATTTGGTTGGCCATTTCGTTAAGCAATGTTATTGGAGGAATTGTTACCATTCTCTGGATAAAATATGGAAACTGGGCTAAAGCCATAGTTAAAAATGAATAACTAAAGTTTTATTATTTGGGCGTGCGGTATTCCTTCAATGTTTAGCACTGCTTCTGGGTGCACGTATCCCCTTTCAATGGCTTTATGCACGACGTTTTTCCCAATCATGTTGACTATGTTTGAGTTTTCTATCATGTCAATCGCCTCATCTATGTTTACTTTTGTGCCTTTGTAAAACTCCTCTTTAACATGAAAGGTTATTTTTCCTTCACGCAGCGTTTTTCCAAGTATTTCGCAATCGCATATGGCTAAAAGCACGTTTCCGCCGATTTTTCTGAGATTCATATACACTTCCAATTGGAGGACGCTCTCATAGTTGTCTTACTGAGGATTTTGCGCCACATGCTTCGCAGACAAGGAAGGATAAGCGTTTTTCCTTCACGATTCTTGTGTCTGGGCGCTTACAAACTGGGCATATCACAAAACTTTCGATGTATCTTTGGATTAATCTTTCAAAGGTTTCTCGCGAAAATTTTCCTTGGAAGATAACCCTTGACTCATGCACTGTTGCAGCCGTAGCCATCTCGCGAGTTAAAAACTTCAAAATATGCTGCAAATCACGGTTTAAGATGTCAGCCACATCATTAAGATTGTAGATTACGGTGCGCATTCCAATTGTTGAATGCTGCAGCCTAGGCAGTTCCAAACGTTCCCGTTTCGAAGCAACTTCTGGAATTTGGGTGCGCGCCCTCTTCAGCAGTTCCTCATAGTCATACTTCATCAATTATTTCTCCAAAGAACATAGATGCAGCAAAGTATTTATTTTTTAATTCAAAAATGGGCGATTACGGTCGATCGTATAGCCTAATTAGCCTTGTTTAGCTCCGCACTCTGGGCATTCTTCAGAAGCTATGGGAATTTCCTTGCCGCAGTTAGGACACTTCTTTAAGAATGCGCTTGGCGTCTGCGCGATAGTCGAAGTTGTTTCAGGTGGAGCAGACAAGCATAAGATGCCTCCTATAATTCCCAGTATTCCACCAATTGCGCCGATTATTCCGCCAATAAAAATTATTGAGGATAAAAGCCCAATTATTCCCGCTACCAATACAATGACTGCGTCTTTAACAAGTATTAATATGATGCCGCAGACCATGTCCAGCAAAACTCCTAAGATAATTATAAGACTTAGAAAAGGCGGAATCCATCCAACTGGTCCCATTAAAGCCGAAAGGATAATCAAACTGAATATCAAACCGACAAAAAGCAACGCTCCACCTACGATGGAAAGTACTCGACCAGTTTCCTTCGTTCCCATTCAAAACACCTTGTTCTACAATAAAATAGGCGCGTTTTATGATAAAAAACTATCTGCCTTCACGGTTTTCTATATCATTTGCTTTAAGGTTTATAATTAAAGAAAACCTAAGATGGTTTTAACCAAAAGAGATGACGATAATGGGTTATATTTATCTTTACACGGGAACTGGAGCGGGGAAAACCACTAACGCTTTGGGTTTGGCTTTACGTTCTATCGGGCATAAAAGAAAGGTTGTCATAATCCAGTTTTTAAAATGGTGGAAGAACACTGGCGAATATAAAATTCGAAAGATGCTTGCGCCATACTATGAAATCCATCAGTTTGGACGCAGGGGATGGCATGGACTAAGCAACTTAGGCGAAGAAGATAGGAAAATGGCAAAAAAGGCATTGAAATTTGCTGAAAAAATTGTCAAAGAAAAGAAGCCGCACCTCCTAGTTTTGGACGAAATCAACTTGGCATTGCATTGTAAGCTCTTAGACGTAAACGAAGTTTTAGATTTCCTAAGCAAGATTCCCAAGAAGACAGATATTGTTTTAACTGGAAGATTTGCCCCAAAAGAACTCATAGACAGAGCGGAATTTGTAAACGAAATTGTAGATATTAAGCATCCGAAGGAAACGGTTACAACGAAGGGAATACAATATTAATTAACCTTGACGAAACCTCAAAAACTACGGGGAAAGGGATATTGGCTGAGCAACAAAGGACGCAGAAAATCGAGGAATTAAAACGAAAACTTTCAAGTTTAAGAGAACAAGCAAGCAAGTTAAAAGCCGAATTGAACGAACTCGCAGAAAAAAGAGACAAATTTAACGAGCAGTTTCAAGGTCTACGCTTAGAAATAGCTCAACTAAAAAAGGAGAGAAACGAATTTAATGAAACAGTGAAAAGGCTGAAACAGCAGCGAGACGAAGCAAGAGCCAAAGCTCAAGAAAAACGTAGAGAATTGAGAAAGTTAAGCCAAGAAATTAAAGCTTTAAACGGAAAAAAGCCTCCCAAAAGCCCTCAAGCCCTCAAAAAAGAGCTTGAAGACATCGAATGGAAAATCCAGACAACACCTCTGGACCTAAAAGAGGAAAAGAAACTTGTGGAGCACGCTGGAAAACTAGAAGCCAAACTGAACATCTACAGAAAACTCGACCAGTTAAAACAGAAAAGCATTGAACTCCAAACCGAAATAAAAGCCCTCGAGGCTGAAGGCAATCTTTGCCACGAAAAATTGGAGGAAAACGCGCGAAAAAGCCGAGAAACCCACGAGAAGATGCTGGAAAAAATCAACGAATCAAAGAAAATAAAAAGCGAGGCTGATGCCTTACACAATCTCCTTCTACAAGCAAGGGAAAGGATTAAACCAGTTCAAGAAGAAATCATGAAAATCTTAAATGAAATGGCGCAGTTGAAAATGGAAATGAGAGAGGAGGAAGAAAAGAAAAAGAGGGCAAGCGAAGAAGCCCTTCGAGAAAAACTTGAAAAAGAGGCGAGGGAAAAATTGAAGCGAGGCGAAAAACTAAGCTGGGAGGAGTTTCAACTTCTAGCGCATAAAGAAGATGAAACGCAAGATTAAAATGAAAACGGTATAGATAACTATTGGAGAACAGAGGAAAAAATGGCAGTGAAGGAAACAGAAGAAAAAGAGCAAAAAAGGATTCTCATCTTATGCGTTGATAGAGACGGGGATTTAGGAGCAAAAGCTGAGATTAAAACCCCTCTTATCGGAAGAAAGGAAAACCTTCAAGCCGCCGTGGAACTCGCTTTGCGAGACCCGGAAGAGCCAGATGCAAACGCCATGTTCGAAGCCATACGCCTCTACGACCGCCTACAAAGCGAAGGCAAGCAAGACGAAACCTTTGAGGTGGCGACAATTTCAGGCTCAGAGCTTGGCGGGGTTGGAGCAGACAGAAAATTAGTCACAGAATTAAACGAGTTGTTAAGCTCATTCTCGGCAAATGAAGTAATTTTGGTCACAGACGGCTATTCGGATGAGGCGGTTCTCCCGCTCGTAGAGTCCAGAGTTCCAGTTTCATCTGTTAGAAGGATTGTTGTTAAACACAGCGAATCAATCGAGGAAACCGCCGCATTATTGGGAAAATATCTAAAAATGATTGCGGAAGATCCACGCTATTCCCGCATCGCCCTAGGATTGCCTGGACTGCTACTCGTAATACTGGGCGTACTCGCAATTTTTAATTTGGCTCATTATTACCTTCTGGCGCTTCCCCTAGTTTTCGGAGCCTTCATGCTCTTTAAAGGCTTTGGAGTTGACAAAGCTCTAAAAGCTTTTTACCAATGGATCAAAGAATACTCCCCTCCACCGCTCCAGATACAAATTTCAAATTTCTCCTTAGGTGTTGGTGCATTATGCATAGCTGTTGGCGTTTATTTAGGGTTGGTGAAAATCCCCCCGCAACCCGACCCTGCCGCATGGATTAGCAACTTCCCATTAATTATGGGCTATTTTATTCAAGGCTCTGTTGACCTCATGGTAGTGGGCGTTTGTGTTGTCTTATTGGGAAGGGCTATACGCTGGTATATGGAGCGGGATGCCAGATTGCTACGCAACGTAGCCTTAATAGTGTTAATCGGCTGGTCCAGACAGATACTTTACGCCACCTCAGACCTTCTGATCAACCCGGCGGATCCAACCAGAGGAATAGAAAAACTTGTTTTTTCAATAGCAGTAGGCATTCTGATAGGCGTGGCAGCCATTCTAGTAATATTTGTCATACACAGATCAGCAAAGGAATTCTTTAAGGAGACCGAAGAAAAAGTTGAAGAGCTTAAAGAAAGCTAAATTTGCAGTCATTGGCGGAACAGGCTTTGAAAAATTGTTTAAAGATGCCGAAGAAGCTCGAGTTAGGACGCCCTATGGCGCCGCACCACTCGTATACATTGGAGAAGTAGATGATAAGAAAGTGGCTTTTCTCCCTAGACATGGTCCAAAGCATCTTGTTCCTCCACATAAAATAAATTATAGAGCAAACATTTACGCCCTATACAAGTTGGGTGTTGAAAGAATTTTAGCCTTGAACGCTGTTGGTGCCATAAACCGCAATTTCAAACCAGGCGACATAGTTGTGCCCCATGATTTCGTGGACTTTACAAAACTTCGCCATACAACATTCTATGATGAAGCGCCAGTAACACACATCGACGTCTCCAGCCCCTACTGCCCAGAAATCCGTAAACTACTTGTCGAAACTACGAAAAAAATGAAACTACATATGTGGGATAAGGCCGTACTTGTCTGCACAGAAGGCCCGCGTTTCGAGACTCCGGCAGAGATTGAAATGTTTAGGCGTTTGGGCTGCGACATTGTTGGAATGACAGGCGTTCCAGAGGCTGTTCTGGCGAGGGAGCTTGAAATGTGCTATGCAACATTATGTTTTGTTTCCAATATGGCTGCTGGTATGCAGGAACGGTTGACGCCTTCGGAAGTTTCAGAAGTCTCAAAGCAGATTATGCCGAAAATGGAGCAAATTTTAATTGAAACCATTAGGGCTTTACCTATCGAACGTGGAAAAAACTGTCTATGTGCAACGGCGCTTAAAGACGCGAGGTTAAAGTAGTGCTTAAAAAGTTCCTCTCCATAATTGGAGCATACAAACTATATGAGAAGTGGCTCTGGCACCAAGTCAAGAGCGGCGAAAAAGTTGAACACATCGCAATAATCCTAGATGGAAACAGAAGATGGGCCTCAGAAAAGGATCTTCATCCGTGGCTTGGCCACGAAGCAGGTGCTGAAAAAGTTGAGCAACTGCTTGACTGGTGTCAAAAGCTTGATGTCAAATCGATAACGCTATACGCTTTTTCGACAGAAAACTTTCGCAGACCAAAGAACGAGGTTGAAGAAATTATGCGCATTGCAGAGGAGGAGTTTAGGAAAATTCTGGTTGATGAACGCATTCACAAGGACAAAGTGCGGGTTAAAGTGATAGGAAGAGTAAAGCTTCTTCCAGAAAATTTGCAACAGCTCATAGCGGAAGTGGAAAAGGCAACGCAAAACTATGATGGACGATACTTAAACATTGCTTTCGCCTATGGAGGAAGGGCTGAGATTGTGGATGCTGCTAGGAAAATTGCAAAGAAGGTGAAAAATGGAGAGTTAAACCCGGAAAACGTTGATGAGCAACTGTTCGAACAGTTTCTTTACACTTCCCACATGCCAAAACAAGACCCAGACCTAATAATCAGAACTTCCGGGGAAGAGCGGCTGAGCGGCTTTCTGCTTTGGCAATCCGCCTACAGCGAATTCTGCTTCCTCGACGTTTACTGGCCGGATTTCAGGCTGATAGATTTGTTAAGGGCTGTTAGAACTTTTCAAAAGCGTAAGAGAAGGTTTGGCGCTTAACATCTGAGTTGGTTAAGCCCGTTTTTTGGCGCTGACAATCGAGATTACATCTCTATCTTTAAGAACGTAGTCTTCTCCAACTCTTTTCTTTTCTCTGGCTTCTATGGCGTAGATGAAACTTTCTCCCAACTCCGTGTGGATTATGTAGGCGAGTTCGCGAGCCGTTGTCCCGTAGGGGACAAGATAGGCGTCCGGCAGCACCCGCCCGTTGTGGTCTGTTAAATGCTCAATATCCTCCACCGGGTAAACGGCAATCATATTTAGAAGCTTGAAGTAGGCCATGTTTACGGCTTCTTGAACGCCTGTGGAGCCATACTTTAACAAAACTTTTTCCCTAATTAGTTCTAAAGCTCTAATTTGGCTTTCACTCAGCCTTTCAGCATCTTTAATTTTGAAGTTGCAGTCTCCAGGCTTATAGTCTATCAATTGTCTTTCCGCCGCCCTCCTCAAAATCAGTTCTGCCTCAGCAGAGCATGGAACAACCGGATAGTCCACCTTTTTCAGCCTTTCAAGGTTTTCTTCGGCTGTTGGAACATCTATCTTGTTAGCGGCTATCAACATCGGCTTTGCAATTCGCCTAAGCGTATCCACAAATTTTAGGAAATCGCCTTCGCTCCACGCTGTGGGTTTTTCAGCATTCAACCCTGCCCTTCTCACAGCGTCAAAAATGTGGTGTCTCTTTATTGCCAAGCCGCTTAGTCTTTCCTCCAACATTGAAAAGAGGTCTCTAGACTCGGACTCGGCGGTTCTGGCTATTTTTGGCCATTCCTTTTTGAGTATGCTTGCCATCCACATGGTTATCTCATACTCTAGGAACTTCACATCTTCCAGCGGGTCGTGCTCGCCTGGTTTGCACAGGTTGCCTTCGCTGTCTGTTCCGCCGGAAGCGTCAATTATGTGGATTAGGGCGTCAGCCTTTCTAATTTCGTCCAAAAACTGGTTGCCTAAGCCTCTTCCCTGCCAAGCTCCGGGCACAAGACCAGCGCAGTCGATGAATTCTACTGGTATAAGTCTGACGCCGTCTAGGCATAGGGAGTTAACTGGATTATCTTTAACGTTAAATTCTTCGTGGACGCATGGTGTTCGCACATAGCCCACGCCTCTATTCGGTTCTCTTGTTGTGAATGGGTAATTTGCGATTTTAACTGGAACCATTGTTGCCGCGCTGAAAAACGTGGATTTTCCAGTGTTAGGCTTTCCAACTATCCCCAGCAGTCTCGAATAAGATTTTTGCATCCATAATCCTCTCGAAGCTATATTATTCGTTTGAGTTTTCTATTATTGTTTGTGCTGCTCGCTTTTCTGAGTTTTCCAATGGACTCCATAGCGTTTCATGAGAAAGATGAAGGTTACGGCTATTATAAGCGTTAAAACGCCCAGAAAAATTGCTAGCAACTCAGTGATTATCACCCAGCCTATATGCAACGCTTTGTCGGCGTTTTGGACGGCGTCAGCAGCGTTTAATAAAGCTGTTTGCGGGTTTTCCTCCAACGATTCTATCGCGTTTTGTAGTAAAATCATGCTTTCTTTAATACTTCTTTCTGCTTCGCTGGCTTCTAAGGGAAAAATTGTTGAAGCCCCGAGAATCTTTCCTAAAAACACCACGTTTTTGGCTTTTGCAATTTTCGCAACAATGTCCGCCGCATTCCTTGCGAAACTATCGCCTAAAGTTGTCTTCGGCAACGGTTTTATTGAAACCCACTGCTTTTCACCGACGAATTCTTCTCTAGGACCGCTGGTGTAATTGAAGAAGAAGTTTGAGTAAGGTATGACTGTGGATATGCTTCTTAAAGAACTGAAATGCAAATAATCAAGAGTGTCAAACAGGCGCCATGTTGCGTCTACGGGTACCCACCCATAATTTTCGATATAGTATTCAGCCCACATGTGTCCATCCTCCACAACTGAACTTTCGTAATGGAAGGCGAAGCCAGCTTGAACTCTGGCTGGGATGCCGACGGCTCTGCACAAGGCTGCAAAAAGATAGGAATATTCGGAGCAGTCGCCAACGCCGTTTCTTAAAGCCCAGAGCGCGCCCATTTCCTCTTCTTGAGCCTTATACTTAAGATGCCTAACTACAAAGTTGTAGATTTTGTAAACTTTTTCATGTATGTTACTTTCGTTGCTAACTATGCTTTGCGCTGTCGAATTTATTTCTTGGTTACTGGATTCTATTAACGTTTCTGGCTGCGTATAAGCCCAATAAAGGCTTGAACTTTTATTGTAGTCTTCCACCAGATTAGGGTTTATTTGATATCGAACCCCAAAAGAGGTCACGTTATAGTTTATTTCAACCGTGAAACTTTGCCCACCGTAAATTCTTAAACCGTTCCAGACAGCGTAGAGGTTTCCAAAATCATCAACCAAAAAATCAGGCGTCCAAACTGAGGAAATGTTTGAAACGAATATTAAGTGTCGGGAAGTCTCGTTCCTAAGTAAGGGAATAAAGAGCCTTCCACCAGTTATGGCTTCAGCTGCCAAATTGCTGATTTGAATCTTATGTTTGATGCTTCCAGCGAAAACCGCGGTCACCTCATACTTAAGGAGCGTTGAATTTTCATCCAACAAGCTTGCTTGGCTGGATAGAGAAAAAGCGAAATTCACAAATAGAATAATCATTAACAGCAAGAGGAAAATGACTGGTTTTTTCAAACTTTTAAGCATTTGCCATCAGCAATGAAAATGATAAAATAATATAAAAGCGTCAAGGTGTATTAAAAGCGTCAAATGCCACGGACGGGAAAAATTTGGCGACAAACCTAACGAAAGATAGGCTTAGTGAAATGCTTCGGCGGATGCTTGAAATCCGCTTTTTCGAAGAAAAAGTCTTCGAACTTTACGCTCAAAACCTCGTGCCAGGAACAATCCATCTTTATGCTGGAGAAGAAGCCGTAGCCGTAGGAGTCTGCAGCGCCCTAAGAAAAGACGATTACATAACGAGCACTCATAGGGGACATGGGCATTGCTTGGCGAAGGGCGCAGACCCGAAAAGGGTTATGGCTGAAATTTTGGGCAAAAAGACGGGTTATTGCAAGGGCAAGGGAGGCTCAATGCACATAGCAGACTTCAGCATAGGAATGCTTGGCGCAACAGCCGTCGTGGGCGCTGGAATACCCATAGCTGTAGGCGCTGGTTTATCCATAAAACTTAGAGGAACAGACCAGGTTGTGGCGTGTTTCTTCGGGGAAGGCGCGTCCAACCAGGGAACTTTTCACGAAGGCATAAACTTGGCTGCCGTATGGAATTTGCCAGTAATCTTCGTCTGCGAAAACAATCTCTACGCTATGGGGACTCGCCAATCAATGGTTATGAAAATTGAGAATGTTGCGGATAGGGCGGTTGCTTACGGAATACCTGGAAAAGTTGTTGATGGAAACGATGTTTATGCCGTTTATGACGCTGCTAATGAAGCGGTTGAAAGGGCTAGAAAGGGTGGGGGTCCAACGCTTATTGAGTGTAAGACGTATAGGCATAAGGGGCATTCTAGGGTTGACCCAGCGCGTTACAGACCGAAAGAAGAGGTGGAGGCGTGGCTGGCTAAAGACCCCATAAGACGCTTTAAAGAACGACTTTTACAAACAAAGGCGCTCACAGAGGATGAAATTGCAAAAATTGAGAGCGAAGCCTCAGCCACAATTGAAGAAGCAGTGAAGTTCGCTAAGGAAAGTCCGTTTCCAGCGCCTGAAGAAGCCTTAGAAGATGTTTACGCTTAAGCGAGGGGGAAGCGCAATGCGAAAAATAACTTATAGGGAAGCGTTGCGGGAAGCCTTAAGAGAGGAGATGCACAGAGACCCTTCAGTTTTTCTTCTAGGCGAGGATATTGGCAAGTATTGGGGAGGCGCCTTCAAAGTCACAGAGGGCTTAGCAGCGGAATTCGGCGACGAAAGAGTGAGGGACACACCTATCTCAGAGTCGGCGATAGTTGGCGCTGCTATAGGCGCGGCTATTACGGGTATGCGTCCAGTAGCTGAAATAATGTTTGGAGATTTGACGGCTTTAGCCATGGACCAGATTGCGAATCAAGCGGCGAAGATACGCTACATGTTTGGTGGACAAGCAAAATGTCCCATGGTGATTCGAACTCCGTTTGGTGGCGGCGTGAATATTGCTTCTCATCATTCGCAGAGTCTTGAAGCTTGGTTTATGCATGTTCCAGGCTTGTATGTTGCTGTTCCTTCAACGCCCTATGATGCGAAGGGTCTTTTGAAAGCAGCTATCCGCGGCGACAACCCAGTTATATTCTGTGAGCATAAACTGCTCTATCCGCTGGAGGGCGAAGTCCCAGAGGGGGATTATACCGTTCCTTTTGGCGTTGCTGATGTAAAACGGGAAGGAGAAGATGTCACTGTGGTTGCTACGCTTTACATGGTTCATAAGGCGCTTAAAGCGGCTGAAAAACTTGAAGAGGATGGCGTAAGTGTTGAGGTTGTTGATCCGAGAACTTTGACGCCTTTGGATAAACAAGCGATAATAAAATCTGTCAAGAAGACTGGTAGGCTAGTGGTTGTGAGCGAAGACTGCAAAACAGCAGGCGTAACAGCCGAAATCGCTGCTGTGGTGGCTGAAGAAGCACTAGACTACTTAGACGCACCCACTAAACGTGTAGCAGAGCCGGATACGCCAATCCCGTTTAGCCCCTCGCTGGAACAGTATGTAATCCCAAATGAAGAAGCCATAATCAAAGCAGTTAAGGAGATCGTGTAAAATGGCGACGAAAGTCAT
>JAVZMA010000027.1:0-11046 GCA_038883475.1 Bathyarchaeia archaeon
GACTCTCTATCGTATTCAACTTTCACCTAACTTTCACCCATGTTTTGCCCAGTTTTCTACCAATTATGCTTTGAGCATCTGATGTTATAAATGTTGTTACAACTTTGATCTCACTGTCTTCTTTAGAGTACGCCACCAAAAGATGCTTCTTATTCAGTTTCTTAAAGACTATTGTTGTTCCAGTGCTTAGATCATAATAGGTTTGGGAAGGTTGCAATATCGTCTCCAAAATCATCGTTTCCGTTATACCCCTTTCAGCAACCCTCGACTTTGCATGTTTTGTAAATTTCATGCAACTACAACCTTTCTATTGGTTTGAAATTCTGCCTGGTTAGTTTATTATTGTTGTGGTTGCATTTGCCTTCCCTTTTAGAGACGGCCCTTTTGTAAATGTAAATTTTGAAATCTCTTTGTCTTCTACAACCGTCAGAACTCATGCACATGCCTGCGAATTTAGGACTTGAACCCTTTTGGGTTTAAATCCCACCGGGTCCGCCATTAACAAGCCGATTTCAGCGAAAGCAGCTTGTTTTGGGCTGCTTTATTCACTGGCGTTTGGGACGGTCCTATGGCCGGAGAACAGATAGACTAGTTAAAGAGGCGCGCACGCACACACAAACTGCAAATTAACTAAGACAACCTTCATAGTGACTTTCTGACTCTCACCCGGGTCCGCGTGTTTTCTAAATGGTAAGCATTGATGTGTTATGGCGGTTCTAAGCGAGTTTCGTGATATAGTGTTTGATAAGTTCCATACCCGTCATAATAGAAGCTTAACCCTTTAGGGTCATTCCCTGAACCTGTTTGTGCGTAAAGCGTAAGCCTAATTCTGTCAGATGAGGAAATATTCGCATAGCTACCTGCAATGGCAATAATTCTTTCAGAATAGCCATAACCAATAACAACATCTGTCACGCTTCCTATAGCGGCTTTCTCTACAGTACCATCTGCAGATACTATGTGTATTCGCACGGTTAGTCTTGACACTTCACCATCGCTTACAGTTGAAGCCCATAAATATAAAAACCATGTCCCACTCTGAACAGAACCTTCCGAAAGCATAGGAGAATAGAAGTAAACTGTCCCTCCACGCACCAACACGTACAGAATTTCAGATTGACTCGCGGGTGGTTTGGTGATGTTCATCAGTTTTCCGGCGGGTGTCACCCCCGACAAATCCGTCCTATGGAGGTAATATATCGGCATGGACTTTACAATCATGCTAACTGTCGCTGTATATGAAACTACAGAAAAAGTGATAGGCAATAACGCAAAAAACAAAGCTGCAAAAGGCACCGAAACGAGCACTGTTATCAAATTTCCAACCCTGCGACAAGTAATTCTCTTAGGCGCACTGCCTTTTTTCGGTTTCATAAGCAGAGGTGTTGCCGAAAGCTTTCTTTTCCTTTTTAAAATATTCTCGTGGTTGATGTAGTCATTAAGAAGCATGGCGCCACAAATTAGAGCTAAAAACCCGCCATAAGCACAAACATACCTTGCATACTCTCCCAAAAGATAATAAAGTCCCGCACGCTCAACCCATTGAAACAAAGCCATGTTGTCAGCCAACAACCCAACAATCAAAGAAACTAATCCCAAAATAAACCGTATTTTCATGGCTCTTTCGTGAAATTTTTGGATTGAGCTTGTCTGTGTATTGAGTATTCCTTCGACTGCTCTGGCTTCTCTGTGAGTCTTTTGTCTATCGACTGTCTGTGACATTTTTAAACACAGCCTTTTCGGATTGACCGGATTCTTAGAAAGAGTTTTGGGGCAATGGCGTATACTTGAATGTTACAGTAACCTGAGCTGTTTCATCTGTCTGGTCATAAGAGTATAGCGCACATATCAAATACCATCTTGTAACCGATAGACTTTGATGGATGTATCCGGCGTCTCCTGACGTTAATCCATCAATATAGTCTTTAGTTGTAGATCCTGTGGCATTTTGATATAGTGTCTCGTTGGCCCACGCACTACCAGTCCAATATTTAACAGTAATTTGAAATTTTGAGAATTTGCTACTGTTAACTTCAGAAGTGAGCTCAATTCTCACCGCACAAACTTGGTTACTATCTGTAACGACCTTGAAAGCATAAGTGCCCGTATCAGACTCGTTTAAAGTTGGCTGTTCGAAACCTCCAGGTAAATATCTCACTCTATCAACATCATTCACGTAAACAGTCCACGAATCTGATGTAGCTCCAATTGTGAATTGCTGAGTTGGTATAATATAGACGTTTGCAGTGTAAGATACTAAAGCCAAAGCTATCATAATCCATGAGGCAAGGCATAAAACTCCCTTTGCCCCAAGTATTGCGTAGAGTCTTCTAATAAATCGCGTTTCGAATTCCTCCCAATTAAGGGCCAGATTCAGATTTTGGATCAGAATATTTATAATTTATGAATTTATAATTCATTAATGCGCTTCGTCTTATCAATGACTTATTATTGAACTTCACATTAGTTTTTGTGAATCAATAATTACACAAAAAACCATCGAACGATACCTTATTCTGTTTTCTGCTTCTTATTTGTTATGGGATGGGTTTAGGGGAATATTCCTCTTTGAGAAGCCACTTCAAGGAGATTTGAGACTGCGAAGATGAAGGCTGCGCTTCTTAAATCGGTGTTGTAGTTTCTGGCGGTTTCTGCAACATTTCCGTATGCGGTAACCATTTTCTTTTGAAGTTTTTCTTTGACATAGCTTATTTCCCAGTTTTCGCCAGCTTTGTTTTGGAGCCATTCAAAGTAGCTTACTGTAACTCCGCCCGCGTTTGCAAGCAGGTCAGGAAGCACGTAAACGCCCTTTTTTATTAGGATTTCGTGGGCTAGATTTGTGGTAGGTCCATTTGCAAGCTCAAGCACGACTGTGGCTTTTACTTGTTTGGCGATTGTGCCGACAATTTGTGTTTCTTTTGCGGCTGGAACTAGAATGTCACAGTTGCTTGTCAATAGCTGTTCAGTTGTTAGGTGCGGAAGCCCATTGTACCCCACAACGGATTGCTTGGGACTTTTGTTTTCCTTATAGGCTAAAACATCATCTGGGTCTAATCCATCTTGGCAATAAATTCCACCTTTTGAATCCGCCACTCCCACAATTTTGCATTCATAATCCTCATGTAGTATTTTTGCGATGTAATACCCGACATTTCCATATCCTTGAACGACAACAGTGGCATCCTTCAAAGAACTTAGCCCTTCAACATCCCCTTGTTTAACAGCCTCTTCCAAGACGTATGCGCCGCCTAACGCCGTTGCCTCTTTTCTACCCTTTGAGCCGCCTAAACTAACAGGTTTTCCAGTCACAACAGCCGAAGCGTATGGGGTGTTTGGTTTCAGCATTTTGTAAGTGTCATAGATGATGCCCATCTCCCTCTCGCTGGTGCCAAGGTCAGGCGCGGGGACACATGAGTCTGGACCTAGTATGGGCAGAATCTCATAAGTATATCTTCGGGTTAACCTGTCAAGTTCAGTCCGCGACATTTTCTTTGGGTCGCAACAAACTCCTCCTTTTGACCCTCCAAAGGGAAGATCCACAACACGGGTTTTTAAGGTCATGTCAAAGGCGAGGGCGGTGATTAAGTCCAAGTTTACTTCTGGAGAATATCTTATGCCTCCCTTGGTGGGCTCGTACAGTCTGCTGTGCTGCACCATGTAACCGGTGAATATTCCTATAGATCCGTCATCCATCTGCACCGGAAACCTAACAATTAGTTGTCTAAAAGGTTGCTCTAGTAAGCTGACAACTCCTTTTTCAGCAGGCTTAATCTCTGCATCTACAAATCGCACAGCTTTTTCAAATTCGAGTTTTGTTCTTTTTAGGAAGTTCAACTCTTCTTCCATGAGAGCAGTCACTCTCCACAAACTTTTTACTTTATGTTTTTTAGGCTTAATATGTTCTTTTCAGTAAATCGTGTTTCGTACACTTCTTTTGAGCCGCATCTGGGGCATTCTAGTGGTCTGGAGTTGCATATTTGACAGTTTTCCGATTCTAAACCAATGCGCAAACATAAATCTTCAACCCCCCCTTTTGGCTTATGACCAACCCGACCAACTCGATCCATGTTTTCCCGCAGCGGGCACAGACAACCCTTCTTTTGCTTAATTTTCCGATTATTTCTCTACTTTTAGTATCATTAAGAGTTTCAACCATCTCCAAGTTGTATCACATGTTGTGAATTCTTTTGGTAACATTTATAGATTTTGTTTGCTTTTGGGGCTTTTTCATCGACAATTTAAGATATTTGAATAATACAGGCTTACAATGTTCGAAATCTATAAGAAAAACAGTATAGTTTAAAAGCTTCAAGTACGTCTTTTTTAATGAGAAGCTGTCATGGTCTCCAACGCAAAAATCGACAAAATTGACGTAAGCATAATTAGAGCTCTTCAAAGGGATGCGCGCGCTAATTTTGCAGACATAGCAAAAGAATGCGGCGTTTCGGTTGACACAATAAGTAAACGATTTAGGAAAATGAAGCGAGCAGGCATAATCAAGGGTACGACGATACTCTTGAACCCGAAAAGCTTCGGCTACGATTGTGTTGCAAGTTTAGGTATTGATGTAGGCTATCCGCATGTGATGGAAGTTATTGAAATGATTCAAAAAATTCCCGAGATAGTGTTCTGCGCAACATGCATGGGTAGACACGACATATTCTGTATAGCAATTGCTGAAAATGTTGGGCGCCTAAGCCAAGTGAAGGATTTGATAAAAGGGCATCCCCTAGTTAGGGAGGTCACAACAAGCATATGGGTTGATGAAATACTGCTCTGTCCAGAAAACTTCGAATTTGAACACTTCGCTAAAGGGTGATGAAGATGGATGAAATCGATTTACACATAATTAAGCGAATGACTGAAGATGCACGTATATCTTTTAGAAAAATAGCTAAGGAACTTGGGGTTTCACCAGATACTATAATAAACAGATATAAAACTTTGCAAGAAAAAGGCGTGATTCGAGGATCCACGGTGGTGCTGAACCCGAAGAAAATTGGCTACAACGGAATAGCCGTGTTCATGATAGATGCTTCTCCAACGCATATTCTCGCAACCGAAAACAGCCCTCCAGAATCTTCACTAATCCTGAAAAAGCTGATTCAAATGCGAAATATAATTTTGGCTACGAAAACCGTGGGAGACCATGATTTGCTGGCTATTGGAGTGGCGAGGGATTTTGAACACTTGATTGAAATTGGAACAGAAATAGCAAAGATACCTGGAGTAAAGGATTTGAGGGTGTCTTTTTGGGCTGAAAAGACTGAACTGTGCCCAAAATACTTTGTAATTTAAGCGGTTTAATGGATTCTTTCCGCTTCAACTCTTTCAAGGGCTTCTTTAGGAGTCATCTCGGGAACAAAGTCTTTAACTTTAACCATTTTAATTGCTTTTTTTGGACAGTGATAAGCGCATAGTCCGCATCCTATGCACCTTTCCTCTAAGAAAATAATTTTTTCTGGTTCTTTGTCATGGGGTGCATGGTAAAGGTTTGCTTTCATTGGGCAAATGCTGACGCATCTTCTGCACACATTGCATAGCTTCTCGTCTTTTACTGGAATGAAGTTTGACTTCGCTATTGCCCTTGGATTGTGCAGTTCTGTAAGTCCCCTAAGTATCATGCATGCACAAGTGCAGCAGTTGCAGATGAACTGCGGGCGTGTCTGAGTGTTAATGGTTGAGTGAACCAAACCAGCCTTCTCGGTTTTCTCCAACAATTCTAGTGCTTCCTCAACCGTTAAGTATCTTCCAAACCCCCTTTCTACCATGTAATCCGCGTAATGGTCAAAAGCCATGCAGACCTCAAGCGGATGCTCGCATCTCTTCTTTGTTCTGCAAGCACAATTTACAACGGCTATCTTTCGAGAGGTTTTTATAAACTCAGACATCTTCTCGAAAGGCAAAATCATATGCCCCCCGCTAATCTCCTTATTAACAGTTATTGTGGTTTCAATGGGCATAACCCGCACAAGAGGATAGTTGGAGGCACCAATTTCAAAGCCTCCGCCACTGAAATAATGTTTTTCAAATAGCTCACCTATTTTCCTTTTTTCATCGGAGTCGCCTCCGGAGGCGAAGTAGAACTCGAAAATACCTGGAATCATTGGCATTAAGGAGTAGTAAACATTGCCGTCTCTTTTGCTTGTAAATTTGAAAAGGAGACCTCTCGAGACTAGGCGGTCGGCAATGGCTTGAACTTTCTCTTTTGGCTTCCCAGTTTTTTCAACCATCTGCTCAATTGTTTCTGGGTCTTGATATGGAGCTGTGAAATGCGTTAGAAATTCAGCCTCTTCCTCATTGAAAAGAATCCTGAGTATTTCCATAACTTCTTTTGTTCGCGGGGTTCTTATGGGCCATAAGCTGATTTTTTCTCTGAGCCTTTCATAGATGTCAACTTCAACCATAACCAT
Source organism: Bathyarchaeia archaeon (assembly GCA_038883475.1). Lineage (GTDB taxonomy): Archaea > Thermoproteota > Bathyarchaeia > Bathyarchaeales > Bathycorpusculaceae > JAVZLH01. Next base: position 6,414 of record JAVZMA010000027.1, read on the forward strand.
GCCTTCTTTTTGCAAGATTTGTATTTGAAAGAATTTATGTCTTACATTATTTCGCACAAGTTTTGTTCATCAAAACTAGGCGTAAGCCTTTTTAGAAGATTTTACGGCGTCAACAGTTCTCTTTAAAAGTTTCTGAGCTGCTTCTTGTGTTGGCCAGCCGCCCAAACCGCAGTCTGGTCCCGTGAAGGTCATTCTTTCGCCGTACTTTTCTTTTGCGTCTTCAAATCTTCTTCTTATGACATCTTCGTCTTCAACTAATTGTTCGATGCTGGGTTTCATTATGCCTTTGTCGTATAGCTCCGCCAGAATCGAGTCTATGTCTGTTCTTGCAATTCCAATCCTTACATGCTTATCTGTGGTTTCCAGTGCTTTTTTGGAGAGGCTTTCGATGTTTTTGGGAGATGCAGCGTACTCCAACGACACCACATCAATGTTCTTTGCTTTTAATATTTCTGATATAATTGATGGCGAGTGCAGATGAATCTGTTTCACCGCCCCTTCAAAGTCAAAAGCCTTCTCTAAAACGTCTAAAAAAGTGTCTCTGTCCATGGCTAAGTTTTGAAATCCTAGGCTTGGCTCATCCAGAGAAACCACCTCTGTTTTTACGTATTTAGAATTTAAAATCGAGTTTTCTGCAAAGCGTTTCACGGTTTCCGCAAACATTAAAAGAACATCTTTGTAAGGTGTGGTTCCAACCATTTTGAGGTATAGCTCTATTGGTCCAGTCACGCAGACGCGGAGCGGTATTCGTCTTCCTGTTTCTTCGTAAATTGTTTTGGCTTCCTCTTTGATTACGTGCACTTCTGGTATGACGGCGTCTCTTTCATCAACCACATATGTGCCTTGGCTCATAGCCTTCTGAATTACCTCTGTAAACTGTTTGTAAATGTCGTAATGTTGTGGGTAATTGATGATGTCCAAACCCGCCGCGCACTTTGCCTTAAAAGAGTCCATTATGACGCGGTAAAAGTTGTTATACAAAAAATCGTCTTTTTTAATGTCTCTTCCATTAATTACCGCTTCTCTCGCAAGAGCATATGCCTTATCAAACAGTTCTCTTTTGGCATAAGCGGGAAGCGGGAAACTCCCTATGTCATCGACAAGCATATCCATAGCGATAAAATTCTATAAATGATGCATTTAAGGTTAGCTCATGTCTCCCGTAAAAGATATAAGTCACCCTTTTCTTGCTGAATCAATATTGGTGAAAATAAGAAATGAGCATTTGGAAACTTCGGATGTCAATGATTGCTGCTTTGGCTATAATCTTCACTTTGTCAACGTTAGTCCTAGCTATAATTCTAAGCCTTTTCCAGGTTGAATTGATTTTCATAGGAATCTTCGTTGTAGCCTTCAACATTTTACAGTGGCTAATATCACCCTACATTATTGACGCCATATATCGCGTAAAAGAAATCCCAGAAGGCGAACATCCAAAACTCCACCAGATGGTGGAAAACTTAAGCAGCAAAAGCGGAATCAAAAAGCCAAGGCTTATGCTGGCGAATATTCCCATTCCAAACGCTTTCGCTTATGGCTCGCCGATAGCTGGAAACCGCGTCGCCGTCACAGATGGACTGCTAAAAACTTTGGATGATGAGGAGGTTGAAGCGGTTATTGGTCACGAGTTGGGGCATCTTAAACACCGAGACGTTCAAGTTATGATGCTTGTTTCGCTTCTGCCGGCACTCTTCTATTTCGTGGGCTACTCGCTTATGATGTCCTCTATGTACAGCCGAAGGAGAGAAGAGGGCAGCGGCACCGCTGCGTTGCTTGGCATGGGTCTAGTAGCTTTTTCGATGTTTCTAACATACGTTTGCGTTTCATTTCTAAGCCGTGTCCGAGAGTATTACGCTGACAGACACAGCGCAACCATAGTTGAAGACGGCCCTAGAAAGCTTTCCGAAGGCTTGGCAAAGATAGTTCACGCAACCAGAAACATGAAAAGGACTGGAAGGAACATGCAGAACCTAAACGCCTTCAAAGCCCTATTTATAACAGACCCAGACCGCGCAGAAATCGAATCCATGGCTGTCGCAACAATAACAGCGTCAAGCGACCAAAAGCTAGTTCAAGAAATCCTATCGCGAGAGCCAACAACTCTGGATAGAATAAAGGAAATCTTCTCAACGCATCCAAATATAATAAAACGCCTGAAAGCCCTGCAAGAACTAAGCTAAACTGTGAAATTCTCACATTTAAAAACATAAGAACTTTGAGCAGTGCTTCGAAAGATTTATATGGTTGGATAATCCATCCAACACACGTGCAGAAAGGAGAAAACACCACCACCAAAATTGCCTTGATAAGCGTTTTAACTGCCTTATGTTTAGCGCTACAACTAGCTCCGAGACCGCCGAACGTGGAGTTCACCTCTCTTTTGACGTTCGTTGTTGGCGCTGTTTTCGGCTCGTTTATGGGCGTTTCCTTCGGTTGTTTCATAATGTTCGTTAATGGTTTTCTTTCGCCATGGGGTTTCGCCGGTCTAAACATGCCTTTTCAAATGGTTGGTATGGGTCTGGTTGGTTTGGTTGGGGGCTTGTATAGGGGTTACATGCACGACCGCTCCAGATTTGTGTCTTTTATGGAAGTCGCGGTTCTCGGAGCTTTCCTCACAGTAGTTTACGACCTCATTACAAATTTTGGAGTGGCAATCTTACCCATGATCAGCGGTGTTCCTCCAACCTTGGCTTTGCTGACTGTTCTTGCTTCTGGCGCTCCGTTTTCTTTAGTGCATGTTTGTTCAAACACCCTAGCCTTTGGGCTGATTTTTATTCCCCTTGCTAGGACGTTAAGCCAAATTCCAGTGGTGAAAAAGTTTGGTTGAGAAAAGAACGTTGACATTTGCAACCTTAGCCGTGATTGTTTGGGCGTTTCTAGCTACAAGCTTCGCGGCATACTATTACATGCAACAATTGATGGTTAAAAACCAACTTGACGAGAAACAGCAATTGCTGACGGAATTAACAGAAAACTATGAAGACTTTGTTACAAAGCGGAACTTGCTGTTTGCTGATTATGGCGCGTTGCTTGGGGAATATCAATTGTTTCAAGGCGAGAATTACTCCTCGCTTATGAATACTTATGCAGTGTTGCTTTCGAATTTGAAAGGAAATTACACATTTACACTTAATGAGTTTCCAGAATTAAACACGACCTACAACCTTTTACTAAACGAATTTCAAGAACTCAGCGGAAAAAGTGAAGTGACAAAGGAAGAATTCGGCTCATTACTGGAAGATTTCTATAAATTGTTCACAGCCTTATCATCGAAGGAATTAGAAAACACCATGGGCAAGGCAAGTTGGATACAAGTAAGCCTCTGCATAAACTACACCCTGTTAGGCGGAACTGTAGAATGGCACAACATTTCCATCCCTTCATGCGCCACCTTATTTGATTTAACGCGCGAAGCGGCTAACGTCACATATGAATATTGGGCAACAATGGAACCAGGACACATAATTATAACATCAATCAACAATCAAACGGCTTGGTGGCTTTGGTACTACTGGGATGAAAACACAAACAACTGGGTGTGGGGACCCGTGGGCTGCGACGCTTGGACTTTGAAGAACAACGGAATCTACAAATGGGATGTCTACTCATAAAAATCCAAGCTGAGAAACCAAAAGGATTTTAATTTGAAACAAGAACTAAACGTTACAAGAAATCTGTGAGGGATATAAACCTTGAACAAAACAGAAAGTATCTTTAACGAAGCCCGTAAGGCTGGAAGAAAGTACCTTCTTGAAACAGAGGCTAAAAGCGTCTGTACCGAGTATGGCATTCCAGTTACAAAGTTTAAGTTAGCCAAAAGCGAGGCTGAAGCCGTTAAATTCGCAGAGGAAATAGGCTATCCAGTTGTCTTAAAAATTGTTTCACCCGACATTATTCATAAGTCCGATGTCGGCGGAGTAATCGTAAACTTGAAAGACGCAAAGGATGTTCGCGGCGCGTACAAGCAGATTTTGGAAAACGTGAAGAAACATAAAGCCGATGCGAAAATAGAGGGCATACTGGTTCAAGAGATGGCTCCAGCCTCAACCGAAGTCATAGTTGGCGCAGTTAAAGACCCGCAGTTTGGTCCAGCCATAATGTTTGGGATTGGCGGAATTTTTGTGGAAGTCTTGAAGGATGTAACCTTCAGAATAGCTCCTATAACCGAGGAGGAAGCTCGAGAAATGATTACTGAGGTTAAGGCTTACCCACTTTTGAAAGGTTATAGGAACTTGCCGCCAGCAGACATAAACACGATAGTGGATATTTTGTTGAAAACTTCCAGGCTTGTTATGGAGCATCAGGAGATTAAGGAGCTTGACCTAAACCCGATAATGGTCTATGAGAAGGGAGCAAAAACAGTAGATGCGCGAATCATCCTCGAATGAAGACTACAGAAACTGGCTGAAACACGAAATCTTTTCTAAAACATGCGTCCCGCCCGAAACACCCTTCTTTCTTAGGCTTGACGGCTGGAAGTTTAAAGAACTCTCAGAGGCTGTAAGTGCCGAAAAGCCCTTTGATAAAAGATTTGCAAAATGCCTTGTTTCCTCAGCAAAAATCCTTTACGAAAAAGGGTTTAACCCCACATTAGTTTATGTTGCAAGCGACGAACTAAACATCCTTTTTGCTG
>JAVZMA010000028.1:0-9038 GCA_038883475.1 Bathyarchaeia archaeon
TGCTTGTACGGTTAATGCTGCCTTGGGAAGGGAAGAAGAGTACAGGATCGAGAAGGCAAAGGTTCGCAAGCGGGTTCTCGTTGTCGGCGGGGGACCAGCAGGCATGGAAGCAGCAAGAGTTTCAGCCCTAAGAGGACACGAAGTCATCCTATACGAGAAAAGCAAAAAGCTGGGCGGACAACTTAACCTCGCTGCTGTTCCACCCCACAAGGAGGAAATTAAAAACTTAACAGCCTATCTTGAAACCCAAATCCGCAAACTCGGAGTCAAAATAATACTTGGTGAAGAGGTTACTTCCCAACTTGTTGAAAAGATTAAGCCTGACGTGGTTTTCGTCGCCACAGGATCCACCCCTATCATTCCAGAAAACATGATAGTTGACGGAAGCAACACAGTAACCGCCCATGACGTACTTTCTGGCGTGGCTGCGGTTGGTGAAAGGGTTGTTGTGGTCGGCGGCGGGATGGTGGGCGCTGAAACAGCGGAGTTCTTGGCCGAAAAAGGCAAGAAAGTGACGATTCTGGAAATGTTGGGGCGAATTGGCATAGACATGGTTCCAATGGTTATGGTGCTTCTGCGCAGTAGGCTTAAGGAACTCGGCGTAGTCATGCTCACCAACGCAAAGGTTGAAAAAATAACGCGAAACAGCGTAGTTTACGAAAAAGATGGTGAAAAGCGAACTTTGGAAGCTGACAGCGTGGTGCTGGCTATGGGCGCAAAACCAAACCTAAACTTAATGAAGGCATTGGAAGGCAAGGTTCCCGAGCTTTATGCCATAGGAGACGCTGACAAACCAAGCAAAACCCTAAAAGCAATCAGCGACGGCCATCAAGCTGCCCTTAAAATATAGCCCAGACACAAGCCAAAGCATTTGCGATTCATAATTTAAATTCCCATTTGCACCATAGGTCTTTTGGATGCTTGTCTGGCGGACAGATTAGGCAGTTTACTTCAACCTTGGGGTTCAAGGTTTTCACAAACTTTCTCAAATACCCAAAACGCACCTTTTTACATGGAAACTCGCCTAATCCCTTGCTTAGTCGTGTTTCTTGCGTTCTACACTTGTTGACACTTAAAATTGCTCGTTTACCGTTAACCTCTATGGTTTTGAAAGGCTGGTCTAAAGCCCAACTTGACTTTTGCAGCAAGCTAATAATCATTGGAATGTCCGTGTTTTCGCCGGTTTGAAACATCTTCTGCAAACTCTTTGCCTCAATAACAGCCATGTTTTCCCAAACGTCAGCGTCTATTTTTGTTGCTACATCTGTGCCAAACTGTTTCTCTATGCCTAAAAAGTATAAGCCGTCAACACGCCAAAGATTTCTAACTTGAAGGAAGAAGAAGTCCAACAGTTTTTCCATGGGCATTCTAGCCAACATTTCACGGTCTTCAACACTTCCATTTGGATATTCGCTCATAAGTTTGCACCAACATGCAGATTAACAAGTTAAACGAAACTAGTCTTTTAAACCTAACCAGAAAAATAAAAAGAGGAAAAAGGGCGAAAACTTTGGAGCAGCTAATCAAAACAATAATTCTTGGCATAATTCAAGGCTTGACTGAGTGGCTGCCCATATCAAGCACTGGACACCTAAAAATGGCAGAACATTTCCTAAACTTTTTCAGTCCAGAAGACTCCCTAATCTTCGAGTTCACCCTACACATCGGAACATTAATTGTAGCTCTGCTCTTCTTTCGGGAAGACATCAAAAAACTTGTTTCCGCACTCTTTCACCTAGATTTTAAAACGGAACATGGAAAACTCATCCCCCCAATAGTTGTTGGAACAATATCTGCAGCGGCAATAGGAATAGCCCTAAAAAGATTTGTTGAACAGGCTTTCCAAAGCCTAACGCCCTTAGCTTTAGCCTTTATCCTATGCGGAACAGTGCTTTACTCCACAAAAACTAGCAAAGAAAAAACCGACCAAGTGGGCTATTCGGCAGCGATAATCATCGGCGCCGCCGAAGGTTTAAGCATAATTCCAGGAATTTCAAGAAGTGGAATAACAATTGCGGCTGCTCTTTTGCTTGGAATAAAAAGAGAGAAAGCCTTCCGTTTCTCTTTTCTGCTTTCAATACCAGCCATAATCGGAGCCTTAAGCCTAGAGTTTAGTGACGTTTCCGCTGTTGCGGCGCTGGCAAGCCTCGGGTGGATAGAAATTGTTGCTGGTGTAGTTGCTGCCATGGTTGTCGGCTACTTCGCCCTAAAACTTCTTTGGAAGATTTTAACAAACAGAAAGTTCCACCTATTCGCCATCTACTGCTGGATACTTGGCATAGCTCTAATCGCGGTGAGCATTGGCGCTTTCTAGCCATTTAGGTTTGCCAGATAGAAAATCCGTCAAAAACTCTGCAAAACATCTGTTTTTCGCATAAACATCTATCGCTTCTTCATTGGCAAGAACTTTAAACCCTTCCTTTAGGACATGCGAAATTTGTTCGGCTACGCCAGCGTTTCTCCCACCATCTTTTAATCTTTCATTAAGCAGTTTTACAATGTCTATGGTTTTCCGTTTAAGCTCCACAACCCATCTCCCATCAGCGATGTAAGGTCCAGAGACGACGTAGGAGTTATTCAAATATTTTCTGAGAAAGTTTTCACATTCACGCCTCTTTTCCAAGGGTGGTCCCAAATGCTTTTTGACTGAGGGGAGAGTGCGCTGTTCAACCTCAAAGACGAAGGCGTTAAGCGCCTCTTCATCGCTCCACGCTGCTTCTCTTAAAACTTTAAAGTCGTTTAGCTCTATGAGTTTGCGGAGGGAACGCTGAGACTTGTAGAGTTGCCCCCACAAAATGTCTGGAACCGCGTCGACTTTTCCAAATACCAAAAATATAATTGCTGAATCACGCGTTTCCAGTTTCTTTCTAACATTTCGAGTTGTCAATGGTTTTGTTTTGGGTGGATAGAAGAATTTTAGGCTTGGATTTTTTAGGAAGGCTCTTGAGGCGGCAACAAAAGTGTGGAGTTTTTGAGGTTGAACTGCTGACGCTACGTTTCTTCCCTTGTCTACGGGGTCGATTACAATGAGGGGTTCTTTAAAGAGTAGTTTGAGTTCTTTTTCTCTTCCTTTAAAGTGGTTTTCGATGTCTAGGGTTATTGGTTGCTTGTAGTCTGAAAAGGCTTCCAAAGTGTTTATGAAGGTTTTGTAATGCAGTATTAGGAGTTCGGTTAGGTAGCCGCTGAACCCGCCTATTTTGATTTCCGCCCCATAGACCTCTATTCCCTTCATGAACTTTTTTAATAAGCGAACTTCGTTGCGCATATGCTCGTTTAATCTTTCCCTAACATAGTCTGTGTGAAAGGGCGTCCTATCGGTTGCGCTTAACCATTCTCCACGCTTTACGTTGTAGCATGGCACAATATTAACTCGGACATCATCCACAAAAGCCTCTAGGTAAGGGTGTTCCGCAAAGCGTTCAACTTGTTTGGCTCCTTCTGTGGCTTTCCTCGCAATTTTTAGGCATACATCCCCCAGCGACTTGCGCGGTATCTTTGTTGGTACACGCATGAATATGTCGATGTCTGGTTCCCCGCTGAGCCAAGTGTCCTTTGCCACAGAACCCTCCACACGCACTATTGCTTCAACGCCAAATTCCTTCGAAGCTTTCGCAACATTCTCTTCTAATCTTTTAGTTAGAGCTTCAATTCTAGCTCTCTCTGCCTTTTTGGGTGTGACGCGTTCCAGAACCGTCATGCAGACTTTTTCAGTCTCTTCCAACCTTGATCTGCCTTTTTCACGCTATTTTTGCGGACAAACTTCTTTAAGAGTTGAGTAAATTGGTCCTTTTGGTGTTAGGTCGCTTCTCTTAAGCCTTAAGCATTCGGCTTTGATAATTCCATACTCGTAGTTGGCGTTTTCTATTAGGAATTTGGCAAGTTCAGCCTTTTTCCTTCCAGACTTAACCCTCGCAATTGTTAGATGGGGGCTGAAGCCTTTAGGGTCTGGCTGAAACCCTAAACTGCGTAGGCGTGGTTCCAACTGGCTGAAAATGCTTTTCAGCTGTTCCACGCCTTGGGTTATTCCAGCCCAAACAACTCGTGGATATCGAACATTTGGGAAGGCGCCTAAGCCTTGAAGTTTGATATCAAATGGTGTAAACTGGATTTTTTTCATTTCCAGGAATATTTTTTCAGCAGTTTCGGGGTATATGTTTCCCAGAAATCGAAGGGTTACGTGAATGTTTTTTGGTTCAACAAGCTTCAAGTCAGCTCCAGTTTTAACAAGGAGGTTCTGCATTTCTGTTATTTTCTTTAGAACCTGTTCGTTTTCTATGTCGAAGGCTATGAAACTTCTTATTGCCTCTGGCATTTTGGGTCTTATGCATATCTTGAAGTTTCTATTAATAAATGCTTTTAAATTTGTTAAAGCCTAATGGGATGCGTTAATCAGTGGTGAACGGGGTTCTCGAAAATGGACAGTAAACTTGTTGTCGGTTTGACTGGTATGCCTGGCGCTGGGAAATCTGTTGTTGTTAATGTTGCAAAAGCAATGGGATATGGTGTTGTGGTTATGGGCGATGTGGTGAGAGAAGAAGTGGCAAATAAAGGTTTAGAACCTACTCCAGAGAATCTTGGGAAGATAATGCTGGAGTTGAGGGAGAAAGAAGGCGCAAACGTCATAGCCAAAAGATGCATCAAGAAGATACAGGAGGCTAAGGGACGGAAGGTTATTGTTGATGGCATACGCAGCCTAGCTGAAGTTGAGGAATTCCAAAAACAATTTCCAAAATTTACACTTTTAGCTGTCCATGCCTCTCCAGAAACAAGGTTTAAGAGGCTGTATAATCGTCAAAGAAGCGATGATCCGAAAAACTGGCAGATTTTCCATGAAAGAGACATGCGGGAACTAAGCGTTGGGTTGGGAAACGCCGTAGCCATGGCTGAACATTTAATAGTTAACGAAGAGGATTTAGAAACAGTGAAGAGGAAGGCAAAGGAAGTTTTGAGGAAAGTTGAGGAAAAATGGATGAAGTAACAGTTTACATAGAAGCTGAAGTAAACCCGACAGAATCAGAAGAAAAGGTTAAACGGGCGGTGGAAAACATTTTTGGCGACGTGCAAACCAAAATTCAACCAACGCATAAAGGGGCGCTACTCATCGCTGAGGCGAAAGGCCTCGAGGCTTTAACGAAGCTTTATAATTTGTTGCGTAGGGAAAGAATCCGTGATGCTGCTAGGGGAGCCTTATTCGATGGGTTAAGTGGGAAAACCATAAGTTTCTGCTTAAATAAGCAAGTTGCCTATGCTGGGCATGTCTCCTTTTCTAAGGAAGTGGCAGAGTCCCCCTTAGGTCCGATAAAGGTTAGAATAGAATGTGAAGACCCGAAAAGGCTCATAGATTGGTTGGCTCCAAAAACTGCATAAAGGATTTCATGGCGATTCATTTGACTGAGAAAGCTTCCATTACGGATAGGGGTGCGGTGCTTCTCGGCAAGTATGTTGCATGCGACGCTTTTGACAAAGGCAAACCTTTAAGGGTTGTTACTCACGCCCATGCAGATCATTTGATGGGCTTGAGGCAAAGCCTAAGAACGTGCGAGAAGGTTTTGATGACGAAAGCCACAAAAGACTTGATTGATGTTATGCGGGGTCCTCTTTTTCTTATGGGAGGGTTTGTTGAAACGTTAGATTATGGCAAGGCAATGCGGTTTGAAGATGAAAGTATAACGTTTTTTAAGGCAGACCACATTTTGGGTGCAGCTCAAGTTTTGGTTGAAGATGCTGAGGGGAAACGTGTGGTTTATACTGGAGACTTTAAAATGGAAAATACGCCTGTTTTGGATGCGGATGTTCTGGTGATGGAAGCCACTTATGGTAGTCCATCTTGTAAGCGTCCTTTTGAGGCTGATGTGAAAAGGCTTTTGGCTTCCATAGTTGAGGAAGGATTAAAGCATGGAGTGGTTTACGTTTTTGGTTTCCATGGCAAACTTCAAGAAGTGATGCAAATTCTCTATGAAGCGAAAATAAGGGTGCCTTTTATTGCTCCTGAGCGGGTTTTTCAAATGTCTAAAGTTTGTGAGGCTTATGGAATGCGTTTTGGGCGGTTGATATCTTCTACGGCTGTGGAGGCTCGGGAGCTTATTGAGCGGAATGTGCCTTCTGTGGCTTTTTACCACATGAACTCTCGGGGTATGGTTGCGCATGGGGGTTTCCGTGTTTATGTTAGTGGTTGGGAGTTTAATTCTCCATGTAGGCAGATTAGCCCCAGGGAGTATGTGGTGGCTTTGAGTGACCACTCGGATTATGATGGTTTAATGGAGTATGTGAGGCAGTCGAAGCCGAACCAAGTTATAGTGGACAATTACCGTGTGGGTTATGCGGAAACGTTGGCTAAACAGATTAGGAGATTGTTGGGGATTCCGGCGGTGCCTCTTCCGAGGAGATAGGGTGTTCTTATAAGTGTGTAGCGTGTATTACTACACAATATTTATCTTTTATTCTGCGACTTTATACTAGTGAATTCGGATTCAAATTCCGAATTCATACGACTTAAATAAAAAGAAACCAGACACTCGAGTGCGGTAAGAATGCCCTCCCCACTGCAACCGGAGTTCTTCGCACTACTGGGCATAGACCTTTTTCTAGCGGTAAGCCTATTGACGTGCCTGTTAGACAGACATTTTCCATGGCAGTTGCCTTACGTTTATCAGCTTGCGGCTTTGGCTGGTTTTGGACAGTTACTTGTCAGCAGAGAGTTCATAGCCTCTTTCGGGGAATACATGCGGTTCTGGTACAGCCTCCTATACTTGGTTGTGGCTTTGGCAAACATTGTCGCCGTCAACGTTTACTTGGGCATAATAAAGAAGCTGCTGAGCTACGCGAAGGTCTTCATGTTCACAGTAACATTTCCGGCGATGTCTTTGACGGCTTTCTTCCTATCCAACTACGCTGAAATCGCCGTTCACCCCCTCATAATGGTTCCGCAGATGAGCTGGGAAGCCACCTTCATAGGCATAGTTGCCTTCGACACCCTCGTGATAGGATTAGGCACATACGTCTTCTTCAAGCCGAAATGGTGGTACATAGCCTTGGGCGCAGGCGCAACAATAACAGGCGCAGCCATATACGCCCTCTACAAGCCTTCGTGGGGAGAGGCAGCCTTCGTAACATCAGCCGTAGCTTTGGCGTTAGCCTGCGCCCTAGTCTTAGGCATAAGCATCTACGTACTCGCCAAAATTTGGATAGAAACCCTAAAAGAAAGAAAAAAACGAAAAGGAGGTGAAACAACAAAATGAAAATAAACACGAAGAAAAGCCTAAAATTCATAACGCTACTGTTATCTTCGTTGCTTATCGGTTTTGCAAGCGCAGCTGCTTATAGTGAGCTATTTATGAAAGGGACGCCTATAACCATTGGATCCGCATCAGTAAAATTTGTGTCCGGAGACAACACCGCGACGCTAGGTGGCTCTGATGCGATAAACACTGCCGGGACAGAAGTAACCTTTGACCTAATTACTATAAAACCCGGTGAAGCGCTAACATATGATGAAGCCGTTAATATAACAAACAGTGCTGGCTCTGCTAAGCAGATTACCATAACACTTGATTCATTGACTGGCAACTTTCAGTCAAACTTTGACTATATTAACATTACAATAATTGCAAGTAACGGTACTGCTTTAGGTAGCATCAAAGTATTCCCAGCTGGGGAAGGAACGAACACCACAGAGGTAGGACCTTTAACAATGCTTGATAATGAAACATGGGCCGTGCAATGGAGCTTAAAAGCAGATATCAACGCAACAACGAATGACACTATTAACATTGTGCTCAAAGTGAAGGTTGAATAAGCAACTTTCCCTTTTTCTTTCATTCATCCTTAGAAAGCCTCTGACTAGAAAATGTCTTTGGTTTGCAGATTACCGTTTATGGCTATTGCAATTCATAGTGTTACTTTTCGATGAGAAATTTGATAAGTATTCACAGTTTTCACTAAAATTCCTAGAGAAATTAAAGTAAAATGAAAGAGCTAAAAATTAAGCCATCAAAACTTGCGAAAAGCCATAGAAGACAAAAACTAAAAGAAGAAGTAGAGAAGCTAAAGCCAATACTTGACAAAGTAAGCATGGAAGAAGTAGTGAAAAGTGTGAAAGAGAATAGAATACACAGATAAATGCCTAATTCATTAAAATATGGTCATCCAATAATAGGTTAAATTTGAAGTTCTGTTAAAGCATGTTTTATTTCGTTCACAACAAATTTGGCATTGTCGATAATTTCTTTGGCTTTTTCTTGAGTATAATATTCCATTGGAGTTAACCACTTACCACCAACTTTTAGAGGATAACGTGCATATGCAACTTCCCTTTGAATTGCGCTTCCTTTTTCAATTATCTTCGTATATTCTTATTCTCTAAGCAGTTCAGGCTTCACCCTTCTAAGAACAGCGGCTAAACCGCTAATTGCCCTATGATTTTTCGCTTCGCCTCCTCAAAGCTTTAGAATTAGCTAAACCTTAAAAATGAGGCTTCATCATTGTTAAGAGAGTGAAATCAAATGAACAAGTCTTCCCTAATTTCGGGTTTCTATAAGCTTAGTCCAAAAGAGCGTTTAGCGTTCGTTAAGGAGTTTGCCAACTTAACAGACGAAGAAGCAGCCTTACTGCAAAACACCGGTTCTTTGCCATTAGATTTGGCTGACCGCATGATAGAAAACGTTGTAGGCGCAGTTCCAATTCCACTGGGCATTGCTGTAAACTTTCTAATAAACAAACGCGACTATCTGGTGCCTATGGCTATTGAAGAGCCGTCTGTTGTTGCTGCGGCTAGTTACGCTGCAAAAATGGCGCGTGACGGCGGAGGCTTCTACGCAAACAGCACACCACCAATAATGATTGGACAAGTTCAAGCTGTGGGCATAAAAGACCCCTACGCCGCCAGAATCCGCATCCTACAAGCAAAAGAAGAAATTCTGAAAAAGGCAAACGACCAAGACCCAGTGCTTGTCTCCGTGGGCGGAGGCGCAAAAGACCTAGAAGCAAAAGTAATCCACACAACGCAGGGACCAATGGTTATTACAGAGTTGCATGTTGAC
>JAVZMA010000029.1:0-8733 GCA_038883475.1 Bathyarchaeia archaeon
AATCTTGACAGAGTTCATTTTGGGCAGTTTACCACGAATTTCAGGGCCATCCATGTTGCCATAAACAGCCACAACAGGGGCAAGCTGCTCCAACCTATCTATAACCGACAAGTCAACCAAATCCCCAGCATGCACAATATAGTCGACCTTTTCAAAAATTTCGAAAACCCTTTTTGGGATTTCTTTGGCGCGCACCGGTATATGCGTGTCTGAAATAAGCCCAATATTTTTTGTTAATGGTGTTTCCCGCAGTTGGCGTAAGGCTTGCTGACTCAGCATTTTCACCTTGTCCTCTACAACATTTAAGCTCGCTTATGTAGATAAATTTTCACGGCTTAGAAACAAACCGGTTCCCCTTAATGTAAAACCTCAATTCTTGTGGAAGATCCCTTTTCACACCTATCCTATGAGAAGTGCAGATTTCAAATTCCTCCGCTGCGGCTTCAAAAATTGCTATTTCGTTTTCAGCCCTCGTAACATCTAAGCCATTCTGTTTCTTCGTTATGCTTAACGCCTTGGTAAGTCTTCCAGGACCGCTTGTCAACGCGTAAATGTCTTCTACTCCCCTATTTTTCATCATAACTTCTATTCCTTGGAGGGGTTCCACCGCCCTTATTAGGACGGCGCCAACACCGCCTTTTGGGTGGGCAACGATGTTCAGGAGCCAGTTTCCATGAACCATGTAGAAGCCATAAGCTTGGAGAACTCTCCCGCAAATCCCCATTTTTCTGTTTTGTGCAACGTTTAAAGGGTTCCTAAAATTGTTTTGGCCGCTTTTTAACTATATGATGAAGGGCCATAGGGCTGAGCCTTTTGAAGGGGCGATGTGATAGATACCCTCGGCTGAAAACAGGGGGCATATTCACGACTAGGCATTTTTGCATGGTTTAGGCTTAGGCTAAAAGCGTAAAAATGGCTTCTCTTGACTTTAACCGTATTTTTCTAAGGCTGCTTGAATAAGTTGTATATCTTCTTCTAGCTGTGTTTTAGCCTTCCTAAAAATGTAGATTAGATTTCGCAGCCCGTTTAACTTTTCACCCGTTTCTACGAACCTTTTGAGGATTTCACGTTCATGTTTTGTGAGGATGTAGGTGCGCGCCATTTTAATCATGTCTCCGTTATTATGTCTTTACAATCGAAACATTTAAATATTTCGTCTGTGCTATTATGTCTTGGTGATAAAGACATGGTTGATGTGGTAACTGTTAGGGGCCGAAGATACATCCGCCTAGACAGAACAACCTTCGCAGCTGTTGAGCCTGTCTGCGAGTTTCTTTTAGATGATGGAGAGTTCATTATGAAAGTCAAGCGAGCCTATAATGTCCAGGTTTGCCTAAACAATGGCTGGGGCTTTTCCGTCACGCATGAGGGCTTTAGGATTCGCTTCGACTTGCCAAACACGACGGGCTATCAGCTTCCACGCATTTACGAGGGCTATGTGGAAGAGGAGCCCCAAACCGTCCAGCTAAGCCTTCTCGAGGTGACTGGTTAATGTTTGAACATGAAAAGGAATATGAAACGGTTAAAGTGAAGGTTCCAAAGGCAATCCTGGACTTCTTGAAAATTTTGCGAGTTGATGTTGAAGAGTATCTGGAGCGCGCGTTAATTGAGGCGTTTAAAGCGGACATGGAAACATCCACAGGCCCATTTATGGAAAACATCCAAAAACGCTTCCCCGAGTTGAAGCGCCTCTTTGAGGGTTCACAATGAAGGTTGTGGTTAAACGCGGTTCTCAGCGTCACATTCTTTTTTGGCGGCCCTTAAAAGGCAAAAGGTTTTACCCTATAACTACGCAAATGTGGCTTTTATTGGGGCTTTAGAGGATGTCCGTCGTAAAATCAACGAGCTTTTACAGGGAAAAGCCGCGCAAGTGGAGTTTGAGGCTTACTATTGTCGAGCCACGAAAATTCTAGCTTTATGGGCCTAGAATTACCTGAGAAACTTAAAAGTTTGATCGTCAATTACAACTTAAAGCATGAGAGGACAGATGATGACCATTATCCCGGAGAGAAAAAAAGGGCGACGGGGAAGACCGCGAACAAAAATCTACATTAAAACCGCTGATTTTTTGAATGAGTTTGAGGAGCTTAAAAGGGAATATTTACGTCGAAAGCATATTGTTAAAACGCTTTATAGGGCCGTTTTCAAAAAAATTGAACCTTACGGAACCGGTAAATATAGAAACGAAGTTGAAGTTGTTAAGGCAAAATTTGAAGGTGAATTTTTCAAGTGTCCCATTTGCGGCGCGCTTTGTCCTGGAAAAGAATTTGTAATCGATGAGAAGCATGACCCACCGAGAATTAGAGTTCCTCTTGAATGTGGCCATTGGCTCGATTTATTTTTGAAGCCGAAGGGCCGTTGCCCAGAATGCGATAGTAAATTAGCCTTTGATGATGAAGGTTTCATTGTTTGCCCTAAATGTGGCTGGAGTGAACTGTAATTTTGGGAATAAAAGGAGGGAGGAAAACTTGACAAAAAACAAAGAGTTTATAGAGAATCTCCGTGAAATGTTAGACGTTTTAATAAAAGGTGCGCAAACTGATATAGCGAAGCTTATCCTGCCAAGCCTAAAACTTGCCAAGCGTGAGCTTCACCTAAACATAGTAGGCTCTAAAATACCATTGATGTGGAAATGTGAGCTTCCAATAAGATACGCGGAGATAATATTAAGCGTTGCAGATAAAATCAAGGAGACAGAAGCTTTCATGAAATCCAAACTAGAAGAGCTTAAAGAGCTTCGGAAACAAGTTAGGGCTAGAGAGATAACCGACGACGACGAGTATTTTGTTCCAGAGTAAGATGTGATTTTTGGGAATAATAAATTGAGATAAGGAAGCATCCTTATCCTCGATGAACCACCTCGCAGAATGCGGGGTTTACATAGCGTAAGCTATTTTTCAGCCATAAGGTGGGATTCCTTTTTTGATAAACGTCGAAGCAGATTATTCAGGCCTTGCCACAAGCAAAGAAGAACTTAAAGAGAACTTGAGAAACTTAAACCGGCCCATATCAATCGAGGAGCTTACTGAGATTTTAGGTAGCACGGTGAAACACGACAACGAAAACAAGGCAATCTGCTTCTTAACCATGCTATTGACTTATACAAGCGAAGACCAAATAAACATAGGGTTTATTGCTGAAAGCAGCACGGGTAAAAGCTATATTCCACTTGAGCTTGCGTGGTATTTTCCCCAAGAAGATGTCCTCGAATATGGATATAGCAGCCCAACGGCCTTTTTCCACGATTACGGGAGTGTGGAAAGGGATCCGTTCAACGAAAGACACAAAATCATCCATGTAAACTTGGCCAAAAAAATTTTAATTTTTTTGGATCAGCCACATGACGCTCTCCTTCAACGTTTAAGGCCCTTGTTGAGCCATGATAGGCGCAAAATAACGCTGAAAATCACCGATAAGAAAGAGAAATCGGGACTTAGAACGAAAACTGTGATTCTGGAAGGCTTTCCTACTGTCATATTTTGTGCGGCCAAATTTAGGATGGAAGATCAAGAAAAGACACGGCTCCTACTTTTAAGTCCTGAAATAAGTCAAGAGAAGCTACGTGAATCGGTTTGGCTTAAAATTTTGAGGGAATCTAACCGTGAGATCTTCAACAAGCGTATGGAAGAAGACCTAGATCGAAAGTTTTTGGCCACTCGTGTATGGGCTATAAAAAACGCCGGCATTAACTATGTTATAATTCCAGAGGAATTGAGTCAAAAAATTTACGAAGAATTTCTGAACCTGCATAAGAACCTTGTCCCTCGCCATCAAAGAGATATCAGTCGGCTTTTAGCTTTGGTTAAGGCCCATGCGCTTCTAAATTTTATGCATCGAAAGCGCGAGGGAGACGCCATAATCACAACTGAAGAAGACGTGAAAGTGGGCTTCCAACTTTACGAGGGAGTAAGCGAGGCTAATGAGCATGGTTTAAGCCCTGAAATTTGGAGAATTTACAAAACGATTAAACCATACTTCAACGGTAATGGGTTGACAAGGCGTGATTTCCAACAAATCTATTTCCAAAAGTTTCATAAACCTATTGGGTATGATTATGCGGGCTTAATTCTCAAAACGTTGACTGGAACCGGATTAATAACGGAAGAGGCTGATCCAAACGATAAGCGTGTGATAAGATATATGAGTTTCGAGGGTGGGGTAACCTCTCCAGAGCATAGCTCAAGTATACAAAACGGTATACCCCACCCCCCAGACTCATATATCTGTGAAGTTTGCGGCCGTCCAACAAACAAATGCTATCCACGTGAAGGCCGTTTGGTTTGGCTTTGTGATAATTGTCTGTCCAAATGGGAGGGATCTTTATAATGGTTTCTGAAAACCAAACCCCCCAACCAACCGCACCGTTACAGTTTGTTTGCCTGAAATGTTTACGGAGGGTTGATGAACATCAAAAAATCATTGTTCACCGTAACGGTGCAGCTTTCTTAACTTTCTGGTTTTGCCCGGACTGTTACCGTGAGCTTAACAGTATATTAAACCATCCGCCTCACATCACGCTTTGTAAATTATGCTTAGCCTCGTTTTTACACGACTTAATTCTATGGGCGTTTTCCACAACTTGCGAGGATTTACATAAACATAAAATTTCCCAGACTAAAGCCATGGAAAAATGAGGTTTTACGTGATTCACGTTTTTATTGGCTTAAATTTGCGAAAGGGCAATTGGTTTAGCCCAGTTGCCCCGCAAACCAAAAATGTGTGAGGTGATAAGCGTGCCTTGGTTTAAAACGCTAAAGTTCAAAAAATCCGAAGCGGAAAAAGTTGAAGCCTCTGAGCCAGCTGAAACTAAGCCGTCTGAGGCGGTTGAACCGTCAGCCCAACAATCCGCAAGTCCAACGCCTTCAGGGGTTGAAGCCTTTGAAGAGCTTAAACCTCTCATTGAAAAGTGGCGGAAAGCATGCTTTGACAATGCAGCCGCGGGCATTGTAGACTTCACTTTGATGCGGCAAAACAACGAAACCCACGCCTACTATGTTTTGGAGAGGACTTTGAAGCGTGGAGGGGGCGACGCGTTGACGCTTATCCGCGACGACCTAACCATCTGGAGATGCGACAGGACAGTTGTGTTAACGCCGCAGGGCTACGTCGGAGGAGTTGAACTTGAATGGCAACTTTTGGAAAAACCGCAGGAGCATGGAATAACCCCCGAGAAGGTGATAAGCCTCGTTAAAAGGGTTACAGGAGATGAGGTGTCTTGAGGTATGTGTATGTAGCGTATGGCCCCATTGACAAAGTTCAACTGTCAGCTTCAGCCAAACCCTTAGACGCGCTGCTTCATACCGGATTCGATCTGTTTGTTGAAATAGGTCCAAGGCATTGGGTTCGGGCTATAGATCTGCCCGACAGCCATCCAGCGCTGGTTCAAATGAAAATGGGCGGACTGCAGGCGGGCTTGATAGACGCCAACGGCCAGAAAATTCAAATTTTAAACGCCTGCAGCCCAGAACACCGCCAGCTTGCAGCCCGGGAAGGCCTCATAATAAACTCGCCATACACCGAAGAGAAACGTCAAGCATTGCTGGCCGCGTTGGCTAAAATCCGACGGGAGCTGCGCCTCATAGCCCTTTCAAAACGGGTTGCAAAAATCCAGGCGGTTCTTGACATTGAGAAGGAGATTGAGGAAATTGAAACGCTCCTTAAGAAAGAGCGCCCTCAGCAGCCCGCATGGGACAACGTTACAAACAAAACATTAAACGTCCTGGACACAATAGCCGACTTGATTCCCACAAACTTTGAGCGTTTCCAACTTCAGGAAGCAATTCGAAAAGCCAAAAAAGAAGCCCAGTTGGAGGCGCTCACCGAGGAAAGCCTCCTAGCAAACCCGGAGAAGCTAAACGAAATCCGAAAAATGCTGCTGGCCTAAAACAAGCCAAAACACTCCCCATTTTTCTCTGTAAAAGAGGTGAAAACACGTGGAATTAAACAGAAAAATAAGGTTTTTCATGTTGAAAACTCAGCGGATGCGCGAAAAGGCAGCTAAACGTCTTGAGGGATGGATTGAAAGGGCGGAGAAGGCTTCGGAGCAAGCTTCAGACGAAAAGTTAAAGCAGGAATGGCTCAGAATCGCCGGCTTTCTACATCAAGTTTTGAACACGGTTCTAAAATGGTATGACGAGGTGCGCCTCAACGAGGATTTACAAGAAGCCGAGAAACTTTTAAACGAAATTAAAGAATGGCAGGAAGAGCTTGAAATGCGGGAACGCGAGCTCCAAATCAAAGAGCAGGAGCTTAACCGAAAAATCGCCGCCCTAGAGAAGGCTCAAGCAGAGGGGGGAGGGGGTAGGGTTTGAGGCCCAAAAACCCCAAACCCCAATTTAAAATCCGCCTGGACCCCATCATTTGGAAAACCTTCAAACTCAAATGCAAAAGTGAAGGGCTAAGACCAAACAGCGTAGTTGAGCGGCTAATTTTGCTTTACCTGGAAAAACCCTTCGTCATCAAATTTTTAGAAGGCGAATAAATGGCTGAAGAGGCTCCCGCATATAGCCCAAAAGAAAAGCCCATTTTCGTAATCAAAGCTAAAAACGGGCTTTGCTGTCCAGAATGCAGCAGCAAAAGGCTTTACAAGGATGGCTTACGCTATCTAGCCGACGACTCAGCGGTTCAACGCTACTTGTGTAGGGATTGCGGTTACCGCTTTAGCTGGCCGAGGGCTGAAAAGCCAAAGCAGCATAGAGGCAAGAATTTAAAAAGCGAACATGGCTTAACTTTTAGCCGATGCAGCTCCGGAGCCTTGGCCCTTCTGGAGCGTAGCGTGGAAGGGGCCATGAGTGGGCAGAAGGAAAACGGGCAATGGGCTGCGGGAGCCACAGGTATACCAGAAGCTTCCGCCAATATATTGGGATTTGCGTGGCATTTGAAGCGGCTTGGGCGTTGCGAAAACACCATTATAAGGTATGTTTACGACTTGCGCCGCCTCGAAAAGCTTGGAGCCAACCTTGAGGACCCGCAGAGCGTCTTGGACGTCATCGCCAAACTCTGCGTCTCCAACACTAGGAAAAACCAGTTTGCCAAAGCCTACAAACAATACGCGAAATTCAGAGGGCTAACGTTTGAACCTCCAAACTACAAGCCAACCAAAACGCTGCCCTTCATTCCCTTAGAGTTGGAAATCGACCAGCTGATAGCCTGCTGCAACCACCGAATGGCTGCGCTTCTACAACTGTTGAAGGAAACCGGAATGCGCGTCGGAGAAGCCCTAAACCTCAAATGGATCGACCTGGACGTGGAAAGACGTGTAGTCAAGGTTTCGCCGGAAAAAGGCGGAGAACCAAGGTTCATGAGGCTAAGCAGCCACTGCATTCAAATGTTAAACGCGCTTCCCAGAAAAAGCGAGTACATTTTCGGCGGAAAAGCCAAAATAAACCATTATCAAAAAAGCCTCCAATGGTTTCGTAGGAAGGCAGCCTATAAGCTTCAAAACCCAAGATTGCTGAAGATCCACTTTCACACGCTACGCCACTGGTTTGCCACCATGCTATACCATAAAACCAAGGATCCATGGCATGTTAAACGCATGCTTGGACACAGAAGCCTATCAAACACGGAGATCTACATAAACATTGAAAACGCTCTTTTCCCAGAGTCCAACGATGAATTCCACGTTAAAGTTGCACGTTCAATAAACGAAGCGGTCCAGCTGGTTGAACAAGGCTTTGAATACGTCTGCGAAATGGACGGAGCAAAAATCTTCAGGAAGCGAAAGTAGAATGGCTGCAACCTTCCATGAACCGTTCAAAGTTTCCATTTCCCATGTAAATGAAGGCTTTTCCAGAATCCGAAAACATGGGCTCGTTAAAGGCTTTTCTCCCCTCATAGGCTTTTGAGGCTGGGTCTTTCTCGCCGTAATAGGCTTCTGTTTCAACAATTTTCCCGCTTAAAGTTTGATGATTAAGTTTTCTAACAAGCACTTTTCCAAGAAGCTCTCTTGCCACAATGGCTGGGTCTCTCTCGTAAAAGCTTTTGGGGAGGGTTTTCATAACTGAAAGTGATTTGGGTGTTAGGCTTTAAATCCTTTAAACCTTAAGACAATATTGGTGAACGTGGATGATAGACTCCTATGATTTCGGCGTTATGGTTATTAATGGTAAACGCTACACCAGCGACCTCGTAGTCTTTCCAGACAAAGTCATGAGCGGTTGGTGGAGGAAAGAGGGGCATAGAATCCACGTTGAAGATTTAAAGGAAGTCCTTGACCATAAGCCGCTTCCAGAGGTTCTTGTGGTTGGCACGGGTTATTCCGGACTTGTTAAGGTTATGCCAGAAGTTGATGACGCCTTAAAAGAGCGGGGAATAAGGCTTATCGCCCAACCTACTGGCGAAGCCTACAAGACCTTCAACGAGCTTCTGAGGGCTGGGAAGGCTGTGGCTGGCGCCTTCCATCTTACATGCTGATTGCAGTTTACCCGCAAAATCTTAAATGGTTTCAGCCCATATCATGAGGCTAAAGTGGTGGGTGCATGGTTGTGAGGCTTCTAACGGAAGTTGAGGAGGAAATCACGGCTCTTCTAAGCGATTTAATCCGTATAAACACTACAAACCCGCCTGGAAACGAGACGCAAGCCGCAAAATACTTGGCGGAAACATTGGAAAGGGAAGGCTTTGAATGTGAGGTTTTGGAATCTGCCCCTGGAAGGGGGAACGTTATAACCCGCCTTAAAGGAACAGGTGAGAAGCCAAGCCTCCTACTGCTTTCCCATCTTGATGTGGTGG
>JAVZMA010000030.1:0-7685 GCA_038883475.1 Bathyarchaeia archaeon
GCACCTTGCTTTTGTTTTAGGGTTCTAGAGGATAATTAGGGTTATGAATTTTGAATTCATATCGTGATTCAATTTGGTTGTTTGTTGGGAGCATGGCTTTGAAATGTGAATAAAAAGGAAAGGCTGCATCATCCATATTTCTCACCGGTATTTCTATTTAGAGTCCAACTCTGACTTAAATATCTGTTTAATCGGAATTTTAGGTTCATAAATCATTTTAAAGGGTGTTTCCCAGTTTTCTTTGGGAGTTATCGCCGTGGAACACAGCCTAGAAAAACGTGCCAAAGGGAAAAGCAGAAGTAAATGGCAAATCAAGTATTTGGGTACCGACTGGGTTTTATTCAGGGTTGAATCTCTGCAGGGAATGATTGAGGAAGTCAACAAGGTGTTGGGAACAGGCGGTAGCCTAGTCTGGTACACGGCTGGCAAAGGCGCTGGAAGGTCTATGGCTAAAGTTTTCCAAAGTTTTCTAAAAGAGGGGGAAAACATTGAAGTCGTTTTCAATAAAATTAGCAATTATTATGCGCGTTGGGGATGGGGCAGAATCGAAAAAGTTTTCTTAAGGGAGAAAACAGGCGAACTTATCATAAGAATACATGACAATGCCTTTGCCAGAGGACAACAAGCTCAAGTACCTTCATGTTTTTTCGTGAAAGGATACCTTGAAGGTTTAGTTGAAAAAATAACTGGAAAGCATGTAACATCTGAAGAGACAAAGTGCATGGCGAAAGGAGACGCCTACTGCGAGTTTCAAATAGCAACAGACTAGTCCAAAAAGAATTATTATGCTCAAAAGCAATTTTGGCTTCGTTTCATCACTAGGCTTTTAAAAGCTTACCGCATAGATTATTTGGCGATAACAGTTGAAGAAGGCTTCTCGCGATTTTGATTTAACTGTTTTAGAGTCTGTGCTCAAGGGGAAAACCCTGCTCGTTTACTGGTATTTATTACAGCAGCCAAGCCACACCGTTGGTGTCCGCG
The DNA here is from genome assembly GCA_038883475.1 of Bathyarchaeia archaeon. Taxonomy (GTDB): domain Archaea; phylum Thermoproteota; class Bathyarchaeia; order Bathyarchaeales; family Bathycorpusculaceae; genus JAVZLH01. The sequence goes on from JAVZMA010000030.1 coordinate 982, forward strand.
AAGTTCAGCGCGCCCTCGGCTTTTCAAGCCCCAGCATCGCCGTACACCACCTTGAAAAACTGCAGGATCTGGGGCTTGTGAGGAAGAAGGGCACGGGCGATTATGTTTTGGAGGAGGAGGTGAAAGTTGGGATTCTGCGGTTTTTCACGCGTATGGGACGTTTCATTGTTCCAAGATACCTTTTTTATTCAGTCTTTTTCTCAACCATGTTGGTAACCTATGTAGCCTTGTGTTTTTTGCTTCAAGTGGCTCCGAGCTTCTACGCCTTAATGTTTGGGTTAATTGCGTCTGTTGCTTTTTGGTTTGAAACCTTTAGGTTGTGGAGGGCTAAACCATTTTGAAAGAAAAGGGGGAAAATTTAATGGATTATGTGTTGTTGTTTACCAAGAAATTCCAACAACAACATCTTTTAAGGCAAAAGGAAAAGAGGGGGAATTTGCGGGATGTCTCCCATGCTGTTCTAAAGTTTAGATTTAAAAGACAAAAAGAATCAAACGTTAAGTGGAGGATAAGCGTTTGAGGAAAACTCTGCTATATGCTATAGTTGCTGTTGTCCTGGGGGTATCGCTGACACTCATTCCTTTGATAACGTTAACAAGGATTGAGGTCGAAAGATATGAGACTTCAAGGGAAGCTTTCGCGGACAGTATGAACAAACTTGAAAATATTGATGGTTTTAGGGCGGAAGGTTATCCTACAGACTTGAGAATTTTTGTGTTCAGTTTTGCCGTCGCCCTAGTCGCGTATGCCATTTTCAAGTTTAGGGTTATACGCTGAAACTTTTGTACCACTTTTAGAACATCATGGTTCTAAAAAATAGCATTATAGAAGACGATTTCCTAGATGAAAGAGCATGGGTGAAAGAGCATGTGGATAAAAAAGAAGGAAGTTTTTGCCGCTATAGCACTTGGCACAGTTGTCGCGCTTTTAGTTTTTTACTCTGGTCTAGCAAGCGAGAAAAATAGTTTCGGGTTTTCTCCGCTGGCCGAGACAAGCAATTTCAGTCAAGACTCGCAGCGTTATCAGTTGATCACTGAAACAATAGAGGGGGAGTTAGATAAAGGGACATTTGAGGACGCGGTCAGCAGGCTTGTGGCTTTAACTGAAGAAAAGAACGGCTATGTCAAGTATCTGGTTATGACCTACGTGGATGAGACTTGGAGCGGTCAGATGGTTTGCAAGGTTCCACCATCAAACGTGACATCTTTTACATTCGCTGCGAGAGCAATAATTGACGCCAACGGGACGGTTACGTACATAAACATAAGCATTGAAGAAATAGGCGAGTTGCTGGGGCTTAATGAAACCACATTTTCGACAATTAACTTTAACATTAAAGAAATTAAGCCTCAAACTGGAACTGGAATAAGTCTTCCATTAGAACCAGTCATAAGAGTCCTTTCAACAAGTTTGCTCTGGATTGCTCAAGGCTTAGCTGTGGGCATACCCTTATGCTTTGCATCGCTTGGAATCGTCCTCTTTATCAGCAGAGGAATAATACCATTGTGGAAGAACACTCTTAGGATTTCTAGGCAGTCTGGCAAACGCGAACAAGAGAGCTAGGGGCTAAAAACCAATTTTTATTGCTTTTCTTGCAAACGTTATGTAGCCAGTATGCCCGGTCATGAGCGTCTGCGGGCGTGTTTTTCCTCTTTCAACCTGCATCCCGCGGAGTAGACATTCAACAGTTTCAATGTCAATGAAGCCCTTTTCCTTTAAGGCTTCCACGGTCTTTACAACTTGGTCTATTGTTGGGCTGAAAGAAACTATTGCTCCGCATGGTTTTAGGGCTGCGTAAGCATGGGAAATAACAAGCCATGGTGTCGCCAAGTCAAGTATCACCGCGTCCACTTCCGCCTCATCTATTCCAGCAGTTACATCTTTATTCTTCAGTTCTACAAATTCAAGCAAGCCAGCCCGTTTCAGATTCTTCTCCGCAGTTTTAAGGAATTCCTCTCGGATTTCATAGCTGTAAACTTTGCCGTTTGGCTTAACATAATGGGCTAGGGCCGTGGTTAAAGCTCCGGTTCCAGTTCCAGCCTCGACAACACGGCTTCCAGAGCCTATTCCGCTGAACATTGTTATTAGGGCTATGTCTTTTGGGTAGGTTATCTGGGTTTTCCTAACAGACTTCATTATGTAGTCGCGGAGCAAAGGCTTTAAAGCAGTGAATTCAACTCCCAAGCTGCTTGATATTGTGGAACCGTATTCCTTGCCAATTAATTCTTCAAGTTTTATGAAACCCTTATGCGTGTGAAAGCTTTCTCCTCTGTGGATTTTCACCAGATAGGTTCTTCTAGAATCTAAGTAAAGAAGAACGTAATCTCCTTCTCCTATAAGCTCCGGCAATTGACGATTCCTCTCTATAGAAGAGCACCAGACAGATAATAATATATTATGGAAGTCTAACAGAAAATAAGCCCTCCCAATAATGGTTTAACATGCGGAGATGCAGCCATGAAATATAACCTTGCCTTTATCGGGTTTGGAACAGTTGGACAAGGACTAGCCAAAATACTGGTCGAGAAAAAAGGTTTACTGAAAAAGGAACACAACTTCGAATTCAACGTCGTCGCCATCTCAGACATAAAAAAGGGTTCAATTTTCAACGAGAAAGGACTTGAACTTGAAAAGCTTCTGCGATTCGCCCAAAAAACTGGGAAAATTGAAGGCTACAAGGATGGAGAGAAGGGGCTTTCAAGTTTGGAAACCATAGAAAAGCCTATTGTAGACATAATTATTGAAGCTACATGGACAAATTTGGAAAGCGGAGAACCAGGCATAACACACATCAAAAAGGCTTTAGAATCTGGCAAGCATGTGGTTACAACAAACAAGGGACCCATAGCCCTTGCATATCACGAACTCGCTGCAACAGCCAAGAAAAACAACGTTTTCCTAAGGTTTGAAGGCACAGTTTTAAGCGGCACGCCAGCGCTTAACCTATCCCTAGAAGATTTGGCTGGCGCAGACATAAAATCCGTTAGAGGAATTTTAAATGGCACAACAAACTACATACTGACCCAAATGGAAAATGGAGTACTCTACAAAGAAGCATTGGAAACTGCGCGGAAACTTGGCTACGCTGAGGCTGACCCAAAAATGGATGTGGAGGCATGGGACCCAGTTGCAAAAATAACAATCCTTTCCAACGCTGTCATGGGCGGCAATGTCAGGGTAAAGGATGTGGAAAGAGTGGGTGTGACTGGCATAACACTCAAAGAGATTAAAGAGGCGCAGAAGGAAGGGAAAAGGATAAAATTGATAGCCAAAGCGTGGCGTGAGGGCGGCGAAATCAAATCTAAGGTTTCTCCAGAAAAAGTTCCTTTAACCGACGTTCTCGCTCACATCGGCGGAACCCTCAACGCTTTAACCTTTAACACAGACGTGCTCGGAGAAGTTACGATAGTTGGTCCAGGCGCCGGAGGCACAGAGGCTGGATACGCTCTACTAAGCGACATGCTAGCCATAAACAGATACTTCAGCAAAGCGTAAGCTGATTTTCCCCGCTGGTTTAGATTTCCGTTGCCAAGCCTTGCTTATGTTATGGTGTATATTTAAACGGATGCTTGCTTCTGTCCTTGTTCTCTATAAGCTCCTTCAGTGTGGGTCTTCCCTCCACTGCTTTTCGAATAGCGTGACGCATAGCCTTGTAATTGTTTATGTAGACACGCTGTCTGTCAACAGCTGTCGGGTGAACAAAAACGTTTGCGATTATGATTAAGTATTCAGCAGCCTTCTTTGGAATTGTTCCATCTGCAACACTGTCAACAACCGCTTTTGCCACTGCTGTTTGAGCCGGTCCATAAACCATGCTGGCTTGCCGCATACTGGTTATCGTAACCGTTGGAACAATGAGTGTTGGCGGCTTAACAGCTAAGTTTGGCTCCAGTATAGCTAATAACGGCTCATGACCCGGCGTGGGTGCAGCTTTAGCCTTAACAAAAGCTTCGCCTACTGGGCCGTCTTTTTTGCCGATGACCAGGTCTATGTGGGCTACTTCCGCGCCTTGTCCAGCTAAAGCCTCGCCTACGCGGAGATTAAAATCCTTTATGATTTTCGGGGTTATGTCAACGGCCATAAAACGTTGTTCTATGGGCTTTTCTCCAACCTCAAAGGTTACTGGTTTCGGCTTTATCTTGCCTATTTTCTCTAAATCCAAGCGTAATTCTTCCCTTGCCTCATAAGTTAGTTCGCCTCCGACGCTTAGAGGCTGCCTAACAGGGCCAACCTTTATTTTCATCATGTTTAAGGCTGCTTTTGTTCCGACAGGACCGCTTGCAGCGATTATCCTCGCTATCTTCTGCACTTTATATTGCAGTTCACGAGCTTTTTGCAGTTCGCCATTTTTAACGTAGTTGTAGAGTTGAACCCAGATGTCCGGTATGACGTTTGCGCTGGCAAGTATGGCGCCTGAACAGCCAGCAGCCAAAGCTGCGATAACAACCTCATCATGTCCACACAACACATTAATTTTATCTCTTACTTTCTCTAACACAGCTAAGATGAAGTTTAACTGTCCACTGCTGTCTTTTATGCCAACTATGTTGGGAATTTGCGCCAAATCCTCAACCATCTGCCAAGGGAGAGGCAGCCCCGTGCACTGTGGAATGTTGTATAAGATTATTGGAATTTCAACTTTGCTTGCTATTGTGTCGTAATGCTCGTAGATTCCACGGTCTGCAGGTTTCAAGTAAAAAGGCGTCACAATCAAGGCAGCATCAGCGCCCACGTCCTTCGCATACTTCGTAATTTCTAGGGCTTGGTCTGTTCCGCTTGCCCCTGTTCCAGCAACCACCGGAACACGCCCATTAACTTCGTCGACCACGACTTTTATGACACGCTTTTTCTCTTCCTCCGTCATATTTACAAACTCGCCGGTCGTGCCACATGGAACAACCCCGTGAACACCTAACTGAATGCAATGATTAACTAGAAAACGCAGTTTTTCCTCATCAACAGCCTTTCCATCATCTGTAAAAGGCGTAACTAAAGCAGGTAAAATTCCTTCAGGCTTAAACATGTAATTTCCCCCTCTATTTAAGCCGTGTTCTCATATCATATAAGCTTTGGATATACAAAAGGACATTTCCACGATTGATTGTTAAAAGTTTAGGAACAAACCGTTAAAAGATGAAGAACGCTTAAATCAACTGTGAACAAAATAAGGTTCATTGTTATGGAGGCGTTGTTTTGGATAATCTGCGGGAAAAGCTGAAAATTAAAGGGGAGAGTCTGGAGGAAATCAATGATTTTCTTTTGAGGAAGGATAATCCCTTAGTGAATGGTTTATTGGAAATCATTGATGAATATGGCGGTGTTAAAGAAATTAACCGCAAGGCTGAAGAAAACTGTAAACTCGAAAACATTATGGAAAAACTTGAAAAGAGAAAATCGCCTTTCATAAAAGACATTGAATGGCTTGTTAGGCAACGGGATAAAGACGCTTTCATCAGCATAACAGACTACCGCAGAAAAATCTTAGGAGAAAAGGCAGATTCCATAAAGTTTGACGAAACATTTGCGGTCACGCTTGAAATTAGTGCCTCAAACTTTTTCCCGTGGCTAATAGAAGAGGCAAAGCTGGCAATTAAAAAGCAAGACCTAATGCCAGCCCGCTACATTCGCGTTCGCTCAATGAAAGAACAAATTGAGGACGAAGACATTCTCGCCTTCGCCGCAGCAATGCAGATAATAGGTGCCTCTTACGTGCAAACCCTCGACACAAAAGGAACAATGCCTGGTCTAGATGGGAAGCCAGTCAACATCCATTTAGGCGGGCCGAAGACTCTAACCGGATATTTTGGGGGTGTCGGGGCGCCTAACGAATATGCCTTGAAGTGGGTTCGCGAATACCTTTACTATTACACTAATTATGGGGTTCGGCAGGTTCTGAACACAAATTCAGGAACTGTTTTTTTGGGGTATTTGTTGCATAAGCTTGGAGTAGACATAGAGTTTAAGATATCTGTGTTCCTAGGCAACGATAACCCCTACTCGATATTGTGGACGCTTATGACGGCTAAGCTGCTAAGCCGAGAAGATGGCTCAACTCCCCTAGTAGGCTTTAACCTTTCAAACTCCGTGAACAACCAAACAATAGAACTCACAGCCTACATAAGGAAAGCCTTAGGCTTTGAAGACATTGTCCGCATAGAGCACCACGTAACAGAAGCCTACAGAGGCATAGTTAGACAACCATACGACCGCCTAAAACAACTCCTAGACGTTGCGGACCACGTTAAAAACATAAGCGCAAAACATGAGGGTGGGACTCCGGAAGTTGATAAAAAACGGGGACACCCATCAGACATTCAAGATTACTTTATGCCCAAAAAGGAAATAATGGAGAAAGGCTTAATGCCAAAACTGTTGAGAAACTACTTGGATAAACATGAAGCTGTGAACAGAACAGCTAGGGCTTTAACAGAACATGGCTTGGCCTTTATCGCCGCCAAAAACCTACATAGAAACTAATGGTGCCAGACCATCTAAAGAGAAAGACGAAGAAAAGAGGGGAAATAAAAGGTTACCAGTATTGTTTGGGCTTCCGCATCACAAGATAAAGTGTTGTAGCTACAAAGAAAAATGTTGTTATTCCCAAGACAACAGCCAAACGCCGCGTATTATCCAACTCATTTAGGCTGCCTTTGACTTCCCAATAAGTTTGGTTGAGCGCCGTGTATTCTTGTTGAAGGCTTGAG
>JAVZMA010000031.1:0-7449 GCA_038883475.1 Bathyarchaeia archaeon
AAAAGCCTAAATTTCGCCGAAAATTTCAACGGCTATGCCAACGGAAGAATAAAAACGATGCTTGGACCCCACGCCGTTTACAGCCTCAGCAAACAACTTCTTACAGAAATTGGCGGAAAAGCCTCCGAAATCGGCGTGGGCGTACACTTACATTTGGCTGAGTCAAAAGCTATGTTTAAAGAATTTGAAAAGACATATGGATGCAGCGAAACCGAATTTTTGAGAAGAATAGGAATTTTGAAAAGCCATGTTCTGGCTGCCCACTGCATAAACCTATCAGAAAAAGACATGCACATACTCGCTAAACACGGTGTTCACGTGGCTTATGTTCCAGTGGCTAACATGAAGCTTGGTTTAGGCACAGCCAAAATAGCTGATTTGATGCGCTTAGGCATTAATGTTGGGCTGGGAACAGACGGCCCCGCCAGCAATAACTCCCTTGACATGTTCGAAACCATGAAATTCGGCGCCTTAGCCCAAAAACTCCTCTACAAAAACACCACAGTTTTGTCCGCTCACGAAGTTCTGAAAATGGCGACTTTAAACGGAGCCAAAGCCCTAGGCCTTGAAAATAGCGTTGGCTCGTTAGAAGTTGGTAAAAAAGCGGACATAGTGCTGATTGACCTGTCAAAGCCTCACCTTAAGCCTTTACATAACATTTACGCGAGCATCGTCTATTCAGCCCGTGGAAGCGATGTGGACACAGTTATTGTCGACGGAAAAATCCTCATGGAGAATAGGCAAGTCAAAACTTTAGATGAGGACGCTGTAATGGAGAAGGCTGAGGCAACTGCGTTAAATTTATTGTTGAAATGAGACAAATCTTATTTAACTGCATATTCATTGTTTCTGTTCCAGCGTATGGTGCACGAATGCCTCCAATAATTCAAATAATGAATCTAACAAAGAAATTCGGAAACTTAGTAGCAGTTGACCATCTTAACCTAGACGTTGAAGAAGGGGAAATTCTGGGGCTTTTGGGGCCGAACGGCGCTGGGAAAACAACAACAATCCTCATGATTGCAACAGTTATTAAACCAACTGATGGAACAGTCCTTGTAGGAGGATATGACGTAAGAAAGGACCCGGACAAGGTGCGCGAGCTTTTGGGAATAGCCTTCCAAGAGCCAAAGATGCTTTGGGTAAGCACTCCTTGGGACATAGTGAACTGGCACGCCAAAGTTTGCGGGTTGCCCAAAGAGGAAAGAAAACGCAGAGTTAAGGAAGTGATGGATGCCTTAGAGATTTGGGAGTACCGCCACAGAAACGTTCACGCGCTTTCCGGAGGAATGCGTAAAAGAGTTGAAATAGCAAAGGTTTTGATTCAAAGACCAAAAGTAGCCATCGTTGACGAACCAACAGCCCAAATTGACGTTGTTGGCAAACACAAGATATGGAATATGCTTCGCAAGCTAAGAGATGAGGGAAGCACAATAATCCTTGCAACTAACGAACTTTACGAGGCTGATGTTCTCTCTAACCGCGTTGGAATAATGCATAGAGGCAAACTGCTAGTATGCGACACTCCCAAAAAATTGAAGGACAGCATTGTGGGCGGAGATGTCGTTGAAGTTCAACTAGTGAATAACCCTTCGCCAAAGGTTATTGAAGAAGTTAAAGGGTTTAGGGAAGTTGTAAATATTGTTCAGATCAAGTCTTCCACTTTGCGTATTCACTTGAACAATGTGGAGGAAGTTATGCCGCGGATAATGAACATGTTGATGAAGAAGAAGGTGCAGATTTCCTCAGTCCGCATGAGCGAACCCAGCCTCGATGATGTCTTTGCTCACTACACGGGCTTAACCATTGAGGAAGCCCAAAGAGCGGAAGGGTAAACCTAAATGAAGAAACTTTTGTGGGTGGTAGAAAGAGACGTTCGCCTGTTCTTTCAATACAAGTTTCTGCTGATCATGCGAGCCATATGGTTTGTTTCGCAAATAGCCCTTTTCGGGCTGATAGCCTCCCGCATGATTAACGTTCCGGACTATTTTCGCTATTATGTTGCTGGGCTTTCCGTAATGACGCTTTACTCGGCATCCATGTTCATAGGATTTGATATCTACGAAGAAGCGGAACACGGCGTCTTCGAGTACTTGCTTAGCCTCCCAGTCACGAGAAGGCAGCTGGTTCTTGGGCGGTCAATAGGTGGAGGTCTGCGTGCCTTTATTTACGTGGGTCCATTGATAGCAGTTTCGCTATACGTCATCGGGGCAGTTAACCCGTTAAACTTTCTTGTGTCGCTTTTTTCGCTTTTTCTTTTTGCCTTTGGCGTTTCTGGCATGAGCATCACTTTTGCGGTTGCCATAAAGTCTAGTGACCGCTTTGACATTTTGATGGGTGTTTTGGACGCTTTAATTGTGCGTTTAAGCACAGCAATGTACCCGCTAGGTTTTGTGCAGGAAGCTAATCCACTTTACGGTTGGGTTGCCAATCTTAATCCGGTTACATTTGCTGCCGAGTTGTTCCGCTGGGGTACGGGAGTTGAAGCCATAATCTCTTTGAGTAATCCATTACTACCCTTGTTAGGTGTAATCGCTTTCTTTTCTTTCTTCACTTTTGTAGGCGTAATCCTCTACGATAAACGCATAGAAGGCGGAGGTTGGCAGTAGTTGAGGCACATTATTCAAATTTTGGAACATGACTTTCGGAACTTTTTCCGTTACAAATGGTGGCTTGTGGGCTTAATCAGCATGAACCTCGCGGACCTGTTCATAATGGCTGTTGTCTACAATCGAATGCTAAGCCCAGAAATAACAGAGCAGATTCAAAGCTACTTTAATTTTTTCGCTCCTGGACTTGCGGTGACGGGACTTTTTGCCTCTGCCTTCATGATTGGACGTGAAATAAACATGGAACGAAGAAATGAGGTGCACTATTACATGTTAAGTCTGCCGATAACTAGGTTCGAACTTGCTTTCGGAAGGGTGCTCTCAGGGGGTCTTCGCGGCATGATGTACATGGCACCTCTGCTTCTGACATGCTTCATTTTCATAGGTTTTCCATCTTTGGTGCAGCTTCTGGTGATTTTAGTTGTGCTCTTTGCTTTGGCTTTGGGAATTTCTGGTTTAAGCGTGGCAATTGCAGTATCCACATCGAGCCTAGAAAAATTCATCACAGCCCGAGGCTTAGTCTATTATACCCTTTTCTTCTGCAGTAGCGTCTTTTATCCACTTTCACTTATTCAACAACTTGGTATTGATGGAAAATTTCCTGCAGTCTTAGTGACTTTTGCCGAGGTTAATCCCTTAAGCAGCGCCTCTGATATGATTCGCTCTTTTCGCTTGGGCAGCCCACCCTTCTCTTTTAACATGATTATTAATGTTCTAGTTTTTTCATTGGTCTTCATGTTATGCGCCGTTTTTGCATACATTAAACTTATGGAAAGACAGTGAAAGGTTAAGTTAAATTTATGAACTTGAACATCGTATTTTTCTCTCCTTCTCTAATGTGGGTTTAGTTTGAAGGCTAATCTAAGGAGTGAAGTGAAGACTTTCTTTGAACCGCAAAAGGTTTTGTTAGTTGGTTCAAGCAAAATACGCGAAGAAATGGGCATGACTTCGCCGGAGCTTTTCAAAAATGTTATTTACAACATGAGGAAGTTCTTCCGTGGAAAAACCTATGTTTTGGACATTGACGGAAGAGCTGGTTATAAAAGTGTAAAGGAATTGCCGGAAATCCCTGAACTTGCGGTTCTGATGCTTCCGCCGAAGCAATCAATTTTTCAATTGAAAAAATGCGCCAAGTTAGGCGTCAAAGCCTCGGTGGCAATCACGGGCGGATACAACGACAAGCAACGTCAACAACTGCTTAGGCTTAAGGCTGATTATGGCGTTAGGATTCTGGGTCCAAACACTATTATGGGTGTGTTAAACACTGCTAATGGGTTGAACACCACTTTTGAAAAGGATGTTATGCCGAAGAGGGGAAACATTGCGGTTATATCGCAAAGTGGCGGAGTTGGCGCGTGTCTGCTGGATTGGGCGTGCTTCTACAAGATTGGCATAAGCAAATTTGCGTTTACTGGCGATAAGATAGATGTTGACGATGTTGACTTGCTGCAGTACCTAAGCGAAGACCGAAACACGAAGGTTATATGCCTATACATGGAAGGAATAAAGGATGGCAGAAAGTTCATTGAAAGGGCAAGGGAAATCGTTAAGGAAAAGCCGATTCTGGCTTTGAAGGGTGGGACAACAGAGGAATCCGCGCGCAGAGCCCTATCGCACACGGCTTCCATGGCTGGTTCAGACGAGATTTTTGACGCTGCTTTCAAGAAGTCTGGGGTGGTAAGGGTTGAAGATGTAGAAGAACTGATGAATGGAGCTGTCGCCCTCTCCAAGCAGCCTCCAATGCGCGGCGACAAAGTAGCCATCATAAGCAATGTTGGTGGTCCAGCAATCTTAGCTGCGGACGCTGTTGTAAAGAACGGGTTAAGGCTTGCTGTTTTGTCGGATAAAACTAGAAAGAAGATTGAGGATGCATATCCAAGTGTGGATGCTGTCAACCCAATTGACATAATAGCTGACGCTAGGGCTGAAAGATACGAGAATGTTTTGGAGTTTGTGCTTTCAGACAGAAATGTTGACGGAGTTCTCGTGATAAACATGCTTAAGTCCTGCTTCTTTGAACCAGAAGACGCGAAAGTTATTCCAAAGGTGGCTGCGCGGCATCCTGAAAAGCCTGTTGTGGACGTGCCCGCTGGAGGAGAAGATTATGAGCTTGTTCGCAGGGTGCTTGGCAGATCGAAAATTCCCCTTTACAACTTGCCAGAGAAAGCCGTTAAAGCCCTAAAAATTTTGAGAGCTTATGGTAGAATTCGCGGGAAGCACTAAATATATCTGGAGATAAGTGCAAAGTTCTATCTTGCGATGAGCGTTTCCTTTGGTGGAACATTGATTCACCAAATCAAGAATACGCAAGAAGAATTCAATAGGCAAATCTTGGAATTTTGTAGGCATGTTGCTGGCGCGTGTAAAATTACAGCAGCGTTTGTTTTGGATGATTACGCTTTAGGATCTGCAAGTCGGGGAACGTTGGTTGAGGTTTTGCTTGTAGTTCGCAATTTTCCTCCAAGGCTAATGAATTACGTTAAGGTTTTGGATGGAAAGAACATAGCTGTTCTCGCCGTTGACGAATGGGTTTTTGAACGAGATGTTGAGAGGGGTTTTTTGGGCGAAGCCGTTGCTGGCGGATTAATTTTTCCCTATACGCCTCTCCTGAACAAGGATTTTCTCGGCGCTCAAGAGGTAATGTTGAAAAGGCGGCTGGTTCTTGAACTTTTGGAAAACCTTGTTTTAGATTTTCCAGAGCTTTCCTATGAACTGCATATTAAACCCGAATATTTTATGTATGAGGCTCTATTGCGTAGAGCACGGCTTTTTCCACCATTGATTAATGGCTTGCTTGGCTTTATGCAGCAAGGCAGCGAAAGTGAAAAAGTGAAGTCTGTTCTCGATGGGTATTTGAAGGCTTTAAAGATTCTTGAAAGAGAAGGGGTTGTCAACTTTTCCGGCAACTATGTGAGGATTTCAGAAAAATTTGTTGGTGAAGTTCGAAGGCGAAAAGTTCGCTTTACAGCCCTCTCAAAAAATGTTCCTAGAGCACTATTTACTTCTATGCTCGCGGTTTTCCCTAAAATCCTAAGCCTCCTACCCCAAGATGTTGAGGCGCTCTTTAAATTTCAAAAGAAAATCACGGAAGGCGAAGACCAAACTCTTAAGGGGTTTATAAATCCGAGAAAGTTTTTGTATGTTCCAACTTCTGGCGGTTTTGTTTCTCTAGCGGATAGAGCTGACATTGAAACTTTTGCTAGGGACATACTGGCGGCTGGCGAAAACGTGAAGATTGCCGTGGAGGAGATTGGAGGAGTTTTGAACGATGTCTACCTAATTAAGGCGTTTGTGAATGGTGCTGAGAAAAGGGTTGTGGTTAAACAGTTTAAAGACTGGTCAAGCTTCAAATGGTTCCCCCTCACAATCTGGACTTTTGGAACGCGCGCCTTCGCTGTTTTGGGGCGTTCAAGACTTGAAAGGGAATGCGCCATAAACAAGCTTTTATCTTCTAAAGGGTTTAATGTCCCAAAAATTCTTCATATGAACCATGATGAGCGCTTGGTTTTCATGGAGCACGTTGAAGGCGAAAGCCTCGATAAAGTTGTTAAAAAGATCGCTGAATCAGAGGCTGAGGAAGAAATTAATAAAAAGTTGATGATTATAGAAAGGGTTGGGGCGACATTCGCCAAGGTGCACGCCCTCAACATTTCTTTAGGCGACACAAAACCCGAAAACATACTTGTTGTCGAAAACGGGGAAATTTACCTGTTAGACCTTGAGCAAGCAGCGAGGAACGGCGACAAAACATGGGATGTCGCCGAGTTTCTTTACTACGCGGGGCATTATGTTCCACCTTTGTTTGGAAAGCGCGCAGCAGAGCTTATTGCAAAAGCCTTTATTAACGGGTACTTAACAGCTGGCGGCAATCCAAGCATTATAAAGAGGGCTTCAAACCCAAAATACACTAGGGTTTTCAGCGTCTTCACTTCACCCATAATAATGGTTGCTATGGCAAATGTTTGCAGAAATGCAGATAGGCTGAGTGGCATGCATGGTTAAAAATAAAACAGTTTTAACTTTTTACGGCGGCGTGAATGAGATCGGTGGAAACAAGATACTCCTCGAAGATGGAGATGTCAAAGTGTTCTTTGATTTCGGTATGTCCTACGCCTTAAAAAAGCAGTTCTACTCTCCGCCTTTCCTATCGCCAAAAAGCGAGAAAAGCTTGCAGGAACTGGGGATTCTTCCAAAAATTGAAGGCGTATACAAGTTTGACGAGAAGCCTCCGGAAGTTGACGCCGTTTTCATTTCCCACGGGCACATGGATCACTCCGCCTACTTATCGTTCATTAAACGGGAAATCCCAGTGTACTGCGGAGAAACAACTGAGATTATTTTGCAAGCGTTAGGCGAGATGCGGAGGGCAGATTTAGAGTTTAACGTAGAAGGTATAGATTTCAAAACTTTCAGAACCAGCAAAACCGTTAAGGTTGGCGGTTTAGAAATTGAGCCAATTCACGTTGACCATTCTGTTCCAGGCGCCTACGGCTTCATAGTGCATACTTCTAATGGGGCTGTTGTTTACACTGGAGATTTTCGTGTTCATGGCGCTAAGCCGCAGATGACAAGGGATTTTGTTGAAAAAGCTAGGGAAGCTGAGCCTTTGGCTGTTATAACCGAAGCTACGAACATGACTGGTGCTTCTGTTTCTTCTGAGGCTGAGGTTGAGGATAAGCTGAATCGTGTTGTTGCTGAAGCAGATGGGATTGTGCTTGCGGAATTTGCCTACACGGATGTTGACAGGTTGAATTCGTTCTACAGAGTCGCCAAGAAGAATGGGCGTTGTCTTGCTGTTTCACTTAGGCAAGCTTATTTGTTGAACGAACTGCGTAGGGAC
>JAVZMA010000032.1:0-5826 GCA_038883475.1 Bathyarchaeia archaeon
GCACAGTTTTTCCGGCATACGCAGAGAGGTCAAACGTCATCGTCACCCAGTCCTCGCTCCAGCCCGTTAGCCCTGGAAGATTAGCGATTATGTCTGGGTGGGCGTCTGGGTCATGTTCGTAAGTTGTATATTCATTTTCTAGGGAAATCCATGTTTTTCCGCCGTCGGTGGAAACTTGGACAAACCCGAAGTCCCAGTAGTCCTCTATATCCCAGTAAGTTGTTAATTCTAGCGTGGGATTTGTTGAGTTAACAGAAGCCTTGCCCACGAGAAGTGCGTTCATTAAGTTTTCGCCGTTTGACCACCAGTAGCCCTCCGCTGTAAGTCGCCATCCGTAGACTGCGACGTCGTCGCCATCAAAACATATAATGCCCGGTTTCGTCCAGTTTTCAAACGCTATGTAATCAGTGCCAAAAGGACCTATCTTAGATACACCAGTGTCATAGCCAAGAATCGTTATGGTGTTGCCGAAGTCTGTGCCTTTCGTCCATGGAAACGGCAGCCCACCTACCTCATAAATTCTAACAGGAATTATTTCTGGGCTGTTTAGGTTTAGGCTTTTATAGTTGTATTTTCTGCATCCCGGGAAGTCTTTGCGGATTAGATTTGCAAGTCGCCAATCATGGTAAACATCATAAAATGTTGCTTTGTATTTGAAGTGGGCTAAAGCGTTGTTGATGCCCTCTATTCCTGGGATTCCAGCTTGGACGAAGTAGCGTATTAAGTCTGCCCCACCGTAGTGGTCGCTTAGGTATACAGTCCACAATGCTGCTGCGCCGTAGTCGGCTAGGATGTTTATGTCGCCTTGGTCGCCCCATTCTGTCAACGAGTTGTCAGGCGTGTAGAAGTAGCTGTTCAAGTAATTGGCTTCTATGCCGTATCCGCAGAGGAGTTCAGCGTACATGCTGCAGCCTTCGTTCATGAAAGTTTCATCGTATGGGTTGTAGTCGTCGTGAATCAAATGTTGATATTCATGGGCAACTGTGCTCTCATAAACATATGGGCGTGTAACTGGCGTGCCAGTTATCCATTCATACCCCGGCGGACCTAGACGCCGTTCCCATTGGTAACAGTCTATGCTTATTACGTTTCTATCAAAGTAGTATTCGAAGGATGGTGAATAGAAGCCCGCCACGTAATATGGGTAGGATGCGTCGTAGTAGTTTTCGTCTCTAATGTTTGAGATTAGGATTACGTTTCTACCGTTTTCCTCGTAATAGTAATCGTTCGGAAGCCCCAGCATCCCAGGAAGGGCAGCGTAGGAGCCATCTAAGAAGGCAGGTTCGCCGAAGTATTTTGTGTCAATTGGATATATTTTGTTGTCGAATTCGTTTAGGATGTACTGCACTTGCGCGTCAAGTATTACGGGCGTTGGTCTCGGGTCTCCACTAGGCCAGCTGAGGTCTGTTTGAACCCATATTTCCACGGTGTTTCCGATGGCTCTCAATTGGAAAGTTCGAAGTCTGTAACGGCCATAGTAAAAGTCGCCTATCAGCCAGTATGCTGTGTCGTTTACGTTCCAGTATGAGTGGTGGCTTCGCGGTTCAATAGCTCCCTCAACAACAACTTGGTATTTTGGCGCGTTTGCCACGTCTATTGGGGTGTAGTCAGGTAGCGGAAGCGAAGCTCCAGCAGAGCCAACATTGAGTAAGCTGAACGTGTTCGCAAACAAAAGCACTAAGACTAGAACAGCAACGGTTAATTTTCCCTTCATTTTCTCCCCTCAAATTCTCACATACAAAGTTTGCATAAACCCTTTTTAGTTTTGTGGAAACTTTCTCTACAACGCTTGGATGATTTTAAACCGCTTCGAGAAAATGATAAATCCAAGCAATTATGATATTGTTGTGTTAAAGAGGCGCGCGGTCTATGAAGAGAACCTTAATTGTGCTAATTGCTGTAATATTGCTACTGCTTGTTATAAGCTTAAACTCCAGCAAATTAAACTCTTCACCAACCAGTGAACAGCAAGGAAAAATTGAACCTTTAGAAGACCACGAAATCGTTAACATAGAAAAAACAGAAACTACCCAAATTCAAGAAGAAAGCAGCGAAACAAATACTTGCCCTAATCAAAACTTTAACGAAGAAAGCCTGCAGAAAACAGAAAATCAGCAAAACGAACAGCCAAGCCAAAATTCTGAAGAGCTTACTACCGTAAATTATGAGGGAAACACTATTCCCCCAGACGCGCGCATTTACTATCCCACATCGTCAGAAGCCCCATACGCGTATATTCCTACAAACACACCGAAAGGTTTGAACATGCCGATAGCGCCGCCAGAACAAGAAAGTTAAAACAAACTAATGCGCCGATTTCGCTTTCTTAGGCAACGCACATCAGCTTGAATTAAAAAATCTTAAATTGTTTACGCACAACAGACTCTAGTTCGCTTGAAACGCCCTTATTGGGCGGAGATGTTGCCGATGAAAGAAAACGTTTACTTGGCTGCTGTTGACGCTGGCACAACTGGAGAACGCACAATGCTTTTCGACAAAAACGGAAACATTGTTGCATGGAAATACCTAGAGCATCCAAGTTATTCCCCTAAACCCGCTTGGGTGGAACAAGACGCCACAGACTGGTGGGACCGTGTATGCAAAACTTCGAGGGCAATGTTGAAGGAAGCAGCAAGCAAAGGCATAAAACCCGACATGATAGTGGGCATCAGCGTGACAAATCAGCGGGAAACCATAGTGCCCGTAAATAAAAACGCAGAGCCTCTGCGGAAGGCTATTGTGTGGCAAGACAGAAGAGTGATTTCCCAATGCAACTGGATAAAGGAGAAAATTGGAGAAGACACAGTTTACAACATCACGGGCTTAACAGTTGACCCCTATTTCTCTGCTCCCAAAATCATGTGGATAAAAGAACACGAACCAAACATCTACAATAAGACATACAAATTTCTTTTAGTCCACGACTACGTCATAGCAAAGTTAACGGATGCCTTCATTACAAGCTGGGACAACGCTTCAAGAACAATGCTTTTCGACATAAGAAAATTTGACTGGTCAGATCACCTCCTCGAAGCCGCTGGAATAGACAGAGAAAAAATGCCTGAGCCTTATCCCTCAGGGAAAATTGTTGGAGAAGTTACTGACAAAGCAGCTGAGGAAACAGGTTTCGTTAAAGGAACACCCGTTGTCTGCGGCGGCGGAGACCAACAGTGCGGAGCCATAGGCGTTGGAGTTGTGCAGCAAGGCAGAATTAAGGCTACAACTGGAACAGGAACATTCATACTCTCATTCCTAGACAAGCCCAGCTTCGACCCAGAAAAGAGGGTTTTATGCAGTTGCCACGCGGTTCCGGGAAAATGGGTTCAAGAAGCCAGCATGTTTTCAACTGGCGTAATCTACAGATGGTTTAGAGACGAGTTTGGTCATTTAGAGAAAGCTCTTGCGGAAATAACTGGAATTGACCCTTATGAACTTTTAAACAGGGAAGCTGCAGCGTCTCCTGTTGGAAGCAAAGGCATAATCGTGATACCTCATTTTGTTGGCGCTGGAGCACCCCACTGGAACCCGTACGCTCGAGGAATTATCCTAGGGTTAGCGGTTGGTCATACTAGGAGGGATTTTGTTAGAGCAATATTAGAAGGCATAGCCATGGAAATTAGGAAAAACATAGAAGTGATGAAAAAGCTTGGAACACGCATAGAAGAAATGAGGGTTACAGGCGGAGCGACACGGAACCCCGATTTCAACCAGATTCAAGCCGACGTATACGGCTTGCCTGTGCTAAGAGGAAGCGTTGAGGAGGCAACAGCGCTTGGATGCGCAATTCTCGCTGGGGTTGGAACCGGCGTTTTTAAAAATGTTGAAGAAGCTGTTGACAAAATGGTTAACGTAACTGAAAGGTATGAACCGAATCTTGAGACCAAAAAGGTGTATGATAAGCTTTTTGAGATACATTGTAAAGTTTACGACGCCTTATCCAAAGCTGGAATATACAACGACCTAGCAGAATTGGAATAAACGAATTAAAATCTTTAAAAAGGGTTTCAAATGAAGGCAGATATTGTTGTTGTTGGCGCTGGAATTGTGGGCTCAACAATAGCCAGAGAGCTTTCGCGATATGATTTACGCATTGTCGTGGTTGAAAAGAACTGTGATGTTGCCTTCGGTCAACCAACCAAAGCAAACACGGGCATAATCCACGCTGGCTATGATGACAAGCCTGGAACTGTGAAAGCCAAACTTTGTTCTAGAGGGAATGCTCTTTGGCGTAAAATAGCCAGTGAGGTTGGCGTGCCGCTTAAGGAAATAGGGTCTTTTGTGGTTGCCTTGAAAGAGGAAGACGTGAGCGTTCTTAGAGAGTTAAAGGAGCGGGGCGAGAAAAACAAGGTTCCAAACTTGGAGATAATAGATGACCGTAAAGAGCTTTTGAAGATGGAGCCTAACTTGAATAGGGACGCAGTCGCCGCCCTTTACGCGCCAACAGCCGCCATAACAAGCCCATATGAGTTAGCCATTGCCATGACTGAAAACGCAATGGAAAACGGAGTGAAAATCCTCTTGGACACAGAGGTTAAAGGAATTGCTGTGAAAAACGGAGAAATTAAGGCTGTTCAAACAAGTAAAGGACGCATAGACGCTAGTTACGTGGTGAACGCAGCAGGATTATATGCTGACGAGATATCAGCCATGACTGGAATAGACTATTTCTCAATCAGTCCAGTGAAAGGCGAATACTGGGTTTTTGACAAAGAATTAAATGGTCTCGTTCAGCATGTTCTTTTTCCAGTGCCAACACCCATAAGCAAAGGAATTGTAGTCACCCCCACAGTAGACGGCAACATACTCATCGGACCAAACGCCAACCCTACAAAAGACAAAAAGGATTCGGCAACCACTGCAAGCGGACTAGACGAAGTTTTTTCCGGGGCTATCAGCTTAATACCAAAATTGGCAGAGAAAAAAAGAATGGTGATTGCGAACTTCTGCGGTTTACGTCCAGAAGCCGACACTAACGACTTCATAATAGAAGCGTACGACGAAGTTAGAGGGTTCATAAACGCGGCTGGAATTAAGTCGCCTGGTTTAACCGCTGCTCCGGCAATAGCTGAAACAGTAACCGATTTACTTAGAACATCCGGGTTGGAGCTAAGGGAAAAGGACTGTTTTAATCCGTTTCGCAAGCCCATTGACAGAGCAGTTCGCAAGCTTGAGATTGAAAAAGCAAATAAGCTTATTGCTCGAGACCGCAGATATGGGCATGTTATTTGCCGCTGCGAACACGTAACTGAAGGAGAAGTTGTAGAGGCAATCCGAAGAGGAGCAACAACACTTGACGGAATTAAATTTCGAACAAGGGCAGGCATGGGAAGATGTCAAGGCGGATTTTGCGGACCGATGATAGTGCGGATTTTGGCTAGGGAATTAAAAGTCCCGCTGACTGAAGTGACAAAGAAGGGTGCTGGTTCCAATCTCCTAGTTGGAGAGAATAAGAGATTTCTTAGGAGGAATTTGAAATGAAGGCGGATGTTGTTGTTGTCGGAGCTGGACCAGCGGGTTTAGCTGCGGCAGTAAAGGCTTGGGATGAAGGCGTAAGAGACATTTACTTGATTGAGAGGAACTTTGAGTTAGGCGGCATACTGCCTCAATGTATCCATGACGGTTTCGGCACAGTAACTTTTAAGCAGACGTTGACTGGTCCAGAATATGCGCAACGTTACATTGACATGCTAGCAAAAACTGGAGTGAAAGTAAAACTAAACACTATGGTTTTGAATATAACCCATGAAAAGAAAGTTATGGCGGTAAACTCTGAGGATGGAATGTTTGAAATAGACGCTAAAGCATTAATTCTCGCTACGGGATGCC
>JAVZMA010000033.1:0-5727 GCA_038883475.1 Bathyarchaeia archaeon
ATTACTTAAATGACATACTTCTCAACACTCTTGAGAACTATGTTTGGCTAAAATCCTCAATTAAAAAAGTAAAGATAGACTACACAACACTGATTCGAACTCTAGAAAACTTGGAAGAGAAAAACCCAAAAAACTATGACTGCATAATAAAATTTCTGAATCTAAACAACATAAACAAAAATAATGCGGACCACGCCATAAGTAAAACTCGGGAGATAATCCTCAACATACGCAGAGATAGGAAAGTTTTAATCAAAAACCACCCAATAAAAAAATAGCTTAGCAAACGCCAAAAAGAAGCCCGGTGGTGTAGCGGACAAGCATAGCGGGCTTTGGACCCGCCGACGAGAGTTCGAATCTCTCCCGGGCTACCATTTTAAATGTTATTTTAACATAAGTTATTTTGAGTGAAACGAAGTGGAGTTCGAGTGCGATAAAAGTCTGTCTAGTCTATTATTGAGAATGCTTCAAGAGTTTCCTTACTTACCAAGCCCTCTTTCTGTGATTGATGCGGCTTTGGATTTGGCTGAATTCAAACCTAACGATGTTTTTGTTGATTTGGGATGTGGCGATGGAACAGTGCTCATAAGAGCGGCTGAAAGATTTGGCATCTTCAGTGTAGGCTTCGAGATTGACAGCAGGCTTGTTAAAATAGCGAAAATGAAGGCGAAAGCTTCTGGGTTTAAAAGTTTGATTGAAATAGTGCATGCAGATCTCTTTAAAGTTGACATTTCAAGGTTTAACGTGGTTTATGTTTATCCCTATCCACCTGTTGTTAGGAGCCTTTCAGAAAAAATCGCTAGAGAATGCAAAAAAGGAAGCAGAATTCTAGCACATGATTACGCCTTGAAAAACCTTCAACCATCCAAAACAGTGCAAATACAAGGAGGCACCGTTCACACGCACACGGTTTACCTTTACAAATTGTTATAAACGCTATTTGGCGAATCGGTCGTTTTTCCAAACGTCTGCAGAGTCGCTGTAACCACGACTTTCCCAATAGCCTAACTCTTTCTTTGAAGTAAACTTTATTCTTGTGAGCCACATGGCACTTTTATAGCCATACTTGTCGGGAACAACCAAACGCAGTGGAGCGCCTAAACCCTCTTCGAGGAATTTTCCATCAAGTTTGTAGGCTAAGAGAACATTGTCTTTCAAAAGTTCTTCTAATGAAAGCGAAGTTGTGTACCCATCCGCACAATAGAAGGTAACAAATTTTGCATTTTCCTTAGGTTTAACTAAATTCACAATGTATTTAAAGCGAATTCCTTCCCATCTGCAACCTAAAACACTCCATCCCTCAACACAATGAAAATCGCTCACTAATTCAATCTTTGGAAACTCTTGGATGTCATTCCAACCAAGCCTTAAAGGCTTCTCAACCTCTCCATCCACAACCAAAATCCAACTTTCTAAATCGATTTTAGGAACTGGAATGCCAATGGTAGGGTGATCCTTTCCCCATCTCAAATGTTGTTTAATTGGCTTCTGACCTGGTGGCAAACTCTTGCGTTTATGCTCTTCTGATGACATGATAGTTCAATAGGTTTAGTGAGATGCTGAAAATAAGGCTTGCTCAACGTGAATATACGAGCCATGAGCCATCACAGGAGGCAGTATTTAAGTGGCTTAAGTCTTCGCGGCATGTCCCAAATTTTATGCCACACTTTTCAGCCCTTAGTCGCATCTTCTCCATAATTTCAAGCCGCAAACTCTTCGGCAAATAGACATATCTGCCAATTCTTTCTCCATTCGCAAAATATAGAGGTTTCAGTTTTTCCGCTGCCTCAGGCATCGCTATGCTTAGCCTTTGCCAATTGTCTGGTTTAACCTTGTAAGTTGAAACTGTTATGTGCCTTATGCCTATTGAAGACAGTGTTCTAATAAGATTTTCTTGATTGTCATTCACGAAGGGAATTATTGGGTCTATGCGAATAGAAGTTGGTATGCCCTTATTAACCAAAATTTCAGCAGCCTTCAACCGCTCCGAAGACAGCGAAGCATGAGGCTCTATAACTTTTGCGAGTTCATCGTCCATAGTTGTTATTGTTAAGGAAACCATTGAAGGCTTCTTTTCCAAAAGGTCAACATCTCTTAAGACAAGGGTAGATTTTGTGATGATTTGAAGCTTACAGTTATGCTTGGTTAGGACTTCTAAGCATTTCCGTGTCAAACCCAATTCAGCTTCCAAATTTGGATAAGGATCTGAAGAGTTGGCTACAGAAATCAGTTCGCCCTTGAGCTTCACGGCTTCTTTTTCCAATTTCGGAATCAAATCCTTTTTAGGTCTGCAAAAGAAAAATTTCGGAATATAACTTGAGGCATAACAATAAACACATGCATGGTCGCAGCCAGTGTAAGGGTTAAAAGTCAGTTTAGGCGGGCAGCTACAAAATCTTGAACGCCAAGGATCAAAAGGTGAAATTAAACCCACAAACTTCACTATAACTATTATAAAACACAAGGCTGACAAAAACATTCGCTTCCACACATGATGCAGGGGGTGGGATTTGAACCCACGAACCCCTATGGGACAGGCTCCTGAAGCAACCGCGCCGCTTCAACAGCGGCTCTGCGCCTTTAGCCATGCTTGGCTACCCCTGCATTATTTGAAATTGTGTGAGAAAAGGTTTAAGAGTTACTGTATTGTTGCTTTATTTATGTGGTGTTTGTATGCCTACGCATGGTTCGCTTTCCAAGGCTGGAAAAGTTAGGTCTCAGACTCCTAAGGTACAGCCTACTCCTAAGAAGCGCCCTGTTCCTAGGTTTAGGAATAGAAGGAATTATGAGAAGCGTTTGATGCTTCAGAGGAAGCCTGGGCAGAACTGGATTTAAAGCTTTTATTTTGTTTAATGCTTAATTTAGCAGCATGTTAGAGGCTACGCTTGCAGTTTTAAATGCTAATGTAATAACTTTGAATTCTAAGAAGCCAGAGGCTGAAGCCATAGCCATCCAAAATGGAAGAATAGTGGCTGTTGGCTCTAACGAGGAAATACGCAAGCTTATAGGCGAAAAAACGGAGGTTATAGATGCGAAGGGTAAGAGTGTTGTTCCAGGCTTTGTTGATTGCCATGTGCATATGACTGGTTTCGGAAGGGCTTTGCAGACGGTTGATTTGAGAAACGTTTGTTCGATAAAGGAATTGAAAGAGAAGCTGCGTAAATATGTTAAGAGGTATCCAAATAAAAAGTGGATTTTGGGTGGGAGGTGGGATCAGGAAAGGTTTGCGGAGAAGCGCTATCCGACTCGTTGGGATTTAGACGAAGCTGCTGGGGATAAGCCAGTCTTTCTTACGCGTGTTTGTGGGCATATTGGCGTTGCTAACAGTAAAGCCTTGGAATTGGCTGGGATAACGCGAGAAACGAGGGTTGAGGGTGGAAAGGTGGATTTGGATGAGGTTAGTGGGGAGCCTAATGGGATTTTGCGTGAAAACGCCCAAGAGCTTATTTGGAAAATTATTCCAAAGCCAAGTGAGAAGGAGCTTGAGGAGGCTTGTCTTCTGGCGTGTTTGAAGGCTGTTGAGGTTGGGCTTACTTGTGTTCATTGGATTGTGGATTCTGCTGAGGAAATACGCGTTATACAGAAGTTGTGTTTTGAGGGAAAGTTGCCTTTGAGGGTTTATTTTGGTGTTCCAGTGAAGTTTTTGGATTGTTTGGCGACTCTTGGTTTTTTAACTGGTTTTGGAAATGATAGGGTTAGGGTTGGTTTTGTTAAGGTTTTTGCTGATGGTTCTTTGGGGGCGAGAACTGCAGCGTTAGAAGAGCCTTATTCTGATAAGCCTGACACAAGTGGTATGGCGCTCTATACGCAGAGGCAATTGAATAGGCTTGTTTTGAAGGCGCATAAGGCTGGTTTGCAGGTGGGTGTTCACGCTATTGGCGATAGGGCTATTGGGATGACTGTTAAGGCTTTTGGGAGGGCTTTGAAGGTTTTTCCGAAAAGTGATCATAGGCATAGAGTTGAGCATTGTTCTGTTCTTAATCCGAGGTTGGTTGGGCAAATGAAGCGTTTAGGGTTAATAGCGTCTGTTCAGCCTCATTTTATTGTTTCTGATTTTTGGGTGAAAGAGCGTTTGGGCGAAGAAAGAGCTCGTTGGGTTTATCCTTTTAAGACGCTGGTGAGAGAAGGCGTTAGGGTTGTTTCTGGTTCTGATTGTCCCGTGGAGCCTATAAATCCTTTGTTGGGGGTTTGGGCTGCTGTGGCGAGGGAAAGTTTTGCGAAGGAGAGGCTTACTGTTGAGGAGGCGTTGAGGAGTTATACGGTGGATGCTGCTTATTCGTGTTTTAGTGAGGATAGGTTTGGAAAGATTGAGGTTGGGAAGTTTGGTGATTTTGTTGTTTTGTCTGATGATTTGTTTAGTGTTCCGCCAGAGAAGATTAAGGATGTTAGGGTTGAGATGACTGTTGTTGGTGGAAAGGTTGTTTATAGGCGTGAAGGTTAAGCGTTTTAGTTTGGTTTATTTGTTTGTTTAGCTTTTGTTTTTGTGGTTGCTGGGTTTGAGCGCTGATAATGCGGTCAGAGAGATTGTTGATGCTTTGATGCGTTTGCCTTTGCCTAGTCGTGATGATGTGGATCGTGTTAAGTTGCGTGTTGCCGCCAAATATGGGTTGGGTAGGATTCCTTCAAATTCTGAGATTATTTCGGTTTTGCGTGGCGAGGAAAAGCGTAAGCTTTTGCCTGTTCTGCGTAGGAAGGCGACGCGGACGATTTCTGGCGTGGCTGTTGTGGCGGTTATGACTAAGCCTTATTCTTGTCCGCAGAAGGAGCCATGCGCCTATTGTCCCGGTGGTCCGCCTTTTGGTGTGCCACAAAGCTATACTGGTTTTGAGCCGGCAGCCATGCGGGGTTTGCAGCATGAGTTTGATCCTTTTGGGCAAGTTAGGAGTCGTATTGAGCAGTTAAAAGCGATTGGGCATGGTGTGGATAAGATAGAGCTTATCATTATGGGTGGGACTTTTCCTGCTACGCCTTTGGATTATCAAGAATGGTTTGTTAAGGGTTGTTTGGATGCCATTACGGAGAGGGAGTCTGCTAGTTTGGAGGAGGCGAAAAAGAATGCTGAAACTAGCCGTATTAGGAATGTTGGGATTACGGTTGAGACTCGTCCGGACTGGGCTAAGGAAAGGCATGTTGACCATATGCTGGATTTGGGTGTTACGCGGGTTGAGTTGGGCGTACAGAATCCAAGTGATGACATTTATGGTTTGGTTGGTAGGACGCACACTGTGGCGGATGTGGTTGAGGCTACGCGGATATTGAAGGATGCTGGGTTGAAAATTGTTTATCACATGATGCCCGGCTTGCCCGGCTCTGATTTTGGGCGGGATTTGGAGGCTTTTAGGATGATTTTTGAGAATTCGGCTTTTAAGCCTGATATGGTTAAGGTTTATCCTTGTTTGGTTTTGAAGGATACTAAGGCGTATGAGTGGTTTTTGAGGGGCGATTATAAGCCTTATTCGAATGAGGAGGCGGCTGAGCTTATTGTTGAGGTTAAGAAGATTGTTCCTTTTTGGGTTAGGATTATGCGTGTTCAGAGGGATATTCCTGCGCCGTTGATTGTTGCTGGGGTTGACCGTAGCAATTTGAGGCAGCTTGTGCAGCAGAAGCTTAGGGCGGAGGGTTTGAGGTGTAGGTGTATTCGTTGTAGGGAGGTTGGGCATAGGCTTTTGGCTGATAAAGTTAAGCCAGACCCAGAGAATATAGATGTTTTTGTTTCGAGGTATGCTG
>JAVZMA010000034.1:0-5452 GCA_038883475.1 Bathyarchaeia archaeon
CGCTTTGCACTAAATGTTCAGTTTGCTATTCAGCTTGTCCAGCCGTAATAGATGAAAGATTTTTGGGACCGATGGCTTTAACCTCCAACTACCGGTTCATAGCGGATTCGAGAGACGAAGGCTTTGAGGAACGGTTAAAGCCTATGGCAGATAATGTTTGGCTATGCACATCATGCAACTCTTGCACGCTGTTTTGTCCTAAGCTTGTTGAGTGTTCAAACTCAATAGTTGAAGACCGCAGCCTACTAGTGGAGTCTGGGGCCATTCCTAAAACTGTTAAGGATGTTCTTGAAAGCGTCTTCAAATACCACAACCCGATGGGGACGCATCAGAGCAGGCGCATGGAGTGGGCTGAAGGCTTAAATGTTAAGGCATATCCAACTGTGGCGAAGGCGGATGTCCTCTACTTTGTTTGTTGCTCAGCAGCTTTTGACGTGAGAAACCGTGAACTCGCACGAGTAATGGCGCAAATATTCGATAGGCTCGGCGTTAACTATGCAACTTTGGGAGCGGAAGAATGGTGCTGCGGAGACCACATGCTTAGAATGGGCGAGAAGGGCTTGTTTGAAGAACTCGCAAAACACAACATAGACATGTTCGCCAAGGTCAAAGCAGACAAGATTGTTACGCTTTCGCCCCACTGCTACAACACGTTCAAAAACGACAAGCCTTACGCAGACGCGAAACTCAACGTTCAACATTACACTCAGTTCTTGGCAGAAGCCATACAAAAAGGCAAATTAAAACTTGAAAAACCTGTTAAGAGGCGAGTTGCCTACCACGACCCATGTTTCCTAGGCAAACGCAACGGAATCTACAACGAACCCAGACACATTCTGCAGTCAATTAAAGGCTTAGAGCTTGTTGAGATGCGTAGAACAAGACAAAGCAGCTTCTGCTGCGGCGGCGGAGCAGGAAGAGTTTGGACGGAAGAAGCGCCTTCCGAGAAAAGACTGTGCGTTGAACGTGTGAAGGAAGGGTTAGAGTTGGGCGTTGACACGATAGCTGTGGTTTGCCCCTTCTGTGTAACCACCCTTGAAGATGCAGTTAAAGTCTTGGATGTGGAAAACAAGATAGCCATAAAAGACATTCTCGAAATCCTAAAAGAAACACTATAAAGCTTACTTTTTGTTTTTAACATTTTAAAACCGCGACGCAATTCCACAATATTCCGTTAAGAGACACTAACAGAGCAAAATTCTGCAATGGCGAGAACAGCTCCGTGCTATCGTTACGTATTTTGGGCTTTTCCGTTATTTAAGCCAGAGTTTACCATTTTGAGCGTTATTGTTAATGCTAAATCTAATAAGTAAGAAGTTAAACCGATATTATCTGGGCGATTTTCAGTGTATCCTTCTTTAGGGCGTATCGGCTATCCTGTGGCCAAAATCAGATGGTTTACGTCTATTATTTCTGCAGCCTTTTTTAGCTTCTTACTATATTCAGCCTCAGTATATCTCAAATTGTTTACAATTCCTAGGGGATTTTATCTTCTCCTCGGTATTATTGAAGGTTTATTGATGGGAGAGTTTGAGGCCCGAATTGTAACTAGTAAATTAGTAAAGGAAACAGAAACTATAGTGTGGCAAATACCTCTAATAAGCGCTGTTTTATGCGGTTTACCACTTTTGTTTGCATTAATGTTCTTTGGAGTTTCGGAGCTTTTACCCTTTGCAGCCTATCTGGTGTTGCCGTTTTATCCGGTTTATTGTGCTACAAGTGGCTGGCGCTTTCGCAAGTTTGAGCAGCAGAATAAGGTGCAGGTTTTCGTATTTATTTATGGAATTAAGTTCTGGACGGAACCCATCCTTAGCGATAGCGACAGATTAAACTATTTCATAGACAATGTAGCGTCGAAGGATGCACTCACAATATTAAGCCAAGCGGGATATTCGAAAAGGTTGATGGCGGCACTTGAGGAAAAGCAAAACATTGAAAAATCAGCTAGAAAAGCATTGTTTAACATTCTCCAAGTCATAAATGAGTATAGGCATAAAACGATGATAGTATTCGCCATGTTTTTAACCTCATGCCTTCTTCTTATAGTCTATTTTATCGCACTTGCGAGCACAAATACGTTTGGACTGGTGCATGTTGTAAACAATAAAATAGTCTCGGGGCAAGCCATCAGTTTGATACTAACATGCATTCCAACATTCTCGGTTTTCGGCGGTGTATTCATAGCAACATGGCGTCTGAGAAAGCAATGCAGAAAAAGAATCTCAAACATTTTGGAAAGCTTAGACTCGAATAAGCTGTCTTCCATCTTTGTTACTGATGAAAAAGTAGCCGACAATTCTTGCAGTAATTAAAAATTGAAGCTCTCTGTTGCTTGCATAGTTTTTCATGGAAAATTCTAGAGGGGATATCCAATTTTGCTAGTTTCTGTAACTAATAAAATTGACTTCTCCAAACAAGAATCCATAAGAATTTCACGTATCCTTGTAGAATGTGTGAAATATAAAACAAAACAGATACCTTAATATATATACCACATAAAGTTATTTAATTCTCACTAAAATAATTGCGTATGGAGGAAAATTGAATTGTACGGCTATGCTGGAAAAATACTTCACATAGACCTAACAACAGGAAAAACCCGCACAGAGCCTTTAAACGAAGATTACGCCAAAAAATACATCGGCGGAATAGGTCTAGGAATGCGCCTATGGCTTGACAATTCAAAGCCAGGCGTTGACCCCTTCAGCCCAGAAAATCCGTTAATTCTCGCAACTGGACCAACATCTGGAACAGTTTGGCCAACAGGCGGAAACGGACACGCCTTCGTTTCAAAATCGCCTCAAAGCTACGGAGTTGGAGAGTCAAAGTCCCATGGATCTTTCGGAACAGAACTGAAAAGAGCTGGATACGACGCGGTGATTTTTAAGGGCAAAGCCGAAAAACCCGTTTACGTTTGGATCGACGACGACTCGGTTCAAATTCTAGACGCTTCACACTTGTGGGGCAAATCGCCAGCCGACACCGAAGACGCGATAAAGGAGGAGTTAGGCGACTACTACATCCGCGTTGCAGCCATAGGACCCGCAGGAGAAAAACTTGTGAGAATAGCGTGTATAATCAACGAGAAAACAAGGGCTGCTGGAAGAACAGGAATGGGCGCAGTCATGGGCTCTAAGAACTTGAAGGCGATTGCCGTGCGTGGAACAAACGACGTTAAAGTTGCAAAACCAGACGAGTTCCTAGAATTTGTTAAAGAATTTCACGAGAGAATGAAGGGACCAGCAACAAAGAAATATCGAACATTAGGCACTCCGGAAAACGTTCTAGTGCATAATGCTCTGCAGTGTATGCCAACAAGAAACTACAACAACTCCTACTTTGAAGCTGCAGAGAAAGTGAGTGGAGAAACCCTAAACGAGAGGTACGTAGCCAAAATTATAGGATGCAGTTCATGCGCCATGCGGTGCGAGCACATATGCGTTGTTCCAGAAGGCCCATATAAAGGCGCCATGGCAAGAGTTGAATACGAACCCCTATGGGCTTTGGGACCATACTGCGGCGTCGACCGCCTTGATGCAATAATTAAGGCGTCAGAGCTCTGCAATTACTATGGCGTAGATTCGATAAGCGCTGGTGTAATTGTCGGTTTTGCCATGGACTGTTTTGAAAACGGCATATTA
The DNA here is from genome assembly GCA_038883475.1 of Bathyarchaeia archaeon. GTDB lineage: Archaea > Thermoproteota > Bathyarchaeia > Bathyarchaeales > Bathycorpusculaceae > JAVZLH01. The sequence goes on from JAVZMA010000034.1 coordinate 3,642, forward strand.
ACAGAGAAGGATTTGGATGGTTTAGAAGCGCGCTTCGGAAACCACGAAGCCATGGTTAAACTAATTGAGAAAATGGGAAAGCGTGAGGGAATAGGTGACATACTCGCTGAAGGCGTGAAAATCGCCGCGGAAAAAATCGGGAAAGGCGCAGAGAAACTAGCCCAACACATCAAAGGAGTGGAAGTCACCGGTTACGACCTCAGATGCCTCAAGACTGCTGCTTTGGGCTTTGCGGTTTCCTTCCGCGGAGCAGACCACAATAGGCATGGGGCTTACGCCTTCGACGTGAAAGGCAAAGTCAACCGCCTAAAGGCTGAGAGGGGAAGAGGCAAAATGGTCAAGGACATCGAGGATGTCTACACAGTAATTGACTCGATGATAGTCTGCAAGTTCTCGAGAGGCACATACTACAAAGAATTTGAAGACTTAGCCAAGCTTTATACTCTGGTGACGGGTTTCGAAACAACTCCAGAGGAAATAAGGCTCGCTGGCGAGAGAATAAACAACCTCGCCAGACTCTTCAACATCAGAGAAGGCTTAGGCAGAAAAGACGACACCTTACCCTACAAAGTTATGCATATGCCAGTCCCAGACGAGGGACCGTCAAAAGGAGCCTACGTAAGCCAAGAAGAGTTAGACTTGCTTTTAGACGACTACTACGAAGCCCGCGGATGGACGGAAGAAGGAATACCAACAGTTGAAAAGCTTAAGGAGTTGGGCATGGACGACCTAATCCACATAGTCGAAGGCAAAATCAAGGAGGCCTAAACGGAGAGGATAAAATAATGGTGAAAATTCACGAAAGAAAATTTGTTTCCGCCGACCCAGACAAATGCGTTGGCTGCCAAGTCTGCGAATACATCTGCTCATGGGAGAAAGAGAAAGCCTTCAACCCGCTGAAATCAAGGATAAGAGTTGTAAGGCTAAATCCGCTGGTGAATCTTTCGCTTACTTGTAGGCTCTGTGAGGAACCGCCGTGCGTCGCCGCTTGCCCAAGAGACGCCTTAACCCAGTCTGAAGAAACAGGCTTAATAATGGTTGACGAGGACAAGTGCAACGGTTGCGGATGGTGCATCGAAGCATGCGATTACGGAGCAATTTCACTGCACCCAGACAAAAAAGTTGTTTTCGTCTGCGATTTATGCAAGGATAAGGGCGAACCCCAATGTGTTAAGTGGTGTCCAGAAGAAGCCCTAGACTTGGTCACAGCAGACGTTTTGGCTCAGAAGGCGAGAATAACAGCTACAAAGAAGTTGCTTCAAGAAGTGGCAAAAGCCGCTCCTGCAACTTAGCCTTCCTTTTTCTACCCATTTTTAGGGAAGAACCTTAAGCAAAGTTTTTACAATTTTTTGCCCTGCTTTCTCAACTTCGGGTGTTAATCCCTCGCCAAAGTCTGTTTGTTTAGGCTCTATCAAAAGTAAGGCAACCTTCGCTTTAACCGTTTGAGCCAGATGCTCACAAAAAACTCTCAAGGGAAGCATGTGGGTTGAAAACGCCGGAAAAATTTCTAAATGTTGCGGGCTTGTTAGCTTTGATTCTCCTGGTTTTAATCCTAAAATTGCAGCGTCTATGAGGAGAACATGGGTTGGGTTGAAGTCGATTATTTGTTGGATGAAGCTTTCTGGGACGGTTTCGCATTCGATTAACTGGACGTTACTGGAGACTTTTCCCTGCAAATCTTGAACTATCTTAACACCTACAAAGTCATCCATACGAATAGGATTCCCGATGCCGGCTACAACAACCCTTTTGGCGTCAACAAGCCACTTTTTTAACTCTTTTTGAAGGCTATATTTTCCACTGGTCAACAG
>JAVZMA010000035.1:0-5255 GCA_038883475.1 Bathyarchaeia archaeon
CGCGACAAATAGACGCGCGCCATCTGTAGCTACGCCCATAGGATGGTTTAGAAACGATGGCCCCCCACTTTCCTCAAGCCCAACGGGTCCCAACATTAGGTCTGCCGCTTGCCCTGTTGTGAACCAATCGGACGGGTTCTCAAGCAACTGACTTTCTGAAAAGAAGCCAAGTTGCGTGTTTACTTCATTCACGGTTTTCGAAGCTTCAGTGGAAAAATAAGAGGCATTGAGAGCTAACACGCTAACAATAAGCATTACTATAGCCAAAATTGGGATGATAGCATTCCGTGAACACGTCAAATTATCTGCTAACATTTTTCTTTTCATCCTTTTCAACTACCCTATAAGAATAGTTTAAGAAAAAGAGAACCCAACATATCTATTTAATTTGCGAAACTGTAATCTATATTACAATTAAACAGAATATGTTCAAGCACCCACAAAAATTGGGGGCAGCCCAAGATAAGTTTGAATCCTCATCTCATCCACCAAATCATTAAGAAAAACAAACAGTTCCTGAAACCAAAATTCCGAGAATTTAAACCGAGATTTAAACCCAACGCATGAGTTCCATTAGTCGCTGTTAACAGAACAATAATAATGTTTGCTTTGCATCGCAGATTGGAGACCGAAAATTTGGGCGAATATGCTTTCAATTCCCTTTATTGGGATTTTTGTTCTGCATCAATCTTTAATGCGTTTATATGCATATTTTGAATAGTTTATAATAGGCGATAAAAATGAAGAAAAGCAAAATAGTTCAATTGATAGCTATCACCATAATACTTTTGATGTTCACGGTGCCAAGCCATGTCAAAGCCGAAAACAACTCAGATATTTTCCGCACTTACTCTCTGGGATTGACTACTCAGCCCATGGACTCGCCAGACCCACCTCCTCCAAGCGAACAGCTTTACGAAACTTGGTGTGCAAGATACATCATTCCAATTATGGTAGCTGCAGATGAAGAGTTCCAAAATATTTCCTATTGGACACCACCTAACAACTATTTAAACTGGAAAGAGGCAACCCAAAACATAGTAGAAAGGGCTGACAACGAAATCTTCAACAAGTATGGCATTGATTTCCGAATTATCGGTTGGACAACTTGGAATAGCGATAACAATCTTAAATTAGATGAAGATAGAATTCATGAACTTGCCGACAAACTCAATTGGAATCCAATTTTGCATGGCAAAGTGATTCTTGTAGGTTTTACAGGGCAAAGCATGGAAGACGAGGACCAAAGAGACGTTCATGGTTGTGCTTTTAGACCTGACAGGAATCAGACGAGAGCTGCGCTTATTCACCCCGAACTTTATTGGGCTGACGACAACGTAGTCCACCATGAAATCAGCCACCTTCTCGGAATACCTCAAGATTGCCATGAGGATGACTGCGTTATGAGCGACAAACGGACTTTGGTTATAATAGTATCCTCCGATGGTTGGGTGTTTTGGGTTGAAAGTTGGGTCGTTTGGACTTACCTTAGCCATCGTTGGTGTCCTTCTTGCGAATGGTTGATTTTCCACGGAGAATATTCAATAATAAGCGAATATGTAAATCCAATGTATGGAAAGAATGAACCAGGTTGGGGAAAAGGATGACATGCAGGTGGGGTTGAAGGTTGTTTTCCAATTTAAAGGATGGAGATAAATGAAAAAGTTTAAAATTTGGTTGATGATGCTTTGCCTTGCGACATTGACTATGGGAGTAATAACTGCATACGCCTATGCCTACAACAATTCCAAAGCCTACAACAATTCCCGATGGGAACACTGCGACGTGTTTTTCTTGTTAAGGGAAACTGAACCTTCAGAGAATTGCATCGAATTGGTTGACCCGTTAGACCATTGGACAAAAGTTGCTATTGAACAAACTAAAGAACCAGAGCTTCAGTATATTCTTGTTGAGTGGGAGAACCTTAGCCAATGGATGCTTTACCCCTACTGGCAGCTCGGATGCAACGATGTTCCACCATACTACTGGCAACCCCCCAATATTGTCTTCAAATACAATGACCACTACTATAGGTTTAGCAATGACCCAGACATAGACTGGGTTCCGGGTCTGAATATACCCTTGATTCCGTTAGGTCCAATCTATGGCGGATGGACTGGCGTAGCTTTAGGCTGGATAGTTACAGGCATAATATTCTACAAGAAGAACAAACGAGAAACACTTGAACAACCTTAAATTTCCCCTTTTTTCTAAACAATAAATCATCCACTTAGGTATATTGTTGTCGTCCCCTTCTGATAAAACTTCATAACCCCAACTGGGACGCAGTCAGTTCCGTTCCAGACGTAGCCTGGATTACAGGCGTAATAGCAGTAGTTTTGACATATCCAAACTCCAGTGCTTGCGCATTTGCGTGTGGCTGGTGGACAGTTTTGACATGAAGTCACAATTACAGCGCTGCAATTGTTGCCAACTAAGCTGCTGTTGGGCTTAGGAGCTGGACAGCTGCATGTTCCAGGCGTTCCCTCTGCGCAGTCTGAATTAGCAAAACAAGGCATCCCAGCATCTGGACAATTCATAGTTTGATTAGTGTTCGGTTGACAAGGCTGCGTGTAATCATAAGGGTCAGGCGGATCAACAGGTTGAGGTTTAGGTTTAGTGCGTTTTTCAACTCTCTCTAAAGCCTTTTCGGCAAGCTCGTAAGCCGTTATCAAGTCAATTCTGTATTTGCTCACCAGTTTATACGCTAATTTGTGAACGCAACTACAGCAAACCATAATCAGCACCTTTACGCTTCATCATACAAAACGCTGGCTTGATAAACCTTTCCAGTTGCACCCGCAACAACATTTTTTATGCTTACAACTGAACCCGCAGCAATATTATCCTTCAACGGCAAAGCTAAGACAATATGAATGGTGCCTGCTGCAACCAAAGCAAAACGCTTAACAACCGTGGCGTCCACATAAAGCCTAAACTGGTTACCTTCATCAGCACTTATGTGAACACCGAAAACCCTCCCAGTCATGCCAGCGCTGACAGTTCTGCTAACTAAGGCTGTTCCCGCTGCAGGAGCCGTAGCCTCTGCACCATCAACCCAGACAGGTTCACGCGGAATACCCCAGCGAATTTCGCAGTAATTTGAAACGGCAACAGGGTCACCATCTAATAAGAATTTTTTCCACTCTTCCTCTGACATTTTAATTCACTTATTTTAGAAGTTCTATTGGCAGCATTAATCCTAACATCTCTTGGAGGTTCATCCAGCGTGTTATGTGGATTTCTAGGAAGGTGTTTGCAGCTGGATAGCCATTTTGGCTTTTCATTTTAACTTTAAGCGTGTGTTTTCCGTATGGAACGTTTATGGTTTCAAACTCTGTTTTGAAGATGTGGCTGAAGATTAGGTCGCTTTCAATAACCGCCCTAGGCTTTTCCTCGTCATCTATGAAGAAGCCCAGCCAACCCTTAGTCTCCTCAATCGGCACTATTAAGTCGGCTAAAACTCGGAATCTAATAATGTTGTTGTTGAAGGGGTCTTTGTCGAAATCTAAAACCTTAGCCTCTCCAATCCTTAGAAGCGATACTCACCTCAACCTCGTCCGTGTGATAGTGCTCAGTCCGTATCGTGGCTAAACCCTCCCTCCCTACCGTTTTACAGCTTTTCTCATCATATCAGTTAAAATTTTCACAGTTGCCATGCCAACAACACCAGTCAAAGCTAAGGTTGTAGTGTCTACAACAGCCTTCTGTGTTGAAGCCGTAATTGTAATGGTCCTTGGGAGGGGACTGTCAGATTTACCATACTCTCGGCATAGAAAGGCCAGGTCACTCGCGTCAATTTTTCCGTCTGGGAACAAGTCACATCGCTCATCCCATCCTGGGTCCGTCGCTTTTTTCCCGTAGGCTTTGCACATAAAGTAAAAGTCAGTTGCGTCAACTTTTCCATCTAAGTTTATGTCTCCCCGTGGCATCCAAGCCGGCGGTGGAGCGCCAAGGTAGGCGTAAGCGTAGTTGTTGTAGGTCATTGTGAAAGACACAGGGTTACCTGTCAGTTTTGTTCCGCCTACAATCCAATAGCTAAGCCAAAGTTTGAAGTCAGGGATAACGCGTTTACTTGGCTTGAGTTTTACTTAACAACTTAATGAAACTATATGCATTGTGCGTCATGCGTCTACGCATTGTTGATAATTCTTGAGACATTTTAATTTGGTCTTTAGTGTGCAAAGCGCGCGGAGCAAACATATGTTCACCAAAGAGTTGGAGAGGCTTTTCAACATACAGAAGAAAAGGCGCCGAGAAGCTGGAAGGCTTGGCTACGCCTATCACAGAATAAGAATCGCTATGCAAAGCGAAGCCGTCTTAACCGCTGAAAACGTTGAGAAGGTTGTGAACGCCCCTTTGGAAGCTACCCGCAATAAGGAAGCAGCCCACCTGACGGAAATAGCTAAACAAGCCGTGCTGCCACAGGAAAGCGTTAAGGCTATATTGGAAGCCTTGCAGAGGGAAGGCAAAGCCTACTTGCCACACCCAGAAACATGGAAACTCTGCTGAAACACAGCGCGCGCAGGGCGGCTCCCCAAACTCCGCTGAAATGCCTGATTCGGGGCGATGGTATTTCAAAACGGGTTTGAGGCTTCTTCCATTCATCGCGCCATATAACATAAAACTCTAGGATTTGCCTCTGCTGCTCGCTAAGCCTTAACTGTTCACCGTCAAGCTTAACCACGTATAATCTGACCATTCCAATAATTGAAAGCCTTATGGAAGCTAAAAGGCTTATGGAAACTAGTTTCCACAGTTAAAATTTGTCTGAAAACTTTTATCTTTTTTCTCTGTTTATTATCCACTGGTTTTGCCTTCCAACCCTTCTTCCCTTAACCATACCAGCTGCCATGAGTTTGTATAGGTGTAGCTGGGCTGTGTTCCATGAAACGCCAAGCTCCTTTGCAACCATTTCTGTTGTGACGGGCCAGTCTTGCCCAGCTAGGTATTCAAGAATTCTTTGGTCTATATTTTTCCCACTCTTATTGCTGTGAGATTTCATATGACATTCCTTATGAAGTATTTATGGAAAGTTTAATTAAAGTTATGCTTGAACATATGATTTAACATAGAACATGAAGTGTTTAAGGCTTGAAAGGCTATGTTATTAGAGGAAAATCTTGGATTTCTATAATAGTCTGCGCTCTTGTCATAGGCTTAGCGCCGATAAATGTGTAGAAGCAGAACCCGTAACTGAAATAATCGAACACGTTCTTGTTAATGATCTTATAGTGTGGATTGAGTATTCCTAT